>PKVW01000010.1 GCA_003131585.1 Acidobacteriaceae bacterium
TTTTTCAGCACTCTGTAAAGCCCGCGCTGATTTTAGAGGCTTTACGCGGCGCTGAAGCGCCGCTCTTCCACGGTACTTCACCGATTTGCGAGTTTTTCCGCAGCCTGTTAGCCGAGGATCGCTGGCGGCCGAAGATGAGGCCGCCGCTGGCGAGGCGTGAGGCTCGGCAGCCTTTACCGGCTGTACTGATTCCTCTTCTTATCCTCGTGCCGCTCGATGCCGAGTTGAATCAGCCGGTCGATCAAATCCGCATACCCGAGCCCGGACGCCGCCCACAGTTTGGGATACATGCTGATGGCGGTGAATCCTGGCATGGTGTTGATCTCGTTCAAATAAATCTTCCGCGCCTGGTTCCGTGACCTGTTCCGGGAAGCAGGCTCCATCAGAAAATCCACACGCGCCAGGCCGGAGCAGTCCACCGCCTTGAAGGAGCGCAAAGCAAGTTCCTGAACTTTCTTCGTTTCCGCCTTGGTGAGCTTCGCCGGAATGATCAGCTCGGAGCCTTCGTCGAGATACTTGGCGTTGTAGTCGTAGAACTCTTTGACCGGAACAATTTCACCCGGAATCGAGGCCAGCGGCTCGTCGTTGCCCAGCACCGAGCACTCGATCTCGCGCGCCTTATTTTTCTTTCCGCCCACGCCTTGCTCGATGACAATCTTGCGGTCGAATTTCGCCGCTTCTTCAATGGCGGGGCCGAGTTCCTTGCGGTCGTGCGCCTTGCTGATCCCGACCGACGATCCCAGGTTCGCGGGCTTCACAAAGACGGGATACTTCAGCTTGCTCTCTATGAGCTTCCGAACTTTCTTCGGCTCTTTCTTCCAGGTGCTGCGAAGAATCGTGACGTGCTTCACGATGGGGATGCCCGCGGCAATAAACAACGACTTCATGATGTCTTTGTCCATGCCCGCGGCCGAGCCCAGCACGCCCGCGCCCACGTAAGCGATGTCAGCCAGTTCGAGCAGCCCCTGAATGGTTCCGTCCTCGCCGAACGTGCCATGCAGCACGGGAAAGATTACATCGACATTGATGGCACGATCGCTGGCGCGACGCGTGAGCGCGGCATCAGTCTGAAAGGGCACGACTCCGCCCTGCCGGTGCGCTGGCTCCGGCGGTACTACCACCGACTCGCCCCGGGCCAGTACCGCCGCGGCCGGGGTGGTTTCGGGATCGCCGGCCCGCAGTTGGCGCGGCTCGAGAATCAATTTGCCCTGCAGCAGGTTCTCGGCGTCCGCGGCAGTGAGCCAGCGGCCGTCCCTGGTAATGCCGATGGGCACGACCTCGTATTTGTCTTTGTCGATGGCTTGGAGAACCGACGCAGCCGAGAGCAGCGAAACTTCATGCTCGCCGCTGCGCCCGCCAAAAAGAATGCCGATACGAAGCTTTTTCATAATCTTTCAGTGTGGACGCGGAAGAAGTTCCGCGTCAATCGCAGAGTCGGTACCCGCAGGCTCACGAACGGGCGAATGCAAGCAGCGGCTGCAGGTCGCCATTGTCCGCCGTCCTGATGACTTCCAAATACCTGGCTCGCGATTCGCCCCGCTTGATGAGATTGGTAGAGCCCCAAGTGAATGCGGGGCGGCCAAGCTTCAGGACGAGGACGTCCGCCATGAGGCGGGCATGTCTTCCATTTCCGTTCGGGAAGGGATGAATAGCCACCAGACGGTAGTGCAGCCGAACGGCTGTTCCATCGGGCGAAAACGTGCGGTTCTCGATCCAGTAGCGGGCGTCACCTAATAACGCTGCGAGACTCTCTCGAATTTCATGGAACGGAATACCGATATTTTTATCGGTTCGCCGATACTGCCCCGCCCAATTCCATGTCTGGTCGAACATTTTCAGGTGCAATTTCCGAACGTATTCGCCAGAGACCATATCCTTCGGGCTGGTACGGTCTCCGATGGACCACTCTCTGGCCTGCAGTATGTTCTCCCTCTCCCACTCGTTTAACTCCTCCTTCGTGGCGAGACTAGGAATCAAGTCTGCAAGCTCTTCCGGTGAGAGAGGAGTATTGCCGTCGCTGGCTGGCGCCGGTGGCGTCATTTGTTCGGGCTTTTCAGGATGCGTCTCGTTTCCTCCTCGATCTTCTCCTCCACTCTTCCAACAGCCTGATCTTCCAAGGCCATAGTGTGCTCGACAGAACGGACATTTTCCGAAGCCTTGGCCTTCGCGCGGTCCTCCGAAAGCGAGCGAATACTCCCGCTCTTTGGAACGAAAGCGTACACAAGCCGGCACCCGAGCACTTCGGCAGCGTCGCGAAGATTACCTAGACTGATCCGGTACTCTGCCTCGGACTTCTCGAGGTAGACCACCAGAGAAGGAACTTTGCGGAGACGCTTCGCCATCTCCCGTACCGTGATCCCGGTCGCTTCGCGAATGGCGCGAATCCACCCTCTGTGCGGACGTGGCAAATCCCCGGCGGCGGGAAATGGCTTCAATGCCCGCTCAAGCTGTTCCACACGCAGCCTTCTGAATTCGGGTCTCATGGAGAAGTTTTCTGTCGGGATGAAGTTCAAGTATATATGAACGTTAGATATACTTAATTCAATTATAGATGATTATAAATAATATATGTTCAACTATAACTGAACATAATGGCTCCGGACGGATAGGCCCATTTTCAGGCCAAGTCTGAGAGTCGCATTCAGCGGGAGCGTTGACGACCGTCAGTCCCCGCTTTACAGGATCTTCTTCCCAAACGCCGACAGCGCCAACTCCACCGCCAGGTCGGCGGTGCGGTTGTGCTCGTCGATCACGGGATTCACTTCAACGATTTCAAAACTCAGCATTCTTCCGTGATCGGCAATGATTTCCATCGCCAGGTGAGCCTCGCGATACGTGGCGCCGCCGCGCACTGGAGTGCCCACGCCGGGCGCGTCCTCGGGATCGATCCAGTCCATATCGAGAGAAATATGGTAGCCGGCGGTGCCGCGCCCAGCCATGCGCAGAGCTTCTTCCATCACCGTACGCATGCCGCGCTCGTCGATGTCGCGCATGGTGAAAACGCCGATGCCGGCGCGGCGGACATTTTCTTTTTCAACCGCGTCAATGTCACGCACTCCCACCAGCACGCAGTTCTCCGGCTTCACCTTGGGGGAAAAATCAAAGATGTTCGACAGCTCTGCGGGGCCGACTCCCATAATCGCGGCCAGCGGCATCCCGTGCACATTGCCGCTGGGCGAGCTCTCCGGCGTGTTGATGTCGGTGTGCGCGTCGATCCAGATGAGCCCGATGCGCTGGTTCTGACGGCGATAAAATTCCGCCACCCCGGAGACCGTGCCCGCCGCCATTGAATGATCTCCGCCCAGCGCCAGGGGAATCTTTCCCGCTTCGAGCGTCTTAAGCACAAGTTCCGCATGCTTGGTGCACGTCGCCGCAATCTCTTTCAAATATTTGGCGTGAGGGTCTCCCTCTTTTTTCTGCTCCGGGATGGCGACGGCAATGTTGCCGCCATCCTCGACTTCATGCCCCAGCGCTTCCAGCCGCGCTTCGAGCCCTGCCACTCGAACGGCCGAAGGCCCCATGTCAACGCCACGGCGGGACTGGCCCAGATCGAGCGGTACGCCGATCACGCGAATCTTCTTGGGAACAATGTTGGTGGCGCTTATTGATGTCGTCATAGGGTTTTGCGATTGGGCAATCGGGTGATTGGGCAATTGAAAGTTCAAGAGCGGAGCTTCTGCTTCTTAAATTGCCCAATCACCCACTTGCCCAATCACTCAATTCTTCTCACGGGTACAGCCGGTGCAGCATGCGCGGGAACGGGATCGTCTCCCGCACGTGTTCGAGGCCGCAGATCCAGGCTACGACACGCTCGATGCCCATACCGAAGCCGCCGTGCGGCACGCTGCCATACTTGCGCAAATCCAGGTACCACTGGAACGCCTCTTCCGGCAATCCGTGCTCGCGGATGCGCCGCACCAGCAGTTCGTGCGACGCCATACGCTGCGAGCCGCCAATGATTTCGCCGTAGCCTTCCGGCGCCAGCACATCGACGCACAGAGCTAACTCGGGGCGCTGCGGATCGGGTTCCATGTAGAAGGCTTTCACTTTCGCCGGGTAACGATGCACCATCACGGGCCTATCGAATTGCGCAGAAAGATAAGTCTCGTCGGGCGAGCCCAGATCGCCGCCCCATTCGAATTTCGTTTCCAGCACGCCCTTGGCGTGACCTTCCTGCAGGTTCTTTACCGCATCGTCGTAACTGATCCGCGGGAAGGGTAGCTCAATCTTTTCGAGCTTGGAAATATCCCGGCCAATTGCCTGGAGGTCCGCGCGCCGCCGCTCCAGGCAGCGCTTCACGACGAAACTGATCAGCCCCTCGGCCAGATCCATCAAGTCATCGAGTTGGGCATAGGCAACCTCCGGCTCGACCATCCAGAACTCGGTGAGGTGACGGCGCGTCTTCGATTTCTCCGCGCGAAACGTTGGTCCGAACGAATACACCTTGCCCAGCGCCATGGCGGTGGCTTCGATGTAAAGCTGGCCGGACTGCGTGAGGTAGGCCTGCTCGTCAAAATAATCGACGGGAAAAAGCGTGCTCGTGCCTTCGCAAGCCGCCGGAGTGATGATGGGCGGATCGGTGAGAGTAAAGCCGCGCTCGTCGAAGAAATCGCGCACCGCCTTAATAATCTCCGCGCGCACGCGCAAAATCGACGCCTGCCGCTGCGACCGCACCCAGAGATGGCGGTGCTCCATCAGGAAATCGGTACCGTGCTCTTTGGGTGTGATGGGATAAGGATCGGACTCCGGCACGCGCTGCACCACCTGCACGTTCGCAACATCAAGTTCGTAGCCGCCGGGCGCGCGCTTATCGGCGCGGACTTTGCCTTCGACGATCACGCTGGACTCCTGCGTCAGCGTCTTGACCGCCTCGAATACCTCGGGCGTGACCGCGTTCTTCGGCACCACGCCCTGAATCACTCCCGAGCCGTCGCGAAACTGCGGGAACAGCAATTTCCCGCTCTCGCGCAGGTTATAGAGCCAGCCGCGGATCGTAACCGGCTGCCCTTCGTGCTTTCCGATTTCCGCGATGGTCGTTACAGGGGAAGACATAATCGATTGAGTCGTTGAATCATCGGATCATTAAATCACTGCGAGCTGCAGCGCAGATTTGAATCCGTGAGTCAACGACTCATGGATTCAATCTCACAATTCCTACGCCGTTTCCAGCTTCTCGAACGTCGCCTCGAACTTTTCCAGCGGATTCACCTTCTCGTCCTCCGCCAGTTCCAGCATCAAGGCTGGCGTTTGCGGCGCGGAGCGGAGCAGTTCCATCGCTTCTTTCCAGTCGATGGTCCCCTGACCCGGCCACAGGTGCGAATCGCGGTCTTTGGCGTTGTCGTGAACATGGGTCGAGCAAACCTGCTTCCGCACAATCTCGAAGGCCTCACGCACCGAACCCATCAGGTGAGCGTGCCCGAAGTCGAAGCAAATTCCCACGTCATCGAAGTGGGCGGCGTGAATCATCTCCATCAGCTTTTCCGGCGTTGAAAGTTCGTTGGGAATATTTTCCAGCAGAATGCGCACGCCCAGCGGCTTGGCAAACGCGCGCAAATGCTCGATGGAGGTCATCGCCGATTCGAACTTTTTTTCGCTGAAACTCTCGTTGGGCAGTCCAAGATGCTGCACCAGAAAACGAAACGGAATCTGCTCCGCGATTTCGAGCGCTCGCTTCACCTCGTCCATCGCTTCCACCAGCCCGGCCCGGTCCGTGGATGCCAGGTTCACCGGCGGCGCCCCGGCCCTGCCCCACTCGTAATCGGCGTAGAGCGGCGAGTGTACGGAATTCAGCGGCACTCCGCTGCCACGAAACCACTCGGCAATCTCTTTCAAGTGGGCCTTGCGGTTGGCATAGTCGAAGTGCTGCCGCGCCGCGAAAATCTCGATCGCCTGCACTCCGTTGCGAGCCAGGCCGTCCAGAATTCCCGGATGCAACCGCTCCCTCACGTATAAATAGGTTGATACCGCTTTCAACATGCCCGGTCCTTATTCGAGAGTTGCCGATGGTCGATTGCCGATGGATGATCGCCGATGGTTGAACGCCGATGGTTGAACGGAACCGATCACTCGGCCGAGGACGATTTTGAATCGGCAATCGAACCGACGATCAACAATATTCTAGTATCCCGCTGCCTTTCCGTTGTTCCGGCCATCGCTGGCGCCCAGCCGCTCGCCGGTCTTCGAGTCGATGGCGATGCACTCCGCATCGCTCCAATAAGGAGACACTTCCGCACCATCGTGCAGCCCGAACTGAACGTTGTATCCCATCTTCTGCAATAGTTGCACGGTATCTGGCGAAAACCCCCGCTCGACGTTCAACACGTCCGGCATCCATTG
The DNA here is from genome assembly GCA_003131585.1 of Acidobacteriaceae bacterium. GTDB lineage: Bacteria > Acidobacteriota > Terriglobia > Terriglobales > Acidobacteriaceae > Sulfotelmatobacter. The sequence goes on from PKVW01000010.1 coordinate 6,337, forward strand.
ATTGTGAAAGCGGGGAGCGTTCACCGCCTCCTGGATATTCATCCCGTAGTCGATGACACCCATGAGAACATTGGCCACGGTCGTAATGATCTTCGAACTGCCGGGTGAACCCAGCACCAGAACCGCCTTGCCATCCCGCACAACGACGGTCGGCATCATCGACGACAGCGGACGCTTCCCCTGGCCGATGGCATTTGCCGCGCCTTGAATCAATCCATCGGAATTCGGCACGCCTGCCTTAGCCGAAAAGTCGTCCATCTCGTCGTTCATTAAAAATCCCAGGCCCTCCGCCGTGACCCGCGATCCGAACCAGTCGTTGATGGTGGTCGTAACCGCGACTGCGTTTCCCTCCGCATCCACCACGGAATAGTGCGTGGTGTGCGGCGACTCGCGAGCCGCCATCGGCTGGGAATGGGCGGCGGCGTATTGCTCAAGCTGGCTGAAAATCGCGGGCCGCTTCAATTCCTTGCTGGCGCTGGCATGGGCGGCATCGATCGATTCGCGCCAGGCCGCGCCATATTTCTTGTCGATGAGTTGCGCGACCGGAATCTTCGAGAAGTCCGGGTCTCCCATGAATTCCGCCCGATCGAAAAATGCCCGCCTGAACGCCTCCGTCGTGAAATGAATCGACTGCGCCGACCGGATCCCCATCTCGGCGAGATCGTATCCTTCCAGAATGTTTAGCGATTCGATCAGAACGGTTCCGCCCGAAGACGGCGGCGGCGCGCTGATGATTTCATATCCACGATATGTGCCACGAACCGGCTCGCGTTCTTTCACTTCATAGTGCGCCAGATCGTCGGCAGTGATCAGCCCACCGCCCTTCTGCATTGCTGCCGCCAGTTCCCGCGCCAAAGCGCCGTGGTAAAAGTCATCGGGCTTGGCGGCAATCCTCTCCAGAGTCCGCGCCAAGTCGGGCTGACGAAAAATCTCGCCCGGCTGGTAGTAGTTGCCATTGCGCTGAAAGATTCGCCGCGACTCGGGAAACCTGGCCAGGTATTTGTCATCCCGCAGATCGTGAGCTTCTCCCCATGTGAGCGCATAGCCCTCGCGCGCCAGCCGGATCGCCGAGGCCATCGCCTGCCGGAGCGTCAGCTTGCCGTATTTCTGCTCGGCGTAGACCATACCCGCAACCGATCCCGGCACGCCGATCGCCTTGTATCCAATCAGGGTGGCGTCTTCGATCACATTGCCCTGCACGTCCAGATACATGTCAGGCTTCGCCGCCGCCGGAGCCTTCTCGCGGTAATCGATAAAATGCACTCTGCCGTCGGCCATCCGGACCAGCATGAATCCGCCGCCGCCCAGATTTCCAGCCGGCGGATGCACCACCGCCAGCGTGAATCCCGTAGCCACCGCGGCATCCACCGCGTTGCCGCCAGCCCGCATTATCTCGACTCCGGCGCGCGACGCCAACTCATGAACGCTGACCACGATGCCGTGTTGCGCGTGCACCGGCTCGGTAGAGCCGAAGGCAGAGGGTAAATCGAGCACTGCCACGGCCGCCAGCAGCGGCAGAATCAATAATTTGTGCCGGGATCGCATGAAGATCGAAGGTGTCCAGGGAATGGGCGGACTCTTGAGGCTAGCCGACGCGGCAGGCAGAGTCAAATCAGCGAAAGTATGAGGTTACACCTGCTCTCTCGCCTCGCCCAGCGCCACGTTCACATCCAGCTGTTTCTTGTTGCGGTAGATGGTCACCTTCACCGTATCGCCGGCGCGGTGGTTGTTCATCATCTGTGCCAGATCCTGCTCGTCCTGCACTTTTTCGCCGTCGATGGCCACGATCAGGTCGCCGCCCAGCATGATGAGCGTATTGCCCAGATAGGCGCGCTCGGTGCCGCCGCGTAGTCCGGCCTGTTCCGCCGAGCCGCCGGGAGTGACTTGCACAATCAGCAAACCGTAATCCACGGGCAAGCCCATTTCCTCGGCCAGTTCCGCGCTGATCGGAATGGTGCGCACGCCCAGCGCCGGACGGCGCACCCGGCCCAGCGTCATCAGATCGTTGAGCACGGCTTTCGCTGTGTTGATGGGGATGGCGAAGCCGATCCCGGCGTTCTGATTCACGCTGGAAAGAATCATGGTGTTGATGCCAATCACTTCTCCATGCCAGTTCATCAGCGGACCGCCGGAGTTGCCCGGGTTGATGGCGGCGTCGGTCTGAATCGCTTCGTCAATGGTCGCGCCATTAGGCTCGCGCACCGGGCGGATCGAACTCACGATGCCGCGCGTCATCGTCCCCGCCAGCCCGAACGGATTGCCGATGGCGTAAACTTTCTGCCCCACCTGCAAGTTGCGCGAGTCGCCAAGCACCGCGGGAACCAGGTCGGGCGCCTTGATCAGGATCACGGCCAGATCGTGCGGCGGATCGGTGCCCACCACCGTCGCCTTGTACTTCTCGCGATTGTGCAGTGTGACTTCCACCTGCCGCGCGTCGGCGATGACGTGATAGTTGGTCAGGATGTGGCCGTCCTTGTCGATCACAAAGCCCGATCCCTGGCCCTCCTGCGGCACCAGCCCATAAAAGAAGTCGAAGGTCATGGCGCGCGACGTAATGTTTACCACCGACGGAATGTTCTTGCGATAGACGCTGATATTGTTCTGCTCTTCGCTGTCGAGGGCTTCGCCGCCGGAGGCCTCCGTGATCTCCACCCGCGCGGGACGACTGAACCAGTTCACCGGATTCGAGCCGGCGAGTTTCGTATTCGAACGCCAGGTAGTGAAGTAGAAGAACGTGCCGGCCAACACCAGCGCCAGGATTGCAGGTCGTATGAGTTTCATAGATTCAAACCTTCGGGGCCGCGAACCGAATCCGAGAACCAAGCCTGAGAACCAAACCTGAAAAGAAGGCCCACATTCGATTCTACGTTCGATTCTAAACAATGTTCCGAAAGGAAATCCCGAATTTCGGCAGCAGGATCTTGCTCTGGACCATACTATCCCTCGCCGCGCAGGCGGCCCCATACATCCCGCACTTGCTCTCGCGTTTGCTCGAGTGAGCCGGAGTTGTCGATTACGTAGTCGGCGGCTTTGATTTTCTCTTCTTCGGGCAGTTGCGCGGCCATGCGGCGCTCGACTTCCTTGCGGGCGGCGCCGAGGTCTAACTTCTGGCGTGCGGCGAAACGCGCGATGCGCTGCTCGTCGCTGCAGGTAACCACGATCAGGTGGTCGAAACTCTTTGCTGCGCCCGCCTCGATGATGAGCGCAGCTTCCACGATGGCGACGGCGCGCGGATCCTGGCGTCCCATTTCTTCCATCCACTCTTCCTGGCCACGAAGCACCGCGGGATGCACGATGCGGTTCAACTCTTGAATGCGAGATGCGGCTGTGGGAGGCGCGGCCGGCGGCTTGCCCTCCGTGGCGGACGTGGTTGAGCCAAAGGCAGCCTCCGCCAGTTTCGCGCGGTTCACGCTGAGGTCGGGATTGAGAATTGCGCCGCCGAAATGGCGGACAACTTCGTTGTAGACGGGCTGGCCGGGCCGCATCAGTTCGTGGGCAATGCGGTCCGCCTGGACGAGATGCGCGCCCAGCGCGACCAACATCTCGCCGACGACGGATTTACCGGAGGCGATGCCGCCGGTGAGGCCAACTCTCAGCAAGCTCCCTCCGCAATAAAATCCACCACGGAGACACGGAGGCACGGAGAGAAAAGACTGATTAGGAATGACTTGGGCGTGGGGTGCGGGGCTCGTGGAAAGAGTTCCGGCCACGAAAGGGTCTGAATCGCTGCTGTTCTTAATACCTTTCTCCGTGTCTCCGTGACTCCGTGGTGGATTTTCATGCAGCGCTCAGACGCGCGAAAGCTCCGGCACGCGGCTTCCCCGCCGCAGCTTCGCCGCCTTCACGGTGTTGTACATCAGCATCGCGATGGTCAGCGGGCCGACTCCGCCGGGCACCAGGGTAAGCGCTCCCGCCACTTCGGCGACTTCGGGATGAACGTCGCCGGCTAGCGTTGATCCCTTCGAGCGGAAAGTTTCTTCGCGCCTGGCGTTGCTGGCCGACTTGCCGGCCCACCCGCCGCCGAACAAACGCTGGAATTCCGCCGCGTCGGTCACCTTGTTCATGCCGACATCGATCACGGTTGCGCCGGGCTTCACGAAGTCGCGCGTGATCATGCCGGCGCGGCCGATGGCCGCGATGAGAATGTCGGCGCGCCGGCAGACTCCGGGCAGATCATGCGTCTTCGAGTGACAGACGGTGACCGTGGCGTTGGCGTTGAGCAGGAGCATGGCGGCGGGCTTGCCTACGATGTCGCTGCGTCCCACGACGACGGCTTCCTGCCCGGCGATGGGGATATTGCTGCGCTTCAGGATCTCGATGATACCGGCGGGCGTACACGGGACCAGGCCGGGGCGCTGCGTGGAAAGGAAGCCGACGTTGACGGGATGGAAGCCGTCAACATCCTTGGCGGGATCGACCGCCATCAATATTCTCTTCGAGTCCACGTGCGGGGGCAGCGGCAACTGCACCAGGATGCCGTCAATCTCATCGCGCCGGTTCAGGTCTTCGACCAATGCCAGCAGTTCGGCAGTGGTCGCGGTTTCGGGCGGGGTGTGCTGTTCGCTGTAGACGCCTGCCTCTTCGCAGGCCTTGACTTTGCCGCGCACGTAAATTTCCGACGCCGGGTTGTGGCCGACGAGGATGACGGCGAGGCCGGGGCGCACGCCGGCGGCAGTCATGGTCTTCACTTCCGCCGCCACTTCGCTGCGGATATCGCTCGCGATCTTCGTACCCTCGAGGATTCTGGCGGGCATAATTTGGCTTCGTTGAGATTCTATCGTATGGCCGTTGGGTGCACCGTTCACTACGGAGGCACGGAGACACGGAGAGACGGAGGGATTCTTTGGCTCCTGGCGGTCTCCGTACCTCCGCGCCTCGGTGGTGATTGATTTTGAGTTTCACCACAGCTTTGTGGTTTGGCTGCTGGCGTACAATGCTCGACATGATTGCCAAGGACTTGCTGGAAATCCTGGTCTGTCCGGCGTGCAAGCAGCCCCTCGAGTACCGGGAGAATCCCGAAAGCTTGAAGTGCAAGCAGTGCCGGCGGGTGTATGCGGTGAAGGACGACATTCCCATCATGCTGGTGGACGAGGCAACCATCGAAGACTAGCAGCGTCGAATTGGCAGTCTTCGAATCGCCAGTCCGCGAATCGCCATCGACGATGCCCATCTCGATCCGGCCCACTGCGGAAGTGCCTCGTCCGCTTACCCGCTACAGTTTTCACATTCGGTTCACGACCCTGACACCTTCCAGCGGTATCTTAATTCGGAGACTCGGAACTCGAGGCCGGAGACTCGGAGGTCGGAGACTCGCAGGCGGCGGAGCGCCGCTGGACGGCGGTCTATTCCCAGGATGACACTCTGTGTCTGTTTTTGGGACGGATGGGGCTACCAACGACACCTAGGGCGAAGCGCTGATGTCCTGATGGGTTTCCCTGCAACTTCCGATATTTACAAGTGTTAATGAATCCAAAGCGGCCTGCTTTCCGTAAATGAAACTAGAGGGCAGGCGCGGCAGCCGAATTGCATGCAACTTGCATGGCTGCCGATGAGTCTAATAGGCACAAGCGGTCGAGGTCGGAGTCGGAGGTGATGACGGCCATGTTTGAAGCGATGAATGACAGATCCAGTAATGAGCGATCCAATAACGATAAGGATAGATTCACGGCGACTGAACTGGCGGCATTGCGCAGCGATCTGCTGCAGGGCGGCATGATCGACTCCTATGAAGCCGCCGAACTGTTGCAGGTTTTCCTGATGGGCCGCGGCTACGGAGTGTCGCCCAAAGCGGCACTGGACGCGGCCGGCCGCGTGGAAATGGCGGGGTGCGCCTTGCCTGTCCTGCAGTTTGAGCTGGAGAACCTCGCGCTGGTGATGTAGCTGCTGCAGGCGGCGCGGGCCGGTGATCCCTTTGGCACAAAGTGGAAGTGGGATTTCGCTGGAATTGAGACTGCCGGCTCCTGGGATGAGACGGCTGGGGCGAGGCGGCGCAAGAGAGTGCGCCAGAAGTCCCAAGGCCAGCGGGGAGAGAGCGTCGAGGTTTTGACATTCTGGACGGCCGTCGAAACAAGATTGACCGAACCAGTTCCACAAGAGAGAGCCGGGCCAACCAGCCCGGCTTTGTGGTTTTCTACGGCCGCAGGCCCCTCAGAGTGGGGCGCCTGAAGATGTGTCTAATGTTCCCATGGGAACATTTTAAAGTGACGAAAATCGGCGGCGCAAGTTGTTGATTTCTCGTGGGGGCTTTCGGGCGGGCCGGCGTCCAGCCACATCGTCCGACGGGAGCGTGATGGGAAGGGCTGAGCCAGCCTCCACGAGGGGCTGGTTCACCCGCAGCAGAATAGATTCGCTATCAACATCAATTTGCCGATGGAAGCGAACGTTCTTCCAGGATTTAAAAGCCCTGAGGTGGAACTCCGCTCTGCCTCCTCGGGGAGCATTTATGAGACCGGTTCTATAATGCGGAGCATGCGCTGTCCTCTTACGTTACGGTGTCGCCGCGCTCTGCTCGTCTTGTGCGCCGTCGCAGCGTCCGCGGTTTCCCTCGCGGCCAAGGACTTCGTGAAGCCCGCTGCGCAGCCCGCGAAAGCTTATCCGGCGCACGACGACCACACTGACGAGAGAGTCGCCATCGCGGCGGATACCTATGACACTCCCGACAAGGCAAAGACTTTCTCCGTAAACTTTCACGAGCATGGATTCCTGCCCATCTTTTTCATCGTGACCAACGACGGCGGCCAGCCTATCTCTATCGCCAACATGCAGGTGACACTCGCCACTGCGAACCGCGACAAGCTGACACCAGCTTCTCCCGAAGACATCTATCGCCGCCTCACCAATCCCCGCGCCAACATGCACCCCATACCGCTCCCCATCCCGCAAAAGAAAGTGAAGGGCACGATCAGCCAGAAGGAGCGGGACGAGATCGAATCGTCGCAATTCGCCGCCAAAGCCGTCGAGCCCCACACCACGCAATCGGGATTCTTCTTCTTCGACGTGGAAGACATCACCGCGCCCCTGGCGGGCGCGCACATCTTCGTCACCGGTGTCGACGACGCCAAAGGCACCGAGCTGATGTACTTCGAGATTCCGCTGGAGAAGTAACGCCACTCCGAGCCCGACGCCGAGTCGGGGCCCAGTGTTCCTATGGGAACATTTCAAAGTGCAGAAAATCTGCGGTGTAAGTTGTTGATTTCTCGTGCGGGCTTTTGGGCGAATCAATGGATACAATGGGTTAGGCTGTGGAAGAAATGTCTACTTTCGAGGACGTCCGATATCTACTAAAGTAGGCTTGACAGCCGCGGGAAGTACTTTATAAGGTACGCTCCCCGGGCGTCAGGGGCTTGGGCAGAGTTGCAACCGGCTGACGCGCAACGCCGTTCTTTTTCCTTGCTCGTAATCGAGCGCGTGCGACAAAGATTGTCTCAGATCACCGAAGACCCGCACCCTCTTTTTCTTTGCTCGCTTAAGTTTCATTGAAGTTATCATCCCAACTACGTGGATTTTGACTTCCTCTCCGGGCGGCGATCTGGAGCAAGAAAAATCACAAATCGATCTGCGTAAAATATCTGGAATCAGCTAGTTAGCGGCTTTTGATATGTCTCGAATCCGGCTAAAATACTGAAAGCAAATGACTTACTTGCAAAATATTCCATTCAAAGGACTTATGGGTCGCTCAATCGCGAAATGCCACCAAATTCGGGCAATCCGGACCGTAAAATATTGCATTCACGGTAGTTATCTCATTGCTATTCAACTGTCAAATGGCCAATGCCTAGAGAGATAGGATTGCAGCTTCCGGGATCGAAGTCAAGGAAATTCTAGATCTTGGATGACTCGTGTGTTTATGCGCGGACGAAGGTCAAAATCCCCAACCTGCAGCAAAGAACGCAAGAATGGTCACACGCGCCTGGGGCGCCGGCGGCCCTTCCGGCGTACACTTTTCCGCGAAAGGCGGGACTCGCTCGTCGAAGAGTGCGCCGGGTGGGGGCAGCCTCTTCAGTTCCGCTGCAACAGTGGGCCAGCCCCCGCTCAAACGTCGTAGGGATCGTCCTCTAGGCGGCGGTAGTAAAGATTGACTCCACCATCATTCCTAGCTGAGTGCGTATGCGGCGCTCCACACCGCCCTACGACAGCCGCTACGGCCTCCTGCCACGTATTGAACTGTTCCTTATCGTCAAGCAGCCATGCACCGTCGTTGCTGGGCGCAACCGTGCGTATCGTTGTCACCAGAATTCTTACCGGAGCTTGTGGGGCCAGCCAGTCAAAGGTCTCGATTTCAACGATGGGTGCAGTGCTCCGCTCATAACGGGCTAGAACGGGTAAATGCAGATGCCCAATACTTCGAGCAGGGGTGCCGGGGCTGATTATGTTAATGGAGAAGCCCACCGTAGGCGTCGTCGGCTCCACAACAATGTCGTCAGGCTGCGGCACGAATTCTGGCAGTGCCGCTTTTTCTATGTCCTCTGTCGCCCACCCTGTTCCTGCCACTCTCTGCCTACCTACGATGTCCTTCACCGGGGTCTCATGGCGAATCATCGGCTCCATCTCGCCCCGGAAGTCCCACATAACGGGCACGTGTTTCTCATTTGGTCGGTCAGCATTATGATTGACCTGTCCGTCTTTGGGATAAGAAACGTGCATCCTTCGATGACCTCGCTCGAAGACCAGCACGTACACGTCACCCTTCGGGGCGGTTCTGATCTCGAATCCGAGATGATATTTGCCGTTGTACTTAAAGCCGACTCGTATGATCACTTCACCTTTTTGACAGAGGTCGTACTATGGACGAACTCCTTCGCCTTGTAGCAATTTCCGACCGACTCCATTGACTCCCCCTTGTCAGGCGTCCAGGTCTCCTTGTACCTGCCCGTGGACAGACGCATGTTCATTTCGTGGGCGGTTGTCCCATTGTTCCTGTTCTGATACTTCTTCGAGGCATTGAATATCGAGCCGTCTTCCAGCGCGCTGACGTTTGTAGCCCCCGTGATTTCATCTTTAGTCTTTTCCGAACCGGAATACAGGCGCCTCGTCGCCGTAGGCCTTCCACGCACTTTTCCCATTCTTTAGATGTTGATAGTGTCCATAGGAACGCCACTTACCCTCGAGCACGGAATCAACCACGATGTTCCAATCTTGGTTTTCCCAAACGTGAAAATCTAGGGAAGCTGGAGAAGTTGCGGGGAACTCGGTCTTGCCATCGTAGAACGAGCCGCCCTCCCCACTGGGACTGACATCTGACGCCGTATCCTGAAACCAGTAACTCGGCTTCGGAAGGACGATGGTGAGGAATCTGTCTTCCTCGTTGAAAGGTAGGGCGTCGGCAAAGCATACCATCCCGTCACCTTTCATCACGTCGAGAATGTCTGAGTCCTTCGCTGCTGCTAGCGCTTGGAGGGACTTCTCCGCCACCGCACGGGAGTAAGGCTTGGAATCGGTTTGTCCCCATGCTGACCCGATCAGCAGGAGAATAACGAATGCGCGTGTTCGGGCTTTCACTTTACCCTCCTTAGTTGCCAGGCTTGGGCGGGCGTTCAGGCCCGGGGCTGGCTTACGCTGCCCCCTCCCGGGGATCGATTCTGGCGCCCAAACGTACCTCTCCCGCATATTAGACCTGCCCTACCCGTCGCTGGCAAGGTACAGCAGTCATGTGCGGGCGCTGCCGGGGCAGTGCTCAGTCTGTGTGTACGTGGCGCGGGCCTTATAATCACTCGATATGTTGACCTCCGTGGACACCTCCGTCGCCGCTCAGACTGCCTACGAGCCAGTGATCGGGCTCGAGGTGCATGTTCAGTTGCTGACGGCGACGAAGATCTTCTGCTCCTGCTCGACGCGCTTCGGCGCTGCGCCCAACACGAATGTTTGTCCGGTGTGCCTGGGAATGCCGGGAGCTTTGCCGGTGCTGAACCGCAGGGCGGTTGAGTTTGCCACGTTGGCGGCGATGGCTTTGAATTGCCGCATCAACGAGACTTCGATCTTTGCGCGCAAGAATTATTTTTATCCCGACCTGCCCAAGGGCTACCAGATTTCGCANNTACGACAAGCCGCTGGCCGAGCATGGGTATGTAGAAATCAGCAGCAGAGATCGCGTTTCGAACGTTTCCGACGGCAGTCAGGTGTCGCGGGGGAAAGACGCGGGCGGGGGCGCCCGCGCTACGAAAATCGGCATCACTCGCGTGCATCTCGAAGAAGACGCGGGCAAGAGCCTGCATGAGGACTTTCCGGATTCCGACTTAAAGACTGCCATCGACCTGAACCGAGCCGGTGTGCCGCTGATCGAGATTGTCAGTGAGCCCGACATTGCCACGCCCGACGAGGCCTACGAATACCTAACGCGGCTGAAGGAGATCATCCTCTACACCGGCGTGAGCGACTGCAACATGGAGCAGGGTTCGCTGCGCTGCGACGCCAACGTCAGCGTGCGTCCGCGCGGACAGAAAGAGTTGGGCACGAAAGCCGAAATCAAGAACGTAAATTCATTCCGCTACATCCGCGAGGCGCTGATCTACGAGATCGCGCGCCAGGTAGAAACGATCGACTCCGGCGGCAAGGTCGCGCAGGAAACCCGGCTCTATAATTCGCACGAGGGCAAGACCTACAGCATGCGCTCGAAAGAGCAGGCGCACGACTACCGGTATTTTCCCGAGCCTGACCTGCTGCCGCTGGTGGTGGACGAAAAGTGGAAGGCCGAGATCACGAAGACATTGTCCGAGCTGCCGGAAGCGCGCCGCCAGCGCCTGGTGAAGGAATATGGCATCACCGAATACGACGCGCAGGTGCTGACGGTTTCGAAGTCGCTCGCCGATCAGTTTGAGGCGGCGGCGAAGGCGGCGAAGAATCCCAAGCGCGTGGCGAATCTGGTGCAGGGCGAACTGCTGGGCCGTCTCAAGGCTCGGGGCGCGGAGATTGAGCAGTCTCCGATTTCGATGAAAGGCGTGGCGGCATCCGCCGATCTGGTCGAGAGCGGCGCCATCTCGGGCAAGATGCTCAAGGATCTCTACGACCTCTGCTTTGAGCGCAACAAAGACTTTCCCGAGGTCTACGACGAAGAAGGGCGTCCGCAGCAGTCGACAGACACGTCCGCATTGGAAAAGATGATCGACGAAGTTATTGCCGCGAGTCCCAAGCAAGTCGAACAATACCGCGCCGGCAAGAAGACCATGATCGGATTCTTCGTCGGCCAGGTGATGAAAGCGTCCAAAGGACAGGCGAATCCGCAGTTGGTGAACGAGTTGCTGACCAAGAAGCTGGAATGAAGGTGTAGATTTTGTGGGACCGGGTCTTTGACCCGGTCAGGCCCGCAGGGCCGAGGTAGTATGCAGCCGAAGTATGATTACCGTCGTCGTCTTCCTCATCTCCAAAAAGATGATCATCCTCTCTTCGTAACTTTTGCCACCAAGTACAGGTGGAAACTTCCTCCGGCCGCCCGCGACATTGTGTTCGAGTGCTGCGTGAAAGAGAGCGGCGGCAAGTTCAACCTGCATGTTGGAGTGGTCATGCCCGACCACGTTCACTTGATCTACTCGCCGTTGCGCCGGGAAGACGGCTGGAGCTACAGCCTGCCCGAGATCATGCAGGCAATCAAGGGAACAGCAGCGTGGCGGATCAATCATCTGCTGAAGCGCACGGGGCCGGTCTGGCAAGAAGAGTTCTTCGATCACGTTGTTCGATCAAATGAGAGTTTGGTAGACAAGGTGGCTTACATTTGCGAGAACCCAGTACGGGCAGGGCTGGTCGAGTCTGAGAGCGAATACCGCTGGCTGTGGAAGGGAGCGATTCCCGTCTTGTGATCTCGTGGAAGGGAGAGCGAGCGGCCTGTCGGCCGCATGACCGGGTCAGAGACCCGGTCCTACACATTTAACGTGACCGAAGTAATCTGATTCCTTGCTCTTGTTGCCGCTACGATGATTCGGAGCCTGTTTATCCTGGGCTGACCGTTCGAGAGCATTTATGAAAATCAAGGTCGCCCGCATCATCAGCATCGCGACGCTTGGAGCTTCGCTGGTGGCTATTGTTCTGGTGTTGAAAAAGCCGGCTCCGGTGGCGCAGCGGCAGACTCCGGCGGCGATGGCGGCCAATGCTCAGTCGTTTGGGCAGAAGATGGAGAAGCTCGAACAGGCCGGGCAGCAACCCCCGCCGGCATCCAGCGGAAATTATCAAGCGGCGCCATCGCAGGATCAGCAGACCGTCCCCAGTTCTCAACCTATTTCTCAACCCAAAGCGGAGGTTCACCTCAACTCCGACGAAGTTGGCGCTGCGCTGGCTCAGGCTGTGGGAGCCGCCGGAGTCGCGGAGCTCTCCGCGGATTCGAATATTGGAAGCGGAGCGCCAACCATCAAAGATCAGCAGGTTAGTTTCGACGGCGACGTCGTCCACGGACAATTTCTTACCGAGGTCGCGGGGAAAGACGTCTGGGTGACGGTCTCGGGCCACCTTGCCTCGAAGGATGGATATGCGACCTTCGAGCCGACGGAATTTAAAGTAGGCGATCTTAACGTGCCGGTTTCGCTGGTGAATCCCGCATTGCAGAAAAAGCTAGCCGAGCAGCGCGACCGCATGAAGCTTCCGGACTACGTGGGCGACGTGAAAGTGCAGAACGGCGAATTGGTGATGCAGCAGAAATAATCCTACCTGCCGGGGAGTCCAAGGCCTTCAGGAATGCTGAAAGTTCCGGTCGAGAAGGGCGAGCCCATGAGTGCAGTGAGCGCGCCGGTGGCTTGGTTGAATCGAGAAGCCGTCCAGCTGCGCGTCAAAGGAGTCGGAAGCGTAATAGCAGAGGGACGCGTGAAATTGCCAGGTGGAACACTTTCTAGAGTGTCACAATCCCGGATACCTTAGAAAGTTTCCCGCGACGGACGAAGCGGTTACCGCGAGCTCTACTCCAGAGGTGAGCCCGAGCCCCTAAGGGCTACACGGTAGAACCATCGGATATAGTTACCTAACAGCCCGTGGTGAAACTCCATCCTCGCGAAGCAGCGCCTAAAGGCGTACTGATAACGCGGCACTTACGGCACGCATGAATGCGTGCCCTGATACGAATCGTACTTGCACTGCGGGCTGCTAAGCTAACTAATGTGGCTCTGGAGGTCAAGGACATGAGCGCAACTGCACCCGGAATTGGAATTATCCGCCTCGGCCAAATCGCCATCAACGCAAAAGATGTGGAGCGCGCGGCGGCCTTCTACGAAGATAAGCTGGGGCTGAAGCTGCTTTTCAAGGCGCCGCCGGGGCTGGCGTTTTTCGACTGCGGCGGCGTGCGGCTGATGCTGGACCGGGCGGAGAAGCCGGAGTTCGATCATCCCAGCTCGGTTCTGTATTTCGCCGTGCCCGATATTCAGGCGGCATACGGGAAACTGAAAAAAAACGGCGTGAGCTTCGAGGACGAGCCCCACATGATCGCGAGAATGCCCACGCACGACTTGTGGATGACGTTCTTCCGCGACTCCGAGGAAAACTTGCTGGCGCTGATGAGTGAAGTGGCGCGGTAGCCCATTGCGCTGCGGTTGCCGGTGTCCATCGGTGTGCTTCAGGGGCCGAATTTCCATTGCCAATTGTTGGATGGTGATTGAGAATTCGTGTGACGGGCGATCCCCATGAGGCAAGCACCACCCGCACTTTCGGCGTCAGGCTTTGGTACTGCGTGGTTTGGGCTGTGCGTGGCGTTCGCGCTGCACATCCTGGATGAGGCCTCCACCGGTTTTCTTGCGGTCTATAACCCAACCGTTACCATCTTGCGCGGGCGTTGGAGCTGGTTTCCCCTGCCTACGTTCGAGTTTCGAGAGTGGCTGGTTGCACTGGTGATGGCTTGCGGACTGCTGTTCTGCCTGACTCCGGTGGCGGCGCGCGGGATGCCGGGCTTGCGGCCGCTGGCGTGGTTTTTCGCCGTCCTCATGTTTCTTAACGGCCTCGGCCATACCCTGTTCTCGATTCTAGGACACACGGTGGCTTCCGTGCCATTTCCGCGTCCGGCGCCGGGGTTCTATTCTTCTCCGTTTTTGTTTGTGGCTTCGGTGTGGCTGATGTTCCGGCTGCGGCGCACCGCGCGAGTGGATTTTCAATTGCCAACGGGGGATTGACCATGGACAATCAACGGCATGACGGAAAATCCAAATACCGCGGTATCAACCACCGCTTCCTCCGCGTGCGCGGCCCAGCCGGGAGCGCAGGCCCATGAAGCCGCGCCGCACCGGTTTGGGATCGCTCCGGAGAAATACTTTCGCTGGCGCGCGGGCGAGATAACGCGTCTGGAAGCTTTTGCGATGTGATTTTCGGCTTCGCCATCACGCTGCTGGTGGTATCGCTGGAAGTGCCGCACAGCTATGCGGAGCTAATGGCCGACATGCGGGGTTTTCTGCCTTTCGCGGCGTGCTTCACGCAGCTGGCGCTGATCTGGCGTACGCACTACAAATTCTCACGCCGCTATGGACTGGAAGATCCCTACACTGTGTTTCTCAATGTGGTTCTGCCTTTTCTTGTGTTGTTCTATGTTTATCCCTTGAAGTTTGTGTTCACGTTGCTGTTTTCCCAGCTCACGGGCACCGATGTGCCCGGTTCTTTCGGATGGCACGAAGGCTCGGTGCTCATGCGAATCTACGCGGTCGGATTCGCATCCGTATTTCTGCTTTTTGTCCTCATGTACGCTCACGCATATAGACTGCGCCGGGAACTGGGTTTGAATCCGGTCGAGGTTCTGGAAACGCGCTCCTCGATACGGGAGAACGCCCTATTCGCATTGATCGCCGTCGCATCGTTTGTTGTGGCACTCAAGAGTCCGGGATGGGCGGGGTGGGTGTACTGCGCGCTCGGGCCGCTACTCTGGATTCACGGCTCAATCTTCGGCAAACGCACCCGACTGCTCGCCGAAAAACTACTCTCTGCTCAGTAAAGCTGTGTGGGTTTGCGCGTCCGACGGCGCGGTGCCGACCCTGCTATCATCGTGGGCGGAGTGATAATGAGCGCCATGGAAGACCTGGAAGACGAAGAGGAACTTTCTTATATTTCCGGTTCAGGAGAAGGACTCATGGAAGAAGGTCCAGCTACGCATGGGAGTGCGCGCCGCAATGAGGATATCGCGCTCGATCTGATGAAATTCATCGCGATGACCACGGGGTATGGGCGAACCACTTCCTCGGGAGTAGGATTTCAGGGCACAGGCTCGGCATCGAAGCCCGAGGAGTACGCCACCCATCTGCTCGAGTTGTACGGCAAGTGCCTGAACGCAATAGGAACAAAGAAGTGACTCGAATGGGAGGGGCGGCTGCCCGTACCTCTTTCACCGAACTCTCCCTAAAGGCCCTCAGTTTCCAGCGGGCAGCCTCTCCGGACGCCAAAAATCATACGTCGAAGACCGTTGCCAGTACCCGACTCCCTACCGAATGGAATTGGGATGGGCAAGAAAAGACCACGGCTCCGGGGCCGCGGTCTTGGTCTTTGGTCTTGAGGTCGCCGCGCTCTTGAAACGCGCACCCGCAGACTGCCTTACCGGCGGGCCTTCTTCGTTTTTTTCCTGGCTTTCTTCTTCGCCGGTTTCTTCGCCACTTTCTTTCTTGCGGGCTTTCTTGCGGGCTTTCTTGCGGTTTTCTTCTTGGCGGGTTTTTTGGCCGCCTTTTTCTTTGCGGGCTTCTTTGCGGCTTTCTTCTTTGCCGATTTTTTGGCCGCTTTTTTCTTCGCTGGCGCCTTCTTCTTCGCGGCCGGCTTCTTGGGGCCGCCACCACCGCCTGAAGCGGGCTTGGGCGCGGGAGGTGGCGGCGGCGCAGGCGTGACCGGCTCGCTCAACTTGGGCTCCGGCATGCCGGATTCTTCTTCCTCTTCTTCCTCTTCGAAGTCTTCTTCCAGCGACTCGCTGTAAGCGCCGGTATCGCCGAATTCTTCTTCTTCATCACGTCCGTAGAGTGTGGGATCGTAGAACGTCATTGCTCCTCCTGATCTTGTTTTGGCAGCCTGGCGCAAAAACCGCCGCGCAAGGTTGCCGGGTACGGGAAATTAAAAGACCACCAGAAACTTGTGCTGGAACGGCGGGCGATTATAGCACGACGTTTCGTGCAGACCGCAAGGGCCGTGGTCACATCAGCCCTGCCTATTCCTGTTAACACACGCGGCGACGGAATGGAAGGAAATTTTGTTGAGGAACGCGAGAATCGGTCCTGCGTTAGAAATCGTTCCGCCTCCTCTGCCCACCAAAAAGGCAGCGGGAGCCAGGAACGGCTCCCGCTTCGTCTGCGGCCTCGGGAAATACTTCTTACGGCTACTATTTCTTGCCGCTGGTGAAAGGCAGGCCCGGGAGAACTTCGGTGCCTTCCCGTTGAACGGCTTGTAAGGCGCTGGGATCGAATCCCAGAGCCTGAAGGATGGTCGGAGCCACCTGGCGGGTTTCCACCGTTCCGGTGAAGGTGCTGGGCGAGTAACTGGGGTTGGAAACGATCATAAGGACATTACGATCGTCGTTGGCGAAGCCGCCATGTTCAGACACTTTGGCCTTGCCCCCGGTATAGACCACGCCTACGTCGGGAGCCACGATGATATCCGGCGTACGCGAGTCGATCAGGGGATCGGGGAAAAACAGCTTCAGCGAATTTCCGGCGAAGATTTCGCCGCCCCCGAACAGAGTCCGGTTTGCCGCAAGGGTGGCAACGTCTGCCGTGGTCTGGCTCTGGTCGGTGAGCCAGATGAGGGAAACATCGTCTTCAAGGGCCTGAGCGACGGGCAAGCCGGGTCCAACGCCAGACGGCGAAAGAATCTGAGAAGGTGGCTGGTCGGTTGGGTTGTCGGCTGGAATCCGCAGCAGAGCCGTGATGTCGATGGGCGACTGGCCGTGTTTGGCGGTGATGATTACCAGCGTCGAGTCATACAGTCCCTTTTCCTTCAGTTCGCTGACAAACTGGCCGATCGAGGAATCGACGAATTGGATTTCGCCGAGCAGTTCCGAACTGGGTGTGCCGAGAGCGTCGACATAACCGCCGGTCTGGCCGATGGTTGGTTCGACCAGCTTCTGACCGACGCTAACCGCCTGGAAGTTGGCTCCGAACAGCACGGGCACGGGCGCGGCTTGCGAGCCATCGTGGGTCTTGCCACCGATCTGGTTGAGAACCGCTTGGACATGCAGCTTGTCGTAGCACTGGATGTTGGCGAAGCTGGTGGTCCAGTCGGAAAGTGAGGTTGGGTCGGGGATAACATGGCAGCTAGGCACGTTATAGCCCTTCTGGTTCAGAGGAACGACGGCAGAGTTGATTTCGGGACCAAAAAAATCGTTGACTCCGGCGCCGCTCGGGCCGTTGGTCCACTCATAGGAGGGATGCTTGTCGGTCCATGCGGTATATCCGCCATTCTGCTTGACCACTTCGAAGATGGTATTCACGCGCAGGTGGCTGTGGGGATAAACCGGAGCGCAGTTCCTGCTGGAATCGCGAGGCAGGTAGTCGGTGTCGATGCCGCCGCCACCGTTGATCTGAGTGAGGTCTACGTCAATTTCCTCGTCGTAGCCGACCTGGGTGCCGATAACGCTGGGGCAGAGTGTGGGACCGCCGATAATGCCGTAGGGCGTGGTGCTGTAGGGCGGCGAGAGCTTGCGATCATAACTGACGTCATAGTAGAAGCCCGCGCTGCGCGGGGTGCCCCCGGTCACAATGGCAGTGAGGCCGGGGAAGGAATCCGATGGACGCGGGGTAAGTGCTTGCAGGTAATGGACGCCATGAGTTTCCAGTGCGGCCAGCGAGGGGCAGTAGGGCGCCCCGTTGTTGATCGTGCTAATGCCTTTGGAGCAGTTGGCAAGGTCGAGGGAGTGCATGCCGTCAATGCTGATGAGCAGCACATGCTTGATCGGGCTGCTGCCGGGATTTTGAGCGAATGCCGCGGCTGCGACGAACAAAGCCAGTAGCGGCACGCCGACGCGTAGTCTGCGAGACAAATTCATGGATTCCTCCAGGGGGTTAAAAAAGCTGTTAACAGAACTAGCAGGCGAGGGTGAACGGGAGGTTACGGACAGGTTAAGCGCGGATGAAAATGTTGGTTGTTGCTTTGGAAAAACGAAGTTCGCTGGGAGAACTGAGCCGGAGCTTACTGGCTCGGTTGCACGATCAGGATCATGCCGGGGCGGAGGATGGCCACGTTGCCATTGTTGCGCTTGAGGGCTGCGACGGTGGTCTTGTAGGTGGTGGCGATTGAGTACAGGGTTTCGCCGGTTTTCACCTTGTGGCGGAGCACGCTGGCCTGCCCGGAAGTATCTTTGTCGAGGTTCTTCGCCGTCTTGTCAGCGGGAACCTTTGCAGTGGCCGTTTTCGCGATCTTCCGGTTGTGCCCGGTCGATTTAGTGGATTTGGTTGAGGCCGCTTCGCTGTCGGGCGTAACCGGCAAGTGCAGGGCGAGCACTTTCCTGCCCCGCAGGCTGTCGCCGCGCAGGCCGTTCCAGCGGCGCACCATCTGCGCGGGGAGGCCGAAGTTCTCGGCTACGGTCTCGACCGTATCTCCCCTGTGGACTTTGTAACGCGTGATCCGGTGCGCGTAAGTGGCAGAATCGCCGAGCGGGTGTTTGCCGGCTGCCACTGGCAGGATCACTTTAGCCCCGGCTTCGAGTTCTGCGCCATCGAGTGGATTTGCGGCGGCAATCGCCTTGGCCGGGATGCGATAGGAACGCGCCAGCGAAGCCAGCGTATCGCCGGGCTGAACTTTGTGGTAGCGCCACCACAGCCGCATGTCGTTCGGAACGGCGGCGATGGCGGTCTGATACTGATCTTTCGTCCCGGCAGGCAGGTGAAGCTGGAATGTGCCTTCTCTGGGCGTGGTCAGCCGCAGCAGGCTGGGATTCAGTTCCTGTAGCCGGGCGGGAGTCGCGTCCACACATTCAGCCACCAGGCGCAGATCTACGGGATAGCTGATGGTTACGGCGTCATAGGCAGCCGGCTCGTCCATCGAGACGTCCTCAAAGCCGTACTGCGATAGATTCTTGGTCATGATGGTGACGGCCAGGATGATGGGAACGTAGTTGCGGGTTTCCTTGGGAAGAACGTTGCGGCGGTAGAGCTCCCAGAAGTCAGCGTAACCGGTGCGCCGGACCGCCGCCTGCACGGTGCCGGGGCCGGAGTTATAGGCG
The DNA here is from genome assembly GCA_003131585.1 of Acidobacteriaceae bacterium. Classification (GTDB taxonomy): domain Bacteria; phylum Acidobacteriota; class Terriglobia; order Terriglobales; family Acidobacteriaceae; genus Sulfotelmatobacter. The sequence goes on from PKVW01000010.1 coordinate 25,421, forward strand.
GCCATGGCGAGATACCAGTCGCCGAATTGGGCATAGAGATCTTTCAGGTGGCGGGCGGCGGCGCGAGTGGACTTTTCGGGATCCTGGCGATCATCCACCCACAGGCTGCGCTGCAGGCCATAACCCCGGGCGCGGCTGCCCATGAACTGCCAGATGCCGCGAGCGCCGGCGCGAGAAACGGCCAGAGGATGAAACCCCGACTCGGCCTGCGCCAGATAAATCAGATCCTGCGGGACGCCTTCTTGCTTGAGAATCGAAACCATCATGTCGTGGTAGCGGCCGGAGCGGGCGAAAGCGCGCTCGAACGTGCCGCGTCCACGATTGGAAAAGTAGCTGATGTAGCCGGCGACCTGGTCGGTCATCATCAGCGGCAGATCGGAGTGGGTCGACTTGATCTCAGCCTGTGCCTTGGCCCTCACTTTGGGGTCGGCGGCCGGCGTGATGCCATTGGTTTCGTCGATGGGCGCGGGCTCGAACTTCTGCTCTTCGGAGTCGGGCGCTAAACCACCCAGATCCAAGTGGTTGACGCCTTCCACGATACGGTCAAATTCATTCTCCAGGCGGTCGTCGGAGCGGATATCGAGGTTGCTTTCCAGCAACGCGTTAAAGGCGTTGTCGAAATCCTGCTTGGCGGCGTCAGTCTGGCCTGCCTTGTAGGCGTCCAATCCTGCCTGATAATCCTTTTCCACCCGGACGATGAGATCACCCGCCGGATCGGAGGCCGGTGGTGTGGTTGGAGTCTGCGGCTTCTCCTCCGGCGGTGCTGGAGCTTCGATCTGCGATTGGTTTGGAGTGGCAGCCTGTAATGGCGCGGGCTGCGTGTGCTGCGGAGCCGGTGCGGGCGCGGCGGATGTCAAAGCCGGGGCGCTTCGGGCAGGCAGCAAAGAGACCGGCTTTTGCGCCGTCTGACAGGAGGAGCCAGCGAGGGCGATGGCGGCAAGTGTCGCGATCCCCACTTGGAGTTTGGCAACTCGCATATTTCTCTATGAGATACGGATTGCTCCCTGGTGTTAAAGCCCGGTGAATTCTATCAAAAATCGTACCCCGTGGTTGGCCTCGGGTCAACGCCGAACCGGAAACCCAGCCGTTACTTTCGGCACCGGACCGAATGGTTACCCGTAGTCTCAACTGCTCAGACGGCAGAAGCCGGGCAAAGGTTTGAAAGAGGACTCCCGGCCTCCGGCCCACTCGATGGAGCCGGGGTCAGACGCGCCAGTAGTCGGGACGCCAGGTTTGGATCGCCTTTTTGATGTCCGCCCGTGACAGCTTTTCCAAGAGCGCCCGCTCGGCCAGTTTCGGTACTTCCGCATCCGAGGCGAAGCGCAGCCCGATGAGCTGGTCTTCGGTCAATTCCGGAATGCGCGAGCGCAACGGCTCGGGCAAAAGCGAAGTCAGCCGCAGCCGCTCTTCCAGGCGAATCACGCGGTCCTGCACTCGCAGCGCGTACAGGCGAATCTTGAAGATTGCAACGGTTCCTGCGGCAATGAGAACGAAGTGCCACCCGGAATGCAGACTGGGGCGCATCAGGAACAAAACGATGGCAGCGACGGTGGAAAGCGCGAAAATCGGAACGAGGAAGAAGTGGAACAGCGGATCAACGCGCGCGTGGTTCGCGAAAGTCTGTGGTTTCTTTTCGGCCATAACGAAGGGCTCCTTGCAGCGGACGTGCAAGTGTAGCAGAGGCCGGGGATGATTCTCGATTGTTGAGTATCGAACGGGAGAGAAGAAAAATCCGTTTGCCTGGGACGCCAGGCCTTGGAATTGCGGACCCGAATCTTTTCCACGGAGAGAGGAATCCAAGGCAAGCATGAAAGCCATTCAAGTCAAGCAAGCTGGCGGACCGGAAGCGATGGAGTTGGTTGAGTTGCCGGTCCCGCAGCCGAAGCCGAATGAGGCGGTGGTGAAGCTCGCTGCCTCGGGCGTGAACTTTATTGATGTCTACTTCCGCGAGGGGCGGTACAAAGCCCCGCTGCCGTTTGTTCTGGGACAGGAGGGCGCGGGCGTGGTGACCGCGGTGGGCGCGGAGGCGAAGCAGGTGAAGTTGGGAGATCTCGTGGCTTGGACTGGGCTGCTGGGTTCTTATGCGGAGTATGCCGCGGTGCCGGCTGAGCGGCTGGTACCGATTCCGCACAGCGTGAGCGAGCAGCAGGCCGCGGCTGCGATGCTGCAAGGCATGACGGCACATTACCTGTCGCACGATACGTATCCGTTGAAGAAAGGCGAGACGGCGCTGATTCATGCCGCGGCCGGTGGCGTGGGACTGCTCCTGGTGCAGATGGCGCACAACATCGGCGCACGCGTAATCGCCACGGTTTCCACCGAGGAGAAGGCCAAGCTGGCGCGCGGGGCGGGCGCGGATGAAGTAATCCTCTACACGCAAGCCGACTTCGAGGCTGAAACCAAACGGCTCACCGGCGGCAAGGGAGTGGATGTCGTTTACGACTCGGTGGGCAAGACAACATTCGAGAAAGGACTAACTGTTCTGCGGCCGCGCGGAACGATGGTACTGTTTGGCGGGTCGAGCGGCGCGGTGCCGCCGTTTGATCTGGTGGCGTTGTCACAAAAGGGATCGCTTTACGTGACCCGCCCCACGCTGGCGCACTATACTGCTACGCGCGAGGAGTTAGTTGCTAGATCGAGCGCCGTTTTTAGCATGATCACCGCCGGGAAGCTCAAGTTGCGCATCGAGCATGTGTATCCGCTGGCCGAGGCGCAGCGCGCTCATCGGGATTTGGAAGGACGGAAGACGACAGGAAAGCTGCTGTTGATTCCGTAAGGCGGCGCGGCCCGCGTCATTCGTAATCTTTGTCGCTTCGCATGTCGTCGATCCAGGCCTTTATCCCCTCTTCTCCGCCGGGGAACGGGCCTGCAATTCCAATGAATTTTTCGAAGGGGTTGACTCCCGTGGGGGCAGGCCGAATCACGGTACGGCCCTCCTCTACGACAAACTCGACGCGGTCGCCGGGTTTCAGCCCAAGGTGCTTGCGAATCTCTTGCGGAACCGTAAGGCTGCCCTTGCTGCTGAGGGTGCTGAAGTGAGTCTTATCCAAGATACTGTGAGGATATCTCACTTCACCAACGCCTGCATGAGAGTTAGCTCATCGCCGACGAGAATAGTGCCGTGCGTATTCCGGCGCGGTCTGGCCCGGCAACAGCCGCGCATCGTCGATCGGCTCCCCCGTCTTCATTTCCAACGGCACCACTCCCGCCCACGTAGGGAACGAATAATCCTCTTCATCGTCGACGACCGGTCCTTGGCGGACCTTGGCTGAAAATTCTTCAATCGGCAGGCGCAGAATAGACGTTGCCTTGAGTTCGCGTTCGTTGGGCTGGCGCGAATCGGCCCAGCGGCCGGGAAGGATGTGCTCGGAAAGAAGGCGCAAGGCTTCGATCTTTTCTTCCGGATCATCCACCAGAGTCGCCTTGCCCAGCACAACCACCGAGCGGTAATTCATCGAGTGATTGAAAATGGAGCGGGCGAGCACGAGCCCGTCAAGCAACGTAACCGTGATGCAGACGGGGACGCTTTCTTTCAAGCTTCGCAGCATGCGGCTGGCGGCGGAGCCGTGAATATAGAGGCAGTCGTCTTTGCGTCCGTAAGACGTGGGAATGACGAAGGGTTGGCCGTCGGCGACGAAGCCGACGTGGCACAGGAAGCCTTCGTCGAGAATGCGGTACACCGCCTCACGATCATACACGGCGCGATCGGCTTCCCGGATCAGACGGGTCCGCGGCGTCGGCGTATAGGGCTGAGACATATCTTGGAACATGGGGAACGAACTCCGGGCAAGCGCCAAGGATGGGTGAAGGGAAAGTGTAACACCCGCGCTTCGGGCCGCGGCTTTCGGGCTTCGCCAACAATACAACTGAGTCTGGTCTCCGTGGTTCGCGGAATCCAGATCACGGAATCGAGACGATCGCCGATCGAGCGCAGAAACTCACCAGTTGAACTTCAGGGCAAACTGAAATTGCCGCGGATCATACGCGGCGGTGGCCTGGCCGGCATTGCTAATAAGCTGGTTGACGGCGGCCACGTTGAAGCGGTTCGCGATATTGAACGTATCGGCGATCAGTTCCATGTTGTAGCGTTCGCCGAAATAGATGCGCTTGGCAACGCGCATATCGTTGAAAATGATCCAGGGCATGAGGCCGGCGTTGCGGCCCATGTTGCCGTCGAGTAACAGCAGGGCATTGGGAGAAGCCAACTGAGCTGCGCTTATATCGGCGAAGCAGGGCTCCTGCAAGAAGCCAGTGGGTGAAACTTTTGCGGGGTATGTCGAGTACCCACATCCGTTGGTGGGCGTGCCGGACGGCACGATGTTAGGCCGGCCACCGCTGGTGACGAACTGAAAGTTATCGCTGCCGCCGGTGGTGAGATTAAACGGCCGCCCGGAGGCCACTTCGATGATGGGGGCAAGGGTCCAGTCGCTGAAAAACCTGCTGGCAAAACCGCTGCCGGCCAAATGGCCGCTCTGGTAAACCGCGCTGAATACGAAGCGATGGCGCTGGTCAAAAAGCGAGTTGGATCTTTCCAACGCCGGATAGAAACTATCCTGGGGCGCGAGCGGCGCTTCCAGGTCGGTGGAATCGTCAATGGCGTGTGACCAGGTATAGGACGCCAGAAATTCGTAGTGGCGGTTGAAGCGCTTGCGCAGGTTGGCGCTGAAGCCATGATAAACGGAGCTCCCGTTCGAGTAGTTGGCATCCATGTCGCTAAAGGGGATGCAGTTGGTTAGTCCGGACACCGCGGGGTTGCAACCGGCATTGAGCCCTGTGGCCTGCAGATCGGCCAGCGCTAAAGGAACGCAGGGAGTGAACGGGCCGCCGGCCAGGGAGGGATTGAGCCCCGAGGGGCGGAAAAAGCTGACCAGCGCGGAGGGAACGAAGAACGGAAGCTTCGATCCCGGGATCGGGTTCACTCCGCAACTGGCTACGGAAAGTGGATTCGTCGTGGGTGTTGCGGCGCCGGCGGCTATCGCGGCCTGCCAATTTTGCACCAGCAGGTCACCCCGCACGGGATTGGCATTAATAGGCCGATTCAAGTGGCGTCCGCCGTTGAAGTTATAGGCCAGGTTCAGAGAGAAGCCGCCGCCGAAATCGCGCTCTACGGAGAAATTGGCTTGTTGGGCATAGGCGTAGACGAAGTTCTTGGCCTGCGGGTATCCATACGGCTGCTGAATGAGAGGGAATCCCGTGGTAGGCGACAAATAGCCCTGGTTGAGGAACGGCGAATTAGGGAAACATGGGTCGAAGCGTTGCGGATTGGTCTCACCTGCGCAAGCCGACGACGGTGTAGAGGTGCTCTGGTAGCCCAGTGCCGCCGCCAGTCCCGGAGGCAGGCAACCGGCGTTTCCTAAAATGCCCTGGAAGAGATTGGTGGAGGTAATGTCCAGCGGATCGTCCGGGGTGGAACCGGGGGTGCCACAGGGGTTCGCGGTTCCGAAGAACAACAACTGGCCGCTGCTGGAGCCATCGGAGGCATCGCCCAGAAAGTAGAGGCCGAGCAGCGGGTGATCGTAGAACATTCCATAGGAGGCGCGGACCACCGTCTTGCCGTCGCCCTTCGGATCCCAAGCCACGCCGATGCGAGGCTGGAAGTTGTTGGTGTCGGTCTGAATTCCTTTCTGCAAGCCGAGCGCATTGTACCCGGCCAGAGCCAATCCAGTGGGCGCCTTCAGTTGCGGCGGGACCTCCACGTCGTAACGAACCCCGTAGTTCAGCGTGAGGTTTGGGCTCATTCTCCACGAGTCTTGCCAGAACACGCCGAGGGCCTTGTTCGTGAACGAATCTTTCGGATTGCCGATGCCTTGAGTGGAAGCTTCCGGGATTCCCAGACCATAGGCCTGAACGGAAGTGAAACCGGGAAGGCCGGGGACCCCGGCTGAGAGCGGAGAGAAGCTGTACACGCCGCCATAGTTAACGGTGAAGGTGGCCTTCAGCGGGATGTAATTGAAGTCCACGCCGAACTTGGTGTTGTGACGGCCCTTGGTCCAGGAGAAGTTGTCAGTGAATTGGTAGCGTTGTTCGGTGCGCTGAATGTAGGAGTAGGGTTCCCGGCCAAAGTAGGCCACGCCCGTGACGTCTACTCCTATGTCGGAGCCATCCGGTGTCGCTGTGTTGTAGAAATACGAGAGGCCCCGGCGGGCATATTGGAAGCGGAACTCATTGACCCGGTTGTTACCGATGGTCCACGTGTCCTGAAACACGCCGGCGACATCGCGATAGGTCTGCTCGGACGTTCGCGAATAGGCGTTCTGCCCAAATACCTGGTTTTCGCCGTTGACCTCGATTCCGGTAACAGTGCTCGGACTTACATTGGCGCGCAGCGTCAGGCGATTGTTTGGGTTGATGTTGTGATCAAGACGCAACGAGTAGAGACTGGTTCCTTCGAACACCGGAAAGTTGCCCTCTTGCGATGCCAGACTCTGATAGGCGGGGGTTACGGGACACGGCGGAGCCTGGCAACTCGAGAAAAAGCCGGGCAACCCTCCCATGCCCACTGGCCATACACCGTTCACCGCCATGCCGGAGGACGCCCCGAGGGCCGCGACATAGCCCGGCAAAGCAGCGGCGTAGGCGCCTTCTTGCCCAGCGCTCAGGTTCTGGAGAAACGGAGCCTGGGTTAGTTTGTCCACCATGATCGTCCCAAAGTGAAGAGGAAACGTACCGGCACCCGCTCCCCCGGGGCCGCTGCCGATGTCGGTGCCGGTGTTGAAAGGCACCAAATCGAAGGGTGTCGCTCCCGTGCCAATGCTGGAGAATCCGGTCTCGTGCCGCCGGGTAATCTCGTAAGAAAAATAGTAATAAGTCTTGTCCTTCTTGATCGGACCGCCGAAGGCGGCGCCTGCCTGTACCCGCGTGTAGGCTGGCTTGGAACACGGGGGATTGGGGCAGACCGCGAACGGGTTCACCGCCTGAAAATTGCGGTTCCGTAAATAGCCGTAGACGTCGCCGTGAAAATCATTCGATCCCGAGCGCGTGATGATGTTGACCACTCCGCCGGCGGCGCGGCCATATTCCGCGCTGTAATTGTTGGTGATGATCTGGAATTCCTGCACGGCTTCCTGGGAAACGGTGGAGCGTACACCGTTCACAGAGTTGTCGGTGGCGTCGGCGCCATCCACGTTCACCAGGTTCGAGCGCCCGCGCTGCCCGCTGATGTTGAGGCCGGAAGTGGGAGCGGCGCCAGTGTTCGGCGCGTTGTCGCGGACCACCTGAGAATCCGTCAGCGTGAAATTGATGTAGTTGCGGCCGTTGATCGGCAGATTGTCGATGCGGCGCTGCCCAATCGTATCCGTGGTCGAGGTGCGCGAGGTCTCTACCAATTCCGCTTGAGAACTGACCTCCACCACTTCCCTTCCCGCGGCGATCGCCAGCGCGACCGGAAGCTCCACCAGTCCGCCGACGGTGATGCTCACATCCTTGGCTTCGGCCTTGCCGAAGCCCGGCGCCTCCACAGTGACGGTATAGGTGCCCGGCGGCAGCAGCCGAGCGCTGTAGCCGCCCTGGCCGTCGCCGGTTGCGGTGCGTTCCAGACCCTTGGCAACATCGCCTACGGTGACCGTGGCGTTGGTCACAAGGCTGCCCTTGGGATCCTTCACGGTTACGTGCAGGTCGCCCGTTGCGGCGCCGCCTTGCCCGAAGGCGATGGAGGAAAGCAACAGGACGAACAGTGAGATCGAGAAAGTTTTCACGTTGCGGATCTTTGTACTTCGGATCGTTGTACCGAGGATCTTTGTGCTGCAGATCATAGAGTCTCCCTTGAGTCCGCCCACTCGAAAGTGGCGGCAGAAACAACTCCAATGGCGGTTGGCCGAAATACGCACACGATTCCGGGGGTTGGCACGTTCCCGCTGGTTTTTACACCAGAACGGGTAACGAAAACAAGGTGGGAATGATCAAGACAGGGATGATCAAGGCAGGAATGATCAGGGTAATGCGCAAGCCAGCCCGTTTCAAATGAGGCACGGCGACGCCGGGAGAGGACAAGGCAAAGACACCGCCGCAGGGTCCGTCATCCACGTCACACCTAGGGTAGCGCGGACAGACGAACCGGGACGGCGGGATTCTGCAATCGGCCCAGCAGCATGGCTGCACCGCTCAGTTGTTCGTAACGGTCCACCACCCGCACGGCGGCGAACCCGGAGTTGGGCCAGGCCAATGCCAGGTAAATCCGCGCCAGCGCCACGGTGGTGTTGCGGCGGAGCAGCAGCGCGTCGTTCACCAGTTGCTGCGCGGCTCCAGCAATGCGCGCGTCGCCGCTGGCGAGGGCGGCTTCGCCCACGCGCACCAGCGCAGTGGCGTTTCGTCCCGCTACCTGGACATAGGCGGCCATAGCGCGCAAGCGCTCACGACGGACCAAGCGGAACTGAGCCGGCGGCAAGCGGCGCCGCAGGTAGTCGTCCTCGGCAGGATTAATCAAATTGCGGAACGCTTCGAGGTCGATCGGGCGGATCGCGACGGCCAACCCGGCGCTGCCCCTGGAAGCTTGCAGGCTTTGCGATACAGCCAGGCGCAAAATAATGCCCAGCGCAAGTACGGCGGCGATGACGATGACAATGGCCAGATTCATGGTTGTAGCAGACGCTCCAGTTCCCGGTTCCAGATTGCCAGATTATTCTCGGGCAACGAAACCGCAGACTGAGTGGCACTCTTCTGGGGGACAAGAAGGTAGTAAAACCAAATTAGGACGCAGAGATGATAGGTGGAGTTGTTCAGGAAATCGACAAGGTGGCCACCGTCAATCCAGCGTCCGCTCGCTATAACAGCCCAAGTACCCATGTGCTCGCAAAACAAGATGCCAAATCCCATGGCAATTCCGAAGGCTCGATGATTCCAGGTCAACTTAAAGTGTGCGGCGAACAGAAATAAGAACAGAATCAGCCCACCCTCGACCACGTAAATGCTCTGCAGGAGAATATGGGAGCGGTAAGTCCAAATGTATTGCCAAGGTTCCATCTGGACATAGGCCGCAGCTAGAACGGCAATCAACACGAGAGCGGCACCGGAGCCGCTAATCAGCCGGCTACCCACCTTGGCGAGGGTCGCCCGGTGGCTGAGCAGATGAGAAAACAATTCCCCAATCACTCCGAGCTTGAGGGCTCCTTCAACGATCAAGCCGGCGTAGAACGCCAGCCACCACGTCCTCACGGTAACCGAGGGGAGAATGTCCATCCCGTAAAGCGTGAATTCCTCAATTGCTTCGAAGATTGCGTAAGCAAAGAAAACCGGAAAGAGCTTATGAAGTCCGCGCCGCCAGAGCAGTATGGCGAGCGCTGCCTGCAGAAGGTGCGGCCCGAGCCAGAGATAGTGCCAGAGAAATGAGTGCGGCTGCAGCATGACGTAGTTGAGCACTATACCGCGACTTGCTGCAGGCGGCAAGATTCACGCTAATCGTGTTCGTTTTTCGTAATGCGACCGTAAGACTACGGTTTGCAGCCACCTGTGCACGTGTTGCCGCCCATCCCGTCCGCATGGGCGACCGTTGGAACTACCAAAGTGTTGAGGAACAACAGGGCTGCGGCAACAACAAGTAGCATTCGTTTCACGGTTGTTTTCTCCTTGTTTAGAAAATCGAACCGTGATACTTTCATGGCCTTGGCTTGGCGGAAAGATCACCCCAGGTCTTTAGCTTGTTCGGAATTCGTAACAACAAAATGACGCTGAAATCCGCTTTGCAAGATCTTCGAGAAACCACGCTGGCCGCCATTTCAGGACTTCTGGCGAAACTGGCTTATCTAGGCTCTCTGCGCCGCGAAGGCGGCTACCGGCACTGGGGCATGTCGCTGGTGCATGGGGAGGAGTCGTCAGACCGCGCACTGAAAGCGGCTCACACCCAGGTGTTGTCAGCTGTGCTTCGGACGCCGATAGCGGACCTGGTGGAAGATTTGCGCGAGTCGAGCCAGGACAGCAAGAAAACCGCGGGAGCTTACGTCGAAGACATGCGCGAACAGTTCGGCGAACTGCTCCCTTTACCTCAGGACGCGGTCTCCGCCAGTCATCTTAATTCAGTGCTGGTGGCGCTTTCGAACCTGGAGCAGAACCAAAAGCCTGCCACTCCGTCAGCTTCATAGCGATCCCCACTACCTGGCCGATGATCTCGGCTTCCTGGGGATGGCGCAGCACTCGCACCGGGACCGGCGACAAGGGATGCGGCTGTAAGATCACGTCATCGCGGCGCATGCTGCACCAGCAGCAAGTGTGTCCGTCGCGGGTTTCCACAAAGTAGATGGGGCGTTCGTACTCGCAACGCCACAAACCCTCCACCACCTTATTCTTGGCTTCGTCGACCTGGATGAAGCTGCCGGGCGGAAGAATCGGATACATGGTGAAATCCTGGTAGCCGATGTAGCCGTAGGTGAAATCGCTGTGGGCGAATTGGGCTAGGTAGGATAAAGGCACCAATCCCCACTGTTCCACCATGCGTCCCAAATTGGCGGTGCGTTGCTGATCGAAGCCAGGATCCATGCGGATGGGCATTTGCACGGAGGATAATCCGGAGAGAGCTTCGGAGACATGCGATCGCGGTGGAGAAATGAGACCGAGGTCCGCCGCCATGTTGTTCAAGTCGACGCCGTACCAGGTGAGCAGCTCCCGCAGATCGCGCCGGTAAATCACCGCCAGGGTATAAAGCCGGAAAATACTGGGTAAAACGCCCTTGGTCTCAATGTCGGACAAACGGCTGGGAGGAATAGAGAATTCCTCGTTGCGATATTTTTCGGCCATGCGCGCGCTGGAAGTCTCGATGTCGCGCATGGTCAACCCGAGTTTCTCTCGCAGCGTACGAAGGCTCTTGCCAGCTGGGAGCATGACACCCCTCCAGGGAAGTGCTCGACATCATAGCAGGATGTGCTGTTCTTCCGTCATGATTCCTGCTAATTTCTCGGCGGCGCTCGGCTGTTACGATTTCAGAACAAGCGCTGTTCCGCGTCCAGCCTAGGGAAGCGCCGATATCGCGTTCGCAAGCTAGCTCTCGATCTGCCGGTCCCTCCCGCATGGGCTCAGCTTCGTTGTTCGGATTTCGTAACAGGTCCCATAGAAAATCGCAGAAACCGCGCTCGCGGTCTGCATGGTTGCATTCCGAAATCTGCTCCTTATTAGGCCCTCATCCAGTCTTCTCAGCCCAGAGGCATTCTTCTCGGTGATGACATTTGTCACGCCGCCGGGGTGATGAACGGCACTGGCGCTCTGCCCGCCACTCCGCGATGATGCACTCACCGGGGCAGATCGGGACAGATCGTAGATGACCCGGAAAAAGTCAGGCGAAGGCAGAGAAGGCCCCTATGATCGCGACTCTGGAAGAAACGTCCGGCAGGCAACGCGCAAGCTCGGGCAATGTGGTGGCAAGCCTGGAAGGTGTCAGCAAGAACTATGGAGAAATCCGCGCCCTGCATAATGTGAATTTTACCGTGCGCGCGGGGCAGGTCGTCGCGCTGCTCGGCCCCAACGGGGCGGGAAAGACAACGGCGGTCAAGCTGTTACTGGGGCTGATGCAGCCCCATTCCGGCAAGGCCCGAGTGTTTGGCGGAGATCCCACCAATCCGCAGAATCGCATGCGCGCCGGCGCCATGCTCCAGGTAGGCCGGGTTCCGGAGACTCTGCGCGTGCGCGAGCACATCGATCTATTTTCCAGCTATTACCCAAAGCCGTTGGCGCTCGAGGAAGTGCTGGCAGCGGCCGGCCTGGAAAAACTGCGCGACCGCAAGTTCGGCGATCTTTCCGGAGGTCAGAGACAACGAACGCTGTTTGCCCTGGCCATCTGCGGCGATCCCGACCTCCTGTTTCTCGACGAGCCCACCGTGGGACTTGATGTCGAAGCCCGCCGCGCGCTCTGGGAGGAAATTCGCCGCTTGGTCGAGCGCGGAAAGACCGTCCTGCTTACCACGCACTATCTGCAGGAGGCCGACGCTCTCGCCGACCGCGTCGCCGTAATCAATCATGGCGAGATCATCGCGGAAGGTGCGCCGGCAGAGATAAAGGCGCAGACCGGCGGCAAGCTCATCCGCTGCGTCACCACGCTCAGCGTGGCGAGCTTGCTTCAAATTCCGGGGGTTACCGATGCCAGGCAAGACCGCGAGGCGGTTGAGATCCATGCCGCCGAAGCGGAGCCTGTCGTGCGCGCATTGCTGGCGCGTGACGCTTCACTCTCGGGGCTGGAAATCGCCAGCGCGGGGCTGGAAGAGGCATTTCTGGCTCTCACTCACGACAACGGCGAAAGCGCAAATGGCCAGAACTGACCCGCCATGGTTCTATGTTCTACGCGCGAATATGTGCGGATGAAACGAGGAAACGATCATGAGTACTGCCGCAGCGGTTCTGAGTAACACCCAGATTGAACGCTCCCCAAGCCACACCGCCGCCATCTATTTCAAGGAAGCGAAGTATGAGTTTCTGAAGAATCTTCGCTTGCGCGTATATACGGCGTCGGTGATCAGTTTTCCGTTGATGTTCTACGTGCTGTTCGGCCTGGTGTTGAATGCCAAGGAATCCATCGGGGGCACCCACGTTCCAACCTATTTGATCGCAACCTACGGCACGTTCGGAGTGATGGGTGCTTCGCTGTTCGGCACCGCATCCGGGCTTGCCGCCGACCGCGGCCTGGGATGGCTGCAGGTGAAGCGCGCCAGCCCCATGCCCCCGTTCGCCTACTTCACGGCAAAGATTATTCTGAGCATGATCTTCAGCGCCATCGTCGTTTTGCTGTTATTGGTGTTGGGCATCGCTTTCGGCGGAGTGCGTTTGCCGCTCGCGGAAATGGCAAAGCTGCTCGGAACGCTCCTCGCTGGATCGCTGCCTTTTTCCGCCATGGGATTAGCCATCGGTTACTTCGTCGGACCCAACTCCGCGCCTGCCGCCATCAACCTCATTTACCTGCCCATGTCGTTCTGCAGCGGCTTGTGGGTGCCCTACATGTTTCTGCCCAAGTTCGTGCGGCAGGTTGCGCTGGCGCTGCCGCCTTATCACTTGGCGCAACTGGCGCTGGGAGCCGTGGGCGCGGGATGGCGCCAGTCAACGGCGACGCACTGGGAAGTGCTGCTCGCCTTCACGCTGATTTGCCTGGGAGTGGCCCGCATCGGTTTCCAGCGCGACCAGGGAAAGCTGTACGGCTGAGATGCATGGCTTGCAACGCACGCCCGGAAATGAAAGGCGCCATCATGAACACAATGTCGAATGAATCTCTTTGCTTCACCGGTGCGTTCCTGCTTCTTGGCGTGCTGGCGATCTACGGGGGCGCCCGCTGGCTGGGCCCGTTGATTCCAGCGGCAATCATCCTCTGGCTGGCCGCCGGCGCCCGCTGCCAGGCCCGTCGCGCCTCCATTGACGCGCGGGTGGACAATAGAACGGTGGAAAGATACCAGCGAAGGATAAAACCTCAACCATAGGAGCGTGAATCGATGGCCGCGAAAGGCCACAATTCCGGCGAAGGCGAACCGGTGCATCCGAAATATGATCCTTCCTTCGAGCGTCACATAAACCTCTCGCCTCGCGAAAAGGCGCACGGATGGGCGCCCTACGTTTGGCTCGCCTACTTGGGCTTCTTTTTCATCCAGCCGGTCCTGGGCCATGCGGGCCGAAAAGAGTGGTCGCTCACCGCGCTCGCAACAGCCCTGTTCCTGGTTCTTTACTTTGGCTTGTTCTGGCTGGAGCGGACGCGGGCGCTCTGGCACATTGCCGGCATGGTCGTCCTCGGTCTGGTATTCGCGCCCATCAATGCTGGGGCTTCTACCTTCTTTATCTTTGCCGCGGCCTTCGTCCCGTTCTGCGTGCAAACCGAGCGCTCGGCGGTTGCGCTGATGGCCGGGATCGTCGTATTGGCTGCGATCGAAACCCAGATCTTCCACTTGTCGGGCTGGTTCCTCTTTTACGCGGGTGGATTGTCCGCGGTCATCGGTGGCAGCAACATCTATTTTGCCCAGCGCAACCGTGCTCTGGCCAAGTTGCGCATGGCCAACGACGAAATTGAGCACCTCGCCAAAGTGGCCGAGCGCGAGCGCATCGCCCGCGATCTGCACGACGTTCTGGGGCACACGCTCTCGGTGATCATCCTGAAATCCGAACTCGCCGGAAAACTCGTGGACCGCGATCCCCAGCGCGCCGGCAACGAAATCCGCGAGGTCGAACAGATTTCCCGCCAGGCTCTGTCGGAAGTCCGCGACGCCATCCGTGGCTACCGCTCCCAGGGACTGGCGGCCGAACTCGCGCAAGCCAAATCCACGCTCGAGACCGCCGGTGTCGCCGTGAAATGCGAGACGGCCAGAGTCGCACTGCCCGCATTGCAGGAAGGCGTGCTGTCGATGGCGGTGCGGGAAGCCGTCACCAACGTGGTGCGGCACGCCCAGGCGCGCACCTGCAGTTTGCGTCTGGAGCAGCGTAACGGCTCCTGCCGCCTCGAGATCGAAGACGACGGCCGCGGAGGCTCCCCGGGCGAGGGCAACGGGCTGCGCGGCATGCGCGAGCGCGTCGAGATGTTGGGCGGCACGCTCCACCGCGACTCTCACGCCGGTACCAGACTCACCATCACCCTCCCGCTCAAGGAAGTCACGCCGAAATCCGAAGGCTGCTCCAATTGAATCCCACCTCGAAGGAAGGCCGCAAAACCATTCGCGTAGTCCTTGCCGAGGATCAGGGCATGGTGCTCGGCGCGCTGGCCGCGCTGCTCGAGATCGAAGGCGATATCTCCGTCGTGGCCCAGGTGCGCAACGGCAAAGAGGCGCTGGACGCGGTCCTCGCGCACAAGCCCGACGTCCTTATTACCGACATCGAAATGCCACTCATGACCGGACTCGATGCCGCCGCCGAACTCAAGCGCCGCCGCACCGCGACCCGCGTCATCATCCTCACCACCTTCGCCCGCGCCGGATATTTGCGCCGCGCCATGGAAGCCGGAGCCTTGGGCTACCTGTTGAAAGACATGCGCGCCGAGGAACTCGCCGACGCCGTGCGCCGCGTCCAGCAGGGACTACGCGTCATCCATCCCGATCTCGCCACCGAAGCCTGGTCCGAGATGGATCCGCTTACCGACCGCGAACGCCAGGTTCTGCGCCTCGCCGGCGAGGGCATGCAGAGCGGAGACATCGCCGCCGAACTCGGCCTCTCCGAAGGCACCGTGCGCAACTATCTTTCCGAAGCCATCAGCAAGATGGGCGCCAGCAACCGCATCGAAGCCTCCCGCATCGCCCGCACCAAAGGCTGGCTCTGAGAAAGTGTGGTGAGCCTGTGTGGCGCGGGCGCCCCCGCCCGCGTGCATGCAGGGCCAATGCTGTGTTGTTCCTCCACTAGGGTCCTCAACTAGGCCGATTAAACCTGGGTTCGTAGCGGACAGCAGTGTGTGGCCAAAATTTTACGCAGCCCCGCGTTCCACTCCGCTCTCTTCCTTGTGCGCGGTCTTACACGCCCAAGCCATGCGCGGCGTATTGTGCGCGATCCCCACCTGTCCCTGCCCATTCAGCATAATGATCCCGCCATGCCCATTCAATCGCTGCTTCAGATAATTCATCGCCTCCAGCGCCGCCCACTCCGGCAAGTTCCCCGCCGCGACTCGATCCGCCGTCCACTTCGCCAGCACCAGCTTCATAATCGGCTCACCCCACCCGGTAGTCGACACGGCCGCGCTCAAATTGTCCGCATAACATCCGCACCCAATCAGGGACGAATCCCCCAACCGTCCCGGAGCCTTATTCAGCGTTCCGCCCGTCGAAGTCGCCGCCGCAATGTTCCCCTCGCGGTCCAGCGCCACCGCGCCCACCGTGTCGTGCGAAGTCGTAGGCGCAAACATTTCGCTCCCGGGAGCGGGGTGCCCCATTTCTCGCGTGTTTTTTGCGCGAGAAGTGGGATCTTCCGCCTCCGCCCGCTGATACTCCCTCAGCCGCTCTACCTCCCGCGCAATCACCAACTCTTCGTTCGCGCACAACTCCACGCCATGCTCCGCCGCAAACCGCTCCGCCCCTTCGCCCACAAAATACACATGCGGACTCTCGCTCAAAATCTTCCGCGCCGCCCGCACCGGATTCCGCACCCGCTCCACGCACCCCACGCCTCCCGCCCGCAACGTCGCCCCGTCCATGATCAGCGCATCCATCTGCACCCGCCCGTCGCGATTCAAAAAACTTCCCCGCCCGGCGTCAAACGTCTCGTCGTCTTCCATCACGACGACCGCCTCCTCCACCGCATCCAGCGCCCCGCCCCCAGCCTCCAGCACCCGCCACCCCGCCCCCAGCGCATTCCTCACCCCAAGCAAATGCGCCTCTACCACGCCATCCGGCATAGCCCAAGCCCCACCGTGAACCACAAGAACAGGATTAGTTGGCATCGCGCTTTAGTCTAGCAAAGCCAAAGCTTCCGGCTCCTGTTTTCCGGCGTAAAGAGATGGATTTTCGCTGCTCTGCCGCAATAAGAAAGTTGAAGACGGCCCTGCCGCATTACAATGGCAGCACGCATTCATGCCTTATCGATTCCATCAACTCCTGAAAAATGTTGGGAAAGCTTGCGAGAACTCGTCTCCGACAGAATCGGAGGTCGAAAAGCTTTTTCAACAACACGATTTTTTTTTCGAGCTGGGTTACGAGGGCATTGGAAGAGATATCCTCGCGCAGCGCTCGCGGTCGCAAAAGCGCTACGACGCAGCCCTTTTGGGATTTGGCGGGCGAATCCGTACCGTAATCGAATTCAAGAAGCCGAACCTTGATAAGCCGCTAGAGAGCTATGCCGACGATCTCCTGGAGAAGTATGTTCGCCCTCACTCCGCGACTGTTGGCGTTCTCACCGATGGCGTCGACCTGGTTTTGTATTTTAGGGTAAATGGGGACTTCGCGAGGCAGTTTGGCTTTCGCCTGACCGAGGTCACAGAAGCCGAGGCTCGAAAACTTGAGGACGCCGTTCGCAAGCGCCGGGTTGATCTCGAATCGCTGCAGAGCGTGCTCGAATGGTTGAAAGAAAATCGCCAGGGATCGTTGCTGATCTCAGACAGCGAGTCGGAGCCAGCCAAGATATTTTTTCAGGTTTTTCAGCTGCGGCCCGAGTCCGTCTTCGGACGCTTAGTGCTTAAGCTCAAGGAAATCCTGCCGCAGACCATCGATTCGTCCGGATTCACTCGGGGATCCTATGAATTTTGGCTGAAGACTTATGCGCGCGAACTGAAATTGCAGGACACGCCCCGCAGTTGGCGGGACTTCCTGCTCATGAGCACAGCCGAGGAGATTGCCCGCTTTTCCTTTGCCCTTGAAACCGCCTATACGATCGTGTCTCGCTTAATCCTAGCCAAAGCCGCTGACGATCAGCGGTTTCCCGGCGTCCGGTTTTTGCCGCGCCTTCAGGAAAGTTATAGCGAACTTTCAACGCGCAACCGGCTTAAAGCGGAGAACCACTTGGAGGTCATCGGGCGATCGTTTCAGAGGGCAGGCGAGACGCTCTTCCATTCCATTTTCTCGCAAGACATTTTCGATTGGTGGTTTGAAACCAAGACGCTGGATAACCGACTCCTCTGCTTAGCCATCGGTGAGGCTGTCCTAACCATCGTGCAGTTTGACTTCGCTGATCTTTCCGGCGACTTGCTCGGGGAGTTGTACCAACAGTATTTCGACCGAGACACGCGCAAGGCCTTAGGCGAGTTTTACACCCCAAGCGAGGTCATCGAGTTCATCCTGGATGAGTGTGGCTATAAGGGGCAGCGCGGAGAACGTCTGCTCGATCCTTCTTGCGGTTCGGGCTCTTTCCTGGTGGCTGCGCTAAAGCGCTATCTTGCCAGGCACAAAGGCCAAGACAAAGAGTCTCTGCTGCGGGATCTGACTGAGGGTCTGCGCTTGGTGGGCTTCGATATTAATCCCTTTGCCGTCTTGATGTCGCAAGTCAACTACGCGGCTCTCATTCTGCCGCTGTATGCGGAGGCCGTCTTTCACAACCCCGAATTCCGCATCTTGCGCTTGCCCGTATTTCGCACAGACTCCCTGCGTCTGGAAGAGAAGGAAGTCGAGCGTAATTCAAAGAAGAAAGACGCGCTGACCATCAACCTGCAATTCGAAGAGCGAACCCTAGACGTCAGTGTCTATTTGCCGATCACGGAGTCCAAGAAACGGTTCGTGAAAATGCAGGTCCGCGTGCCTCGCTTCGCTGACGCACGCAAGCAAGGCCTGGTGGGCAACCTCGAGGACTATGTTGCCGCGCTCAGTTTCGTGTTCCAGGCCGCCCGGGATAAACGGCACAGCTTGGCCACGCTCTTAAAAGGCCGATTTGGAAGCCGGGCCGGCGATCTTGCAACTTACCTGACCGACGTGTTGGATAGCCTCAACTCCACCGTGGACACCCTGAAAGGAAAATACAACGACGGCCGCTTTCTCAAAACGATTGAGGACTTGGTCCTTGCTGTCTCGCTCAAGCAGGACATGCAATACGACTACGTAGTCGGCAATCCGCCCTACGTCCGTATTCAGAAGATTCCTGACCATGTGAAGGAGTATTGGGAAGGAAGATACGAGTGGGCAGAACGCAACTACGATGTGTACATCCCATTTTTTGAGCGGACTATCCAGGCGGCAGGACAAGAAGGCTGGCTCACAGAGGGCGGTCGTCTCGGGTTCATCACTTCTGACCGTTTTCTGAATGCTGACTACGGCGGAAAACTCCGCGAAGAGCTGCCGAAAGGCCTCAAGGTGGACTTGCTGATTGACTTTCGCGACACTCGCGTCTTCGAGGGAGCGCTCAACTACCCCGCAATTTTGATTGGGAGGCGGGAAACCGGATCCACTGGTGAGATGGAGGCGGCTCGGGTATTTTCCAGTGAAACTCCTCTCGCGGAGCTTCTGAAACAGTTCAAGAATCTCCGAAAACAAGTTGGGGACAGTCACGTCCTGCGTAGTAATGCGGCTGAAGTTTTCAGTTTTCCGCGAAGTCAGCTCAAAGCACAGGGCTGGTGGCTAATGCCGACCGACGAGCGGGAGACATTTGAGCGTCTTCGAGGCTGTGCAGGTAAGAGCCTGTCCGAGCTGACGGTCAGTGCCAGTGGGGGATTCGCAGGTTATCAGACAAGCGCAGACGCGGTCTTGGTCTTCGACGAACTGGAGGATTGTGGACCAATTCTTAAACTCGCGCCCCGTCACGAGCCCAAACACTGTGGTTGCGGGAAAAATCCTGTTGAGATCGAGAAGGAAGCGCTGCGGCCCTTCCTTTTCGGCAAAGACGTTGGGCGCTGGCTCGTCGATTGGAAGAAAGCATGGGTCATGTTCCCTTATGACATCTATCAGAAGAAGCAAACCCTTTATGACGAGATTTCGGTGACTAAAGGCTGGAACTTGATTCCTAGCAGAGAGAACATCGGCAAATTCAACTTTGCCCACCCGGACGCGATCACGACCATAGAGGAACGATTCCCCAAAGCTTGGAAGTACCTGCGCAACCATGAAACAGTGCTGCGCGCCCGCGAACACGACAAATACGCGAGGGATAGGGCGGAAGGATACGGCTGGTATGGAGCAACCTATCCTCGAGGTCTCGATTACTATTTCCGCCCCAAGCTGATGCTGCAACTGCTCTCTCGCTACAACTCGGTCGCTTATGACCCCGAGGGCAAATTTGTCTTTCAGGCGGGAGGCAAAGGTGGCGGCGTTTATGGAGTTGTCCCTATCGAAACGGTGAACCACCGCGCCCTGCAGGGCTTCTTGAGTTCGAAGGTGGCGGACTTTATCGTCAAAGAGATTAGCTCAGTCTACGGTGGGCGCTTCTACTCTTACGCCGATCAGTTCCTCAGAGATCTGCCGATCTGCAAGCCTCTGTTGGCAAGCGAGTCGCGCGAGGCAAAGAAGCTCGGCGAATTAGCGGCAGAAATTTCCGACTTGTCCCGTGCAAAACTTCGTCTATTGTACAAACTGGCAGCCTTCCCTGAGGGGTTCACCGCCGAGCTCTCCAGATACGAACTCGATACGGTCAAGCGACTCTGCAGTAAGCAGCCGCAGTCAGAGAATCTGAAGATCATTCCAGAGGATATTCGAGTAGCGGCTGCGCTCTACGGATTCGAGGTGCATTACGGCACCCAAGCTCCATTTGAGTTCGACGTGAGAGAACACGCGGAGTGTCTGGCGAAGGCACTACGGAATCATAGGACGCAAAATATAAGCACAAAAACCGTACTCAACTGGCGGCTCCCAGTTACCGTTGCAGGGGGCAAGAAGCTTTTGGAATTGCTGGCGGGCCTGCAGGCTAATCTAGCCGACCTGAGCAGTAAGGTAACTTCCGCTGAGGAAAAACTGAACGATCTCGTCTTCGAAATGTACGGATTGGACAAAGAAGAGCGAAAAGTCGTCGATGACTTTCTGGAGAGGTACAGTAGCATTTCAAAGGTGGTCTCAGAAGAATTGGAAGGCGACGTGCCCGTCAAGCCGGACGAGGTAACGGTGCTGTCTTAAATTTAAGACAGTACCGAGGTAACCGAGTAAGATCAATTCATAGCCCGCATGTGACATCTAACCTTGCCTTCCACAATCATTTTTTTTAATCCTAGACACGGGCACACGCAGTGCCGGTCGTCTGATCCTGACGCAGCCAAGTTCTTTAGAATCCGGAATTTGCTCCTAAGTTCCTTAGGCTCCCGATTTTGCGGGGAATTCCCTGCTAACGTGATGATTCTAATAGAGGGAGGGGGAGGGGGTATTCGATAGTTAGAATTGCGGGGGAAGGGTGCGCGGGCGAGGGCGGCTTTCCGCCACAAGTTTATTTTACGCCGCCTGTCCCGCCTTGGCCGCGGTGTTCGGGGCATCCTGGGTGCGGGTCCAGGTGTAGCGCATGCGGTGGATCACGGTGATGGTCGACAGCACTGCGATCACCCACAGCACCGGCGCCATGCGGTTGAAAAGCGCGCCGATGATTACCAGCACCAGCCGCTCCGGACGCTCCATAAATCCCACGCGGCACGATCCAATCAGCGACTCGGCGCGCGCCCGCGTGTAGCTCACCATGATGGCGCTCACCATCACGAACGCAGTCAGCACCACATAGAAGAAGCGGTCGCCGCGCGCATAGAAGACCAGCAGCCCAAGAAATTGCGACGCGTCACTGTAGCGATCGACTACCGAATCGAAGAACGCTCCAAAGCGCGTGACCCGGTTCGTGGCGCGCGCGACCTGGCCATCCACCAAATCGAAAAAACCGGAGAAGATAATGACCAGGCCGGCGTAAAAAAACATACGCCGCTGCGTGAGAGCTGTAGCAGAGCCGAACAGAATCGCGGCCCAGGTGTTCACTACAAGTCCCATGAAGGTCAGCACGTTGGGATTGATGCGCGACAGCGCCAGCCAGCGCACGATGGTATCGAGCAGCACGCCGCAAGCGCGTCCGAACGCGCTCGTCCAACTTAGATTGGTCCAGCTTCTATTGGGGCTTCTATTGTGCGACTCGGCCACTAAGCGCCCGCCTTTTCGGGCTCCGCCTCGTCGTGAATCGTGGTCAGGGCTAGAATTTCCAGCTCACGCTTGCCGTTAGGCGTGATCACGGTGGCCTCGTCGCCTACTTTTTTATTCAACAGCGCGCGGCCGATGGGAGACGTGGTTGAGATTCTGCCGGTGGCGACGTCCGACTCTTCGCTGGTCACCAGCTTGTATTCCTTCTCCTCATTCTTAGTGCTGTCGAAGACCTTGACGGTGGAACCGAGCCCCACTTTGTCCTTGGGGATGTTGTTCATGTTGGTCAGGGACAAGTCGGCGAGGCGCTTGCCGAGCTGACGGAAGCGCGCTTTGACGAACTCCTGGCGCTGCTTGGCCATGTGATACTCGGCGTTCTCGCTGAGGTCTCCGAGAGCCGCGGCCCGCTTGATCTCTTTGGGCAGCTCGTGAACCAGTTCGTGCTCGAGCGCGTCGACTTCTTCCTGAAGTTTCTTTTTGATTTGATCAGTCTGCATAAGGTACCGCTCTCGGGATTATAAACCCGTTGCTGCGCTGCCGGCGCGGGGATCCTAGGAAGCCCGAAGGAGCGGCGGAAAAGCCTCTGCCGAAAGGGAGTCAGTGCTCTAATGTTCCCCTGGGAACATTTTAAAAGGACGAAAATCGGCGGCGTAAGTTGTTGATTTCTCGTGGGGGCTTTCGGGCGGACCAATGGATACAACCGGTTAGGCTGTGGAAGAAATGTCTACTTTCGAGGACGCCGAATGACTACGAAAGTAGACTTGACAGTCGTGTTCTGTACTTTATACGGTACGTCGCCGACGATGGCGTAGTCGAAACTGGAGCCTGCCGGCAGCATAGTGCCCACCCTTTCGCACAGAACGCGAAAGGATGGGGCAGCCTCTTCGGGGGCACTGCAAGCGTGGGCCAGCCCCCCCAGCCAATCCGAATGCAAAATGTGAGTGTTGCTGCCGGTGGCCCCAAGAAGCTCGGCCGTGCTGCCGGCGTGATCTCGAAAACCCGTCAATGGAGCAATTCCCATAGCCCTGTCGCGATGAAGAGAGTGCAAATCGCGCTTATGCCCAAAAGAATTCCAAGGTGTGTGCCCTGCCGCAACTCTCCCTTCAGATATTTCGTCCAAGCCGTGACTAAGACCACGCCACCAACGGCGATTGCAAACCATGGATTTCCTTGGCCTCCGTTGGCAGCACTGGAACCTGGTCCAAGAGTAGTCATCACTTTTTTTGGCACCCCCCATTCGTGGTGACGTTCGCGTAAATTCCGCCGCCCGCCGCCCTGCCGAAGAGGGATCCCTGGGCGTAAAGACCGGCCCCTGAGGTAAACCCGACAACACCTGCGGAAGCGGAGGCAATCGGGGTATTTACTCCGAACCCTCCAAATAGGAGGTCCTCGCTGCCGAGGCTTCCACTTCCATTTGGTACTACTTCTCGTCCGCCGCCGCCCTCCAGACCCTCCCCACCACCGGCCTCGAATAAGGCCCCTGTGGTTGTTCCGCCTTGGCTATCGAATGTGGTTATTGCTCCCGCGAATGCATGCACCGGACCGCCGCTAACCTCACGGCCAGCGAAAACAAACGCACCGCCACCGCACACAGTCGGCGCGGCCTTCGCGATTGCGGTGATGTAGAGTTGCGCAGTGGGGTTCAAAGGAACGTCATTAGGAACATAGATTGGCACGGTTGTGGTTAAGAACTGGAGCAGCGTCCCTTGCTGCCCAGCCACATTCACGACATTGCTGGGAGCGACCTGGACCATCCATGCCCCGTCCACCTTTGTGCAGTTGACGTTGTTGTCTCCACCCTGGTCATCGGGAACCGCGTTTCCATTGACGTCTGCGCAGTAGTCCAGTCCGATCGGATCGGTGTAGCTGAGTGGATCGTTCATCACATACGCATATCTGTTCCAGGACTGCGGATTGCTGGGATCGACAGCCGCCATTCCTGAAGGGTCAGGCGAAATCCACCGCCCCCGCACCGGGCTGTGCTCGCGGTAGAGGAAGTCGTACAGGCCAGAGAGCGTGTCCTGGCTCTGGCCGGTGAAATTCTGGTCGTTGGAAGTGCCGTCGTAACTTTCGCCGTAGGGAGCGTAGGCGGTGTCGTAAACCAGTTGACGATCCCAGTCGGCGGAGATGCGCGCGCTGCCCAGCCAATCCGAATGCAGCAGATGAGTATTGCTGCCGGTGGCTCCGAGAAGCTCGGCCGTGCTGCCGCCGGGCAGCGGGATGCGGATCGTCATGGCGGCCTGGCCGTTCATCACTCCTAGTTTACCAATCGGACTGTAGAGAACTCGACCCAAGCGCAGCATTCCCGACTCCCGCCTTCGCAAAGAACGCGAAGGACGGGGCACCCACTGCGCTGGTAATGCCAGCGAGATCAAAGCCTGGGCCACCCGCCCTAAGGGAGAAACTCGTCCCAGACTAACGCGGTCGAAGGAACTCGCTCACACCAGCATTTGTAATCCGCAAACTACGAAAGTTACTATCGTCAGAATCAGTGCGATAAACGCCATCATTCGATGAGAATCGGCAACTAAGCCAGCAACCGCGAATCCGAGCGAACCGAGTCCGCCCAGCAGCCAAGCAGTACTGGCCACGCTGACAATTAAGGGAGGAGCATGCGGCTGTTTCGATGTCTGAACAAGAAGCACTCCACCGTATACGATGAACGTCTCCGCCAAAGATATCGCGAGCGAGATACAGCCGAACTTACGCTTGGACCACCAGTTTGCCGTTTGAACTGTCATTGTCATTGACATGCGGTCCTTCCGGCGGGAACGAGATACATACCCGTGTTCCGATAAATCCAATCCGGAGCCGAGTCATATAACAGATGCAGGGGGATCGAAAGACCACTCAAATCAACGGGGTAGGGGGCCGGAAAAGGCACTGAGGGATTGAATAGGTCTACGTGACTTTGTATTTGCCCGGTTGTCGGATCGACCGTCACATGAGTCGAGCAGAACGGATTGAAGTCGCGAAAATTGTCCTTCCCTTTCTCCATGCCGTTATACTTGTTATCAATGCTGCTCGGGCAGACATTAGCTCCCGTTGACATTCATGCAACCGCCTGTCCCGTTGTTTGCGGGACTGCTATTGGACGCCGGCGAAAGTTTTGGGCACCAAACAACGTCTCCCCCGCCCTGTCGTAAGCATCCAGTGCCTTGATAATCACCTCCGGCGGGGACCCACACGCCCGGCGGCGGCGTGTTCAACGTCAGGGTCAGTTGCGAAACGTAATTTGCTTCTTGTTGCTGTAGCGTCAGATTGCCGGTTAAAACCTGAAACTCCGTCTGCAAACTCGCGTGCACACACGGCGTCGCCACCGGGTAGATGTTACATAACCCAGTACCCGAAAAGCCCGCGTACTGTACCTGTAGTCCCGAGGGATCGACCGAATTCATGGGGCCATTGAGGACGTAGGCATAGCGGTTCCAGGACTGCGGATTGCTGGGATCGACAGCCGCCATTCCTGAAGGGTCGGGCGAAATCCACCGCCCCTGCACCGGGCTGTGCTCGCGGTAGAGGAAGTCGTACAGTCCAGAGAGCGTGTCCGGGCTCTGGCCGGTGAAATTCTGGTCGTTGGAGGAGCCGTCGTAATTTTCGCCGTAGGGAGCGTAGGAGGTGTCGTAAACCAGTTGACGATCCCAGTCGGCCGAGATGCGCGCGCTGCCCAGCCAATCCGAATGCAGCAGATGAGTATTGCTGCCGGTGGCTCCGAGAAGCTCGGCCGTGCTGCCGCCGGGCAGCGGGATGCGGATCGTCATGGCGGCCTGGCCGTTCATCACTCCTAGTTTACCAATCGGACTGTACAGAATTCGACCCGAGCGCAAGCATTCCCGACTCCCGCCCTTCGCACAGAACGCGAAGGACGGGGCACCCCACTGCGCTGGTAACGCCAGCGAAGATCAAAGCCTGGGCCACCCGCCGACCCGTTGCGCTGGAACGTCAACGCTGGAGCCGGCCAGCAGCAATGCCCGCTACCGCACCAAATGCCCCGTACAGGAGAAAGTTCCCCCCGAACATAAAGAGGCCGAACACGGCTTGATCCAGTAGTCCTCTTGGGTCCGCGAGTCCAACGATCGCAGTGGGCCAAAGGAACAAGATAATCGCGGGGTTGGTGGGTTTGATGATAGCGATGATGGCCGCGACCACGAGCCCTATGCAGCCTGCCCCTAGGAACCAGCGCACACTTCTCCTGTGAAGGATCGTCATGGTATCGCCTGTTGAAGTTGCCATAAGAGCTGCGAAGCTCGCACGGCGTGGTAGAGAATGCGACCGCCAGCGCGTGCGAGACACAAGCAAAGACAGAGTGCCAATGGCAAAAAGCGACAACTTGTCAACATTGTAGTTCCGATATCCCAGAACCATCCCGAGCACCACACCCGCATCGATGAAGATCAAAATCAACTTCGAAGACACCTTATGAGGCCCCATATCTAAAACCCTCCAAAGTCGTGCAGCGCTCCGCATCCCCTTCTCTGTGTTAGTCTGCGGGAAGTCCGGGAGAAGGCGGCGGTGGCGGAAGAGGGGGATTAATAAAATTGCGAATCGTATCGTAGGTATCCTTGAGCCCCCCCGTCGCAAGGCCAACTGCTGTGGAAATCCGGTCCACCACGCCCACCGCTCCCTCTGGCTTTCCAACAAGGCCAGCAACGTCTCCTGCGGTTGTAGCGACCGCTGCCAGGCTCTGGTTGCCTCCAGTTGCCGCGCCAACTACTGGGCCCTGCGGAGAGCCATAAGCTTCAACAGCTTCGGTTCCCGCTGACACGTCGGTTTTGGTGGCTGTTCCCACAATTTGTGCCGTCCCTGAAACAAAGGACGCCGAACCGCCGATGCCCCCAACCAACGCGCCCACTACGCCAATCTCTGGATTCGTTGCGACAACTGCGACCGCCGCGACCCCTGCGACAACCTTGAGTCCGCCCTTCGCGTATTGGAACACTTTGCTGGGTTCCGTCTTCGGAGGGTCTTTTTTATTCTGCGGCGGGTGGCCCACCTTTAGCGGTTTCTGTGTGCATCAATCCCACAGAGGGTGCCCCATCCTTGCGTTTTTTGCAAGGGTGGGCGACGGTGCTGCCTGTGCTACGGTTTGTCATGCCAAAAAGTGCGGGGATGATCAACCCAATTGCGCAAGCATTCCCGACTCCCGCCCTTCGCAAAGTACGCGAAGGACGGGGCACCCGCTGGGCTGGTGATGCCAACGAGATCAAAAGCCTGGGCCACCCGCCAGTCTTCATCTGGCTTTCCCCGTCCCAGGTATAGGTGTGAGTGCCATCGCCGAGCGCGTTGCCGCTGGCGTCGTAACTCATGGCCGAGATGTGGTTATTGCCATCGGCGGTGACCGAGCCCATCGTGGTTTCCGTGCAGCCATTGTACGTCGGCGACCAGCCCGCCTTCGAGAGCAGATTGCCCCAGGCGTCGTAGCTGAACTGATAGCCCCAGCAAGTGGAAGCGGTAATGGCGGTCGTGCCTGCCGACGTGATCGCGGGTTGGCCCGGGCTTTTGATCGCTTTGGCCTCACCGACACAGAGGTGCCCCGTCCTTCGCGTACTTTGCGAAGGGCGGGAGTCGGGAATGCTTGCGCAATTGGGTTGATCATCCCCGCACTTTTTGGCATGACAAACCGTAGCACAGGCAGCACCGTCGCCCACCCTTGCAAAAAACGCAAGGATGGGGCACCCTCTGTGGGATTGATGCACACAGAAACCGCTGAAGGTGGGCCACCCGCCCCCCCGGTCGAACGACGGAAGATTAGGCACGCACCGCTTCGGCTTCACGAAAAGCGGGCACTATGACTTCTCGCAGAAACTTCATTCTTCGCTCCACATCGGCTGCGTTTTCTGGTGTCGGGGGTACAGATACCGGGATGACGTCCTTGGACGAGCGCCCTTCTTTGGCCAACTGGACCCATTCTGAAATCTCCCCCATGTACCCTTCCAAGGCCTGGGATGGAGTCTTGCAGGAATCCGTCACTAGGTATGCAGGCGGCACGTCTCCAAAGACAACCCACAGCCACTCGTCCACGTCAGCCCGCGATGATTCGATGCGAAAAAGGAACACCGCGACGATCCCGCCATAGCCGTCGCCGTAGTAGGCCTCCTGTATCGCTTTGCACCACGGGAAACCCCGAAGGTAGTTTTCGGCCCCGGACGCCATCACTCGCAACAGTCTGGTGTCCTCGTCGTCTCCGCCGATCATCTGGTCTAAGGAAACAACACCTTTGACCGGTATGCTGTGACCGCTTTTATCCATTTAGCCTTTCTTTGCGGGCCAGGGAGAACTCGTTAGCATCCACAGAATGCCGAGACTCACGAAGCAAATCAATCTGATTCCAATCGATCATGTCCTTGGTCACGTTAGAGCTCGCGGCCATCGCTGCTGTCGGGACCCTTCCTAGGATTTAATAAGCCGGGCGCTGGCATCGGAACTATTATAAGGATTTCCGTTGCTCCGCTCGCCGCGCCCTCGATTGCGGCCCCGGTTGCTTTTACTGCGTCCGTTACGGCCTCCTTTGCACGAGCACCCCATCTAGCAAAATCCCCATTCTCCATGTGTTCAGCCATGTGCTCAGCGTGTTCCTGAGGTTTGAGATTCTCTGCAGCATTTGTTCCACCGTCCGTCAGCGCCTTGTTGTGGGCCATGTCGTAGAAGCGCCCGCGTACCGCATCGAAAGGCACCTTTTCGCCGGGATTGGCAGCTTCCCACAACTTGCGCGCTGCTGCAGGACTTATCCGAGCCACTCCGACGGCAAGAGCGCCTGTGAGAGATGCCCAAAAGCCCTTCTTTGGCTGCGGAGGATCTTTCTTATTTTGCGGTTCGGCCTTTTTAGCCTCAGCTTCGCCTTGCGATGCCGCGGCCTTCGCCTTGTCCGCCGCGAATCCGAAGAGGGGGTCCAGCCAGAAGTGGCCGTCGGCATCTACCCGGTTCACCGGCGCGTTCTCCACGTACGTGTACAGATTCAGGGTTTGCGGGTCGCCGAAGCTTGCGTATGGCACCGTCACCGGCTTCGCCGCCCAGTCCGGCGTCATGAATCTGCCGAGACTCGAGGCGTCGTACCTCGCGCCGAAGTTGTCCAGGCCAGACTCGGAATCCCGTTCTTTGCCGCCGAATTTGTAGTTCTGTGCGACGGTCGGGCAGTCGCAGCGGCTGTCGTATTTTGCGCCAACTCAGGCGAACGCCTGTCGTAGTTGTACCTCCTTCAAATCGTAGGTTTATGGCTTGGTAGCCGCTTCAGCGTGAACTTTCGAAATGATTCCAACTTGTTGCATTGCCGAGAGGACTGAAACATCTGCGCGTTTACCTGAACGTGGGTCCTTCCAGTCCTCGTCCGAAACTAAATACCAGTCGTTGAGTTTCTGAACCGTTGCTGGCACAGATTTCTCGAAAACACCGATTGCCCTACCGGAAGCAGTTTCCGCGCACCAAAATGCACCTTGCACATAGGCCTGCCTATTTCGGTCATCCGCTCCACGCCACCACATTCCATCAGTAAATCCATAAGGCCCTTGCCAGTGCTCAGCATATTTATCTGGCTTTGCACGAGGGGCCTTCTTGAGCGCATCAAGGATCAAGTCGCCAATCGCCGATTGATCCTTGTTTTCAGTCAAAGCCGCATCCACTATACGGATAACTGTTTCAAGGTCAGTTTGTGCAAAAGCGTTCTTACTCGATAGAGCAGTTCTGTAGCAATGAACAAATCCAACTAACGACTGCGTTTTTTGCTCAGTTGAATATCCCTTCCAAGTATTGATACCTGGACTGCCCACGCTTCCGAATGGCGAACACGAGAGCAGAATGACGAACGTACCAATCGCCAAGCACTGCCGCGCAAAATAATTTCTATTGATTGGGGGCATAGTAAACAATCTCTCCATGTGTTGCATTAAAGACGGCACTCTGATGTGCCACCCCGTTAAACAGGCCGACGTTGGCCAGTATGGGACCACTGCTCCCGCGAGGTTGATCTCCTGAAACGCCTTCAGGACGTACTGAGGCTATATGACCATGGTCGGCGCCATGTTGAGTTGCAAAAACGAGCACTCCTTTGTTCGCTAATGCTTGCGCTTGGTCCGGCGTCACCGGTTGGTAACCATTCTTTGGGTTCGCGAGATTGTTGATTTGAGTATTTGCCGGGTAGTTGTTCCCCTTTGCGTCTGACAGCACGCCCGTAGTATTCGCCCCTGTGTGTTGCGCAATATCGCAAGCTGCCTCACTACAGTGCGTAGTCCCAGCAGTCGGTGTATTGGGCGCGTATTTCGAATTTGCCATCGCCGCATTTTGCGCATCGACCAGGGTTTGAACCTGATTTTGCGCCGTCTTGGCCGCCGCCTGGCCTGCCTTTTGCGCGTTCTGAGAAGCGGCGCATTCTGCTGACGCGGTGTCGTAGCAGGGGTTGCCGGAGTTGCTCTGGGCGTAGTCGCGGTGGCCGTCGGCATCTACGCGGTTCACCGGCCCATTCTCCACGTAAGTGTACAGATTCAGGGTTTGCGGGTCGCCGAAGCTTGCATATGGCACCGTCACCGGCTTCGCCGCCCAATCCGGCGTCATGAACCGCCCCAGGCGGGGCTTCACTGACCGCCTTCAAACCTGGCATCCATGATTCTTGTGATAACAAGCTGGCTTCCCACGACGCCATGCCTTCGCAGGGCGGCGTTGAAGCGTCCTTCAACGACGACCCGGAATTTTCGATGCTCGTTCTTGGCACGCATGGCTTGTACTCCATCACTGTAGACGCTGTAAAGGCTTTCTTTGGGCAGAGAGATCGAGTCCGCCAGGGTGATTGCCGCCCTGCAATCGGGGCTGGTAAGTAAGGTCATGTGATAGCTCGCTTCCACGTATCCGAACACCCTCACTATTTTCCTGTCGTATTCCCTGCGGCCCGCAACAAGCTCACACGGTGTCAAAGGGCTTGGCATTTCTTGTGCCGAAACCAGGATCGAGATGCATGCGAATAAGAAAATTGTTCTCATGGCTTGATTCCTTGCGATTCCGCCCACTTTCTCGTCCCCTCGGTGTCTTCCTTAGACCGTTCCCTTACAGCGGCTTCTCGGAGGGTTTGCCTGTCGGCCTCCTCCCAGCTGGCCGTCGCATTTTCAACCACACCGTGCGAACCCAAGTGATCCGAAAAATAATAATGCACAGCTCCCGCGCTGTCGCGCCTCGCTACCCGCTGGCCGTTGAAAAAGACGTAGGTATTTTGGACGTTTCCGACCAGATCGGTCTCCGACAGGGAATCGCTGCTGTTGCCCCTCCAGTAGAGGGTTCCGGTAGCGCCGCTGGCGCAGGTGCCCGGAGTCGTGCCTTCCGTACACTTCTCCACCCGCTGGCCGTCGCCGTCGTAGATATACGAGTATCCGCCGGTGGCGATCAGCCGATTCTCCGCGTCGTAAACATACGATGCGGGGTTGTTGCTAGTCATGTTTCCTGCCGCATCGTAGTTGAAGCCCGAAAGCTGGTTGTTGGTGCCCGCCGACACGCTCAACGGCTCGTAGTAAGTCTTGCCCGAGATTCGGGTTCGATTCGTCAGATTGCTCCAAGAATCAATCGTAAACGTCTCGCCCCACTGCGGGCCGCTGGACGGTCCGCTGTTGATGCGAGATTCAGCGAGTCACGAACCCTGACTTCCGGACGCGGCTGACCTCGATGCGGCTAATACAACCAAGTTGCAAGCAAACACGGGCCATGAATGTCCCTTCAACTGTAACTAAGAAGGGTCTTGGATCGAGTTTGAGGCGCTTATCTTCAACCCCTGAAATGAAGTCGGGGGGCTGTGAGTCCCTCGCGTATCTCAGGATCACAACCCTTGTGCATCCTTCACTGCCAATCGCGGTCGAATGTTGGTCTGCACTAACGAAACCGGTCACGATAACAGTCTTGCCATCATGCTTCTTCGCCGACTTGAGCAGAGTGCAGACGTCCAATGCAGCCCCTTGGCCGCAAGCCGAGATGGCTAAGAGCAAAACCGAGGCAAAAATCAGAGGAACTGTTCGGGTCATGGATTCTTCCTCTTTTCATATTCTTGTCGAGATAGTTCTACGCTGCCGTGAGCGGCCTCCTTAACAGTGTTTTGGCGGGTGGCCCACCCTTCTGTCCCACTGTTTCTCTCCCGTTCCGGAACTCTGGGTGCCCCGTCCTTGCGTTCTTTGCAAGGGCGGGTACGATGCTGCCGGTACTATGGGGTCTGCTATGCCCAGCGGCTTGCATCGCAGTTACGGCGCCCATCACCCCGCACTTTATCACTTGTTCGTGCTACCGGCGATTGCCTTTGCTTGGTTCGGGCGCAGAGCCGGAACCAGTTTCTCTCGATTCTGGACCAGACCCGCCTGCGTCACCGCTTCGTGGTCGTCGGATACGTCGTGATGCCGGAACACATCCACCTTCTATTGACTGAACCCGAGGTCGGAACTCCCTCTACCGTGATGCAAGTGTTGAAGACTTCAACGTATGGACGACGAAGAAGCGCGTGGAAAAGCTCCGGTATACGCATCGGAATCCGGTGAAACGAGGACTGGTGGAATCGCCCGAGCAATGGCGTTGAAGCAGTTATCGTTTCTATCTTCTGGAAGAGGCCGGGCCGGTAAGGGTGAATGAGGGATGGCCGCGATTTCGTTCCGGGATCGTGCGGCGTAGCTTCGCAGCTGCAGGCGCTCGTGATACCCGTCCTTCGCAAAGTGCGCGAAGGACGGGGCATCCACTGTGTTGCTGACGCCAGCGAGATCAAAAGCCTGGGCCACCCGCTCGCCGGATATCTGCACTTTATCACTGAGCAGTGGCGCGTAGAAAGCCTGGGCCAGCAGCCCCCGATCTGGTTGACAGTCCCGACGCATAAGACTAGGGTTGTAGTTGAGGTGGATAACACCTTCTCCTCTTTCAGGTCCCCTGAACTAAGTCAGCTCATCTGAAGTTTTATTTCTTAGCAACCCCAACCCTAAGGAGGTTGCCATGTTTGCACGCAATGTCTCCATCCGTCTGAAGCCCAATATGCTCTCCGATTACACGCGGGCATTTGAGAAAGACATCCTTCCTTTACTTCGTAAACAGGATGGCTTTAAGGACGAAATAACTTTCGCCGATCGCGGCGGAGTCGAGGTGACTGCAATCAGTCTGTGGGACAACAAGAACGTTGCCGACACTTACAACACCAATACCTATCCGCAAGTGTTGAATACGCTTGCGAGATTCATCGATGGAACGCCCAAGGTTCAGACCTGTGACGTCGTCAGCTCGACCTTCCATAAGCTTGCCATTGGCGTACCGGCGTAAAGGACACTTTAAGCTTGTTGGCACGAGGGGGCGGCTTTACGTCCGCCTTCTCGGACCGCTCAACAGGCTTATTCGTAGGTCCCGAAATCCGTTGGGAGCGTGATCGATATGTATGCACTCGATTGGCGCCAAGGATGACAATCATGCACCTAGCACTTCAAAACGCAGAAACTATCAATCGTCTGGTAGAACAGGGCGAATTCCTTCTGAAGACCTTTCATGCGGAGTACGAGAAAGATCCCGCAGGGTGGAATACCGAGTTCATGCGGGGCAACCTGGCAGGCTGGCGCAGCACACTACACACCTTGTTCCATGATTACGGTGAAGACGTGGTTAATCGCGTGCTCACCAAGACCTCCTTGACCATTCCCGACGGCGAAGTCCCAAGCAGTGCCATGCATGCCGTTTGAGGCATCGTGCGCTCCGAAGACACTGCAGTCCGAACAGTCCGCGGAACGATGGAGATGACATTCCGGGCAAGGCGCGGAGTGATGTTTGGGGCGAAGATCAGCTTTGCTGGGAGTGGCTGACCTAGGGTTGCGATGGTGTTGCAAGGCGCCAGCCCGCCGAGCTGTTCGCGAGGCGAATCTCACTTTTTCTTGCTTCCTGGCGCTTTCAGTCCGAAAATCTGCAATTGCCGGCTGCTAGCCACAAACACTTCGCCGTTGGCAACTACGGGAACCTGATTCGAATTGTTGCCTGGGTTGGGCCACGCGCCGGCTGCGGCCCGGAAGATCTGCTTCAGTGTGGCGCCGCTCAATTCGGGATTGAAGGCATAGAGATAGATCGCAGCATTCGAGCCGAAGCCGAAGACGGGCCGCGATAATGCCCAGATGACAGGGTTCCCGTTGCCGTTGGACGATACACTGGTGAAGAACCCTGAATCCTTTCCGCCTGCGATCGCAGCAGAGCTGCTGACTCCTGACAACAAGGGCGTGGATGAAGTGTGCACCTTCCAAACCTTGACGCTCCTACCGCCGCTGCTGACGACTCGCGCCGCGCCGTCCCGGGGATCGACAAAATACGACTCGCCGCACCAGCAAGGGCCGATGGAGTAGCTGCCCAGAACTTTGTTTTTGGTTGAGTAGCCGCCGAGGTTATCTTCGTTCATCAGGAACATCACCCCGGCTTTGCCCGCAGCAACGGCCAAATGCGGCGTAGAGCCTGGTTGGTCAGGCAACAGCATTACTCCGCCGGAACCGAAGTCCACATCGCCCAGATCCAGGCTGTCCTGGTTGCTCGGGGTAAACAGATCCAGGGTGGCGTTCAAGGTGGAAGAAACCTTCACCACGCTTTCCTGGATGTTGGTTATGCCGTCATAGGTCAAATACTGGGAGTTGCCGGTGACGAACAGGATGTTTCCGGAATCGTCGGCGGCCGGGCCATAGCCGGACATCCAGATCGACGAGAGAAAATAGCTATTGGGCGATGCGGACTGGGTGTCGACGAGTTGGTTCGGGGGAAGCGGAGTCAACGATGCGGTGCTCCATCCCAGCAGCCAGCCGCGCGAAAAATTGGCCTGCGCGTCACAGAAGCTGCCGAACGCGGCATAGACATTGCCGTTGGCTAATAGCAGCGCCGGGCGCTGGCGCTGGTAGATGGCGTTGAAAGCGAATGTGCTGCCATCGGTCAAGGTGTGCGAAGCCGCGACTAACTGCGGAGTGAGTTTGTCGGTCAGGCTGCCGAGGTCGAGCGCGTGGATCCGATAGGCCGGCCCGGTCGAGTCGGTGCTGTAGATCACGACGTACATCGTGTTGGAACTGGAATCGATCACCGGCGTCGAATGAATGCCGAGGCGAGGACTTGGTCCACAGGCAGACGGAGGGGTGACTGGCGTTCCGAAATTCGGACTCAACAGAACGGCGCCAGTCTCGGCGTCGACGGCGTAAATCGTGTTGCCTTCGGTGGCGACGTAGACGACATCGTGTTTGCCTTGATAGTTTCCGCTGGTGATGAGCACGCCGGGCACTACGAGGGGCTGGCCATCCACCTGAGCGTCCAAGGCCACGGTTTGCAGAAGGCCGAAGGACTTGGCGTTTACGTTGGCCGGAGTCAGCACCGCCTCGTTCTGATTCCATCCGGTACGATGGTTGTCGTAGTGGTAAGTCGTGATCGCGGTCTGTGCCGGGACCAGAAGCGTCCCGGCGACAATCTGAGATGCTAGCCAAGCGCTAGGACGAAGGTGTCGGATCCCCATAGGCGGTACTCTCCTGAGCTATTTGTGGGTGCCGCCTGACGACCGCAGGCGCGGGGGAGCACCACTTGGGCGACGAGTCTATGACATTTCCGAGGGCTTGTAAAGCGCATTTGGCGAATGGTCGCGAAGCAAGTCGGCGACCGGGAAGCCGGGGAGTTGACTTGAAAGATGGTGGAATCAGGCCTGGAATTCGGAGGCTTCGGGAAAGCGGAGTTTGCACTTGGCGAGGGCCAGGGCGAGGAGTTCCTCGATCTTGGTCTCTTCGCAGTTGCGGGACATGGCGAGTTCGCTGACGAGGAGGTAGCGGGCGCGTTCGAGCATCTTCTTTTCGCGAAAGGAAAGGGGCTTGGCCTGGTGAAGGGCGATCAGGCTCTTGAGGACTCCGGCGACCTCGAACAGAGAGCCGGTGCGCATGCGATCGGAATTTTCCTTGAAGCGGTCTTTCCAGTCGGCGGTGCTGAGGTCTTCGGCGATGGAGAGAAAGTCCAGGATTTTCTGCACCTCGCCGTTGCGAACGACGCGGCGAATGCCGACGCTGCCGACGTTGTTGCAAGGCACCATGACCTTGAGACTGCTCGACTTGATGGTGAGGAGATAGAACTTTTCCACCGTGGCGCCGGTGGAGCGGCTGCTAATTTGTTCGATGACCCCCACGCCGTGGTTGGGGTAGACGACCTTGTCGCCGATGTGGAAATTCAGATCAGCACCACTCATAAAAGGCACCCGGGAAGGAGTAATAGGGTCTAGTGGGGGAAAAGCGTTGTCTTTACTATAAACAGAGTATCCCGAAATGGGCCGAAAAGCAAGGATTGGTGCGGGGTTGGGGCATGTGGTGCGGTTCGGGAAAGTGGCGTTCGGCGATGCGAGATGGCAGGTGTGAGGTTGTAAGTCACTGTGCTTAGGCGGGTTACACGTCAAGCCCAGACTAGTTGTTGCCTAACGAGGGAAGCCAGGGAGGGCAGCGCATATAATCGCGGCGTGATCTTTGGCGTGATCTTTGGAAGAGGGAAAGTCTTCTGTGAAACCAAGCCTGATCAAACCGGCCCCGGTTACACCAGCCATACTCAAGCCAGGCTTGGGCGGCGACGATTCGCCGAAAGACAGGGCGGCAGGGCGAGTCCTTGGGCTGGACGTGGGGTCGAGAAGGATTGGGATCGCGGTGTCGGATCCTCTGGGGATTACCGCCCAGGGACTGGAAACCTTACAGCGGCGGAACAAGCGGCAGGATTTGGCGGCGCTGGAGCGGGTGATTCGCGACTACACGGTGCTGGAGATCGTGGTCGGGCTGCCGCTGCGCATGAGTGGCGCGGAGGGGACGCAATCGGAAAAGATGGAGCTGTTCGCGGAAGAACTGCGCAAGCGGTTCCGGCTGCCGGTGCACTTGTGGGATGAGCGGCTGACCTCGGCGGAAGCGAACCGGCTGCTGCGCGAGACGGATCTGTCGATCAAAAAGCGCGCCCAGGCGGTGGACCGGATGGCGGCTGTTTTGATCTTGCAGGCGTGGATGGAGGGACGGGGAGCCGGTCGTTAGCCGGTCGTTAGTCGTTCGTTCATCGTTGGTCTTTAGCGCCTCAGCTAGTGGGCTGATTTACCCGCGGCTCAAAGACTGGAGTGCCAAAAGCGCGCGCGGCTTGAGGCCAACGTCCAACGTGCAACGGCCAACGGCCAACGGCCAACGACGTTCCTACTTTCCTCGCATAGCGCGGCGGTAGGCTGCCACATTCTTATCGTGTTCCTCGATGGTGCGGGCGAAGCGGTGGTGGCCCTGGGCGTCGGCGACGAAGTAATAGTAGTCGCTCTGCGCGGGATGCATAGCCGCTTCGAGCGCGCTCTTGCCGGGATTGCCGATTGGGCCGGGCGGCAATCCCGCGTACTTGTATGTGTTGTAGAGCGAGTTGAACCGCATGTCATCGTGATGCAACGCACCGGTGTAGGTTCCGTCCAGAAGTTCGGCGTAGATGACCGTGGGGTCGGCGTCGAGGGCGATTTTCTCCGCCAGGCGGTTGTAGTAGACGCTGGCGACTATAGGGCGCTCGTCGGCGACGGCGGTTTCTTTTTCGACGATCGATGCCATGATTACGGTGCGCTCGAGATCGGTCCCAGCCACGATTTGAGGCGAGCTTGATCCGCGCTCCGGTGTTCCGCTTGCTGCCGGCGGAATCAATCCAATCTGATGTGCCACCTGGCGGAACTGCTTGACCATGGCCGCACCCATGTCGTGCATGGTTTGCATGCGGCTGAATTGGTAGGTATCGGGGAAAAGGTAGCCCTCGAGAGAAGGCGCGCCGGGAGCGAAATCGGCGATGAGCGCGGTATCCGATTGCGCCGCTTTCAGAAACTCTTGCGCGGATCCGAGCCCGGCGGCCTCGACGGCGCGCGCGATGTCGAACATGGTGAAGCCTTCCGGAACGACCACGGTATGGAAATAAACGTCGCCGCGCCGGAGACGCTTCCGCAGGCCGACGATATTCGCCGGCTTCGCGAAGAGATATTCTCCGGCCTCGAGCGAACCGCGGCGGAGCAGGTAGTGCCAGAGGATGAACGCTTCCTCGCTGCGAATGACACCGGCGGATTTGAGTTCAGAGGCGATGCGGCGCGTGGAGTATCCCGGGCGCAGCATCACGAAGGTTTGCCCCGGAGGTTCCACAGGAGTCAGCAGAGCCCAGGTGAACCAGCCCGCGGACGCGAGCGCCGCAATGAGGACGAGCCAGACGATCTTGCGCACGATGGCGACAGTTTAGATGATGATGGACGGCGTGTGTAACTGACTTTAGTGATTCTGACTCGGGCTGCCCCGAGCAGGGCATTCGACGTCGCCGATAACAACGCTTGCTCCAACCGAGGTTCTTGCTAGTTGTGCAACCTTTCCGGCGCGTTATACTCAAATGATCTGGAGATAAGTTAACCCCTGCATGAGACGTACTTCGCCCTTGGGGGCTTCGGTTTTGCTTCTCGCAGTCCTGCCCACGACGGCGTGCTTGTTCCGCACGCGGCCGGTGGAGGAAACGTACTCCAAGACCGCTCTTCGGGAATCCTCTCAATCAGCATTGATTGACAGCATCAAGCAGCAGGCGGAGAAGATCCGGTCGCTGCAGGCAACCGTGGATATCGATACTTCCGCGGGCGGCGCGAAGAAGGGCCATGTCACCGACTACAAAGAGATACGCGGTTACGTGCTGGCGCGGAAGCCGGCGATGCTGCACATGATCGGGTTGCTGCCGATCGTGCGGACCACGGCCTTCGACATGGTAAGCGACGGACAGGAGTTCAAGTTGTGGATTCCGCCGAGGAACCGCTTTGTAACGGGGCGAAACGATGTGCAGACCCATGATGCGGACCAGCCCATGGAAAGCATCCGGCCGCAGGATATCTACGAGGCGCTGCTGATCCGCCCCGTCGATCCCGAACGCGAGATTGCGGTGCTGGAGAATGGTTATGAGATTCTTCACGACTCCAAAGGGCATCGCGTCTTGCAGGAAGACTACGAACTGGTCGTCATTCGAAAGAGAGAGAAGGTTTGGGGCTTATCGCGCAAGATCGTTTTCAGCCGCGCCGATCTGCAGCCGCATCGCCAGTACATTTACGACGATCAGGGCAAATTGGCGACCGACGCCCGCTACGCCAACTACAAGGATTACGATGGCATCAGCTTCCCCTCGCGCATCGAGATTTTCCGGCCCGAGGAGGAGTACGACATCACCCTCAATATGTTGAAGCTGGAGATGAACAAGCCGCTGCGGGACGACCAGTTCGCTCTGGCGCAGCCGCCCGGAGCGGAGGTGGTGGACCTGGACAAGCCGAAGCCACAATCCAGCGCCGTGAAGCCGCCGGCGGGCGATGTGCGATAAAAAGCAATTCGTACTCACCATCAAAACCGATGATGAATAAAATGATTGTCGCCAACCTGGTGCATCGGCCGATCCGGTCGCTGATCAGCATTGTGGCCATTGGGTTGGAAGTGGCGTTGATTCTGCTGATCGCGGGCCTGTGCTACGGCATCATGAACGACTCCAAGAACCGCACCGCGGGCATCGGTGCGGATGTGATTGTGCAGCCGCCGGGATCGTCGTTTTTGGCCGGCATCAGCGGGGCGCCCGTTCCCGCCAAGGTTGCCGACGTCCTGCGCGGCCTTCCCCACGTCAAGGTGGTGAGTCCGGTGATCTGGCAGCTCTCGACCGCGGGCGCGCTCGAAGTGATTGACGGAATTGACCTCCCGAGCTTCGAAGCCTTGGGCGGAGCGTTTCAATATGTGCAGGGCGGCCCCTTCCAGGGCCCGAATGACATTTTGGTGGACGACTACATTGCGCGCCAGAAACACGTGACAGTGGGCAGCGCCATGGAAGTTCTGAACCACAACTTTCGTGTGGCCGGGATTGTGGAGAACGGCCGGGGCGCGCGCAAGTTTCTGCCTCTGGCCGCGTTGCAGGATTTGATCGGCGCTAAAGATAAGGCTTCGGTCTTCTATGTGAAACTCGACGACTCCGCCAATGCCGATGCGGTGGTGCAAGCGGTAAAAAATCAGCCCGGCATGGAGAAGTATTCGGTGCTGTCGACGCCGGATTACCTGAGCATGATGACGCCCAGCCGCCTGCCTGGCTTCCGGCCATTCATCGGCGTAGTGATCGGGGTGAGCCTGGTCATTGGCTTTCTGGTAATTTTCCAGTCGATGTACGCGGCGGTGATGGAGCGCACGCGCGAGATCGGAATCTTGAAGTCGCTGGGCGCGTCGAAGTTTTACATCGTGAGCGTCATTCTGCGTGAGACTGGATTGTTGGCCGTGGCTGGCATCGCGCTGGGCATCGGGTTCAGTCTGGCAGCGAGCTGGGCTATTCGGCAGCGCTTTCCTCTGGTACAGGTGGTGGTGAGCGGAGATTGGGTCCTGCGATCCTGTTTGGTGGCAGTGCTGGGGGCGGTCGCGGGGGCGCTGTATCCGGCATTCAAGGCGGCGGGAAAAGATCCGATTGAGGCGCTGGCGTACGAGTGAGCGGCAGCTCTAAGCGCTTCTTAGCTCTTAGCCTTTAGCCAATGCGAGTTCGTGTATGCTCTTCTTCTTTCATTCTTCCGATTCTGGCTTCGCTTCGATTCCAGCCCGGCTCAACAGACGCCGTAGTCCTCTTTCTCCGGCGGCGCCGCGTTGTTCGCCGGCGATGTTGCCGTCGCGGTCGATCACCACGTAGATCGGATAACTCCGGGCGTCGTACATGGCCGCCAGGTTGGTGTCTTTGGTGAGCACGATGGGAACGGATCGAGGGTGATCGGCAAGATATTTCTTCACCCTTTGATCAGGCTCGAGGACGTCGACGGCGAGCACGATCAGGCCCTTGCCGGCGTTCTCCTTGGCGATGTCGTCGACCAGCGAGGCTTCGTTTTCGCAGTACTTGCACCAGGTAGTCCAGAATTCGAACAGGACACTTTGCCTTTAACCGACGCGTTGTTGAACTGGTCGCCAGTCGTAGTCTTGGCGCGGAAGCGAGGAGCGGGTTGGCCGGTCTCGTCGCCCGCGAAGGCGCAGAGAGCGCCGAGCATGAGTGCGATGGGCGCGATGTGGCGAAGAGCGCGAGGCGGCGCGGCCATGGGCCGAATGGTAGCACGGATGTGGAAACCGGTTAGCCCGAATAGTGAACTCTGCGTTGACAATTCCTTGCAGGCTACGGTATCTTAAAGACTTTGGGAAGTCTTGTGGT
This sequence comes from Acidobacteriaceae bacterium, assembly GCA_003131585.1. Classification (GTDB taxonomy): domain Bacteria; phylum Acidobacteriota; class Terriglobia; order Terriglobales; family Acidobacteriaceae; genus Sulfotelmatobacter. The sequence goes on from PKVW01000010.1 coordinate 65,944, forward strand.
TGCCCGCCTGATGGTCTGGCGTCCTCGCCGGGGAATCAATGAGCGGTCTTCTTTCGCAATTTTTCATTCTGGGAGAGTTCCGATGTCAACCTATTTCCCCAAAGCGGGGGAAATTGTGCGCAAGTGGTATGTCGTGGATGCGGATGGGCAGACGCTCGGGCGGATGGCCTCGCAGGTAGCGCGCATCCTCATGGGCAAAGAGAATCCGCAGTACACGCCCTTTCTCGATACTGGCGATCATGTGATCGTCATTAACGCCGAGAAGGTGAAAACGACCGGCATGAAATCGGAGCAGAAGCAGTATCACCACTACACCGGGTACCCCGGCGGTCTGCGCACCGAAGATTACCGCAAACGTTTGGCGCGCAAGCCGGAGAAGATCATTGAAGACGCGGTGCGGCGCATGCTGCCCAAGAACAAGCTCGCAGCTCACATGCTGTCGAAGCTGAATGTCTACAAGGGTGACAAGCATCCGCACGAGGCGCAGAAGCCGCAGCAATTCGCGCTGGAAGTACGGGCATAATTTTTTGGTACAACTACTCGCCTTGGCCGCGAAAGCCAGGAGCTTAAGATCCGGGAGCTAAGAGCTAAGCATGGCAGAACTGGTGCAGTATTACGGAACGGGACGGCGAAAACGGGCTATTGCGCGGGTATACCTGCGTCCGGGCAGCGGCGAGTTTAAGGTTAACGGACGCGAATTCGAGGAGTATTTCGTGACGCCGGCGCAGCGCTCGAGTGCGAAGGCGCCGTTGGCATCTACCGATACCGCTGCGTCTTTCAACGTCATCGCCAGCGTGTTGGGCGGCGGGGTGCGCGGGCAGGCCGACGCGGTGAAGCTCGGGATTGCGCGCGCCTTGATGCAGTTCAACGCGGAGCTGCGCGGCAAGCTGAAGGCCGAGGGCATGGTGACCCGTGACTCGCGCGGCAAAGAGCGCAAGAAGTACGGCCAGAAGGGCGCGCGAAAGCGGTTCCAGTTCAGCAAGCGGTAAGGCAAAGTTTCAAGGTTTCATGGTCTCAAAGTTTCAAGGTTCCTGTGGCCAAACGGTCGCTGCGAAACGCTTGAAACCTGCGAAACTTTGAAACCTGAGTTTTGAGGTGTTCAATTCTTCCTGTGCCTCGCGGCGCGGGGCAGGGAATGGCAATCGGGAAGGGAAGTTTCAACGTTTCCAAGGTTTTAAGGTTTCAAGGAAAAGGCGCGGCGCTCGGACTTTGAAACATTGCAACCTTGAAACTCTGAAACTTTGAGTTCCTGATGCAGACTAACTAAGGAGGTTCATTGGCTACCATCACCATGAAAGAGTTGCTCGAAGCGGGAGTTCACTTCGGGCATCAGACAAAGCGCTGGAATCCCAAGATGAAGGAATACATCTTCGGAGAGCGCAACGGGATTTACATCATTGACCTGCAGAAGACGCTGAAGATGTTCAAGGAAGCGTCGAAATTCGTGCAGGAACTGGCGGCCGACGGCAAGATTGTGCTGTTCGTGGGGACCAAACGCCAGGCCCAGGACGCGATTGCCGAGGAGGCCACAAAGTGCGGCGGCTTCTACATCAACCAGCGCTGGCTGGGCGGGCTGCTCACCAACTGGATTACGGTGCAGAAGTCAGTGAAGCGGCTGAAGGAACTCGACGAGATGGCCACGGATGGCCGCTACGAGCTGCTGCCGAAAAAAGAAGTGATCAAGCTGGAGCGCGAGCGCAAACACTTGCAGGCTAACCTGGCGGGCATCAAGAATATGAGCCGGTTGCCGGATGCGGTGTTCGTGATTGACTCGAACAAAGAGCAGATCGCGGTGCGCGAGGCTCGCAAGCTGGGCATTCCGGTGGTCGCGGTGGTGGATACCAATTGCGATCCCAGCGAAGTGGATTACGTAATTCCGGGCAACGACGACGCGTTGCGCGCGATCCGGCTGTTTACTTCGAAGATTTCGGAGTCGATCGCCGAGGGCGCGCAATTGATGACCGATAAGCAGGTCGCCGACATGACGGCGGCGACAGAACAGGCGCAGGCTCGGGAAGCGCAGCAAGCGGAAGATGCCGCCGCCGCGCTCGAAGTTCGAGCCCAAGAGGCTGCGGCGACGGCTGACATGGTGGACATCGGCGAAAATATCAGCATGGAAGAGGTGCTGGGTCCAGGGACGCATAAGAAGCCGGTCGCCAACGAGGAAGCTGACGTCCCGAAGATCGAGAGCCAGACGGTTTAAGGTTGCGAGTACCGAGTACCTAGTACCTAGTAAAAACCGGGCACGTGGAAATCTTGACCCGCGCGGGTCGTCCGGCGCGGGTCAAAGTTTGTACGGCAAGGTTTCAAAGTTTCAGGGTTTCAAGGTTTCAAAGTTCACGCGGATGCCGCGGATTGTGGTCTTTGCAACCTTGAAACCCTGAAACCTTGAAACTTCGGCATGAACCCAGAATTCATAAGGACTCTCAACGAATGAGCACTACTATGGAGAATATTTCAGCGGCACAGGTGAAGGCGCTCCGGGAAAAGACCGGAGCTCCCATGATGGATTGCAAACAGGCCCTGACGGAAGCCAAGGGCGATATGGAGCAGGCGGTTGTGATCCTGCGCAAGAAGGGCGTTTCGGTTGCGGCCAAGAAGGCCACGCGGGTGACCAGCGAAGGCTCGGTGACCAGCTACATCCATGCGGGCGGCAAGATTGGGGTGCTGGTCGAGGTGAACTGCGAGAGCGACTTCGTGGCGCGCACCGACGACTTCAAGGAACTGGTGCACGATATCGCCATGCACATCGCGGCCAGCGACCCGAAGTTCGTGCGCAAGGAAGATGTGACGTCGGCTGACTTCGAGCGCGAGAAAGATATCTATCTCGCGCAGGCTGTCGCCTCCGGCAAGCCGCAGAATATTGCGGAGAAGATGGTCGCCGGCAAGATGGAGAAGTTCTACGAAGAGGTTTGCTTGCTGGAGCAGCCCTTCATCAAGGACCAAACGATGTCGATTGCGCAGCTCATCGCGGCGAAGATCGGCAAGCTGGGCGAGAACATCAGCGTGCGGCGCTTCGCGCGCTTCAAAGTGGGCGATGCGGGCGAGACCATCGCTACAACCAAGGCTGCAGAACAGAAAGCTGAGTAATTTCAGGCGTCCGATAAGCGTTTTTTTGTGCTTGACGCGAGCAGGAATGTCTAGCGTCAGCCGGCGGGACCCTTCGGTTACACTCAGGGCAAGCGCCGGCGCTACAGAACCGACGGACCTACATGACTTCCACTGCCCCTGCCTTCAAACGCGTTCTGCTCAAGCTTTCCGGAGAAGCCCTGGCAGCGAATCAGGGTTTTGGCGTGGATACGGCGCGCATTCACGAGGTCGCAGCCGAATTGGCCGACGTGCACAAACTGGGAGTGCAGCTCGCCATCGTGGTGGGCGGCGGCAACTTCTTTCGCGGCGTGGCCGACCAGGCCAGGGACATGGACCGGGTTTCCGCCGATCACATGGGAATGCTGGCCACCGTGATCAACGCGCTGGCGTTGCAGGATGCGCTGGAGAAGCAGAAAGTCTACACTCGGGTGCAATCGGCGATTGAGATGAACCAGGTGGCGGAGCCGTTCATCCGGCGGCGCGCCATCCGGCATCTGGAAAAGGGACGCGTGGTGATCTTTGCTGGCGGGACGGGGAACCCATACTTCTCGACCGACACGGCGGCATCCTTGCGCGCCATGGAGATCAAAGCCGACGCGATTCTCAAGGCCACCAAGGTGGATGGCATCTACGACGCCGATCCCATGAAGGTGAAAGACGCCAAGAAGTTCACGGACATCACGTACATGGACGTCCTGAGGCTGGGATTGAAGGTAATGGATTCCACCGCCATCAGCTTGTGCAAGGACAATAACCTGCCCATCATCGTCTTCAACCTGAATCAGCATGGCAACATTCGCCGGGTGGTCAGCGGGGAGAAGATCGGATCGAGGGTGAGCGCATGATTCCAGATCGGTTGCATCATGTACCCTAATTAGGTACAATAGTACCTATTATGGGTACACGGTCTCTGACCCCGCCTGTTGGGAATGCGCCCAGCGCGCTCTTCGGAAGGACGCGCAATGCTGTCCTCGGCCTCCTCTTCAGTCACCCCGACGAATCCTTCTTCGTTCGCAAGATTGTCCGTGCGGCAGATTCTGGGCAGGGTTCTGTCCAGCGTGAACTAAGACACTTGGAACGAGCCGGAATCCTAAAGCGGACCGTTAAGGACCGGCATGTGTATTACCAGGCAAACGCTGATTGCCCAATTTTTGCGGAGCTCAAGGGCATGGTGGCTAAGACTGTCGGCGGAGTTGAGATTCTTGCTCGCGCTCTGGCTTCGCTAAGGGGCGGGATCAAAATTGCATTCATTTACGGATCAATGGCTCGCGGAGAACAGCGTCGAGGCAGCGACGTGGACGTGTTTATAATCGGCGATGCCTCTTTCGGCGAAGCTGTGGAAGCCTTGACTCCTGCTCAGGAGAAGCTGGCGCGGGAGGTTAACCCCACCGTGTACCCACTTACTGAGTTTCGCGAAAAGGTTTTGCAAAAACATCATTTTGTTACAAGCGTGCTGCGAAGCCCGAAACTGTTCCTGGTGGGAGACGAGAGTGAGCTTGCAAGACTGGGTGGCACAGGGCTGGATACAGGAACATAAAACCAGCCCGCAGGAAATCGCGAGCCTTCTGGCGGTGGCCGACCGCGACTTGGCCAATGCCCAGATCGAAACCCTTGCGGCCGAGTGGCGCCTCATCATTGCCTACAACAGTGCGCTGCGCACGGCGACTGCGGCCTTGGCAGCGGCAGGCTTCCGGCTCTCTACGCAGGTTTCCCATCACTACTACGGGATCGAATCGCTAGGATTCACGATTGGCCTGGAGGCAAGACTGATTACTCAATTCGATGGTTTTCGCAAGAAACGTAATCTCAGCGCTTACGAGCAATCCGGAGCAGTCTCGGAACAGGAGGCATCGGAGATGATTGCCTTGGCGCGAGACTTGCGCTTACGCGCGCAGAACTGGATGGAGAAGCACCATCCCGATCTTCTCTGATTTGCTTCGTTTATAATGCAAGGTCTTCATCCCAAATCACGGAGCAACCCATGGCTCAAGCCACAATGGCCGCAATTCCCGGTCTTAAAGAAACTTACGGACAACTCAAGACGCGGATGGACAAGGCCGTGGAAGATTTCCGCAAGGCGATGGCGGCCACGCGCACCGGGCGCGCCTCGGTGCACATGCTGGACAGCGTGAGCGTCGATTATTACGGTTCGCAGATGCCGCTGAACCAGATCGCCCAAGTGCACGCTCCGGAACCGCAGATGATCACGGTGCAGCCGTTCGATCCGTCGCAGATCGGCGCGATCGAGAAGGCGATCCGTTCGGCTGAACTGGGACTGAACCCAATGAACGACGGGAAGTTGGTTCGAGTGCCCGTGCCGGCTCTCACCCAAGAGCGCCGCCAGGACATGGTGAAACACCTGCACAAGGTGCTCGAGGAGCACCGTACCGCCGTCCGGAATATTCGCCGCGACGGCAACGATGCCATCAAGAAGGCGATGAAGGACAAGACGATCAACGAGGACGACGAGAAACGCTCGCTCGAAGAGATCCAGAAGCTCACCGACGACGAAATCAAGAAGATGGAAGAGATGAGCAAGGCCAAAGAAAAAGAAGTGCTGGAGCTGGCCTAGGAGCTTCTTGCATCCCTTGAAATCAGGGCATCCGAAAGCGCGGATGCCCTTTGTATTGCATGAGCCCGTCGGCCCTTATAATCGAATAATCGAAAAGATATGAAGCAGGTCATCCATGCCGCGTGTCCGCACGATTGCCCCGATGCTTGCGGAGTGCTGATCACGGTCGAGGACGGTCGCGCGACGAAAATTCAGGGCGATCCCGGCCATCCCGTGACGCGAGGATTCTTGTGCGCGAAAGTGGCGAAGTATTTGGACCGCGTGTATTCGCCGGACCGGGTGCTGTACCCGATGCGGCGCATAGCGCCGAAGGGGTTGACGGCTGGCGGCGCAAAAGCGGGCGAGGGCGCCTGCGCCACACAAAGCTGGCAGCGCATCACTTGGGACGAAGCGCTCGATGAGATTGCCGCGCGCTTCCGCGCCATCATTGCCGAGTTCGGTAGCGAGGCGATTCTGCCGTATTCCTACGGCGGAACGCTGGGCGCGCTGAATGGCGCTTCCATGGATCGCAGATTCTTCAGCCGGCTGGGTGCCTCGCAACTTGAGCGCACCATTTGTTCTTCGGCGGGCGAGGCCGGGCTGGAGTCTGTGTTCGGCGTGAAACTCGGCACCGAGCCCGAGCAGTTCATCCATGCTCGCTACATCATCGCGTGGGCTTCGAACATTCATGGCAACAATGTTCACCTGTGGCCGTTCATTGCGGAAGCGCGGCGCAGGGGCGCGAAGCTGGTGGTAATCGATCCCTACCGCACGCGCACCGCGGCATGCGCCGACTGGTATCTGCCGATCAATCCGGGCACCGATGGTGCGCTGGCGCTGGCCATGATGCACGTGATCATCAGCGAAGGGCTGCACGACGCAGATTACGTGGCGAAGTACACGCTGGGCTTCGACCACCTGGTTGAAAAGGTTAAGGCCTACCCGCCGGAACGCGCGGCGCAGTGGACGGGGATTGCTGCCGAAGATATCCGTAAGCTGGCGCGCGAGTATGCCACGGTGCGGCCTTCGGTCATTCGCCTGAATTACGGCGTCCAGCGCTCGGAAGGCGGCGGAATGGCCACGCGCGCGATTGTCATGCTGCCATGCATCATCGGGTCGTTGAAAGAAGTGGGCGGCGGCCTGCACCTCTCGACCAGCGGCGCGTTTGGGCTGAACAATGACGCCTTGAGGCGTCCCGACCTCAAGCCGGAGGATCGCCAGCGGCCACCGCGGGTGGTGAACATGGTTCGGCTGGGTGAGGCGCTGAACACGCTGAGCGATCCGCCGGTGAAGGCGTTGTTCGTCTACAACTCAAATCCGGCGGCGGTTTGCCCAAATCACAATGAAGTGGTTCGCGGACTCAAGCGCCCGGACTTATTTGCCGTTGTCCACGAGCAGTTTTTCACCGACACGACCGACTACGCCGACATTGTGTTGCCGGCGACGACGTTCTTCGAGCACAAAGATTTACAGACGGCGTACGGCCACTACTACTTGCAGGTGTCGGATCAGGCGATCGAGCCGTTGGGAGAGTGTCGGGCGAATGTTGAAGCATTCCGTGCGCTGGCCGGGCGGATGGGATTCCAGGACCCGTGCTTTGCCGAAACCATCGACCAGATGATCGATGGCGCGCTGGCTTCGAGCAACCCGTGGTTGGATGGTCTCAACCGGGAGCGACTGGAGCGCGAAGGGCAGGTGAGGCTGAACTTCAGTTCCCAGTTGCCAGTGGCCGGTGGCCAGCCAGAAACGACGCCAGGCATCCACAAAGCTCACGAACCCTTCCTTCCATTCGCCAGCGGTAACTTCCGCACCCCTTCGGGCAAGGCTGAACTGTACAGCGAAGCGATGATAGCGCTGGGGCTCGATCCGGTGGCTGAGTTCACGCCCCCGGCGGAATCGCGGCATGGAGGACAGGGGAAAGCATTCCCCCTCGAACTCCTGGCGCGCAAGTCCGACAACTTCCTGAACTCAACTTTCTCGAACCTGCCCTCGGTCCAAACGATGGAAGAGACGAACCTTCTGGAAATGCACTCCGCCGATGCCCGGGCGCGTGGAATCGCCGACGGAGAGACGGTGAGGGTATACAACCGGCGCGGAGAAATCTTTTTGAAGGCTCGAGTGGATGGCGCAGTTCAGTCAGGAGTGGTCTCGGCGAAGCTGAACTGGGCCAAGCTCGGCCCTGGGTTCCGGAATATCAACGTGCTGACCTCAGAAAAACTTTCCGATCTGGGCAACTCCGCCACGTTTTATTCCGTCTTGGTTGAGGTGGAACCAGCAAAGTCCTTTCCATGAAGGTCACCGGCAAGGGTGGCGGCTTGGACGCTTTCTGTTTCTCTACCGTATAATGATCGTTTTCCTACATCCCAGAGGCTGAGGTCGTAGCGATTCATCTTTGCTCTCATCGAGACATTGCCGTGTCCGGGCGCGGCCACGGTTCTTTCGGCGCTGCTCATCCTCCATCTTCTTCATTTGCACGGCTTTGCCGGAGAATGAGGGGGCTCGGGGGGGTACTGGGGATCGCGCTGGCACTTCTTTCCGCCTCGGCAAGCTGGGCGCAGACCGACGTGATCTCGGAGATCGACGTTCAGGGAAATCGCAGAATTCCCGCCGAAACGGTTCGGGCGCGCATTTTCACCCACGCCGGGGACATCTATGACCCCGCCTCTCTGGAGCGCGATTTCAACTCGCTGTGGAATACAGGCTACTTCGAGGATATCCGCTTTACCCGGGAACAGACTCCGAAGGGCTGGCGGCTGATTGTCCAGGTTAAGGAAAAGCCGACCATCCGCGAGATCAACTATGTAGGCCTGAGTTCGGTCTCCACCAGCGACGTGTTGGACCGCTTCAAGTTAGCGAAGGTCGGGTTGACGGTGGAGAATCAGTATGACCCGACCAAAGTCAAGAAAGCGGAAGTTACGATCAAGGGCCTGCTGGCCGAACACGGACGGCAGTTTTCTACGATCCGGACGGAAATACGGCAGATTCCGCCGGCTGCGATCGGGATCACCTTTGTTGTCAAGGAAGGTCCGAAGGTCAAGGTGGGCAAGGTCAAGTTCGAGGGCAACAAGAACGTCAATACGCGAGTCCTGCGTTACGCCATGAAGAACTTGCGGCCTATCGGCGTGCCGCACTCGATCTTTCTGGAAAACATCTTCGCCCGGACCTACGACGCGACCAAGCTGGACGAAGATACGGAACGCGTCCGGAATGAATACCAGAATCGGGGCTATTTCAAAGTCATCGTGAACGAACCCAAGACGCAAATTCACGATACCGGACACGCGGGGATCCATCTCCCGCTGTTGCAGGGCGCCTCGGGTAAGGCCGTCGACATCACCATGCCCATCGAGGAGGGCGACCGCTACACGCTGGGTGGGATCACGTTCAAAAACAACAAGGCGGTATCGAACGTAAAGGCGCTGCGAGGACTCTTTCCGATCAAGGACGGCGAAGTCTTCAGCAAGGAGAAAGTCGGCAAGGGGCTGGAGAGCCTGCGCAAGGCCTATGGCGAGCTGGGCTACATCAATTTCACTTCCATCCCCGACACCAGGTTTGACGACGAAAAGAAACTCATCTTTCTCGACATCGACGTCGACGAGGGGAAGCAGTTCTACGTGCGCCGCATCGAGTTCCAGGGCAACACCACGACCCGCGACAAGGTAATCCGGCGTGAGGTCGCTCTGGAGGAGGGAAACATTTACAACTCGCGTCTCTGGGAGTTGAGCTTGCTGCGCTTGAACCAACTGGGATACTTCGACCAGTTAAAGCCGGACGATCCGAACACCACCGTTCGCCAACTGGACGAGAAAGACGGGTTGGTCGACCTGGCGCTGAAGATCCATGAGAAGGGCAAGAACAGCATTGGCCTGAACGGGGGCGTCAGCGGACTGGAAGGCGCCTTCATCGGCATTAACTACGCCACCAACAATTTCCTCGGACTCGGCGAAACCCTTCAGGTCCAGGCCAGCGTCGGAAACCTGGCGCGGAGCGTCCGGTTCGGCTTCACCCAGCCGTACATGTTTGACCGGCCGTTGCAGTTTGGTTTCAATGTGTACTTCAACAAGACCAGCTACGACCAGGCCAGGCAACTTTCCATCTTCAGCGGGCAGAACCTGAACCTTCCCAACGCGGTGCTGCAGAACTTGCAGAATTACACGCAATCGAGCGCCGGGTTCACGCTGTCGCTGAGCTACCCGATGCGCCGCTCTTTCAAGCGCCTGGGCATAACGTATTCGTTCGACCGGTCCTCGTTGCTGGCGCTGAGCACGGCATCCAAGAATTTGTTCGAGTTTCTGGCCTTCCGCGGCATTTCCGGCCCCAATGCGCTGAACGGAATCATCACCAGTAAGATCTTCCCCAACTTTTCCGTCAATACCATCGACAGTCCCATCTCGCCCCATCACGGACGCCAGTTTACGGTGGGCGCGGAGATCGCGGGCCTGGGAGGGACTGTTCGGTCGGTCCGTCCGATCGTTCAGTACAAAAAATTCATTCCGGTGCAGAATCGGCGCAATGCGCTGGGCTTCAACGTTCAGGGATCTTTCATCAGCGGCTTTGGCGGGTTGGTGGCGCCGCCCTTCCAGCGTGCCTACATGGGTGGCGAGAACGATCTGCGCGGTTTTGACATCCGTTCCGTGTCGCCGGTGGCGTTCCTGCCGAGCGTGGGAGCGATCACGCTGACCAATCCCACTGGAGTGCCCGTACCCAAGGACCCGCAAAATCCCAGGGCGGGAAATGTGACTATTCCGATTCCAGTGGATCAGATCACATTCCCAGGCGGCGATTTGAGCGTGGTGACCAACCTGGAGTACCGCATCACGATCTATGGGCCGGTGGCTCTGGCTCCATTTGTAGACGCGGGCATTGACCCGATCCTTCGGCCGTCGCAGTTGCAGATTGCGTCGCAGCAATATCTGAGTGTGATTGGCACGCCTGTTGGGTGTCCCACGCTATCGCAGACTGTTACCGCCAATACCTGCTCTCCGGGCTCTCTGCTGAACCCGCGGCCGTCGCAGGATCTGCAGGTGCTGGCCTCGACCAACTGGCGACCCAGAATGTCGACGGGACTTGAACTCCAGATGTTCCTTCCGGTGATCAATGCGCCCTTCCGCATCTACTGGGCATACAACCCGTTGCGGCTGGATAGCCCGGCGAATCCACCGATTCCAATCACGCGCAGCATGTTCCCGCAGACCGCTGCGGGAAACTATACTTACATCCTCGCAAAGGACGCCTACTCCCCGAGCTTTCTGCTGCGGGAGCCGCGCAAGACGTTCCGCTTCACGGTGGCTACGACGTTCTGAGGGCAGGTTCGCAGCGGTGGGTTTGACGGCAGCTGAGGAGGCTCTCTATAATCGGTTCGATCCACGCCGTCGCAGAAAGCTGATCGAGGATGGACGACGCGTCCGCGATTCGGCGTGTGACGCTGGCAATCCAGTGCGCCCTGCGTTGCCTGAAAAAGGGTAATCCGATTTATTCCCGGAAGCATCTGTACCGGAACCATCTTTACCGGAAGCATGTTTACCGGAACCATGTTCCAAGGAGTTTAAGCGATCCAATGACAAGCAAGTTTCTGCGTTCTGTCCTGGCCATTGCGGCGGTTTCGATGGTTTCCGCATGGGCCCAAACCGGTGGCGCCGCCCCCACGGGCGCGGCCATTTCGCCCGCAGCTCCGCCGACCTCCACAGCGATAACGACCGGTACCGGCACCAAAGTCGGGACCATCAACATTGAGCAAGCTGTGGTCGGCACCAATGAAGGCCAGCGCGACTTCGAAGTCCTGCGCAAGAAACTGGAGCCGAAGCAAAACGAACTGAAATCCCAGAACGACGAACTCGAGGCGTTACAGAAGCAGTTCCAGACCCAGGTCGACAAGTTGAATGAAGATGCCCGCGCTTCTCTGCAGAAGCAGATCGAGACCAAGAAGAAGTCCTTCGATCGCGCCGTGCAGGACGCTCAGGAGGATGCACAGAATCAGCAGAAAGAGATTTTCCAACGCATTCTGCAGAAGATGGCACCCGTGATCGTGAAACACGCGCAGGATAGCGGCTTCGGCATGATTGTGGATACCTCGAATCCCTGGCCGCAAAGCCCGGTGCTGTGGTATGGCGACGGAGGGGACATTACCAAGGCGGTGGTGGACGTTTATAACACGCAGTCCGGCGTGCCGGCCCCAGCCTCTGCGGGAGCGGCAGCTAGGCCCGCCGCTCCGAAGCCAGCGGCCCCGAAGCCAGCAGTTCCGAAATCAACGGTTCCGAAATCAACCGCACCACCCAAGTAGTTTTCACGACACCACTTGTGTCGGGAAGGTTCCCAGAGGCCGCGCCAGGCGCGGCCTTTTTTCTTTGCTTCGCCCAGTCGCGCAGAGCAAGTTTGGTGTCCTTAGCAGTAACGCATTCAAAGCAGGAGCCACCATGTTTGACCGCACACTCAACTCATCATGGGATGACCGTTCGCGCCGTGGATTGACAACCTCTACCGGCCTTACGTCCTCAACAATGAGCCGGTCGAAGTGGAAACACAGATCACCGTGAACTTCTCGCTGGCCGGGAACTGATTGGGCAGACTTTGTCGGACAAGGCGTTGACGATAGCGGCGCAGGAAATCAAGCGGGAGTAGCCCAGGCGTAACCTGAGGACCCGCGCCGCTCCCGCTATAATCGAGCCCAGTGGCGACCACTGTAGAAATTCTGAGCCGCGTGGCTACCCGCCCCACATGGGCGGAAGTTTCCCTGGCCACTCTGCGGCAAAACTTCCGCACGGTTGTGAAGCATGCGGGCGCGGGCGTGACCGTGTGCGCGGTGGTGAAGGCCGACGCTTACGGCCACGGCGCCGTGGAATGCTCGCGCGCTCTGCAGGCGGAAGGCGCGCGCTGGCTGGGCGTCACATCGCTCGATGAGGCGATCCCGCTGCGCGAGGCGGGCATCGAGTCGCGAATTCTGTTGATGACGGGTTTCTGGCGCGGCGAAGAGGGCGAGATCGTTCGCTTGAGGCTCACACCCACGGTTTGGGAGCCTTGGCACATCGAGTCTCTGGAGACTGCCGCGGCGTCAGGAGCGCTGCGGCAGGCTGTGCATTTGAAGGTGGACACGGGAATGGGCCGGCAGGGTGTGTCGCTGGATGAACTTCCCGCTGTCCTAAAAGCTCTCAGCGCGGCTCCGCATCTTGTTCTTGAAGGGCTCTCAACCCACCTGGCTTCCTCCGAAATCATGGACGCGCCCTCGGTGGCCGAGCAGCAGCGCCACTTCGAGCAGGCGCAGCGCATGGCTGGCGCGGCTGGCTTCGAGCCGGGTTTGATGCATGTGGCCAATACCAGCGCCCTGATTTCGCGGCGCGAGACCTGGAACAACATGGTGCGTCCGGGTGTCGCGCTCTACGGCTATTATCTGCCATTCCAGCGCGCGGGCCGGGAAGTGAGTGGCGGCACGCTGCGGCTTCCGGTGAAGCCGGTGCTGACGTGGAAGACTCGCATTCTCTCGATGCGGAAGTTCGCCGCAAACCAGGCGCTGGGCTACGGCGGAACTTATGTGACCAAGGCGCCGGCGCACGTTGCCGTGCTGCCCGTGGGATACGCCGATGGGTATAACCGGCAGCTATCCAATCGCGGCCGCGTGATCGTCCGCGACCACTATGCGCCCGTCGTCGGCAGCATTTCGATGGACCTTACGCTGGTGGATGTGACGGGTATTCCCGGGATTGCGGTGGGCGATGAGGTGATCCTGCTCGGAACCAGCGACGGTTTAAGCGTCGATGCTCTGGAACATGCGCGCCTGGCCAACAGCTCGCCCTATGAGATTCTCTGCAATATCTCCAAGCGCGTGCCGCGGAAGTACGTAGCGTAAGGCGGCAGATCAATTCAGATCAAAAAATTCTCCAGATCAATCGACCTAAAATATCTGGAATCAAGGAGTTGCGCGCCATTGATCTGATGCTGATCTGGCTAAAATCCTGAAAACAAATAACTTATCCGCAAAATATTCCATTCTAAGGACTTAAGGTCGGCGTGCCGTGGCTAAGTGCCCGAAATCAGCGGGTAAGTCTGCAAAATATTGGATTCACGGGAGTTATCTCATTGCTATTCAAATGTCAAAGAGCCAACGCGTAAAGAGATATGATTGCAGCGCGGAGGGTCGAAGTCAAGAAAATTCCGCGGAGGGTAGCGGCCTAAATTCTTCACCACCCGTCGGCTTCGCTCAGGGCAGGCTCCGGACACAGGTTACACAGAGGCAGGTCACACCGCCTGCCGTTTTCTGGCTTCCATGTACTTGCGCAGGACGGCGTTGATCGTGGTCTGGTAGCCGCGCCCGTGCTTGCGGAAGAATGTCAGCACGTCGGGATCGACGCGCAAGGTAATCTGCTTCTTCGGCCCCGGCCAGAGAATAGCGTTCTTGAAGAAGTCCGGGCCGAGTTCGGGCGCATCGGAAAAATCGATGTCCTCATCCCGCATTGCGTCAATTCTCTTCCAATCGGTCCTCGATGGCTTTTTCGAATTCTTTCCGTTCACGACTTGTTGCCTTTCTGAGTGAAATGATCCGGATGGTTTCAAGATCGCCCTCTGCAAAGACCACGTGCGCAACGCGCCCTCCGACAATGCCAAGTCCGGTCCACCGGCTTTCGCCGTAGTCCTTTCGCGTGTCGGCGTCCACGGCAAGCATGCCGCGAAACATCTCTTCCGCGTCCGCAAAGTCGAAGCCATGCTTGCGAAGATTGGTGCGGTTCTTCGCTTCGTCCCATTCGAACTTCATTGTAACTCCAAACGTAGTTACATTTCAAGCAAGTCCTGCAGTGGTCCCCGCCTCTCCCCCCTGATACGCGCTTTCCTGGGAAATTCTCGGTGACGGATGTCACAGTCCATGAGCATTTCTCCGTACTGTTCCCGGTTAAGGACCAAATGCTCGGCGCCAACCGCCCAATGCAATCGTTGAATGGCGGCGCCTGAGCGAATCGATTCCCGCTTGTTACACTAGAAGATTGACCATGCCCTCACGCTACGCACAATGGATGTATGACTGGGAGCACCGGCTTACCTCGGTGGACAACAACCGCGTGGTGCGTCCGCTGGAGTGGGGCGTGGAGTGGGCACGGGACTGGCCTTGCCGGAATGGCTCGCGTCCGGGTCAGGCCGTGGACGATCCGGCGAAGTTCTTGATCGACTTTAACCGGCGCATTGTCGCTTCCAGCGACGAGTTTTATTCCTACACGCGGCCAAACGATTTTCGATTGGAGAAGCGCGAGGTGCAGGTTTTTTCCACGCGCGAAGTTCCTGACGCCAAGCTCGAGGCGAAGGTGAAAGGAACGTTCGCGGAGTTCTTGCGGTTCACGGCGCCGGTGAAGACGCCCTATCCGGAAAATAATCTGGTGAATGCGCGCTGGTTTCCGGCGCGCGGGCGGCGCGCCATCGTTCTTCTGCCGCACTGGAACGCGGACGCGATTGCTTACGTCGGCCTCTGCCGGGTGCTGAACATGCTCGGAATCGCGGTGTTGCGGCTGAGCATGCCTTACCATGACATCCGCATGCCCGCCGAGATCGATCGCGCAGACTATGCGGTCTCCGCTAACATCGGACGCACGCTCGATGCGGTGCGGCAGGGCGTGGTGGATATCCGGTGTTGTCTCGATTGGCTGGAGCAACAGGGCTACCGCGATCTGGGGATCGTGGGTACGAGTCTAGGTTCGTGTTATGCGTTCATTGCGGCGGCACACGATCCGCGCATTCGAGTCGCCGCCTTCAATCACGCTTCCACCTATGTCGCCGATGTGGTGTGGCATGGACAGTCTACGCGGCACATCCGGCAGGGGATGGAGTCGCAGATCACTCTGGAGACCTTGCGGCAGTCCTGGCTCGCCGTTAGTCCCATGGCGTACTTCGATCAGTTCTCGCGCTGGCCGAGGAGGTCGCTGATCATTTATGCGAAATACGATCTGACTTTCTTGCCCGAACTCTCGCGCAACGTGGTGGAGGAATTCGAACGCCGCGGACTAGATCACACGGTCGTGGTGCTGCCCTGCGGTCACTATACGATGGGCGAGACGCCGTACAAGTACATGGATGGGTGGCAACTGACTTCGTTCTTGCGGACCGCGTTTGAGGGATAGCGTGCGGCAGTAGTCGACGGAAATGCAGTGTTGGCACGCTTCCCGGGTGCGGGCGGGATGCTCGCACTGTCCTGAACGAAGCCGAAAGAACNNGACAGCCGCCGAGGACGGCGGCGCTACAGTCGCGATGAAGCGGTAGAATGTGGGCATGGCGACCGGCCGCATGGATATAAGACGCTTCAGGAAACGACATGAAGAATTCCGCAGCTAAGATGTACCGTCCGTTGTGCGAAGCCGATCCGCAGATTGCCGCGGCCATCGACAACGAAACCCGCCGCCAGCACGAGGGTTTGGAACTGATTGCTTCGGAGAACTTCGTCAGCGAAGCCGTGCTCGAAGCCGCGGGATCGGTGTTCACCAACAAGTATGCCGAGGGATATCCCGGCAAGCGTTACTACGGCGGCTGCGAGTTCGCGGACATTGTGGAGAATCTGGCGCGCGACCGCGCCAAGCAGTTATTCGGCGCAGAGCACGCCAACGTGCAGCCGCACGCCGGTTCGCAGGCGAACATGGAGGCTTACGCGGCCGTGCTCCAGCCGGGTGACACCATTCTTGGATTGAATCTGGCTCACGGCGGCCACCTCACGCACGGGCATCACCTGAATTTCTCGGGGAAGACTTACAAGATCGTTCCTTACGGCGTGACCAAAGAGACCGAGACGATTGACTATGACGAACTGCAAAAACTGGCGGAAGAGCACCGTCCGAAGCTGATTATCGGCGGTGGCAGCGCTTACCCGCGCATCATTGATTTCGCCCGCATGCGGCAGATCGCCGACAAAGTGGGCGCGCTCTTTCTGGTCGACATGGCGCATTTTGCCGGGCTGGTGGCGGGCGGGGCTCATCCTTCGCCGGTGCCGCACGCGCACATCGTGACATCTACGACGCATAAGACTCTGCGCGGGCCGCGAGCGGGCATGATTCTTTCCAAGTCGGAGTTCGCGGCAGCAATCGATAAAGTAGTCTTCCCTGGAATGCAGGGTGGGCCGTTGATGCACATTATCGCGGCGAAGGCGATCTGCTTTCAGGAAGCGATGCAGCCCGAATTCCGGGACTATGCGAAGCAAGTCGTGTCCAACGCGAAGGTGTTGGCGGAGACGCTGGCCGCCGAGGGCCTTCGCGTCATTTCCGGCGGGACGGATACGCATCTGATGCTGGTCGATGTTTTCTCCAAGGGCATGCTGGGCAGCGAGGCCGAGAAGGCGCTGGGCGAGGCCGGAATCACCGTCAACAAGAATGCCATCCCGTTCGATGTCAATCCGCCGATGAAGCCGAGCGGCATCCGCATCGGCACGCCGGCCCTGACTACGCGCGGAATGAAAGAGGCCGAGATGCGGCAGGTCGGGCGCTGGATCGCGGAAGCGCTGCTTCATCGTACGGATGCCGCTCTTCTGAGCAACGTACGCAAGCAGGTGTTCGATCTCTGTGAGGCATTCCCGTTATACGCCGAGCGCAGGGCCAAAGCACAGGCTGAAGTGCGGGCTTAGGGAGGACCTCCTTTAATTCTGCCGTGGGGGCGCGCGCCCTCTGTGGTTAAATTGCCTTTGTGAAGATCGCCATCGACATCCGGCGGATGACGGAGTTCGGCGTAGGTACCTACATCCGCAATGTCGTGCGGACTCTGGGACGGCTTGACCGCGAGACCACGTATTTCCTCATCGGCCCTCCCGTCAAGGTCAAGGAAATCGGCCCGCTGCCGCCCAACTTCCACACGGTTCCGCTGGCGGAGCCGGAGCGCTCCCTGAAGAGCTTCCGGGAGTTCCGCGCGATTGTGAAGCGGCTGGAATGCGACCTGGTACACATCCCGAATCTGTTCTCCGTTCCGCGCGCGCTGCCCTGCCCCTACGTGATGACAGTGCACGACATGCTGGAGCATCTCTCTCGCGCGCGCCAGCAGACCGGATTTTGGGGGTCCCTGCATTTCCAGTTGACCAAGCGCGTTCTGAAGGGGGCGGCGCGGATTTTCGCGGTTTCAAACTTTACCAAGGCCGAAGTGGAGAAGCTGTTTGGAATTCCGGCGGCGCGCATCGAGGTGGTCTACAACGCGATCGACGAACGGTTTCTGCACGGACACGCGAGTGCGGCGGATCGCCAGTTGATTGCCGAGCGCTACCAGGTGACTTATCCCTTCCTGCTCTATGCCGGAAGAATCAGTCCGCACAAAAACGTCGTGCGCATGATCGAAGCCTTTTCCGCGCTCAAAGCAGAGTTGGAAAAAGATCAGTTGTTTCCGGATCTAAAGCTCATCATTATTGGGGATGATGTTTCGGGGAATCCCGACTTGCGGCGGACGGTGATCCGAAGCGGCGTGCAGAACGATGTGCGCTTCCTGGGGTTCGTGCCGGTCGAAGTGCTGCGAACTTTTTACGACCAGGCCAAGATTTTTGTATTTCCGTCGTTGTACGAGGGGTTCGGCCTGCCGCCCCTGGAGGCGATGGCACATGGCACGCCCGTCGTCACCTCCAATGTGTCATCGCTGCCCGAGGTGGTGGGGAATGCCGCGGTGCTGGTTCATCCGGAGAATGTTTTCGAGATCATGAGGGCGTTGCACCGGGTTCTTCTCGACCAGCCGCTGCGCGAGAAAATGAAAGAACGCAGCTACCGCCAGGCGGCAAAGTTTTCCTGGGAGAAATCGGTGCGCCGGATCATGGAGGTTTATCGGGAAGTCCTAAGCACAAAAGGCAGGGTGGACTCCCCCGGCCAGCCTGCTTCTGCGGGCCGCAAGACGACGGCAGCAGCAAACTGATTCGGCGGGTTCCGTAAGAACTCAGGGCGCCAACCCGGCTCGATCCGGACTATTTCAGCAAGGGCTGGCCCGGCGAAGCGACGGCGAGCTTGTGCAATTTGGCGGTAACCCGATTGCGGTCGGCGTCGGTTTGGGCGGAAGCGAGACGCTTGCGGAGTGTGGTGATCTTGTGCTGACGGGCGCGGCGCCGGCGAATCTCCGGCCGGCGGCTGGGTGCTGACATGAGGTGTGCTCCTCTGAGTGAATTGCAAATGAACTTGTAGCAGCCGGACCTGTAAGCCGAATTCTGTCCGCGGGATTGCTCCAGCGGGACGGTCATTCCTCTGGGCCACGCATCGCTGCGAGGCTCTAGCGACCTACCCGAAGGTTGGACGCACCGAGCCGGCACGTGCCGAAATCCTGATTCGCAAAAACCAGGTTCCCGGCTCCCTTCCTATTTGGTCTTGCTCCGTGTGGGGTTTGCCCTGCCCGCGGCATTACTGACGCGGCGGTGCGCTCTTACCGCACCTTTTCACCCTTACCCCCATCCGTGAAGATGGGGGCGGTATGTTTTCTGTGGCACTTTCCGTNNCGGGCTTGAACCCGGCCTCCCGGACGTTATCCGGCACACTGCTCTGCGGAGTTCGGACTTTCCTCTGCCCGCGTCCGAAGACGCAGGAAGCGACCGTCCGGTCCAGCTGCCAACAGGAATCATTATATGCGATGTGCCGGGCTTCGGGCTCCGGCTATCGGGCGTCGGCTTACCCCTCGAAGGACTGTGTTGCTGGTAGACTTATCGACAAGTGGGCACGGCGAAACGCGGTTTCTTGCCGCAGCCCGCAGCCCGCAGCCCGCGCCATGAACGTCGCCGAAGCCATCCGAATTGCGTTGCAGTCGCTGTGGGCGAACAAGCTGCGCTCGGTGCTGACGCTGCTCGGCGTGGTGATCGGGGTGGCTGCCGTGATCGCCGTGGTCACCTTCGTCTCTGGCATCAACGATTATGTGGCGCAGAAGATCTTCAATCTGGGCGCGGACGTTTTTATCATTTCTAAAATGTCTCCCGTCGAAACGAATGTGGACCACTTCCTCGCGGCCGAGAAGCGCAAGAACCTGATCATGGAGGATTATGAGGCGGCGCTTGAGGCCTGCCGGCACTGCGAATCGGTGGGAGCGGTGCTGCGCAGCAGCGGTAAGGTAAAACATGGAGAACAATCGATTAGCGACACTACGGTGCAGGGAATCACGCCGTCGATGGCGCAGATCCAGGATACGGATCTCACCTCCGGCCGCATGCTGAACGAGACCGATTTGAACAGCCGGTCCGCGGTCGCCGTCATCGGCAGTGACATCGTTGAACATCTGATGGCCGGCGCCGATCCGTTGGGTAAAGAGATTCGCATTGATGGCTGGACTTACCAGGTGATCGGCGTAGGGAAGAAGAAGGGCAAGACTCTGGGGCAGAGTGCCGACAACTATGTGCTGATTCCCATCACCGAATACCTGAAGCAGTACGGAACTCACAACAGCAGTATCGGCATCTGGGGCAAGGCGCTGGAAACTGGAGTCCCACTGAACGAGGCCATGGACGAAGCTCGCGTGGCGTTACGAGCGCACCGCCACGACCGCCCCGGAGAGGACGACAGTTTCGAAATCGAGACCAACGCCAGCCTTCTCGGTATCTGGGCCGGCCTGAGCAATACGTTTTTCATGGCTACCATCGGCATTGCCGCTGTCTCGCTGGTGGTCGGCGGCATTGTGATCATGAACATCATGCTGGTATCGGTGACGGAGCGCACGCGCGAAATCGGCATTCGGAAAGCTTTGGGGGCGCGGCGCGAGGATGTGTTGCTGCAGTTTCTGATCGAGTCCGTGACTCTGGCGCTCGCGGGCGGCGCCCTGGGGGTGTTGTTGGGAGTGGTCATGGCCCTGACAGTTACTTTGTTGATCGGGATGCCCTCGGCGATCAAGCTCTGGGCTGTGGCCGCCGGCCTGATTGTCTCGGCAAGTGTGGGAGTGTTCTTCGGAGTCTATCCCGCGCGCAAGGCGGCGCTCCTGGATCCGATTGTGGCATTACGGTTCGAGACCTAGGGAAGAATTTGTAATTTTGGAATCGGGCAATTGTGTAATTTAGAACCTAATCGTATTCCAAGCGTTGCGGTTCGAATTGCCCAATTCCAAAATTACCAAATTACTCAATCCTTCATGATTCGCAAAGACGAATTCGGCGAGATCGTCCAAATGGCGACGGACACCATTCGCAGCAACAGGCTGCGCTCGTCGCTTACTGTGCTGGGAATCGTGATTGGCGTCGCCATGGTCATTGGCGTCTCCTCCATCGGGCGCGGACTCGACGACAACGTCCGCGACGTGGTTACCAGCATCGGTTCCAACATCATTTTTGCCTATCACCTGGAGCCGTTTACCTTCGGGCGCCCCACCGAAGAAATGCGTATGCGCAAGAAGCTGACCTTCGAGGATGCGGAAGCGATCCGGCAACTGCCGCATGTGAAGGCCGTATCCGCGGGAATCCGTTTCTTCCGCCCCGAACTCGGAGTGGGTACTTTCGCGGTGAAATATCAGGATCGCAAGGCCAAGAACACCATCCTCGAAGGAGATACGGCTTCCGTGAAGGATGTTTTCGATCTGGCGATGTCCTCCGGACGGTGGTTCACCGAAGCCGACGATGAACGGCATGCCGCGGTCATCATTCTTGGCCACGATACGGCGGAAGAGCTATTCCCGGTGGAGAGTCCTCTGGGGAAGGAAATCAACATCGAGGGGCGATTGTTCGAGGTGATCGGCGTTTTAGCGAAGATCAAGTCGGTGTTTGGAGGCGGAAAAGATCCCAACGACAACCGGGTCTTTTTCCCCCTGACTACTTTCAAGACGCTCCACCCCGAATTGAAGGATCACTGGATCAGCGCCAAGGCGACGTCCCACGACGACATGCCGAAGGCCATCGACGAAATTCGGGAACTGCTGCGGCGGCGGCGAAAAGTCGCACCCGACAAGCCGGATAACTTTGCCGTCTTCACCTCGGACTCGATCTCGGACGTTTGGAATCAGCTCACCGGCATGCTGTTTGTGGGAATGTTTGCGATTTCGAGCGTAGGGCTGATTGTCGGCGGCGTGGGCGTGATGAACATTATGCTGGTGAGCGTCACCGAGAGGACGCGGGAAATCGGCGTTCGCAAGGCGATCGGCGCGCGCAAACGGGACATTCTGTTGCAATTCACTTTGGAGGCGATCATTCTCACCGCCGTTGGCGGTGTGATTGGGATTCTGCTGGGGGCGGCCATCGTCTGGGTGATTCCTGCGTTCTGGCCCTCGCTGCCCGCCCATATGTCGATATTCTGGACGATCTTCGGCTTCACTTCCGCCGCGGGAGTTGGGCTTGTCTTCGGCATCTATCCCGCGTGGAAGGCGGCGAACCTGGATCCGATTGAGGCGCTGCGTTACGAATAGTTCGGGCTTCGTTGTAGCGCCGCCGTCCCGGCGGCTTTCAGGTGCGAGTCCCGCCCGCGCACGTGCGGCGAGACGCCGGCGCTACTAAGCTGCACACTGACTGCATGGTGCATTCCATCCTCAGAGTGGCACTGATCATGGCGGTCCTGGGGATCTTTTCCAGTTCGATCTACTACCTTCTTTGTCTGTGGAGTGCAGCAGGTTTCTTGCGAGAGCGGAAAGCCGCGAAGAAGGCCTCTTCCGATCCAAACCGGAGTGATGCGCAGTCTTTGCCGCCCATCTCGATTCTGAAGCCGCTCAAAGGGACCGATCCTGAAATTTATGAGAGCTTTCGCAGCCACTGCCTACAGGACTACCCGGAATACGAAATCATCTTTGGCGTGAACGACTCCAGCGATCCTGCGATCGAGAGCGTGAAGGAGCTGCAACGGGAATTTCCGGGCCGCAGAATTCGGTTGGTGGTGAGCCCGAAAATTCTGGGCGCAAATGTGAAGGTCAGCAACCTGGCGCAGATGCTGGCGGAAGCGCGCTACGATTACCTGATCGTCAACGACAGCGACATTCGAGTGGCGCCTGACTACTTGCGCCGGGTGACGGCGCCGTTGGCCGACTTGCGAGTGGGGATGGTCACTTGCCTTTACCGCGGAGTGGCGGGTGCGACGCTGGGTTCGCGACTGGAGGGATTAGGCATTAGCACGGATTTTTGCGCGGGTATATTGGCCGCGCGTCAGCTTGAAGGCGGCATTCGTTTTGGGCTAGGTTCCACACTAGCGTTCCGCCGCGCCGAGTTGGAGAAAATCGGAGGGTTCACTTCATTCAAGGACCATCTTGCCGACGACTACGAACTGGGAAAGCGCATTGCCGGCATGGGTCTGGCCGTGAAATTGTCGGATGTTGTGGTCGAGACATATCTCCCGGCTTATCGCCCCCGGGAATTCTTCGCGCATCAACTTCGCTGGGCACGTGGCGTCCGGGACGCGCGTGCGGGCGGTTACTTAGGTCTGGTTTTCACGTTTGGGCTGCTGTGGGCATTGCTGGCTCTGGCGGCGAGTCGAGGAGCGTTCTGGGCCTGGAGCGCGCTGGCCGTCACGCTGTTTCTTCGCCTTGCGGTTGCGCTGGTTGTGGGTCGCGGTGTTCTGCAGGACCGCCAGGTCTTGAGGGATGCCTGGCTGATTCCGCCGCGCGATTTGCTGGCGGTCGCAGTCTGGATTGCGAGCCTTGGCGGTCACACCGTGACCTGGCGCGGCGACCGTTTCTGGTTGAAAGATGGCAAGCTTACCCGGATCCCGCCCTAGCGCTATAAGGGAGCTCAATCGCCCCAGCCGCTACGGGAACGGCATTGCGGTTGTGATCGAGCACCATTCGAACTTTGCTTGCCAGTTGGTTCAAGGTGAATGGCTTCTGGAGGAAATTATTTTCGACATTGACGACTCTATGGTCCAGTATCGTTTGGCCGGCGTAGCCGGAGACGAACAGCATTCTGGTCTCCGGACGAGCCGTTTCCAATTCCTTCGCCAGTTCGCCCCCACTCATGTGAGGCATTACGACATCGGTGATGAGCAGATGGATCGTCGATCCATGAACTTTGGCAACGGACAGAGCGTCCAACCCGTCTTTCGCCTGCAGCACATCGTATCCACGAAGGCCAAGAAACTCGGCGGCCGCTCGGCGTAGCGCTTCCTCATCCTCGACCAGCAGAACGGTCTCTGTGCCGCGCAGTACGCTCTCGGCACCCTGATCTGGAATCTCTGAAATGTTGGGCTGACCCTGTACACAGGGCAGGTAGATCTTGAAGATGGTGCCCATTCCGGGTTCGCTATAAGCCCAGACGAATCCATGATTCTGTTTGACGATGCCGTACACCGTGGCCAAGCCAAGGCCGGTACCCTTGCCGGAGGGTTTCGTAGTGTAGAAGGGTTCGAAAACGTGCGGCAGATGATCCGCATGAATACCGGTGCCCGTGTCGGTCACGGTTAGAACCGAATAGCGTCCTGGTGGGATGAGGGCCCGCTTGCGGTCGATGTATTGCTCGTCGAGCTGTACATTGGAGGTTTCAACCGTGCACCGTCCCCCCTGGGGCATGGCATCGCGAGAGTTGGCCGCGAGGTTCATGAGAATTTGCTCGATCTGCACGGGATCCAAACGAACTCTGCCCAGGCCCTCGCCGGGGACAAAGATGAGATCGATGTCTTCTCCGATCAGGCGATGGAGGGTCTTGACGATGCCACCCACCACCGGGTTGAGCTCCACGACGCGCAAGGCTTGCGGTTGTTTGCGGCTGAAAGCGAGCAACTGCCGGGTCAGATCGGCGGCGCGATGAGCGGCAGAAAGGATCTCCTGAATCCGCGCCTGGGTGGAGCTTCCGGCGGCCACGGAGTCGAGCGCGAGTTCGGAGTAGCTGGTGATAATGGTGAGCAGGTTGTTGAAGTCGTGGGCAACGCCTCCAGCCAGTCGGCCGATGGCGTCCATTTTTTGTGACTGGAGCAACTGGGCTTCGAGACGAAGGCGTGCAGTGAGATCGCGGCCGTTGGAGACAAAGTGCGTGATCCTTCCTTCGGCGTCCCTTATGGGGCTGATACTCTCATCGACGTAGTACACCTCGCCATTTTTCTTGCGGTTTACCACGACGCCGCGGCAAACGTCGCCCGCGCGAATGGTTTCCCACAATTCGCTGTAAAGTACGGGCGCTTGCAGATCTGACTTCAAAATGCTCTGGGCCTTGCCCGCGACTTCCTGCCGGGAATAGCCGGTCAGCGCTTCAAAAGCGGGGTTCACATATTCGATGATGCCCTGGCTATTGGCGATAAAAATAGTGTCGGCCGACTGCTCGACCGCGCAGGAAAGCTTGCGCAAGGATTGCTCCGCCATTTGCCGCTGCAGCTGCGTCGAGTGCAGACTGAGCGCGCAACGGATCGTGCGCACCAGGTTGGCTCCGTTGAGCTGCGATCTCTCCATGCAGTCCCAGGCACCGGCCTGGATGATTTCAGCGACCGCTTTCTCATCGGCGCGCTCGGTCAGCAAGATGAAGGGCATGGCGCCCCTGCTGTGCAGAAACTCGGAGAGAAGCTTGGTAGCGGCAGCATCCCCGGTCTCATGTTCAAACAAGACCAGCCCATAGTTCCCACGCTGCAACATCGCCTTAGCCTCTTCCAGCGAGCCCGCATGGTCGAGCTCTGCCGGCAAAGCGCTCCGATTGCGGTCGAGGATTTCCCGGATGAGAAAAAAATCCTCCTCCAGGCTTCCCACCAGCAGGACGCGCAAAAGGGAGGGCCCGGGTTGGGTCGCGGTTGACAGGGGGAATCCTTCGGCTACTCTTTGTCTATCGGAAAGCTCCAGTCGCGGCGTCGTCTGGGGAGGAGACCGGCAATCATTGAGTCGAGAAGAAGTCCCAGATTGGGGATGGGTTCAGTCTGGAACTGGACTGGCCCACTTTCCAGCCGGAAAGTGTTGGTCAGTACCATGCTGCACATCCTGTTTGTGTTTACCGGTCATTAGTCTTCAGTCTTCAGTGATGCTTCGTCCTGCCAGAAAATCTGCTATCCGTCTCTCTCAAGGTTCCATACTCCATCCTGAGCCGAGAACCTGGCCCGGAGTTCTCATTCGGCGGTTAACCAACTCTAACTTCCATCGTCTAATACCCAAAGTCTGGACGTACCTATAAGGATGCTTCTCGTCCGGGCTGAAAATGAGGGAACCCCGGCCCAGTTTCCTGCGTATCGATTAAAGAGCCAGAGTGAGCCGAACAGCGAGGGTGATTTGGGGGATTTATGCAGTTCCAGGACAGCGCAAGCACGATGAGAACCATCGCCAGCAACGGGGATGGCCATGTGCAGGAAGTGGTGCGGCAGGCCCACGAAGAGCTGCGGCAACTCTTGCAACAGCGCTCCGAAGTGATGCGCCGGATCGGCACCATCAAACAGACCATCGCCGGCCTCGCCAACCTCTTTGGAGACGACGTCCTGAGCGAGGAATTGCTGGAGTTGGTCGATCGCAAGAGCAAGGGCCGCCAGCCGGGGTTTACCAGAGCGTGCCGTATGGTCTTGATGGACGCTAACCGTGCCCTCAGTGCTCGCGAGCTCTGCGATCGGATTCAGGAAAAAGCGCCGCCCATGCTGGAGCGCCACAAAGACCCCATGGCCTCGGTAACCACGGTGCTCAATCGTTTGGTGGCGTATGGAGAGGCGAGGGCCGTGGCTCTCGACAGCGGTCGACGCGCCTGGCAGTGGGTTGCCGACTCAGAGTCTGAGTTGACGCCGGGACCGGCGGCGCCAGCCCAGCAGTAGTCGCCTATCCCGGTGGCAGCAGCATCCCCTTCTCCAGATGCCGGGTGACGCGCGCATACGAAGCTGCGTGCGGATCGTGCGTCACCATCACAATCGTCTTGTGGAAGTCTTCGTTCAGCCGCTTCAAGATCTCCAAAACTTCCGTGGCCGAGTGACTGTCCAGGTCGCCCGTGGGTTCATCCGCCAGTAACAGCGTAGGGTCGCTCACAATCGCCCGGGCGATTGCAACCCGCTGCTCCTGTCCGCCGGAGAGCTGCTTCGGCAGGTGGTTGACCCGTTCTTCCAGGCCCACGAGTTTCAACGCGGTCATGACGTGGTCGCGCCTCTGCTGCGGGTTGAGCTTGGTCAGAAGAAGCGGCAGCTCCACGTTCTCGAACGCGGTCAGCACCGGGATCAGGTTAAATGTCTGGAACACGTACCCGATGTGTTCATTGCGCCAGTGCGCCGCCTGCGAGTCGCTGAAGCGGAAAATGTTCTGATTCTGCACCAGCAACTCGCCGGAGGTTGGCCGGTCGATGGCTGCGATCATGTTCAGCAGCGTCGTCTTGCCGGAGCCCGAAGGCCCCATCAGCGCCATAAATTCTCCGGCCGCGATGTCAATCGAGACGTCGTCGAGCGCCTTCACTTCAAAGGCCTCGCGCTTGAAAATCTTGCTGACGTTGCGGGCCTGGACCACTTTAGTTCCGGTAGCGATCTTGTTTTCAGCCACTGTGCTCATAATTATGACTGCCCCTTGATTTTGATTGTGTCCCCGTCTTTGAGGTCTTGCGGACCTTTGCTGATCACGCTTTCACCCCCCACCAGTCCGTCCACGAGAAAGCCGTCGCTGCGCTGGCTCAACACGTGAACCTCGCGCATGCGCGCCTTTCCGTCGAAAGCCAGAAACACGATCTTCTTGCCTTCATGATCCCGCACCGCGCTGGCCGGCACAAACGCTCCCGCCGGTTGCGTGCTGGTAGCTTTTTGCTCATCCGCCAGGAATTTCACCGTGGCGTTCATTTCCGGACGCAGATACTCGTCCGGATTCAGCACCTGCACCTTCACTTGTACGGTGGCCTTCTGTCGATTGGCTTCCGGCGAGATCTGCGCGATTTCTCCGTTGTACTTGCGATCGGGGTAGGCATCCACGGTGACGATGCCTTTCTGTTTGGGACCGAGCCGGGCGAAGTCGGACTGCGCGATATCGAGCTCGACCTGAATGTCGTTCAAGTCCGCCAGCGACACGACCGATCCTTGAGGGCCGCCAGCCGCCGCGCTGGCAAACTGCGCGGTAATCAGTTCGCCTTTTTCGGCGGTGCGGTCCAGAATCGTCCCGGTGACGGGCGCGCGAATCACGGTGGCGTCGAGTTGCGACTTCGCGTAGTCAAGCTGGCCCTGCGCTTGCGCCAGCGATCCGCGGGCGCGGGCGATTTCTTCCTGGCGCGGACCGATCTTCATCAGTTGGAAAGCTTTGTCCAGGGAGTTGACTCGCTGCTGATCCGAGTCGAACTTGGCGGTAGCGTCGTCCATGACCTGACGCGAAACCACGCCGGCGGCGGAGAGTTCCTTGGTGCGGTCCAGAGTCAGCTTGTCATCGACCAGCGTGGCGCGGGCTTCGTCAAGGTTGTGTTGGGCTTCTTGAATCTCTTCCGGCCGGGACCCGTGCTCGAGTTCGTCGAGATAAGCCCGAGCATTATCCAGTGCGCCCCGCGCCTGCTCGTAGGAAGCGCGGAACTCCTGATCCTCCAGCCGCACCAGAACCTGACCCTCTTTCACCTTGTCGCCTTTTTCCACGCCAATCCAAGCCAGGCGTCCGGTGACCTTGGAATTCACATTGATCGTGTGATGAGCCACGATGTAGCCCGTGGCCGAAAGCACTGTGCCGCCCACGTCGCTGCTCTCCGCCGCCGCGCGCGCCACTTCGACTTCCGGCACATCGCGCGAAAGCATGCGGTAGGCCAGAGCGGACAAGCTCAACACGGCGACGATCACGATTCCAATGAAGATGTAGCGGCGTGCCCAGGCGGGCGGTTCCCCATGGCCGGCGCCGCGCTCCGTGCGGTCGATTCGCAGGCTCTGCAAGTCTTCGTGTTTGGCGTCAATCGGCATAGGAATGAATACGAACTGTCTGCTGATCGGGTTTCCAGAACTGCAAATCAATGAATTGCAAATCAACGAATTACAAATCAACCTCGTAACGCGGTGAGAATATTCTGCCGCGCCGCATGCCAGGCCGGCGCAAATCCGCCCAGCAATCCCATGATCAGCGCGAATGCGACGGCGTAACCCGCAACCTGCGGCGTAATGCGCAGGCTGAACACTACCTCGCTAAACGTCACCGCATTCGACGTTCCCGTCTGCATTCCATTGAAGGGCAGCATCAGCAGAATTCCAGCCGCCGCACCTAACAACGCCAGCAACAGGGATTCCAGAACAAAAGACGTCAGAATCGCGGGGCGCGAGAATCCCAGCACCCGCAGAGTTGCAATTTCACGCCCGCGGTACGCGACCGCGGCGTACATCGTATTCATCGCCGCAAAACTCGATCCGATCGCCATAATGATCGCGACCACGATGCCAATGTATTTGATGGGTGCGCCCGAACTGGTTTGCTTCGCGTAATAATCTGTCTCCAGAATTCCTTCCAGCTTAAGACGCTGGTCATCGCTTACCCGGTTCTTCAACGCATCGGCCGCGATCGGGTCGGTCGCACGCAGGTAGGCGGAGGAATAGCCGCCCTGCCGGTCGAAATCCGCGGCCATCTGATTCACGTCGCACCAGATTTCCGATTCATAGGCCGAACCGCCGGCGTCAAATACTCCAACGACTTTCCACGATCCTTTGCCAAACTCCATGGTGTCGCCAATGTTGGCATGGGAAAAGCGCCCGCGTATGGACTTGCTGACCACTACTTCGCGCTGTCCCGTCTGGAACCAGCGTCCCTCGATCAGCTTCGCGCTGGGCCGAAGTTCGAGGCCATCGGGCATCATGCCACGCACCGTGACGTTCACTTCGCCGGTGCCGTCCTTGCGCGGCAACACGATCACAACCACCCACTCGCCGGAAACCATGGGATCGCCGTGGCTGTCTTTCGCAATGCCGGGAAGAACCTTGAGGGTGGGAAACAGCGCGGCGTCAAAGCCGCCGGACAATTCCGCTTCCGACCCTTTGCGCAGCACCAGCACATTCTGTGCATTGCCGCTGGAAACGAAAGCGCGCTTCAGGCCCGCCAGCAGCGCCATCAGGAAGATCGCGGTGGTAACCGTCAGCGCAATGCCCAGCGCCGTCATGATGGTAAGCCCTTTGCGAAGCTTCAAATTGCGGACGTTGTAGCTGATTGGTATCGCCATAAGTTCACTCTGAGTTCAGCCAATGTGGCGCAACCCCTCCACGATATTGATGCGCGACGCGCCGTATGCGGGAACATATCCGCTCAGAAACCCAACCGTCGCCGCTACCAGTAACGACAAGCTCATCGTGGGCAGCGTGACTTTCATGTTGATGGGAACTCCCACTGCGATCGAGGAGTGCGTCAACCACTGGATCAGCCCGGCCGCTCCTAATATTCCCAGCAGGCCGCCCGAAACCGCCAGAGCCACGGCCTCAAACACGAATAGCGACAACACGCGCTGACGGGTGAATCCCAGCGTTTTCAGCAGGGCAACTTCGCGGGTCCGGCTGCGAACCGACATGGCCATGGTGTTAGCCGAAACCAGCAGGATGGCAAATACCACCGCGCCGCAGATGCCGATAATAAAAGCCTTTACATTGCCCAGGGTAGCGACAAAATCGAGCTGGAAAGCCTTCTCGCTCTCCGTTTTCGTCCGCTGCGGCGAGTTGCGGAATATATCGTCAATTTCACTCGAGACTCGCGCCACATCCTCTGCCGAGGCTACCTGAGTGGAATACCAGCCGGCTCGTCCTTTGAACCAGTCCACGGACTCTTCCAGATACTTGGCGTTGAAATATAGTGCGTTCTGCGGCGGATCCCGGTGGTAGATGCCGCGAATCGTCAGCTCCGGATTTGCTGGAAATATCGTCCCCAGAAGCGTGATTTTATCGCCGATCTTCCAACCATATTTGTCAGCCAGCGTAACATCCACCAAAGCGCCGGCGCGGTCGTGCTGCCAGGCCGCGGCCTGCTCCGGCGGGACGATCTTGTCGGAGGCAACTTTCAGATACTCGTCCGGGTCGGTGGCAATCTGCGCAAAGAAATTCTCCGGACGGTCATCCTTATAGCGTCCTCCGAACCATGTCATCGGCGCTACCGCCAGCACTCCGGGGAGGCTTCGAATCTTCTCGCGATAATACCCGGGCAGCAAGAATGCTAAAGACACGCGATCGCGGGTAATCACTCGCCTGGCCGAATCCGGCGCCCCCGCGTCGATGTAGAACGTGTGCCAGATGGCAATCATCAGTGTAAGCAACAGCAGCGAAAAGCCGATGCTCAGCATCGTCAGCAGACTGCGCCGCTTGTTGCGAAACGTATTGCGCACCACAAAGCTGCTGAATGTCATGATTTCAACCGATGTGGCGCAATCCTTCCACGATGTTTACCTGCGAGGCGTGGTACGACGGAATCACCGCGCTCACCAAGCCCACCACTCCCGCAACCAGCAGCGCCACCGCTATAGTGGTTGGGGTAACGGCGATATTGGCAAAAAATCCGCCCGCCTGCGGCGAATGCTTGAATGCGGTTACTGCCCCATAGGCAATCATGGAACCGAGAAGGCCGCCGATCAACGAAATGGCCACTGACTCCCCCACAAACAAGCTGAGCACGGTCTGCCGCGTGAACCCCAGAGTCCTCAAAACTGCCACCTCCCGCGTCCGCTCGCGGATCGACATGGCCATGGTATTCGCGGAAACCAGCAGAGTCGCAAACACCACCGCCGAACAGATCATCAGGATGAAAGCCTTCACATTGCCGAGCATGGCGACAAATTCCAGGCCGAAAGCCTTCTCACTCTCGCTTTTCGTAGGCTGGGGTGAGTTGTGAAACATGTCGTCCACGGCGACCGCGATCTTGCTGACGTCGCCGGGAGAGTTCGCGAGAATCCCGAACGTGCCCGCCGTTCCCTTGAAGAACGACACCGCCTCTTCCAGGTACTTGGCGTTGAAATAGACTGCCTGGTCGTCAGGCGTGGAGTCGAAGATGCCCCGGATATATAGCTCCAGGTCGACCGGGTAACTTGTCCCTTTAAGAACGATGCGGTCTCCCAGCTTCCAACCGTATTTTTTCG
This sequence comes from Acidobacteriaceae bacterium, assembly GCA_003131585.1. Lineage (GTDB taxonomy): Bacteria > Acidobacteriota > Terriglobia > Terriglobales > Acidobacteriaceae > Sulfotelmatobacter. The sequence continues at coordinate 97,374 of PKVW01000010.1, forward strand.
CCAGCGCGCTATCCGCGATCGCTCCCTGACGGTCGTGCTGCCAGGCCTGCAACTCGGTGGGCGAGATCGTGAAGTCCCGGTACACCTTGAAAAACTCCTCCGGATCGGTGGCAAATTGTGCGAAGAAATTCTCCGGTTTGTCGTCCTTGTAAATGCCCCCGAACCACGAAACTGGAACCACCGCCGCTACTCCGGGGACAGCACGAATCTTCTCGCGATAATAGCCCGGCAGGGCGAAGGTGAGGGAGACTTTGTGACGCACCACCAGCCGCTGGGCAGATTCGGCGCTGCCGTTGTCCACATAAAAGGCGCGCCAAATCGTGATCATCAGGGTCAACAGCAGCAGAGAAAAAGTGATGCTCAGCACCGTCAGGATGCTGCGGCGCTTGTTGCGGAAGGCGTTCTTGGTAACAAATCGGCTCAAAGTCATATCTGAAACCCAGTTGAACCCCAGGAAAGACGCGGCGTGCCGGGCAACCGACGAGCTTGGTCCAAGCAGGCCTACAAGGATAAACGAATGAGTCCGCCTCCGACAACTGGCTCCGGCCCCGGCAGAGTATCACCTGCACGATCTGACCCGAACAAGCGCATTCCTATGCTCAATTCCTATGCTCAATCCCGGCGCGCGCGCACACCAGTGGAGATCGTCATCCGGCTTACGTGACAAATGTCACACTCGTTTCCGTCAAGAGCGTTAAACCGTGCTTCCTCGCGACAGGTCATGCCGGCGATCGAGCTATTTTCCGCGCGATACCACACGGCTCCTCGGACCGTCATTGCAGCCTGCGTCGCCCGTTCCGTCCGCTTTCGCGGTACTTTGGTAACTCGAACCTGAATCTCGCGGGCGATATCCTAGCCATACCTGCCCCGGGGTTCAATCCACGCGGATTCCCAGTGGAAACTGCGCGGCTTTTTTCTGCGATGAGGCACGGAACTAATGTCCATGAAGATCGGCCACTTCGAAATCCTGAGTGAACTGGCGAAGTCTGCCACCGGCACGATTTACAAGGCGAACGATCCGCAAACCGGCCAAACTGTCGCTTTGAAAGCGATCCAGTTGTCCGCCTTCGGCGAACACGCCGCCGAACTGGAGAAGTGCCTCATGGAAGAGGCCGAGACCACAAAGGTCCTGAGCAATCCCAACCTCGCGCCCGTTTTCGGCGCGGGAGAAATCGAAGGCCAATTCTGCGCCGCGATGGAATACATCCAAGGCAACAGCATCGCCACGATGCTGGCACGCAAAGAAGGATTTTCCATCTGGGACCTGCTCGATATCGGCAGACAGGTGTGCAGCGGCCTCGATCACGCTCATTCCCACAACGTATTTCACTTCAGTTTGGAGCCCGCCAAGATCATGTGCGGCTGGGACGGCACCGTCAGAATTCTGGGATACGGCGTTTCCAGTGTGGGCCGCTTTAGCGGTCAAATGCCCGGCGTCCCGTCGATCCTGCAGTACATGTCTCCGGAGCAGGTTCGCGGCGAGAGTATCGATGCGCGATCGAACCTCTTCAGCCTGGGCGCCATTTCTTATGAGATGGTGACCGACCGCAAGGCCTTCGATCGGGAAGATGCTGAATCCCTTCGTCGGAGCATCCTCGAGAGTACGCCGATGCCTCCAATGCACGTGAATCCCAAACTCCACCCGGTGCTGAGCGATCTCATCATGAAAGCGCTCGCCAAGGATCCGGCGGAACGCTACCAGAACGGGAGGGAATTGCTCGACGATCTGGAGAAGTGCAAGGAATCCAAACCGCAAGCGGCGAAGCAGCCAGCAGCTCCGGCCCAGACCCCGGCCGTTCCAGACACGGTCAAAGCCGCGACCCAGGCGAAATTCGCCGGCGCTTCCGCGCAACCTGCGGCAGCCAGACAGGACACTGCGGCCTCCGCTCCGAGTCGTCCCGCTGAGGCCAAGCCTCCCGCCTCTCAGCCGACCCAGAACCAGCCGACCCAAAACCAGCCGATTCGAAACCAGCCAGTTCAAAACCAGCCCATTGAAAAGAAATTCGCCGCTGCCCCGGAATCCGCTCCTGGCAAAGCGGCGGCTGCGGCGGGAAGGGCAGGCGGCCAGTCAGCGTCATTCAAACCGAACGCACCAAAACTCGGCGCGCCGAATCAGCCCGCCCCCTCGTTCGTCAAGGCCGCCATGGATGCCGCAATGCAACCGTCGGCCTCCAGGTCTTCAGCCTTCCTCAAAGGGCCCGCGGTAGCCGCTCCCCAAGTCGGGGCACCGAAAATTGTCGTGGACCCAATGATGGCTGAGGATGGTCCGTCTCGCGGCAGAAGCGTGAGCTTCTCGGAGATGACCGAGCTGCCTCCGCTCAAGGAAGCCTACAGCGCTCCTCCTCCGCCACCTCCGGCCTTCGAGCAGCGAGCTTCTCAGCCGTCCAGCCTCACGGCCTACGACGGTGAGCCGGAGAAGCCGAAAGTTCAGCCCCGCGAAGTCGCCGAGAAGGCAATGAAGGAAATCAAGAACGTCCCACCCCGGCTGATGGTTTACTCCATCGCCGGCGCGGCGGTCTTGATTCTGATCATCGCCGTATTCCTCGTCCTCCATGTCAACAGTTTGAATAATGACGGCGACTCATCTCGCTCCACCGCCGCCGAATCCACCCCTCAATCTGCGGTCAGCCAACCTGCCGCCCAGCCCCACCCCGCGCAGTCGCAACCGGCGCAACCTGCCGCCACGGCCCAAGCCCAGCCCTCCGCTCCTGCGGCCGAAGCTGAACCGGCGCCAACTCACGCGGCCACCGCGGCCGCCAGAGGCAAGAACGCCAGAAAGAAACCCGCGGCACCTGCGGCTCCCGCAGTCGTGCCCGGACAGATGGCGATTGATTCCACACCCCAGGGCGCGCAAGTGCAGATCGACGGAAAGACCGATCCCTCCTGGGTTACACCTTTCACTTTGTCGGGTCTAGGCGCCGGCCAGCATTCGGTCGCCGTCAGCAAAGCCGGTTATTCCCCGGATACGCGCATCGTGGATGTGGCCTCAGGCACTAAATCGTTTATCATTACCCACCTCGCCCAGCTTATGGCGACGCTCGCCGTCTCCAGCAGCCCCGCTGGAGCCAACATCTACGTTGACGCCAAAGACACCGGCAAGCTCACGCCCGCGCAAGTCTCCGTGGAGAAGGGACAGCACGTGGTGCTGGTGCGCAAAACCGGCTTCGTCGACGAGACCACCAGCGCGCAGTTCATCCTGGGCCAGACCATAAACTTCTCGCCCACACTGCGCTCGCTCGGCAATGTCGACGACATCAGGACCGTCGGAAAAATGAAGAAGCTGTTCGGCGGGAAAGAAGCGCAAGGCCTGGCCACGGTCAGCGTCAGGACCCAGCCGAAAGGGGCACAGGTGGCCGTCAACCAGCACATGCTCGATAAAGGCTCGCCCGTCGACTTCACGCTCGATCCCGGCAACTACGTCGTCGACATCACCCTGACTGGTTATGCTCGCATCCACAAAGTCATCACCGTGGATAAAGGCGGCAAAGTCGTCATCGACGAGATCCTGCAGCACGACTAGCCACTGAAAAACGCCTGCAATCCGCTTGGCTCGTGTGGCGACAGCCCCACCGCTGTCTAGCACGCTGCGGAAAACTCGCAAATCGGTGAAGTACCGTGGAAGAGCGGCGCTTCAGCGTCGCGTAAAGCCTCTAAAATCAGCGCGGGCAGCCCCAGTGGTCGGAGGCTGGCCCAGTGGGATTCTCATCCACCTTAATCTCTGAGTTCAGGTTTTATGGGTTAGCACTGGCAGTGCGAGCCAGTCGCTAGCTCGTCTGCCACCGCAGTGCGGACGGATTCGAGGAGCGGTTCGTCGGCATGAGCAAACCACGTCACAACATAAGCCACCGGCCTCTTGGGAGGGCTCATCATGGGAGTAAGCATGGCAACGATCCTGTCACCCCGCTTCATGTCGAACCGGGCGTCCGCATTAGCGCGTCGGTACGACACGACATATGTGCGTTCGTGTTGATGTCCAAGTATCACTTCTACCGGTTTCACGCGCAGCAAACAATATTCTTCCGGGTGGCCGTCGCATGTTGGTTTTCCCAGCGACTCCAGTACAGCAATCTCGAAATCGCGAGGCCAATTCCCGATAACGAACCGCACCTGGTCTTTTACCGGACGGTGATAGTCGATGGAAGCGTTGTGATCAGCATCGGCCGGAATGGGCGCGGACACTTGCGCCTCCGCGCTATTAACCCCGCTTCCGATCAGGAGAAGCAGAACAGATAAAATCAAAATGCGGCGGTCCATCGGGAATCCTCCTCAGATTTCTGCGTGAGAACTTTCATGCCAGCCAGGCGGCGATGAGCGAGATGCAACGTCGGTTGCATTGCGGCATGCTGCTCTCCGCCGCCCTCCCGGAGGCGGTGAACGGCGTTATGCGCAGCGCCTACGCCAGGAGTTTCTCGATCGGCTCCCAATAGTGTGCCTTCCATCCCGAAGCCAGAACTTCCGCCTCGCCTTTAGGGAAGCCCGTATGGTCGAATACAATCTTGGTCCCGGAGCCTTGCTCCACAAGCTCGAACTTCGCAATCGAATAGACGCCTGGAGCCCAGCGGCCCGTTCGCCATGCCTGCACGATTCGCTCGTTCGGCAAGAGTTCGACTTGTCGTCCCGTGATGTACCCGCCGAAGAGCGTGAACGCGCCTCCCACTTCACGACTGATCTCCGCGGGCTTGTCTCCGAGGTGCATGGCTTGCATGACCCCACTGAGCTGTATGACTTTGTCGAACTGTTTGGAGTCGGTGAGGGCTTCGTAGACGCGTTTCCTGCTCGCTTTGAAAACAGCCTCCTGGTGAATGGATTCAGCCGTATGAGAAATCCCATCATCGGATCCCGCCCAAGCCTTAGTTGACCCCAGGGCTAAATCACCCAGGGTTAAACCACCGAATGCCATCGCCACCCCGACAATTGCTTGTCGCCGGGTGGGCCCTTTGGCCAATGCTGCCAGATTTGTTCCATCACTCATCATCGTCATTACCTTTAGTCCTTCCGAATTTGTCGTTCAACCGCGCCTCACATATCAGCACTGGACGAAAATATGTTCAAGATCATATTTCTTTAGACAGATACTTTCTGCACCTAGGCAGGCTGCTGAAAAACTCGATGCGGGACTCGATTTTGCGTGGCGCAGCGCTTCCAGCGCAGCGCCAACCGGGTCTTTTTTCCGCAGACGGCTTTAGTCCCCGAACTGTGCAAAAGTCAGGACGTGCCCGGCTGGGTCTTTCACCCCGATCTCGCGTGCACCGTAGAAAGTCTTTCGCTCCGGCAAGACTACCGTGGCGCCGTCAGTGGCCGCGATCACATCATCCAGACTGTCGACCTCGATGTACAGGAACGTAGGACCCTTGGCATAAACCTGGGCCGAGAATGAACTATCCTTCTCGACGCTGGCATAGCTCTGATACATCAACTCGACTCCTGCCTTTTGCAGCGAAACGAACCCGATCTTGTTTCCCTCGGGAACCTCTATTGCAACCTCGAAGCCCAGTCGCTCCTTCCAGAATCTAACGCAGGGCTCGACTTCCTCTACCAGCAGCACGGGCGTGATTTTCTTAACCGTCATCAGATTTCTCCTTTGCTAACTGTCGACCTCAGCGAAGTAGGGAAGCCAAATTGTTCCTTGCCAAGCTGACTAGTCTGATTTAGACTAGACACACTATGAGAGATTCCAAAGTTCGTCAAGGAGGTTCTATGATCGGTGAAGAACGGCAGTTGAGCGACCTGGTTTCGATTGGCCCGGCGATGCTGCGCGATTTCGAACTTCTCGGTGTTCGCAGCGTGGCGCAGTTGGCGCGGCGCAACCCGGAGAGGATGTACGAGAAGCTCTGCCAAGTCACCGGCCAGTCGCAGGACATCTGTTGTCTGGACGTATTTCGAGCGGCGGTAGCGCAAGCCAAGAATCCGAATCTGCCGATCGATCAGCGCCAGTGGTGGCAGTGGAGCCGCAAGCGCAAGGCAAGTGATGCCTGCCAGTAGAAAGCGCGAGCTCACGACTCCCGACCTTGTGCTCCTCAGCCTGCTAGCGGAGCGACCGCTGCACGGCTACCAGGCCAACGCAGAGCTGGAACGGCGTGAGGTATGCGATTGGGCTGGTATTTCGCGACCACAGGTGTACTACTCGATCGTGAAGCTGGCGCAGCTCGGGCTGGTTAGAGCATCCGAGAATGACTCGGCGGCGGCCGGCCCTGAGCGCAGGGTTTTCCAGACGACCGCCAAAGGCCGGGCGGCCCTAGCCGATGCGCTTGAACGTGAGGAGTGGGCGACGCACCGTGAGCGGCCACCGTTTCTCACCTGGATCGCTCTCTCCTGGCAGGCGAGGCCCGGAGTGTTTCGTCAGCAGATCGAGCGCCGCCGGGAATTTCTGGAGGACGAGTTGTCACGGGAAGAAGCGACACTACTCTCGATCAAGAAAGAAGTAGGCCACCGGTTTCATGAAGCCGTCTGGATGGTCAGTCTCATGATCGAGCAGTGCCGTTGCGAACTGCGCTGGCTGCGGAAACTGGAGCGCGAACTCCCGCGGCGCGGCGCCGCGAAGCACGTATAGTTTATGAGAGTTAGCCTAGAGAACAAGGAGGCGTCATGCCGTATCCCACCGGTCATCGCGCGACAGTAAAGAAGGAAATCATCGACAGCGCACGCAAACTGTTTAATCGTCATGGCTTTGAGAGTGTCTCTCTCAACCAGATTATGGCCGGTGTCGGTCTGACGCATGGCGGGTTTTACAGCTATTTCAAAAGCAAGAGCGATCTGTACACCGAGGTATTTAGGGTGTTTCTTCACCGACCCGCAATGGAAAAGCTGCTGGGAAGGTGTGCATGTGGATCTCTCATCTACCGATGTTGGACCCCAAGTCGTCCGCGCCTATCTATCCCGTCAGCATTTCGAGGATGTCGAGAACTCCTGCCCCATGGTCGCATTGCCGACCGATGTCGCGCGTAGCAATGTAAGCGCAAAGCGCGCTTTCGAGACTGTCTTCAAAGCAATGGTGAGCGTCCTCGAGCGGAGTTTGATCGAGAAAGGCCGCCTTCGCCGTTCCACCGCACAGAGCATAGCTGCCTTGTCCATAGGAGGTATGGTCGTGGCGCGGACGATGGTCGACCGCGCTCTTGCTGATGAATTGCGCGCCGCCTGCATGGCCGTCGCTCTCAATCTTGGTGGCTGGAACAAGACAAGCAAATCGAAAAACGGCAAATTCAAGCGATCCTGACCGCTCCGCGTGGCCTGGCGATAGCTCCAGCAGAGGTGATGCGGGCTGGCGCACCTTTGGATCATAATAAAATGCGGCTGCCCCACCTTTCGTAGTTTTCGAAAGGTGGGGATCTGTGAATCCGACGCACCGTTGTCTAGACATCGCTCGCTCCCCACATCTTTCCACAGCCCCCATGTGACATCTGACCTTGCGCTCACCATCGAAGTTGCGCAATCATGGTCGAGGCCATGACGGTTGGGTGAACCCACTTCGTCACGCCCCTAAGTCCTTTGTTTCACGGATTATAGTATCTAAGTTCTTTGACGTCCGGATTTTGCGAGGAATTTCCTGCTAACCCGATGATTCCAATAGACCCCAGGGGGGAGGGGGATCGAGATGAGAGGATCTAGAGTGATCAAGAATTGCACACTCGAACCCATTCTCGCTTGAAATATTTACGGGCAGAAATTCACAGGCTGGATTTCACAGCAGATTCTCAGCGGCAAGCCGCGGCAAGCGACCGCGCCCGCAAGATTTTCAATTGACAATCGGAAATCGTCCAGTTCGGGGCCAAAAGCCCGCGAGACTCTAGCGCGGCAGCTTGAAGTTCACCGTGACCTGCGTCTGAATTTCAACTGGCTCGCCGTTGAGCAGGTAGGGTTTATATTTCCACCGCTTCACCGCGTCCGCTGCGGCGCGCGCCAACTGCGCATCTCCGCTGAGAATCTTCACCGCCGAGATGTCGCCGTTCTTGGAGATTGTCGCCATAAGCTGCACCGCGCCTTCAACGTGCATCCGCATTGCGCTTGCCGGATATGTGGGCTGAACTTTTTTCATCACCAGTCCTTGCGACACTCCCTGCGAGACGTTCAGCGTCTGAAGCACGGGAGTCGCCGCTTTGCTCTGGCCCAAGAGATTGGGAATCGCCCCACCGTTGTCGGCTGCGGCAATACCGTTCATGTTCAGAGCCGGCGCATCGGTAGTTGCCGCCGATTTTCCAGCCCGTTGGGAATGGTGATTCTCAATCACAATCGTTTGTGCATCCGGCTTCGTTGCCGGACCTTTGTTTGCCGCCAGAGCCGAAGCCGGAGGCTTGGACAAGTCCGCTCCAGCGATAACCTTGCGCGGACGAGCTTGTGCATTCTCCGAGCCTCCGATGGTTTGCCCATCGGAAGAGGAAGATGAAGCAACCGCAGCCGAGCTCGGCGCCCCCTGCGGAACGGTGGCCCGAGTGGCCGCGCGTTGCGCGCCAACGCTGGTGGGGACACTTGCCGTCCCGTTCGAGCGTCCCCATTGCGTCCATACTCCGTAGCCACCGGCTGCAATCAGCACAACCGCGGCCACTGCCAGCAGCGCCTTCTTGCTTCCGCCGCTGGCGGACTCGGTGTCGCTGCTAACACTTTCGCCGAATGGGAACGAAGGCGCGGGCGCGGAAGTCTCTTCGAGGGAAGAACTGGTCCCGCCAGCCGCGAGTTTCTCAACTGCACTGTCCGGCTTCGAGAGGACCGCCGAAGATTTATCCTCGGTGGAAGCACTCGGTTCTTGCTCGCGCGCCGGCGCCGGCGCGCTGGCAGCGCCCGACGCAACCCCCGGCGAAAATCCGCCGCTCGGCGGAGGCGACAGAACTTCCGGCGTTCTGGATGTTATCTCTGACTTACGGTCGCCAGGCTGCAGCCCCTGCGCTGCGAGGCTTGCCGTTGCACTTGCCACCAAAGGGGCAATCGGTAAGGTTGGGCGCGAAGCGGCAACGCTCGAGATTGCTGGCACCGGCGTTGCCGGTGCTGGTGCGGAGGTTGCGGGCTTTGCCGTTCCAGTCGCCGCCGGGGTCGCGGGTCTTGCCGCTTCACTCTTGCGCAACAGACCGCGGGCAACGCGCAACGTGCCTTTCGCCTGCTCCACATTAATGGGTTTGGTGAGAACCAGGTTCGCGCCGATACGGAAAGCCTTCGCGACTCCCGCTTGCCCTTCCACAACCGCCACCGCCAGTGACGACTGGTTGTTGGCTGTGTTGCGCGCGCTCTTAAACAGCAGCGTGGCGTTCTGCTCGTTATCGCAATCCACGACGACGGCATCGAAGCGCTCGCCCATCAATTTCTTGACCGCGGCGAAGGGTTCGGTGCAGGGAACGACGGTGAAGTCCAGCTCACTGAGAACCTGCGTTACGGTGCGAGCCGTCTTCTCATCGGGGCAGAAAAGGAGTGCTTGGTAACCCATATTAAGATCATCGTAGGTACACTCGTAAGCCTCATCAAGTTACGGTGGTAATTCCACGTAAGCCAGTTTGGGGCTGCCAGAATGGGCTTTTGGCGCTTTACGATTCCAGACTGTTCCCTGCGGATACAATACCGGGTCATGCGGATCCCGCTCTGGCTCAAAGTGGTTTGGACGGCGTGCGTGATTGCCTGGATACCTTTGTACTGGCGGCAGTACGGGCTGCAGAACTTTCTTTTTTTCTGCGATCTCGGCAATCTCTTCATTGCCGTTGGCCTCTGGCTCGAAAGCCCGCTCATATTCTCGTGGCAGGCAACCGGGTTGCTGTTGTTCCAAAGTCTTTTCACGATTGACTTATCGGTTGCTCTTGTAAGTGGTCGGCACGTGATCGGCGGAACCGAATACATGTTCGACCCGCATGTTCCGCTTGCAATTCGCCTGCTTAGCCTGTTTCACGTGGTGACGCCGCCATTGCTGCTGTGGGCGATTTGGCGTTTGGGTTACGACGGGCGAGGCTGGAAATATCAGACGGTGACCGCGTGGATCGTGGTTCCGATCAATTACTTCTGGCGTCCGGAATACGATGTGAACTGGGCCCGCGGCCCGTTCTTTCACGAACAGCACGCAGTGCCCGGACTCATGTATCTGTTGGGATACCTTATTATCGTTCCCGCCGTCGTTTACTTTTCGACGCACCTGTTTCTGGTCTGGTTGACGCAGCGCTGGCGGGCGAAGTCCTAATCATCCTTTCCCGCGTTTTTTCCCGCATCCCACTTTTGGTTGCGCAATGCCGATTCTTGCTGAGGATAGTCGATCGAGCCCTGGAAGGAAGAAATATCCTCGTCGGTGAAGTCAGGGAAGGGCAACCGCTTTTCGTCGCGCCACTCCGCAACTGTTTTCACCGCAGCATCGGCTTTTTCTTTTTCCAATCCGGAGTCGCGGCCTAAATAAAGGGTTTGCGACGGGAAGGCGAAGCCGGTTCCGGAGTCCTCCACCAGATTCATGATGCGCAGGAGCAAATCTTCCCTTACGGCGGCGAATTCGTTGAAATCCTGCGTCAATACGTAACAGAGAAGTTCCACATTGATGGAGCTGGAGGCCAACTCGGTGAGTCGCACGCGAACTGTTTTAGTTTCGATCTTGGGATGGCTGTATAGCACGCGTCGAATTTCCGAAAGCACGTAGCGGAGATGGTCATGCGAGGTCTCCGATCGCAGACCCAGGACTGTCTTGAAAAGAATCTTATCGCGGCGGCTTAGATTCTCGACATTGATGGCCGCGACCGTGCCGTTGGGGATGGCTAACAGCGTCCTCTCTTCGGTGCGTACCCGAGTGGAGCGCAGTCCTATATCCTCGACCGTTCCGGTGCGATCCCCGAAGCGGCAAACATCGCCCACGCGAATCACTTCGTCGCCCAGGACCGAAACGCCGCCGAATAAATTCTCGATCGTCTTCTGCGCGCCGAAGCCGATGGCGAGGCCTCCAATGCCAATTCCGGCCAGCGCCGTACTCATGTTGAAGCCGAGGATGCCGAGAATGAAAAATACCGCCATCGTGAAGACCAGCGCCTTGACGATGCGCTCGCCGAGCAGCATCAGCGAGCCCGTGCCTCCGTGACCGCGAGCAAGGGCGCGGTTTCGTAGGCGCTGCAAGAACCAGCGAATCACACGCCAGAGAATCCAGTTCGCGCCGATAATGACCGCGACCGTCGTGACCTGCACATAGTAGTGCCGCTGCAGCAGGGGCATGCCGAGGTAGCGGGCCAGAATGCGGTGAATCGCAGTACCGGCGAGCAGCCATAATGGCCCGGAAACCGAGCGCCATTGCTGCATTTCAGCTTGCCCGCGTCTCCTCGCCCACCATCGCAGAGGGATTTCCAGCACCACCAACAGCAGCCAGCCCGCGGCGGCTGCCACAGGAATCATCAGGATCAAAGCGAACGATTGCCACAGCGGCATTCCCGCCAACTGATGCTTCACGATCCAGGCGGGCAATCGCGTTTCCACTTGCCGCGCCTCGACCTGCTCATAGAGTTCGGGGACTCGCGCTAGAGTGTCGGAGGAGACCAGCCAGATTTTCCCCGCATTCGGACCGGAAACGCGGACCAGTTCCAGGTCCGCTTCCGCGTCACCGGACGACATGGTTCCGAGCTTCTGCCGGCCCAGCGAGACGCCTTCCTGCGGGGCGCCTTCGGGCTGCGTGCTCACATTCTTCAGGCTGCCGGCAAACGCGCGGTCCATCACAAGCTTCAGATTCGCCGCCACCGCCTCGCCTTCGGACTGGCGGCGTGCGGCGTTGAGCTGCAGATATTGCGCTGCGATGCCGTAGTTGCCCGATTGCGCCGCCTGCAGAAATCCGAAGACCGTCCCATACGGCGTATCGCGTCCCAGCGGATCGGCCGGGGTCTTGGGGGAAGTGCTCGCGGGGGCCGCGGGTTGCAGGATCTGGCTTAGCGGATTCTGTGCCGAGAGTGGCTGACAGGCCGCTAGAGCAAGGGCAAGAAAAACAATTGCTTTGGAAAACTTGGACATGGGTTTCTTCCCAGATTATCCGCGCTTGGGGCGGAACACGTGCGTGCTGGTGCCAAAGAAAACTTCCGCGGATTCCATGAAGGTCTCCGAAAGCGTGGGATGGGGATGGATGGTCATCGCGATATCGCTGGCCAGCGCGGCCATTTCGATGGCCAGCACTCCCTCTGCGATCAGCTCGCCTGCGCCTATGCCAACAATCCCCACGCCCAGCACGCGTTCGCTCTGCGGATCAAAGATCAGCTTGGTCATCCCCTCAGGACGGTCCAGCGTAATGGCGCGTCCGGATGCGGCCCAGGGGAATTTCGCGACTTTGATCTCGCGGTTTTCTTTTTCCGCCTGAGTTTCGGTCAGACCACACCAGGCAACTTCCGGATCGGTAAACACGACTGCCGGAATCGCATTGGGTTCGAAAGCGACCTTGTGCCCAGCGATAGCTTCGACAGCTATACGTCCTTCGTGGGAAGCTTTGTGCGCCAGCATGGGCTCGCCAACCACGTCGCCGATGGCATAGATGGACGGATCGGCGGTCTGCAATTGCTTGTTCACCTCGATGAACCCCCGCGGGCCGACATGAACTTGCGTGGTCTCGAGTCCGGGGATCTCCGAGTTCGGCTTGCGTCCCACCGACACCAGCACTCGGTCAAACGTTTTCTCCTTCTCTTGTACCGCCCCGCCTTCGAAGGTTGCGCGAATTCCCGCGCCATCTTCTTTGAGGGAAGCGACGGTAGTGTTGAGCAGGATTGCTTCAAACATTTTCTCCAGGCGTTTGTGCAGCGGAAGAACCAGATCGCGATCCGCGCCGGGAAGCAGGCCGGGCAGCATCTCCACAACGGTAACGCGCGTTCCCAGCGCCGCATATACCGAACCGAGCTCCAGACCGATGTATCCGCCGCCAACCACAAGCAGGCTGCCGGGGATGTCTTCGAGAGCGAGGGCTCCGGAGGAATCCATCATGCGCGGCGAAGCCAGCTTGAGCGCTGGAATGATGGCGGGCCGCGAGCCCGTCGCGAGGATGATCCGATCGAAGGTGAGAACCGCTTCGGTGGAGTCCGCTTTTGTGATTCGCAGCGTTGTGGAATTTGTGAATGCCGCGCGGCCCTGGATGTATTCCACATGACGCTGCTTGGAGAGTTGTCCCAGGCCGCCGGTGAGCTTCTTGACGACACTTTCTTTCCACGTGCGCAACCGAGCCAGGTCGATCTTTGGCGGAGGAAATTCGATCCCCCAATTTTTGGCCTGCTGGGATTCTGCAATCAGCTTGGCAACGTGCAGAAGTGCTTTTGAAGGAATGCAGCCACGATAGAGGCATACGCCGCCGGGATTCGCTTCGGGATCGATGAGCGTAACTTGCATGCCGAGATCAGCGGCGAGGAAAGCGGCAGCGTAACCACCGGGCCCGGCGCCGATCACGGCGATGTTTAGGGATGCCTCTGGCATTTTGGTGTCTAATCTCTAAAATTGGTCTTCTACAGTCTCATTCGCCAGCTGTTCGATATTCACGTCAAAGCAGCGCTGGACAAAGTTAATCGTAGGTCGTTGGTTCACTAGACTGGCCTGCGTCGTTCCCCATTTCGCAAAAAGACCAGCGTTCTTCTTCCAGTATCTCGTATCGCGTCCAACCGTCTTAATCCATTTAACAGCAATCATGTACTCGCAACGATCATCGTCGTCCAAATTGTCTGCAACCGCAGTTCGAAGTCCCATGTCGATTAGCAATTTCCCGCGTGCTTGCTCATCTTGCGCAAATCGCGGAACTCGGAACTCCCTAGCTGGAGCCGCTTCTGACATGACGCGGCCAACTCCGACATAACCAATTCCGTTCAAGCGTGCGATTACAATATCCCCAGGACGTAACCTTCTTATCGCGTTTCGGAAAGCCTTGCGTTGACCGGCTCCTAAATAACTGAACGCGACGTTGTCTTCCCAGCACCGGTGCTTACCGTCACCCACGTTGAAGTAGTGCACTTGGTTTGGATAGTCGAAGTCTGGGAGCTTCCGATGAAGGGTATTGAGCGGCCGGAAGTTTCTGCTAAAGCTCCCTGTAGCCGCATTTGCCAGCCCACGCGAATGCCAAATCAGCGTTTTCTCGACCAACAGCGCTTGGTCTTCAGTGAGACGCTTGGCAACTACACGTATTATTGGCTCTAGTCCCTCCCTGCGGATTTCACTAATCTTCGCCGTTTTCTCCCCTTCCGCCGTATCTAAAAGGTGGGAAAACTGCCTAGAGCCTTGGCCTTTTCCGTAGTAGAAAGGCTCAAAGTTGCGTGGATCGATGTAGACGTAAACATAGAATCTTTCCTCCCGTTCGGCCATCGCAACCTCCTCAGACTCGGATCATCCTTGAACGGAAAGCAGGAAGGGCTGCTCGAAGGCCTCCGCCACCCAGCGCAGAAAACGCGCGGCGTCGGCGCCGTCAATCAGGCGATGATCGTAGGAGAGCGAGAGCGGCAGAATCAGCCGCGGCTCGAACTTTCCGCCGATCCATTCCGGCTCGATGCGCGAACGCGAGAGCCCGAGAATGGCGACCTCGGGATGATTCACAATCGGTGTAAATGCCGTGCCTCCAATACCGCCGAGGTTGGTGATGGTGAAGGAGCCGCCTTCCATGTCAGCGAGGGTTATTTTCTTGTCGCGCGCTTTTTGCGAGAGTTGCGACAACTCCACCGCCAGCTCTACGATATTTTTCTTGTCCACGTCGCGGATCACCGGAACCAGCAGGCCGCGATCCGTATCGGCCGCGACCCCGATATGGATGTATTGCTTGTAAACGATCTCTGTTTTCTCCATATCGATGCTGGCGTTGAATTGCGGGAACACCTTCAGCGCCGCCGCGCAGACCTTGAGCGCAATCGCGGTCACGGTCATCTTGCCGCCGGCTTGTTCGGCCTTGGGAGCAAAACGGGCGCGCAATTGCTCGAGTTCGGTGATGTCGGCGCGGTCGTGCTGGGTGACGTGAGGAATCGTGTTCCAGGATTCGGCGAGATGTTCCGCCGTCTTGCGGCGAACCCCGCGCATGGAAACGCGTTCGATTTTTCCCCACTTGGCGAAGTCCGGCAGCTTGGGCTCGACAAAATGTCCGGCCCTCGGAGGGGTCTGCGCGGCGGAAACGACGGCGGTGAGCAAGGCCTTGGCATGGGCTTTGACATCGTCTTCACGGATGCGGCCGCCGGGGCCCGCCCCCTTGACTTCGTAAATGTCGACACCGAGTTCGCGAGCCAGACGGCGCGTGTGCGGAGCCGCGGGAACCGCTTCGCGGTGCTCGGTTCCGGCAACCTTGCCCAATTGCGCAGGCATGGAGAACGCCGCGGGCCGCGGCCGCGGCTGGTCGGGAGGCAGCGCCTGTTCCTCGGTCTTGCCCTCCGCGCGAATCGCCGCCTGGAAAGCAAGGCGCGGTTCCTGCAGGCGGAATTCGCCGGCGGCGGCGGCGCGCGCCGGCGGCGCTGCGGATTGCGAGAGCGGTTGCGATGGCGGTTGCACCAGCGAAGACGGTTGCAGTTTTGCGGCGGCCGCCGCTTGTTCGCCCGATGGACGTTTCGCGGGCGGCGCAGCCGCTCTTTTCGGTGACGGCTCAACCTGGTGCGGAGGTTGGGCGACAGCAGCAGCGGAGGCGCCATTGCTATCCGCGGTAAAAACCACCTGGCCGACCTTGATCTTGTCGCCTTCTTTGACCAGAATTTCCTTGATCGTTCCGCTCACCGAAGAAGGCACTTCTATGACAGCCTTGTCGGTTTCGAGTTCCATTACTGTCTGGCCTTCGCTGACCGTGGCGCCGGGCGCGATCATCAGGCGCACCAAATCGCCCTGTTCTATGTTTTCACCGAGCACGGGAAGTTTGAATTCGATCACCGATTCCATTCCTTATTCTGGTCGAAGAGTATTCGCGACTCAGCGCCTAACTCGTGGCCGGATTCAGTTTTTCTGCATCGATCCCCAGGTCAATGATCGCCTGCTTCACGAGATCAAGGGCAATTTTCTTTTCCCGCGCCAACGCCACCAGCGTGGCCAGCACAATGTGCTTCGCGTCCACTTCGAAGAAGTCGCGCAACGCTGCCCGGCTCTCACTGCGGCCAAATCCGTCGGTTCCAAGCGAGACCAGTTGTCCCGGTACCCATTTCGCCAGAGTTTCCGGCAGCACCTTCATGTAATCCGACGCGGCAATGAACGGCCCCGGCGCATCCTTCAGAGTCTGAGTTACGAAGGGGACTTTCGGATCTTCGGACGGGTGCAGCATGTTCCAGCGCTCACAGTCGTTGGCGTTGCGATAAAGTTCCTTATAGCTGGTGACGCTCCACACATCCGCGGCAACGCCGTATTTCTCCTGGAGGATCGTCTGCGCTTTCAACACTTCATACATGATGGTTCCGCTGCCCAGCAGTTGCGCGCGCAACGTTG
The DNA here is from genome assembly GCA_003131585.1 of Acidobacteriaceae bacterium. Lineage (GTDB taxonomy): Bacteria > Acidobacteriota > Terriglobia > Terriglobales > Acidobacteriaceae > Sulfotelmatobacter. Next base: position 113,703 of record PKVW01000010.1, read on the forward strand.
CATTCTGCGCGTCCGATGCTTTGAAGCGATAGAGTCCGCGCAATATCCCTTCGCGGACATGGTCGCCTTTCGGCATCTCCGGCATGGGAAGCGGCTCGTTGGTCACGGTGAGGTAGTAGAAAATCGATTCCTGGTCCACGTACATCCGCTTGATGCCATCTTGAATGATGATGGCTATCTCATAAGCGAATGCCGGATCGTAGGCCAGCAAGTTGGGTACCGGTAACGCCAGAACGTGACTATTGCCGTCCTGATGCTGCAGACCTTCGCCGGCCAGTGTGGTTCGTCCCGCGGTTCCGCCGACGAGGAATCCGCGGCAGCGCATGTCCGCCGCCGCCCAGATCAGATCTCCGATGCGCTGGAACCCGAACATCGAGTAATAAATAAAGAAAGGAATCGTGTTGATGCCGTGATTGGCATAAGCTGTGCCCGCTGCGATGAACGAGCACATTGACCCGGCTTCGGTAATCCCTTCCTCGAGAATCTGCCCGTCCTTCGCTTCTTTGTAGTAAAGGAGGGTGGCCATATCGACGGGCTCATACAGTTGCCCTACGCTTGAATAGATCCCGACCTGACGGAACAAGGCCTCCATACCGAACGTGCGGGCTTCGTCGGGGATGATGGGTACAATCAGCTTGCCCAATTCCGGGTCGCGCAGCAGTTTCGCCAGCAGCCGCACGAAAACCATGGTGGTGGAGGCTTCGCGCCCCTCCGTACCTTTGTAGAACTCTTCGAAGTACGATTCGGGAAACGGCTTCAGAGGCGTGGCGCGCACTTTGCGCTGCGGCATGTATCCGCCGAGCTGTTGCCGCCGCGCTTGCATGTACTTGATCTCGGCGCTGTCGTCGGAGGGCCGGTAGAACGGAGCGTTGTGCAGTTCGTCGTCCGGAATCGGAATTCCGAAACGCGAACGGAACATCTCCAACTCCTCTTCATTCAGTTTCTTTTGCTGGTGCGTAATGTTCTTGCCTTCGCCCGCTTCGCCCAAGCCGTAGCCCTTGATGGTCTTGGCCAGGATGATGGTCGGCGAGCCTTTGTGATCCACCGCGGCCCGGTATGCGGCATGCACCTTGATCGGATCGTGCCCTCCCAGCCGCATGCGCGCCAGTTGCTCGTCGGAAAGGTGCTCTACCATCTTTAGAAGACGCGGGTCCGTGCCGAACAGGTTCTGGCGGAAGTAAGCGCCGCTCTCCACAAAATACTTCTGGTACTGCCCGTCGCTGATTTCTCCCAGACGCCTCACCAGCAGGCCGTCGCGGTCGCTGCGAATCAGGCTGTCCCAGTCCGAGCCCCAGATGACCTTGATGACATTCCATCCCGCTCCGCGGAAGATGGCCTCGAGTTCCTGAATGATCTTTCCGTTGCCGCGCACAGGTCCGTCGAGGCGCTGCAAGTTGCAGTTCACCACGAAAATCAAGTTATCCAGATTCTCCCGCGAAGCCAGAGTGATTGATCCGAGAGACTCCGGTTCGTCCATTTCGCCGTCGCCGAGGAAGGCCCACACCTTGCCGCCGGTCGATTGTTTCAGCCCGCGGTTTTCCAGATACCGGATAAAGCGAGCGTGATAGATCGCCTGAATCGGTCCCAGTCCCATCGAAACCGTGGGAAACTCCCAGAAATTCGGCATCAGCCACGGGTGGGGATAGGAACTCAGCCCACCGCCCGGCTTCAGTTCACGGCGGAAGTTTTCGAGCTTCTCTTTCGGAATGCGGCCCTCAAGATACGCGCGGGCATAAATTCCGGGTGCGGCGTGGCCCTGAAAGTAGACGAAGTCGCGGTCGCCGCTCTCCGTTTGCGCCTGAAAAAAATGGTTGAAGGCGACTTCGTACAAGGTGGCCGCTGAAGCGAAAGTGGAGATGTGCCCGCCAATCCCTTCCTGAATCTTGTTGGCACGCACCACCATCGCCAGCGCGTTCCAGCGGACCAGGCTCTTGATGCGGCGTTCCATCTCCTGACTTCCAGGGAAGGGGGGCTGTTGCGGATATGCAATCGTGTTCTGGTAAGGAGTGGTCGCCGAAAAGGGAAGATTCACTCCCGCGGTGCGCCGCGCATGGAGCGCCAATTGCTGCAGCAGTCGCCCCGCGCGAACTGGACCTCCCTGAGACAGCACATAGTCCAGTGAGTCCACCCACTCCCGGGTTTCCAATACTTCTTGACCGTCAGTTTCCGTCTGAGCCACGTCTGATATCTCCGTTGGATGATGCCGAATGTTCCATGATATTCAATTACGCGGAATTTTGCTGAACGAAGGCCGATCCCCAAACGTTCTACAATGCTAAAGGTGCGGTGGATGCAAGCGTCCGCTTAAGGTGGATTTCATGCCGAGTGCCTTCGGGAGGTCCTCAATGTTGCGAATCACGCTGCTCGTGGTTGTGGTTGTGCTCGTCATATTCCTGGTTCCGCGCCTGTTCTCGGGCTTGAGCGAGCCGGCTCCCCGCCCAGGGAGCGCCGCACCCGACTTCACATTGCCCTCGCAGGAAGGCGCTTCCGTCAGCTTGACGGATTACCGCGGTAGCTGGGTCGTGCTTTATTTCTATCCCAAGGATCAGACTCCTGGTTGCACGCGGGAAGCCCACAACTTTCAGGTGGATCGGGCGAAGTATGCCGAGCGGCATGCCGTAGTTCTGGGCGTGAGTGTGGACAGCGTGGACTCGCATAAAAAGTTCTGCGCCAAAGAAGGACTGAACTTCAAGCTGCTGGCCGATCGCGACGGCAAGGTGAGCCATGCGTATGGTTCGCTTACGAACCTTGGAGTGGTAAAGTTCGCGGCGCGGCACACCTTCCTCATTGATCCCAGCGGGAGGGTCGCCAAAACATATACCAGCGTCGATCCGAACCGGCACAGCGAAGAAGTTCTGGCTGCGCTCGACCAACTGCAGAAGCAATAGCTGAACCTCCAGGCATGGGGAAGAGGGTCGTGGTTCCGGGCCGGAAACGCCACTTAGTTTCCGCGTCCTGCCAGGGGTACGGTCTGCGGGCTGCCGCCGCCGTCGTCGGTGAGGATGACTAAGGCGGTGAGCAGGCCGGTCTTCGTCGGGGCGAAGGTTACCGTGATGCTGCACTGCGCGCCCGCGCCAACGGACGACCCGCACGTATTGGTCTCGGAAAATTGCTTCGTGTTGTCGGAACCAATTGCAATCTTGGTGAAGTTCAGCGCGGTGCTGCCCTCGTTAGTCAGCTGAATCGTCGTGACGCTCTTGCTGCCAACTTTCTGCGTGCCAAAGCGCACCATCGGGGGCGAAAGCGCAACCACTGTGCCCGAGCCGGAGAGTTCGACATACTGCGGCTTGCTTGATGCGCTGTCTCCAAGAATCACGCTGCCTGACTTGTTGCCTTTGCTCCGGGGAGAAAAAGTTACGTTGATGGCGCAGTTGGCGCCCGCTGCAACGATCGGGCCGCAGGTCGAGTTCATGGCGAAGTCGCCCGCCATCTTCATCGAGGAAATGGCCAGCGGAGCCGTGCCGGTGTTGGTGAGGGTGACGGTTTGCGGCGCGCTGGTGGTGCCCGCTAACTGAAAAGGAAAGTGGACGGGATCGGTGGGTGAGAAGCTGACCACACTGGTGTTGAGCAGCGTGATGAGCGTGTTGTTGTTGTTATCCACTACCACCAAGTCGGGCAGGTGGTCGCCGTTGAAATCTCCGGCGGCTACAAACGTAACCTGTTCCTGGCCGGCAGGGTAAAACACCGCCGGCTGAAAGGTTCCATCGCCATTGCCTTTAAGTACACTCGCACCCGCTGGGATGCCGAGCTGACCAGAACTCGACGCGGCCAGATCCAGTTTGCCATCTCCGTCGAGGTCTTGGGCCAGAATCGATGTGGGGAACGGATCGGGATAGTTAACTGCCGGTTGGAAGCTACCGTCCCCGTTGCCCAAGAGCACGCTGATGGCTCCCAGCCCTCCGGCGACAGCCAGGTCTGCTTTCTTATCGCCGTTGAAGTCCGCTACGACTAGGGAGATTGGGCTGGGCGTGACCTCATAGTAGCCATCGACCTGAAAGGTGCCATCGCCGTTGCCCAACAGGATGGCGACACGGTTGTCCCCGCCGAACTGCTCGGTTAAGGCCACGTCCAGTCTGCTGTCGGCATTGAAGTATCCCACCGCGAAGGCGAGCGGGGCCTCGTCATACGGGACGGGCGTGAGCACTGCCGCCCCAAAGGTTCCGTCGCCGCTACCCGGGAGCACCTCAATGCAGTGACAGGCTTGGGAGAGTTCTGTTATCGCAATGATGTCCACCTTGCCGTCACCGGTGAAATCGCCGACGCTGACCTGAAATGGATTGCCGACAGTCGGATAGGAAATCGGAGTCTGGAAAGTTCCATCGCCATTGCCCAGCAACACATAGACGTTCTCGCTGAGGCGTTCCCCAACGACAAGGTCCAGTATGCCGTTTCCCCGGAAGTCCGCGGTGGCTATCGATTCTGATTCGACGGCAACCGGATAAGTCGCTCCCCTGCGGAACGAGCCATCGCCATTGCCCAGAAGGATAGTCACGCTTCCCTCATCATTGGCGACCGCAACGTCAAGTTTGCCGTCGCGGTCAAAATCTGCCACCACCGTCGCGTATGCTTGACCGGGGGATGCGGAGAAAACTCGCCCTCTCGTTTCAAATTGGGCAAGCAGGGGCACGCTTAGGCAACTGACCCACGCCAGTAAAAAAACGAGCCGTCTCCCAGTACCCACGACGCAGCCTCCTCAACTGGGACGAAAGGTTAGCACCGTTTCGCGGGGATAGCTATACAGTTTTCAAAAGAATCAGCCAAGACCAAGACAGCGGCGGATGATGTTGCAGTTCTCTGCAGATTATTGACAAACTTTTCAGCCAAGGATGGTACAGTGCTCCCGTCACAAGGGAGCATTCATTTATGAAGAATTGGCTGATCGTGTCCCTGGCGAGTTTTGCCGTGGCAATGTTGGTCTGCGTGTTACCGTCGGCGGCGCAGACAAATTACATGTCTTTGGGTAGTGTGAGCGCACCGACTACAATAGCCTGTCCGGCCAATCGCGGTTTCGCGGGTACGGCCTGCTCTAGCACTACAATCACCGGGTGTCCCAACGATCAGGATTTCCCACTGGTCTACTCGGTCAACGCGCCCACGAACGGGCAACAGCCGAAAGGAACCATCGTGCTGCTCTCCGGCTTCGGCGGCGGAAACGCCGTCCTGCCCGACGGAGAGGAGGATCTTTATGTCCCCACCTACACCGCCGCTGGCTATCAAGTGGTCCAGATCGCCTGGGGCACACCCTCTGGGGCGATAGATTGGGAATTCAGCAATATCAATACGCCCTCCCTGGGTTACAACATCCGGAATGCGGCCTGCCGCCCCGCGACGTTTCTGCGCTACGTCTACGACCACATTTACACCAATCCCACCGGAAAGGCTGGAATGTGCGCCCAGGGGTTCAGCGCCGGCTCGGGCGCGATTGCCTACTCCATGGCCTGGTACGGCGCGGCCGACCAGAACACTGGCTACCTCGACAAGGTAGAACTGCTCTCCGGCCCGGAGCTTGCCGATATTGAACGTGGTTGCGAGATAGGTTCGGGTGGCGCAAGTATGCAGTTCGCATCAGTCTGCCTGGGCAACCAACCTTGGTTGCCGCGGATGGTCTCTGCAAAACGAACCGCCTCTGCCCGGCTATAGCTTAGAATTTTCGTCCGGGGAAGCGCACGGCGTCGAGGCCTGGAGTGGAGGGACATCCGTAACCGGCCCAGCCTGCGCCAACAACAGCACCCAAACCACCTACGACCAGAACTGGCTGCACATGAGCGTCGTGGATTTATCCGGCCAGAATGGCATGCCCAGCTTCAACTATCCAAAGACGGCAATAGGGGGATGGTTGTGCGAATCCTCGTCGGTTGGAGCCAACAATTCCCCGCCACAAGGCCAGCAGTTCTACCAACAGTTCACCAGCGGATCGCAGTTCCTGGGCCTCTCGGTAAATGCGGTCATAAGTTGTCCCCATAGCCCCGAAAACGTCAACGATGGAACCGATGCGCTTACGGGTGACAAAGGATTCGACGATATCGTACAAGATATGACAGTGACCGCCCCATGTACGAAGAATCATTAAGTCGCGGGCATCCGCGACGCGTTCGCGCCCCGCAGGTTCCCTAGGTCTAGAGCGGCTTCTGACGCAGACAGCAGAGACTACACGCTCTCCGGTCCGCGCTTCTTATGTTCCTGGCACTTCGTCATGATGGCGGAACGGAGACGCGTACGCAGATCGTCTGGCAGTTCGTAAAGCTGGGAGTCCCGATAGATCTCGATCGTCTTCTTCGTGGTGTCGCACACCACGTAGCAGTTATGGCACCAGGAAAGATGATTCTCCAGTTCGACTTTCGTAGGTTGGTCGAGCACGCCTTCCAAATAGTTGGTCAGCTCGTTCAAGAACTCAGAGCATTTCACTGGTCGCCATCTCCACTCTCGCGTTTCCGAAAGAAACGTCCCAAGCGCTCGCGCAGTTGCAGGCGCGCCCGCAACAGCCGCGATTTCACCGCGGGTACGCTCAATTCCAGAGCCGCCGCGGTCTCCTCGGTGGAAAGTCCTTCCACGTCTCTCAGAACAAACACGGTCCGGAAGCCCGGGGGAAGGCCTTGGATCGTCTTACTCAAAATCTCCCGCAACTCCGCCTGGTTGTACTGCTGCTCGGGATTCGGGCTCCAATCCGCGATCTCACGGGGAAGAGAATCGTCCTCAGTCTTAATCTCCTCGTCCAGCGAGACGGTGCGTTCGGGCTTTCTGCGGCGCAACTTCATCAACGCTTCGTTGACGGCGATCCGCACCAGCCAGGTGTAAAATTTCGACTGCTCCTGAAACTTCGCCAGGTTGCTGTACGCCTTCAGAAACGCTTCCTGCACCACATCTTCCGCATCCTCGCGGTTTTGCGTGATGTGTTGCGCGATCCGAAAGACGTTGCGGTCGTAGCGGCGCACCAGCTCTTCGAAGGCTGTGTCGTCGCCCCGCTTGGCGGCCTGCACCAGCGTCAGTTCATCACTGACAGGCCCCTCTAGCTTGTTTTGGATGGCTCCCATTCTCTTGGCGATGCAGTATTTTCGGGTCACGAACCGCGGCGCTGAAAAGCAAACTGTTATTCTACTTGGTAACCCGGGGATTTGCCCAATCGCTTTCAAGTTTCGATCGCGATCAGATTTGAGATAGAGTCGAGCGAGAGACAGGTACGCGGTCGAACACGTCCTGACGTACTCTGGGACGCTCCCCCAAGTGCCATATAATCAGCACTTAGGGCTCAGTTTAGGTTGGATTTTGGCGGACTGATACGATCGAGGAGATAGGGTTCTTCAGGTATGGCGGAACAGAACGACAAACCAATCGAGATTCGGCAAAACGAGATTCGCCAGATTGTCGAGCACGCTGTGGCGCAAGCCCTGCAGGCGCAGATCCCGCAACTGCAGTCACAGATTGTGCGCCAGGTGCTGGAAGCGTTGCCGCCTGGGGTGGGCGAAACTCCGGCTCCGGCGCAATCCCTCTCCGGCACGCCTGACTCCCGCAATCTGGTTCACGCCGTTTCCAATATCCATGCGGGCTCCAGCCAGAAGGAAATTTTGCGCGCCCTCTTGGACGCCGGCAGTGAGTACTGCTCGCGCTTCGCGCTGTTCGTGGTGAAGGCGGGAGCCGCGTCGGGATGGCAATCCCGCGGTTTCGGCGACGACGAAGCGGTCAGGGATTTTTCCCTCGATCTCAGTGCCGGACCGGTCGCGCACACGTACCAGAATCGAATTGCCACACGCGGCACCATCGCGGAGATGGGCAGACGATTCAACGAGGAGTTTGGCAGCCCGGTCAACGAGCAAGTGCTGATATTGCCGCTGGCGCTCAAGGACAAAGTGGCCGCGCTGGTATATGCCGACGGAGGCGATAGCGGCAAGTTGGATCCAGACGCCCTGGAATTGCTGGTGATCGCAACCAGCGCATGGCTGGAAGTCGCTTCGCTGCGCAAGCACGCGGCAGCGCAGGAAGACGGCGAGGCGGCGAGCAGTATTGAGAGGGCGGCTCCGCCCGTGCAAACCATTTCTTCGTTTTCGGATCCATTCGCGGCACACGCGCCCAGGCAGGCGCCCGCCGGCCCCCCGGCCGAGCCCGAACCTGCGGCAGAGGTGGTGGAAGTGGCTTCGGCGCATTCCGCCAGCGCAGCAGCGCCCGCCCCGGCCACCGATCCCTGGGCCAGACTGTCTCCTGAAGATGCCGACGTCCATCGCAAGGCCCAACGTTTCGCGCGCCTGCTGGTGGATGAAATCAAGCTCTACAACCAGGCGAAAGTCGCGGAGGGCCGTCGCCATAAGGATTTGTACGACCGCCTGAAGGAAGATATCGATAAGAGCCGAGGTACGTTTCAGAAGCGCTACGGCAACACGGCAGCCGCAAGCGGCGACTATTTTAACCACGAGTTGCTGCGCAGTCTGGCCGAAGATGACGTTTCCATCATGGGTTCGAATTTCCGCCGCTAGATTTTGCGGCAGGGTCTGGCAGTAGCGTGTCTTCGCGAAAAGCAAACGCAGTGCGATCAGGTTCGAAATGGTGCTGGGTGCTCGCAGCCGCAGTTCTCTGCTTCGGCGTTCCGCTTCTGCGGGCAGAGGCACTGCCACGATCTGCCTCCAATTCCTTTCAAAGCCGGGCGGACACGTCTCCGCAGCAGCCGGCCGCTCAAGCTATACCGAGCAGTACTAAAACCGGTAACACAAACAAGGGTGCAAACAAGGCCACTACCGCCAAGAAGCCCGCGGCCAGCGCCGCTAGGCGTCACCCCGTCAGCGCCCGGAAGCCCCGTACGATCTCCCCGCGGGTCCGGCGCATGCGGCAGGCGTTTGTGGCTTCGGCCAGCTTGCGTCCCATGGCGCAACAACTTCTGCAGGAACGCACGCCGGCAGCCTATGCGGGAGTTGAAGCCTATGCACGATCTCACGCCAGGGAAGACGCCGGCGCGCTGGCCTGGCTGGTCGTGGGCTACGCGCATGTGCTCGATCGAGATTATTCCCGGGCGATCGATCCGCTGAACCGCGCCAAAGTCCATGCCGGAGACCTGGGCGATTACGTCGCTTACTATCTCGGAACCTCGTACCTGCAGACCGGGCGCACGGCGGAGGCTCTGGCCACCCTGGCAGACTTTGCCCAAACGCATCCGGATTCGTTGCTGGTGCGGGACGCCCATATCCGCTATGCCGACGCGCTCCTGCTCGAAGGGCAGGCGGCGGAAGCGGCAACTTTGTTGCAGCAAGTCCGCGAGCCGGTACGCTCCGACGTGGAGCTTGCGCTGGGACGCGCATACGCCGCTTCGGGCCAGAACATGAAGGCCGCCGACGCGCTGGCAAATATTTACTACACCATGCCGGCCAGCGCCGAAGCCGATGCGGCGTATGCCGAGCTGAAGAAGCTGCCGTCCGTGCCGCCCCCGACTGTCACCCAAGGCAAGACGCGCGCCGACGGATTGATGAACCGGCATCGTTATGCCGAAGCGGCGGAGGAATATCGCAGTCTGGTAAACGAGAGCAGCCCTGATTCCAGTAATTATGATCGGGCGCCGATGCAACTTGCCCTCGCGGACGCCCTTCATCGTGCGGGCAAGAACCGTGACGCCAAGCAAGTCCTCGCTCTGCTGGGTGGCGAGAGCGGCGAGGCAAACGCGCACCGTCTGTATCTGCTGGGTCAAGTCGCCTGGGCCGCCAACGACAATGACGCCTTCTACCGCACGGTCGATGAGCTGCGCCAAGCGGCTCCAACCAGTCCTTGGCTGGAGCAGGCGCTGCTCTCCGCCGCCAATCTGCATCTTGTCCATCACGAGTACGACCAGGCGCTCGACGCATTTCGTGAGGCACAGCAGCGTTTTCCCAACGGCGCGCGGGCTTCGTATGTGCACTGGAAGGCCGCCTGGCTCACCTTGCGGCAGGGACGCAACGAGGAAGCCAAGAAAGCCTTCGAAGAGCAGATCGCGCTGTATCCTTCCGGCGCGGAAACTCCTGCCGCTCTATATTGGCGCGCCCGCCTGGCCGAGGAAGACAACCAGCCCCTCATGGCGCGGGCGTTCTATCAAAAGGTTTCGGATCGCTATCGCAATTTCTATTACGCCGAGCTGGCACGGCAGAGGATGAAGCATCTTCCTGCGGCCGCCGATGCGACCACGCAATACGCCTTGCTCGATCGCGTGCCGCCCCTGGACAGCCGTGGCAAAGTGACGGACTCGCAACCACCGCCGGATGAGTTGCACGTGCAGAAAGCGGAGCTCCTGGCCAATGGCGGGCTGGTCGATTTTGCCGTGCGCGAATTGCAGGCCGCCACTGCGGCCGACGGCGGCAGCTGGGGCCCGGCGGAAACCGCGCAACTTTACGATGAGACTGGACACTACGACCAGGCCATCGAGTTCATGAAGCACTCCGCGCCAAATTACTTCGCCCTCGACATTCCCGATCTGCCGCGGAAATACTGGGAAGCGCTCTTCCCCAAAGCTTACTGGAGCGATCTAAAGCGCTCTTCGGCGGCCAATGGACTCGATCCCTACCTTGTGGCGTCACTCATCCGTCAGGAATCGGAGTTCAATCCCAACGCGGTTTCGCGGGCCAATGCGGTTGGACTGATGCAGTTGTTGCCCAAGACCGGCAAACTCGTGGCCAAGGAAGTCAAGATGAAGCGTTATAACGCCAGCCAGTTGTACACGCCCGCCATAAACATGCAATTGGGCACGCGTTATTTCCGCGGCATGGTGGACAAGTTCGGCGGATCGTTCGAATACGCGCTGGCCGCCTACAACGCGGGCTCGGAGCGCGTCGAGGACTGGCTGGGCCAGGGTAAGTACCGCGATCCGCAGGAGTTCGTCGAATCGATTCCCTTCACCGAGACCCGCGAGTACGTGCAAGCGATCCTGCGCAATGCCAGCGTATACAAGCAGCTCTACGGAACGCCGTAGTCGAAACAACTCGGGGAGCGGATTGCGCTTCCGGTGCAAGCTCGATTCATAGTCGGGCAAGTGCGATTCGTATCAGGGCACGCCTTCAGGCGTGCCGTAAGCATTCCGTAGCGAGAGCGCCTTCAGGCCCTGGCCCCGGAAGTCGGCCTCTCCGAAGTCAGCGTCGCGGAATATCCCCCTGCCTTTCTGCGTGCCAGAAAGAGCGAGACCCCGAACGCCAACACGGAGCAACGAGTAACCTCGCACGATAGGCATCGGCTCGCCTTCGTTAATCGCGTAAGCCTTTTGACCTTGTTGTCTTCGTAGACCGTGATCAGGAGAAGCAAGGCTTACGCACACTCGCGCTATGCAGGAGATTAAACCGTCCACTCATCCGAACGGATTCACAATCCGCACCCCATCGATCTCCCGGCGATCTTGCATGTCTTCCGAGAACAGTACGGTGCAACCGGACTGCTTGGCGGTACGAATGACCAGCGCATCCCAGAAAGAAAAGCCGTGAAGTCGATGCAGATCGATCGCGGCCAGGATGTCCGCCAGCTCCGGAGCGGCCACGTCAAACTCTGCCAGCAGTTCAACCTTGCGGCGGGCAATGGCCGCATCCACCCGCAATTTCCGCGTGACTGAGACGAAATATTCCTGCAGCACCTGCATCGAGACCACGCCCGTCCCCGCGCGGCGATGCTCCGCCACCAGGGCAAGGGCGCGGCTCTGTTTTGCGGGCGCAGCTTTGTCGTCGGCGTAAAGGAGAACGTTGGTGTCGAAGAAACTACGAGCGGGCATCGTCTTGCCGGGAGTGAATTTCGTCGCGATTGAAGCGCCAGCCCCGGGAGTTGCCCTTGCCCGAGAGCCGTTTGAACTCCTCGATGCTTCGTTCAGGATCATCCCCGCCAGCCAGCGATTGCAGGTAGTCCCGAATCAATTGATTGAGGCTCTTGCCGAGCGCTCCCGCTTTCTTGCGCGCGCGAACCACCAACTGCTCGTCGATAGAGAGCGTTACATTCATGGACACATTATAAGTGCACACGTAATGTGTGTCAATAGACGCAACTCAACTTGGCTGAGATTCTTCCACCCCACTCGACTTGTGAAACAGGATTTCCAGCACCAACAATCCCGCCCCAACCACAATCGCGCTGTCCGCCAAATTAAAAACCGGCCACTGATACCGCTTCACGTAGAACAGCAGAAAGTCGACCACGCGCCCGCGGGCCAGGCGATCCCACAGATTCCCTAAAGCTCCTCCCATAATCAGCGACAAGCCAACGCCGGTGGCAACGTAAGCACGGCTATTTTTCCAGAGCAAAACCGAGACCACCACCAGCGCGATTACGGAAAACGCGATCAGCAAGCCCGTTTTCCACGGTGCGGGTGAATCGGCGAACAAGCTGAACGCCGCGCCGGTGTTCTCGGTATGGGTGAGGCGAAAAAAGCCGGGGATGATCTGGATGTGAGAATAAAGCGAGATGCGTTGCGCCACCGTGTGCTTCGTCCAGCGGTCAAGCAGGACCACACCCAGAGCGATCAGGAGGTAGACTGCGCGCGCGGAGTTCTTGGTCATCCGTAATATAGGCCTTGAAGCATCTTAAACTGCCGAGGCGTAACGCGCTCATCTCAACGCCGGCGCCTCTGAAAAAACTCCGAAAAAGACAGGGCTGATGGTGACCGGCACGCGCTTTACCGATTATTTTCTCGTGAATTTTCATTTTCATCTATCCGGGGCGCACGCTGTCCATGTATTCTGATGCGGCCTTGAGCCGGACTCCGCACGCGAAACGCAGAGGGCAGTCCGGTCTCGAGTTGATTTAATTCCTATGTCGGCGAAATGCGCGCATGAAACTTATGAAACGCTGGAGGGGCCGGACCCTGTTGTTCCTGGCGGTAGTGGGGCCGGGGATCATCACCGCCAACGTCGACAACGATGCCGGCGGCATCCTCACCTATTCCCAGGCTGGGGCGCAATACGGATTTCTTCTGTTGTGGACCATGATCCCGATCACGCTGGCGCTGATCGTGGTGCAGGAGATGAGCGCCCGCATGGGCGCGGTGACCGGCAAGGGACTGAGCGATCTGATCCGCGAAGAGTTCGGGCTCCGCATCACCTTTCTGATGATGCTGGGAATTCTGATCACCAACTTCGGCAACGTAGTGACCGAATTTATTGGCATCGCCACCAGCCTGGAATTGTTCGGGCTCTCGCGCTACGTGACGGTGCCAGTTTGCGGTGTGATCGTTTGGCTGATCGTGGTGAAGGGTCAATACAAGAGTGTCGAGAAAGTGTTCCTGGCAGCGTCGTTCTTCTACATCACCTATATCCTGGCTGGGGCGCTCGCGCATCCGCTGTGGAAGGACGCGGCGATGGCAACGGTCAAGCCGCCTGCGCTGCACGCGTTTCGCGAGCAGGCGTACTTGTTTATGGTGATTGGCGTAGTCGGGACGACGATCGCCCCCTGGATGCAGTTCTATCTTCAGTCCTCGATTGTGGAAAAAGGTGTAACCAAGCGTGGGCTAAAAGCCTCGCGCCTGGATGTGGTCTCGGGCTGCATTTTCACCGACGTGGTGGCGTGGTTCATCATCGTAGCCTGCGCCGCGACCTTGTATGTGCACGGATACCGCGACATCAAGTATGCTGCCGACGCGGCCCAGGCCCTGAAGCCCCTGGCTGGGCAGTATGCTTACATCCTGTTTGCCGTAGGGCTGTTCAACGCGTCGCTGTTTGCGGCCTCCATCCTGCCGCTTTCCACCGCGTACACGGTGTGCGAAGGAATGGGCTTTGAATCCGGAGTCGATAAGAAATTCAGTGAGGCTCCGTTCTTCTACTGGCTGTACACGCTGTTGATTGTGGCTGGCGGCGCCGTGCTTCTCATACCCGGCCTGCCGCTGGTAAAGATCGCAGTATTGTCGCAGGTGGTGAACGGCGTGGTGCTGCCCTTCGTTCTGATTTTCATGCTGCTGCTCATCAACAAGAAAGAGCTCATGGGGCAGTATGTGAACACCCGCTTGTTCAACGCCGTGGCTTGGGTGACTACGGTCGTAATGGTGGGGTTAACGATAGCCTGGTTCTGGACGTTGAGAGGCGGCGTAGGCTAGCTTCAATCACCGCGGCACAGAGACACAGAGACACAGAAAAAACAAAAGAAAGAGAAACACGGGAACACTTAGAGCTTTCTCTGTGACTCTGTGACTCTGTGGTGAAAAGCGTTTTCCACAACAAAATCTTTCATGTTGTGACATCTAACCTTTCCTTCCACACCATCATCGCGCTAATGTTGGAATCGTAAGGCCTGGATGTGCGCCGTGCCTAGTCCTAGGAAACTCACGGCCCCCGCAACCTCCCCACGTGAGTGAGGGACAGAGGGACATCTAATCAGGGCTTCAGATCGGCTACCCTGGATAGCCCAGGACCTGTCGCCCGTTGTTGGTGGTGATCACTACCATTGAATTTAGCAAAGCAGAGGAGCAGGCAAAGATTAAAGACAAAGAAGACACGGCATAAAGCGAGAAAACAATAGGGTTTTCGCCCGGCCACTGCTCAAGCGGATTCGAATCCGGTTCACCCTCACGCCAATTCGCTGGGATGCTCCTTGTGTGGGGACAGCCGCCCTCGGCTGTCCAACCGGGCGCAGCCCCGTGGTTGCGCTGCGCAAGCAACATCGGAACCCATGGCTGAACCATGGGCACGCGAACTTGACCTCAAAGAAGTCTTCCCGCCGCTAAATCCTTCACCAGCGACGCGTCCGCTTCCAGAAAATCATACGAGGCCAGATCCTTGGGAGCCGGCCACTGCAGATCGCGGAAGATGCGATTCTCGATTTCGCCATCGTATTCGCGGACGACGAAGAAACGCAGCTCCACCTTGGCGCCATTCGGGTAGGTGTGCTGCAGGCGGGCGATCTCGTCGCCGATCTTGGCATGGATCCCTAATTCTTCTTCCAGTTCCCGGCGCAGGGCGTCGCGAGGCTGCTCGCCTTCTTCAATTTTCCCCCCGGGAAACTCCCACTTGAGCGGCATGGTCTGATGCCGCGTGCGCTGGCACACCAGCAGCTTGCCATCCTTTTCGATCACCGCCGCTACGACCCGTTTCATACTTTGGCCGTGCTGATGGCGTGCGGCGCGCTGGCAACAAAATTCCGCCACGCAGGTCCCATCTCGGGCGGTCGGACCTTCCCCTTTTCGACTCTCACTGCGACTTCTCCAGCTTCTTCCCCACGACTTCAGCGCAGTACTGAACGAGTTTCTGGTCTTCGGCTCCGAACGCGGCGGCGAAATGGCTGTCGATGTCGAGCTCGCCGGCAACTTGCTTCGTCACGAAAATAGGCACAACAATTTCCGACTTGGTCTCCAGGGAGCAAGCGAGGTAGCGGGGGTCTTTGCTGACGTCGTCCACCACGATCGTCTTCCCGCTGGAGGCGGCAGCTCCGCAAATGCCCTGGTGGAGCGGGATTCGCGTGTGCGGAGTCATGGCGCCCACGAACGCTTCAAGCACCAGCATCGGCGGTTGGGCGCCGGGCTCGAGCATGTAAAAGCCAACCCAGTTGTACTTCAGCATGCGATCGTGCAGCAGCTTGCACACACCTTCCATAAGAACCTGAGCCGTTGCGGCTGTTTGAGCGAGTGCCGTGATTTCGCTGCGAACTTCTTCGATTCTGGTGGCGACGGGCATGAGCAGAATCTTAACTCAGAGTGGAAGATTCACGGTTGTGGAAGATGGCACCCAGGTAATCTGGCGGATTCCTTCCGGGCAGGCAAAGAGTTCGGGGTGGATGGCAAACGCCAGTGCGTCCAGGCCGCGAAGAAGCGTGGGAGCCGGCGTGTTGAGATGCTCGTCCCGAACGCAATAAACGCGGGAAGTGCGGGCGGCGCGAGTTCCCTGCCACTCGCGGTCGGCAACGATTTTCTCCAGCGGCACGCGGTCGCCCGCTCCGCACCAGGCGGCGATCAAGATATCGGGATCCATGCGGGCCACTTCTTCGGCGGAAATCTGGCGTCCCGGCGCACCCAGGAACTCGCCCCCAGCGGCTTCGACCAGTTCCGCGACCCAGGCTTGCGACGCAATCAGCGGCTTGCCCCATTCTTCACAGAAAACTCGTGGACGCGTTGATCCCGCAGTCCGAGAGCGGACTTCTTCGATGCGCTGCCGCATGAGAGCGATCACCTCTTCGCCACGATCGCTCGCGCCGACCGTTCCGGCGATGGTGGCGATGTCGGTGTAAATGTCGGCGAGAGTCTTGGGGGCGAGACCCAGAAAGCGAGCGCCAGACTTGAGGATTTCTACGACGGCTTTCTCCTGGTAAGGCACGGAGGCAATGACGAGGTCAGGCTGAGCGGCAAGAATCTGCTCGGCGTTGGCAGTCCAGGAGTCGGCAAGAATGGTGCGCGGTTGCGATGTAACTTCGGGAACAACGTCCGCGCAATACTTCGTGCAGGCGACCACGCGGTCAAGTTCGCCAACGGCGGCAAGGATGACCGTGGCGCTGGGTTGCAGGCTGGCGATGCGGCGCGGCGTGTGGGAAGAGGACATGAATCTTAAACTATGCTCTGACGCGGCTCAGCGCCGCCGCAAGTGCATCGAGAGCCAACTGGGCGGCGTGGGTTGAGGCTTGGGGCAGGCCTCCGACGGCGGCGCTCACGTCCTCGCGCCGCAGGTTCTGCGCTTCAGTCAACGTCTTCCCCACAACCAACTCCGTCAAGGCCGAGCCGCAGGCAATCGCCGCCACGCATCCTTTGGCCTTGAACCGCGCTTGGGTAATTCGGCCTGCGCTTGCTTTCAGGGTTAGCCGTAACACATCTCCGCAGGCGGGATTTTCGATCTCCGCCGCGGCGTCTGCATCGGCAATTTCTCCGGCATGGCGCGGATTCTGAAAATGATCGAGTAACTGCGCGGAATACATTGGCAGCCCAATTGTAAACGGCAGGCGCTCGGCGGCAAACTCAACTACGCGGGCGAGTACCCTCGGGAAAATAAATCCGCCATCCACGCTCGCGGGCAGTGGACTCCAAGTGCGGATTCGGATTCACCGCAAAGGCATGTTTCGCCATCGCCAGCATTTCCGTATCCCAGCGCGAGTTGCCCAAAGCCGCGTCGATCTCCTTCTTAACTACTTCGCGCAACGCCTCTGGTTTGCCGGGGCCGGAAGGCACGCGGATCAGACGATCGGTGACGATGCCATCGTCGAGTTCGGCTTTGGTCGCGAGAATGCGGCTTTCGGGTATACCGAAGTACTTCATTCCAGCGCGAATCACCCATTCGTTCGAAGAAGAAACAGCCCAGACCTCGCAGCCGCTTTCCTGCAAGCGACGGACGAGTTCGCGCATCTCGGGAAAGATCTGCGCGACGAAGAACTGCTCGAAGAAGCGAGCCGCGGCGCTCATCATCTTCATCTCCGAAATGCCCCGATGCATCGTCACCATTTCGCCGCACATCGTGCTTTCAGCGACCTCGCCGCGCTTATAGGCGGCGTAGCGTTCCCGCCAAAACCGGCTAAGGGTGCCGCGGCTGGCGCTGTCAGAAAAGGCGTCGTCGTCTTTCAGTTCCCAATCGAAGAAGCGCTCCCCGGTATCGCCGGACCACAGCGTGCCATCGCAATCAATCGCAGCTACGCGCGGCTGAAGGCGGAGAATCGAATCCAGGAATTCTTGAGTGACCGGAAGAAACGCTTCGGCCTCTGCGGCATTCATCGATCGACGATAACGCGATCCGGGGGAAGCTCGCAATCCGGCGCGGTATTCGGTCACGAGGAGCGCGTCCGCAGGCCCGCATAGTCCTCCGGAGTATTGATATTCAGAGCGACTAGAGGATCGTCGACACCGAAATATTGGATGTGCTCCTGATGCTCGTGTTCGATATCGCGGGCAATCGACGTGGCTGGAACCCGGAGAAACGCTTCCATCATTTCGCGGCCCACAAGGTAAGGATGCCCATGCTTGCCGGAAAACTCGGGCACGACCGCCCAGATGTTCTGATCCGCGTTCTCGAAAGCATCGCGCAGAATTTGGATGGTCGCGGCGGTAACCGGAGGGCGGTCCACCAGTGTAACCATGGCGGCGTCGCGGCCGCGGTTGAGCACTTCCTGCAGGCCGACTTGCAACGAACTGAACTGGCCGCGATCCGGATCCCGGTTGACCACGAGAGCCGCCCCATGGGCATAAATAATCGGGGCCAGCGCCGGCTCATTCTTTCCGACCACAACCAGGACGAAGTCCGTCCCCGGCGAAAGCGCACGGATTGCCGCCGAGAGGAACGTCTCACGGGAAGGCGCTTGCCCGGCTGCTGGCGGAGGCCACGGCAGCAAGGCTTTATCCCGCCCCATGCGCGAGGAATCGCCGGCGGCGAGGATGAGACCTGCGAAGCTGGAAGCGCGGGTCATGCTGCGAAGATAGCAGGGAATGGCGGAGAATTGGGAAAAACTGAATCCACCACCGCGGCACAGAGGCGCGGAGACAAGCCAGGGTCCGCCATTTCACTCGTGTTCATCAAACGCCGCTGCTGGCGCGTCTGGCACACTGGTCTCCGGCGCATCGTTCCCTTCGAGCTGCGAGGTTCGAGAGTGGAACCAACTCATGTGCGGCAGGTCGGCACCCGCGTGCCGCCGGATCGCGATCAGCTCTGCAGTGATCGCAACCGCAATCTCCTCGGGCGTGATGGCGCCGATGTCGAGTCCGATGGGAGCGTGAACGCGGTCGAACAGGTGCGCGGGCACGCCTTCCTTCTGCAGCGTCTTGAAGATTTCGATCACCTTGCGCTTGGAACCGATCATGCCGACGTAGCGGGCGCGAGTCTGCACTGCCCAGCGCAGGATGCGCATGTCGTCGCGATGACCGCGGGTGACGATCACGATGTAGGAGGACTCGTTGGGATCCAGTTTCTGGGTGGCCTCCTCAAAATCGAGGGCGTGGATTTCGTGTGCGGCAGGGAATCGTTCTTTGGTCGCGTACGAGGACCGATCGTCGGTTACGGTGACGTC
>PKVW01000029.1 GCA_003131585.1 Acidobacteriaceae bacterium
CCACCGGCTTCGTGGTCGATGACGCCATCGTGGTGCTGGAAAACATCACACGCTACGTAGAACAAGGCATGGACGCGGTGCAGGCGGCCTTCAAAGGAGCGGCCGAAATTGGATTTACCGTGCTTTCCATGAGCACGTCGCTGGTGGCGGTGTTCATCCCCTTGCTGCTGATGGGAGGAATTGTGGGGCGGCTGTTCCGCGAGTTCGCGGTCACGCTGAGCATTTCCATCGGAGTTTCGCTGCTGGTCTCGCTGACTACCACGCCCACGATGTGCGCCAAATTCCTGCGCCCGCCGGCCGAGAATGAGCGCCACAATCTCATCTACCGCGGCAGCGAGTGGGTCTTCGACAAGACTCTGGCGGCCTACCGCCGGTCGCTGACTTGGGTGCTGGAATATCAGCTGCTCACACTCATCGTGACCATCCTGGTGGCGTGCTTGAGCGTGTACCTCTACATCATTGTGCCCAAGGGTTTTTTCCCGCAGCAGGATACGGGGCGCATCGGGGGATCGGTACAAGCGGCTCAGGACATTTCCTTCCAGGCGATGCGCGACAAGATGGAGCGCTACGTCAGCATTGTGACGAAAGATCCGGCGGTAAGTTCGGTGGTGGGTTTTGCGGGAGGCAACACCGTCTCGAACCAGGGCCGATTCTTCATTATGCTGAAGCCGCTGGCCGAGCGGGGCGTTTGCGCGAACCTCCATTTCTGGCAATCGTGCCCGCGAGTCAGCGCCGACGATGTGATCAACCGCCTGCGCGGCAAGCTGGCGGTGGTGCCGGGGGCCACGCTCTTTTTGCAGTCGGCTCAGGATCTGACCATTGGCGGGCGCGGCGGAAACGCCCAGTACCAATACACGCTGCAAGGGGAGAACGTGGATGAGTTGAACACCTGGTCGCCCCAGTTGCTGCAAAAACTGCGGAGCCTGAAAGAATTGCAGGATGTAAATACGGACCAGCAAGACCGGGGACTTCAGGCCAGGCTAGTGATCGATCGCGATACCGCCAGCCGCCTGGGCGTCAGCCCGCAGGACCTCGACAACGCCCTCTATGACGCGTTCGGGCAGCGCCAGGTCTCAACCATGTATCGTCCGCTCAATCAGTATCACGTCGTCATGGAGGTTGCGCCGCAGTTCCAGCAAACCACCGAAGCTCTGCAGAATATTTACTTGCGCGCCTCCAATGGCAGTCCGATTCCGCTGGCGGCATTCACCCATTTCGTTCCCTCCAACACGGCGTTGGCGGTGAATCACCAGGGCCAGGTGCCGTCGGCCACGATGTCATTCAATCTCTCTCCAGGAGTTTCTCTGGGAGAGGCGACGGTGGCCATCGAAAATGCCGAACGTAGTATCAGCTTTCCCTCGACCATCACGGCCAGTTTTCAGGGCACGGCGGCGGCCTTCCAGGATTCGCTTTCCAGCCAAAAGATCCTGATTTTTACCGCCCTGGTTACGGTTTACATCGTGTTGGGTATGTTGTATGAGAGCTACATTCATCCCATCACGATTCTCTCGACGATTCCATCCGCCGGGGTGGGCGCCCTGCTCGCCCTGCTGCTGACTCACAACGAGCTCAACGTGATAGGAATGATCGGCATCATCCTGCTGATCGGGCTGGTGAAGAAGAACGCAATTATGATGATCGACGTGGCGCTCGAGGTGGAGCGCATGCAAGGAAAGAAGCCGGCAGAGGCCATTTACGAGGCCTGCCTGCTGCGCTTCCGCCCCATTATGATGACCACTATGGCCGCCTTGCTGGGAGGCCTGCCGCTGGCCCTCGGCAGGGGGACTGGCTCCGAACTGCACCGTCCTCTGGGCATCACGATTGTTGGCGGACTGATTGTCAGCCAGGCGCTTACGTTGTTCACCACGCCCGTCGTCTATGTGTATCTTGACCGCTTGCGGATGGCCTTGCGCGGCGGCGAAGATACATCTCTGGACAGGACTTCTCCCGCCGCTCCAACACCGAGCCCGGCGCGTTGACGGATCGGAAATGTCGCGAAGAAAGTTGATTTGGGCGCCCACGGACAGGCTGGGTGCAACCCGGTTTGAGGAGCATCGCATCGCAGCACAGGTGCGCGGCCCCTTTTTTCCGGCCGTGACCGTATGATAGAGAAAGTTCCCGTTTCCATGCCGGATTTCCCGGTAGCCCAGTATTATTGTTCTTCGCTCTCGAATTCTCTCAGGAGTCACGGATGCTTCAGAAGGCATTGGTCCTGGTATTCGCTCTTGCAAGCATTGCCAGCTGCATTGGCTGCGGCAGCACTTCGAGCCACTACGTCTACGCGACCATCCCCGCCGCGAGTCAGGTAGTAGCCTACCGGGAAGACCCCAACTCGGCAGTGCTCACGCAAATCGCGGGAAGCCCCTATGTTGCGGGCGACGGAGCCGATTCCCTGGTCCTCCATCCTTCCGGAAAATTCTTGTACGTGGCGAATCCCGGTCAAAGCGAAAACGATATTTCCCTGTTCACCATCGCCAGCAACGGCGCTTTGACCGAGATGTTCCCACGGACGTCCATTGGCCTGGGCTCACTGCCGAAATTCATGGCCATAGACCTTGCCGGCGGTTTCCTGTACGTGGCGAACGTCCAATCGAACGACATTTCGGTTTTCTCGATCGATAGCGGAAGCGGCGCGCTTACACCGGTTGCCGGGTCTCCATTTTCGATCGGGTTAACGCCGCTGAATATGCAGCTGACGCCAGCGGGCAACTATCTCTACGTAAGCGCCGCCAGCACAACTCATGGCTGGATCGCGGGCTTCAGCGTGGGCGCGGGAATACTCCAACCGCAAGCGGTTAGCCTGATCAGCAGCGATGGGTTGAATCCCAACGGACTCGCAATCGACCCCAGCGGCACTTACCTATACGCGGCGAACAGCTCATCCAATTCCATCTCGACCTTCACCATTGCTCCGTCCGGCGCCTTGACGGAGGTTGCCGGCTCTCTGCTCAACGACATCTATACCGATCCGTTTGCGCTGATGTTGGATCGGTCGGGCAAATACCTCTACGTGGCCAATCAGACCTCCAACAACGTTGCACTCTATCCGATTGGCGCTAACGGAGTTCCTGCCACTTCCACCACTACGTATGCCTTCCCCACCGAATCTAGTCCTAGTTTTTTGGTCACGGACCCGAGCGGAAAATATTTGTTTGTGGGGAACCAAGGTTCCTCTGCGGGAATTCAGTCGTTCGGCGTCAGCAATGGCAATTTGACTTCGCTCTCCACCTACGGCGTCGGGAATACACCCAGTTCGATCGCGGTATTGCAGTGAATGCAGCGAGTGCGGCAGTCACCACGAGCGGCGACTGGGGGCAGAGTCTCTCTTTACAAGCCAATGACAAAACAAGCCAATGACAAACAAAAAATCCCAACTCTGCGACAATAGCTAAACTGGCACTAGCCTCCCCGGTACCATCACGGGAGCCCAAATATCGAATCGAGAGAAGGTTTCGTGGATTCGGCCGGCTTTGGGGCCGATTCCGTGCCGAGACTAACTTCAGGAGTGAGAGTCCATGAGGATCGCAAGTGCGGCGAGCGCATTCCCGAAGCATTACTACTCCCAGAAGTTTCTTCTCGAGCGCCTCCAGGACTATTGGGGAGACCAACTCAAGAATCCTCTGTTGCTGGCACGGCTGCACCGCAACGTGACCGTGGATGGCCGTTATCTCGCGATCCCCGCGGAGCAATACGTGGACATCAAGACCTGGGGCCAGGCCAACGATATCTGGATCAAGGTCGCACAGGAATTGGGTGAACAGGCCCTTTGCCTCGCACTTCACAACGCTGGGCTGAAACCGCGCGATTTGGGAGCCTTGTTGTTCACGACCGTCACTGGAATCGCGAGCCCGTCGATCGACGCGCTCCTGATCAACCGCATGGGACTCCCGGCCAACATTCGCCGCACTCCGATTTTCGGCCTGGGATGCGTGGCGGGCGCTGCCGGAATCGCGCGGGCCGCGGATTACGTTCGCGCATATCCTTCGCAGGCAGCGGCGCTGGTATCGGTCGAGCTCTGTTCGCTCACCTTGCAGCGTGAAGATATGTCGGTCGCGAACCTCATCTCCTCGGGACTTTTCGCCGATGGCGCTGCCGCGGTGATTGTGACCGGCGCGGAATTCGCGTCGTCTGGCCCTGAAATTTTGGGTCCTAAGATTCTTGCCACCCGGTCGGTCTTCTATCCCAGCACAGAGGAAATGATGGGCTGGAACATTTCCGAGAAAGGCTTCCGCATCCTGCTGTCGACCGAGGTTCCGAATCTGATCCGGGAAAACCTGGGGCGGGACGTGGACGCTTTTCTGGCGGACAACGGACACAAGCGCGGCGATCTTCAAAGCTGGGTTCTGCACACCGGCGGACCGAAAGTGCTCGAAGCGTCAGCCACCGCGCTGGGATTGCACAATGGACAGCTTGATGCCTCCTGGGATTGTCTGCGTAAAGTAGGAAATCTTTCTTCGGCTTCCGTGCTGGTTGTGCTCGAAGACGTGATGCAGCACCGGAGGCCTGAGCCTGGCACTCTGGGCCTGCTCGCCGCCATGGGACCCGGATTTTGTTCCGAGCTCCTGCTTCTGCAATGGTGAGGTCCTCGAGTTGGTGAATTCGACAGATGTCTTCGTGATCGGCGGCGGTCCAGCCGGCCTGGCGGCGGCGATTGCCGCCCGCCAGCAGGGATTCCGCGTGGTGGTTGCCGACGGCGCCAAGCCGCCGATTGACAAGGCCTGCGGTGAAGCGCTGATGCCGGACGCAATTACGGCGCTGGCAAGGCTGGGAGTTGCCGTGCCCGCCGCTGAAGCCTGCCTTCTTCGCGGTGTGCGCTTTCTCAGTTCCGGGTTGTCGGCAGAAGCGGTGTTCCCTTCGGGCTGCTGCGGTCTCGCAATTCGCCGGACTACGTTGCACCGCATCATGACCGAACGCGCCGCCGGGCTGGGCGTCGATCTGCTTTGGCAGAGCGTAGTCACGGGGATTTCCGGCGAGGAAGTCCAGCTCGGGAAGCGCGCGATCCGCGCGCGATGGATTGTAGGAGCCGATGGCGTCAACTCGCGCGTGCGCCGCTGGGCGAATCTCGATGCGCACTCGCGAACGGACCTCCGATATGCTTATCGCCGGCATTATCGCGTGCCGCCCTGGACCGATCGCATGGAAATATATTGGGGAGAGCGCAGTCAGGGCTATGTCACAGCCGTGAGCGACGAGCAGGTTTGCGTGGCTGTGGCCTCCCACGATGCCGAGCTTCGCCTGGAAGAATCTTTGCCCGCGTTTCCCGAGCTCAACGCCCGGCTTCGCGGGGCTGAGGCGGCCTCTGCCGAAAGGGGCTCAGTGTCTGCGAATCGAAGACTGAAGCGCGTCTGGCGGGGAAACGCTGCCTTGATCGGCGATGCCTCCGGCACCGTCGATGCGATCACAGTCGAGGGTTTGGGTCTTTCCTTCAGCCAGGCCGTGGTGCTGGCGACCTGTCTCAGGTCTGGCAGTCTCGCTGGTTACCAGGCCGCGCACCGCCGCTTGGCACTGCGCCCCTTGTTGATGGCGCGACTGATGCTCACGCTGGACAACTTTCCCGGCATTCAGCAACGTACTCTCCAGGTTTTTCGCAAGCGTCCCGAGGTTTTCCGCAGATTGCTGGCCCTGCACGTGGGAACTCTTTCGCCGTTTCACCTCGCGCTCGACGGGCTCACCCTGGGGTGGGGGCTGTTGACGGCGTGACCCGATGAAAGAAGACGCTCAGGTACTTCGCCGAAGTCGAGTGCGCTGGCCATTCCTGGCTGTGATTGCATTTCTGGCATTGCCGGCATCGCGCCTGCCGCGCAGGATGTGGCATTCCGGCTGGAGCCTCAGCACCCCACGCAAGCTCACGGGACAAATCGTAGTGGACGCCAAAAGCGCCGAAAGCGGCAGCGGAATGCGTGACCGGAAAATGCAAGGCCGATGTGCGACGCCCCGACGATACGTCGGCTGGCCCAGGCATGTCACAATGCAGTATTAATGAAGCGAATCCAAGCCTGGCGGAGTCCAACTAGAGATTGAATACCGACCTTAATCCAGCCCAGAAGACCCCGAAAGTCCAGAGACTTCGCGCCGTTCTGCCGGAAGTGTGGAAGCTGATGCGCCCCCGGCGCTGGCTGATCGGGCTGGGCTTTGTGTTGATGGTGATCAACCGGGTTGCGGCGCTGGTGTTGCCGTATTCCACGAAGTTCCTGATCGATACCGTCATCAACAAGCACCACATGGATCAACTGCGGCCGCTGGTTCTGGTTGTATTGGCCGCGACACTCGTGCAAGGCGTCACCTCATTTTCCCTGACGCAGTTGTTGTCGAAGGCGGCGCAACGGCTGATCACGGAGTTGCGCCAACAGGTGCAGGTCCATATCTCCCGCCTGCCGGTGGCCTTTTACGACGGCAACAAGACCGGCACTCTGGTAGCACGCATCATGAGCGACGTGGAGGGCGTGCGCAACCTGCTGGGCACTGGCCTGGTGGACTTCGCGGGGGGATTGGTCACCTCTGGGATTGCGCTGGTTTTGTTGTTCCGCACCAGCCCGCAGATGACGTTGATCGCCGTCGGCTCGCTGCTGTGTTTTACGGTGGCCCTCAATAAGGCCTTCGCGACCATCCGGCCGATCTTTCGCGAGCGCAGCAAACTCAATGCGGAGGTCACGGGCCGACTCACGGAGTCGCTGGGCGGCGTGCGGGTGATCAAGGGGTACCACGCAGAAGAGCGCGAGGAAGCGATTTTTGCGACCGGCGTGCGCCGCCTGCTGGACAATGTGATGCGCACCCTCACGGCCACTTCGGTCATGAGCCTTTCGGCAAGCGTGCTGCTCGGCGGAGTGGGAGCGGTCACGATGTATGTGGGCACGCACCAGATTGCCTCCGGCACGCTGACGGTTGGCGGTTTTTTTTCCTACACTTTGCTGCTGGGTTTTCTGATTGCGCCCATTATGCAGATCGTCTCCATCGGAACCCAACTCACCGAGGCATTGGCGGGGCTAGAGCGAACGCAGGAGATCATGCGGGAGCGGCCGGAAGATCAAGACCCCAGACGCGACGTGCCGCTGCACAATATCGTGGGACGGATCGAGTTTGACGACGTAAGTTTCAGCTACGATGGAAGACGCGACGTGTTGCGCGATATTTCCTTCCGCGCCGAGCCTGGTACCGTAACGGCGCTGGTTGGCTCATCCGGCTCGGGAAAATCCACCACCATCGGCCTGATCTCCGCTTTTTACGTGCCCACCAAAGGCAGAATCCTGGTGGATGGCGCGGACTTGAGCACGGTTCGGCTCGACTCCTACCGCACGCGCCTTGGAGTCGTGTTGCAGGAATCGTTTCTGTTTGACGGAACGATTCGCGAGAACGTCGTGTTTTCCCGTCCCGATGCGAGTGAAGAAAAAATCATGCGGGCTTGCCGGATCGCGCGCGTGGATGAGTTCGCCGAATCTTTCGCGGAGAGGTATGACACGGTGGTCGGCGAACGCGGCGTAAAGCTCTCGGGCGGCCAGCGGCAGCGGATTTCGATTGCCCGCGCCATTTTGGCCGAGCCCCGCATCCTGATTCTCGACGAGGCAACCTCCAGCCTCGACTCGGAATCGGAGGCGATGATCCAGCACGGACTTTCTTATCTCATGCAGGGCCGGACCACGTTTGTGATCGCGCACCGCCTTTCGACCATCCGCCGCGCCGACCAGATCCTGGTGATGGAGCAGGGGCAAATCGTGGAGCGTGGCACGCACGAACAGCTCTATGCCGCGCAAGGCCGCTACTACGATCTCTACACCAGGCAGCAAGGCTTGGAGCATAACCTGTTCCTCGCGCCGGGCGAGGGAGACACGCTTGAGGGGGACGGGAACGGCAACGGCAACTCCGGGCGGGCACGCAATGGCGATGCAAAGGACGCCGACGCCTTGCGTGTGCTCAGAGGAGAGGTCCGCCGGCCCTATGGGTAGTACGGGCAGATACCCACAGAACGACAGCGCTCCGGCGATCCAATCTCCGGCGGTCCCATCTCCGGCGATCCATGCTCCGGCGATCCATGCTCCGGCGATCCATGCTCCGGCGATTCATGCAGAACAGCTTTGCCGCCATTACCGCATGGGCGAGAATCTGATCCGAGCTGTGGATGGCGTAACGCTTAAAGTAGGCGCCGGCGAATTTGTCGCTCTCCTGGGCAGTTCCGGCTCTGGAAAGTCTTCGGTATTGAATCTGATCGCCGGCCTGGACCGTCCTACATCGGGCAGCGTGATTGTCCACGAGCGCAATCTCGCGCAACTCTCCCGAGAGGAGCTTGCCAGATATCGCCTGCATACCGTGGGAATGGTCTTCCAATCGTTCAACCTGATCGCCAGCATGACACTCGCGGAGAACGTGGAATTGCCCATGCGCTTTGCGGAGGTCGATCGCGGAAAACGCGACAGTCTGGCGCGCGAGGCCCTCGCCAGAGTCGGGTTGCAGGCGCGCATGAACCATCGGCCCAGCGAACTCTCCGGCGGGGAACAACAACGGGCCGCGCTGGCCCGAGCGCTCATCAACCGCCCTCGGCTCCTGCTCGCCGACGAACCCACAGGCAATCTCGACAGCCGCACCGGAACCGAAATCATGAATATGGTCCGCGAGTTCAACCAGCAATTGGGAATGACAGTCGTCATGGTGACGCACGAACGGGCTTTGGCCGAGCGTTACGCCCAGCGCCTCATCTTTCTCGCGGATGGCAGGCTGGTTGGCGATGAAGCGAACTCGGCCGGGCCCGCCAACGCTTCTCCGGACCGTGCCAGCGCGGATGGAGAACGGCCATGAGGCTTCCCGATCTCGCCGAGCTTGCGGTGCGCAATTTGCGCGAATCTCTTCTGCGAAATTCGCTGACTACCATCGGCATTTCGGTGGGCGTGGCGTCGTTGGTCGCAATGCTCTCTCTGGGAATCGGACTGCAACAGCTCGCTTCCCGCCGTTTGATGAAGTCCGGTTTGTTCGATACCGTGGTTGTCACCTCCCGGCGCGATCTGCGCAGCTTCAATCGCGAGGAAGAACGCACTGGTCCGGCCCCGGGCGAAAGCCGCATCCTCGACGAGCCCACACGCCGGGAGATCGAACATTTACCGAACGTGCTTGAAGCTTATCCTGACATTCGCTTTATCACGGAACTGCGCTATGAAGACAAGCCCCACATAACGACGGTCGCGGCACTGCCTGCTTCCGCCAAATCGAACGACGCGTTCGAAGCGGTGCAGGGACACTTCTTCTCTTCTGACATGGCGCCCGAAGCAATTCTTCAGAAAACTTTTGCCGAAGAACTGCTGGGAAGAACTCCGAAACCCGGTCTCGACGAAACTAACGTAGCGGAGCTGGCCGCTCCCCTTCTGGGCAAGGAATTGACCATGCGCTATGCCCAGCGCGAGGTTTCACAGAGTACGGCTGCGACGACTGCGCTCGGCAGTGTGGCCGTCCCTGGCAACGAGAGTCTCGGCGGCGCCGCCTATTCTGTCGTCTCGCGGGAGCAGAAGCTGACAATTGTCGGCGTCGCTGACCTCGATCCAGAGAGCATGCGCGGGCCCACCCGCGCACGAGTTTTTCTTCCGCTCAAGCTGGCCGAGAGTCTGCACGTGATGCAGCCCACGGACCTGCGCGAAGTTTCCCGTGCCGCCACCGACCAGCCGGTTTATTCCTCCATCACCGTGCGAGTGAACAATCCCGCGCAAATACGGGCGATCGAAGATGCCATTAAGAAGATGGGTCTCAATACTTTCTCCATCCTCGACGCCACGCGAAGTCTTCAGCAATTCTTCGCGGTGTTGGATTTGTTCCTCGGAATTTTCGGCAGCCTCGCCCTGGCCGTCGCTTCCATCGGAATCGTAAATACGCTGGTGATGGCTATCCTCGAGCGGCGGCGCGAAATTGGCATTATGAAAGCCATCGGCGCCAGCGACGGTGACGTAAAGAAGCTCTTCTTCGCAGAGGCGGGCGCCATGGGAATTCTTGGCGGCATTGTCGGAGTCGCTCTGGGCTGGGCCATCGGCCAGGTCATCAACCTGGGAACGAATGTCTATCTCAAGCGTCAGTCTTTGCCGCCGGAGCATTTTTGGTCCGTGCCGTGGTGGCTGGTGGGCGCGGCAATTTTGTTTGCTTTCATCGTGAGCCTTGCGGCGGGCCTGTACCCGGCGGGACGCGCAGCCCGGCTCGATCCGGTGCAGGCCTTACGCTACGAGTAAACTGGATCGATGGATCGCAGTCTCCGAATCGTTCTCCTGTTCGCGGCCTTCACTTTTTCTCTTTCAGTTCAGGCTCAGAGCCGGATCGACTGCAACGCGCTGAATAGCCGGATCCTGAAATATCCGGTCCACTACTGCGTCTATCTTCCGGCTGGCTATGACGCCGGCGCGGCCGGGCATCCTGCCCAAAACTATCCTGTGCTTTACTTCCTGCACGGCCTCGGCGACAACGAGCGAACCCTCTTCAACAGTGGCGGGTGGACGCTGCTCGACGATCTTCGCCGGCAGCACAAGATCGGTGAGTTTCTCATTGTCGCTCCGGAAGGCGGGCGGACGTTCTACATCAATTCCGCCGACGGGTCGGTGCGCTACGGTGATTTTGTTCTGCAAGAATTCATCCCGCTCATCGAAGCGAAATACCGCGTAAAGAAAGGTCGGAATAATCGGGCGATCAGCGGCATCTCCATGGGTGGTTACGGTGCGCTGCGTTTCGCTTTCTCTCATCCCGAAATGTTCTCGGCCGTCAGCGCGCAAAGCGCCGCCTTGATCACCGAATCTCCGCAGGAACTCGATACCGCGGCCCGCTCCGGCGCTCCACTGGGAAAGTTGCTGGCGGCGGTTTTCGGAAGCCCGATCGAAGTGCGCCACTGGAAAGAGAATAGTCCGTTCGTTCTCGCGGGCAGAAACCAGGCGGCGCTGCGACGGCTGGCCATCTATTTCAACTGCGGCCAGGATGACAACTACGGCTTTGAAAAAGGCGCAGCCGCGCTACACGAGCAACTGCAGAAAGAAGGCGTGAAGCACGAGTATCATCCGTATCCGGGCGACCACAGCCTGTCCTATTTCCTGGCTCACTTCACCGAGGTTATGGAGTTTCATTCCCGGGCATTCGGCCTCAAATAAGCAGCCCCGAACCGATTTGCAAAGCCGCCCGCGGCAAAAGACTGAGCTTGCTTTTCGCAAGGACTTGGGGCTGTCTTCGCAGGACACTCTTCAAGCCTGCGTGTCTTCTTCATTCGTGTCGAACCTGTTGTAAACTAGCCCGAGACAGCATGCACCTGCTGCCCGCCCTCGCGGAGGGATGTGTGAGTGGTTGAAACAGGCGGTCTTGAAAACCGCTGTACGGGAAACCGTACCGGGGGTTCGAATCCCTCTCCCTCCGCCACGTAATCCCTTGGTGGCAAAGCACTTCACACGTCTACTGCACAACCTGCGACTCTCGTCCGGAACGCAATGAGGAGCGCTCCAAGGTCGGAACAAGTGGCAGCCTTATGAGCGTGCAGCTTGGCACGCGAGTTTAGCTGTCTCAGGAAATCCTAATGTGTAACTACTGGCCTATCGGACAGTGGGTTTATGTACTGCCGGAATCTACCACCCTCGCCGTAAGGCTTTCAAACTGGACGGTATGCGACTCCCCCAGTCCATCATCCGGCCTCCCTTCGTCCGCGCAGTCTACCTTCTAACGATCGGCATGGCGATCCTGCTCCTCGGCATGGCGCCCACGAGCGCCGAAGCGGCTACGCCACAACTCGCGTGTACACCCCCGCACCTTCGATTTGGCACTATCGTCCTCGGGCAGACCGAAACCTTGCTGGTCACCGTAACAAATAATGGACAACCGAGTGTGACGGTCTCTGGAATTACGGTAAGCAACTCCGAATTCACCACGTCCCCTTTGACCCTACCGCTGGTCTTGCTTGCGGGACAGAGTGTCGACCTGAGTGTGACCTTCGCTCCCACGGCGATGGCATGGACGGGAGGCACGATCAAGTTCTCCAGCAATGCAGCGAATCCAACCCTTCAGCTTGAGGTTGGAGGGACAGGCGTGAGCAGCGAAGGCGTGACTGCCAGCCCCTCGACGGTGTCGTTTGGCCAAGTGGCGATAGGAACCAGCTCCACCGTGCCTGTCGTGCTTAAGAATGATCGTTCCTGGAACGTACCCCTCCCGGCACTCCAGACAACGGGCAGCGAATTCTCGATGAGCGGACCCACGTTCCCTCTGATTCTGGGCGTGGGGCAAAGCGTTACGTTGAACGTCACGTTCACGCCGCAATCGGCCGGCACCACCGGAGGTAGCCTGTTTATTTCTGGCCCCGCGCTGGCTATCCCTCTCACGGGCACGGGAGGCGGCACGGGCCAATTGATCATAGCTCCGGCACCACTGAACTTCGGCGACGTGATGGTTGGAACGACAGCGACTTTAGCAATGACCATGAGCGCCGCCGGCGGAAGTGTGACAGTTTCCTCGGCCAGCAGCAGCAGTTCCCAGTTTGCCCTTGATGGGGCTTCGTTCCCGTTTACTATCGCCGCGGGCCAAGGTCTATCGTTCAATGTGGGCTTCACGCCCAAGAACAGCGGGACGGCGTCTGGCTCGCTCTCCTTTGTCAGCAATGCATCCAACTCGCAGGCACTTGAATCTCTTACCGGCATCGGCACCCAGACGCAGTTCAGCGTGAACCTGTGGTGGAGTTCCAGCAGTTCGGAGG
Source organism: Acidobacteriaceae bacterium (assembly GCA_003131585.1). Lineage (GTDB taxonomy): Bacteria > Acidobacteriota > Terriglobia > Terriglobales > Acidobacteriaceae > Sulfotelmatobacter. Next base: position 12,683 of record PKVW01000029.1, read on the forward strand.
TAATAGGCTACAACGTTTATCGCAGTATTGCCGCGAACGGCGCGTATTCGAAGATTAATTCCACGTTAGACCCGAATACCGCCTTCACCGATGGCACAGTAGTTTCCGGACAGACCTATTATTACGCCGCCACATCGGTGAATTCCGGTGGACAGGAGAGTACCCGCTCGACACCCCCAGTGCAGGCAGTAGTCCCATAGCCAGGCGCTTCATGGAGGGAGATTTCGGAGGATTTGAGCCGAATGGGTTACTGCAGGGACGAAGGGACTTGATCCTGAATGCTGAAAACCCGATATCTGCGTTCCTGCCTGTGGGCCGACTGGAGAGCTTCGTGTGATTCTCCCAAGCGCTTTCTCGGCGGTAAATACTCAATCAGAGCGTCCGCTTGAACAGCGGAATCGCGATTCCGAGAGTGATGGCGGCGAAGATCGTCAGAAACAGCATGTCGCCCCAGACCGCCGCCAGAGTCGTCTCTTTCAGCAGCAGACACTTGAAGCCATCGACCGCGTAGGTGAAAGGGTCCACTCTGGCAATCGCCCGCAACCACGGCGGGAATGCCTGGATGGGATAAATTGCCCCACTGGGAAAAAACAGCAGTGTATTCAGAATGCCGAACATCGCCCGCGGCACCAGAGGGTCTTCGATGCGCACCATCAGCAGAAACATCATAGTGTTGAACGCAAGAGAAGTCAGCACGATCATCACCAGCAGTCCGAGCATCGTGACCGGATTGAAGAGCGTGCTCACTCCGGCAATCAGCGATCCAATCACCGTGATGATCACTCCCGTCATCACGGCCTTAATCGCGCCCGCCAGGTTGAGCCCTAACACCAGTTCGAGCTTCGTGATGGGCGTGACCAAATAGCCTTCATGCACACCGCGCGCCTTGTCGTCGATGTACAGCATTCCGCCCCCGATCATCACCGAGACGAACATCGCCAGGGCGAGCGAGCCTGGCAGCAGATATTTCATGTATTCGATGTAGGGATAAAGTTCGACAATTTCGAGCGCGGTCTGCTGCAGGACGCGCGGCTCTACCGTGGGCTGGTTCAGTGCGTTGGTCAGGTCCGTGAGCTCGGCCTCCAGCGCGGAGCTCATGAAGTTGTCGCTGTTATCCACCACCAGAGCGATCTGAGGGTGGTTGTCTTCGTAAACTCGCCGCGAGAACTGGGGCGGGATAATCACAGCGCCATCGAGCTTGCCGTTGCGCACGTCCTCCATCGCTTGCCTTTCGTTGGCGTAGTACACCGGCACGAAGGTGCGAATGTTGGCGCGCACGGAGTCGAAGGCTTCGCGAATCTTCAGCGCCTGCGTGCCTCCGTCCTGATCGACAATGGCGAGCCGGGCGTCGCGAATCTTCCCGCCGAACGCGTTTCCCAGAATGACGAGTTGCACCAGGGGAAAGATCATCGACGCCAGCATCAGCGCCGGCGAGCGAAAGAACTTGCGCATTTCGCGCTCGACAATGGCCATCATTCGGTTCATAACTTCAACGCCGGGCGGCTCATGGCTGCAACCCCGGCCGCTGCGGCATGGTAAAGGCGTAAGCCTTCACCAGTTCGTCGCGCAACTGCCTGCCCGTGTAATGCACAAATACATCGTCCAAGGTGGTGTTCTGCACCGACAGCGACTTCACAGCAACCCCGGCTTCGACGGCCATCTCGACCAGTACGGTGGTGGTGCGGGACCCATTGCCGGTCAGGATTCGATACATTCCCGCTCCCTCGTGCTGGATGGATGTGACATCGTCCATCGTGTGCAGGCGCTGCTCCCAATCCTCCGGCGAATTCTCGAACTGCGCTTCAATCACGTTCGATCCCGGTACGCTGGCTTTCAGCGCCATGGGCGCGTCGAGCGCGACCAGTTTGCCGTGGTCGACGATGGCGATCCTGTCGCATAGCCGGTCGGCTTCGTCCATGTAATGCGTGGTGATCAGGATCGTAAGTTGGCGCTGGCTCATGATGTTGCCCAGCATCTCCCATACGGCCACGCGCGACACTGGGTCCAGTCCGGTGGTGGGCTCATCGAGGAAAAAGATTTTCGGATGATGCACCAGCCCGCGGGCAATCTCCAACCGCCGCCGCATGCCGCCGGAGAGCGTCTTGGTCTGCGCATCGCGCCACTTAGTTAGGTCCACCAGCCCCAGCAACTCCTCAATCGAGCGCTTCCGTTCCTTCGCCGGCACGTCGTAGAGTTTGGCGTAGATGTTCAGATTCTCTGCCACCGTGAGATCGAGATCGCTGGTCAGGGCCTGCGGGATCACTCCGATGGTTCGCCGCACCGCATCCGGATCTTTTGCAACATCGTGGCCGGCAATGCGCGCCGTCCCCGAGGTGATGGGAATCAGCGTGGTCATCATGCGGATCAGGGTCGACTTCCCCGCTCCATTCGGACCGAGCAGGCCGAAGATCTCGCCTTCTTTCACGTTGAATGAAACATCGCCGACGGCGGTGAAGTCGCCGTACTTCTTGACGATGTGCTCGACTTCGATGGCGTAAGTTACTGCGGAGGCAGGCGCAGGCGCGTCGCCATTTGCCCCAGCGTTTAGGTCCGCCATCATTGCTTCCCCGCTGCCGCCGCGCTCTGCGGATTGCCGCCCCTCAACTGCTCAGGTGAAAGTAGGACCTCGGCCGTCATCCCCGGAACAAACGCGCCTTTGGGATTGTCCAACCGGATTTTCAGCACGATCGTTTTGATATCCCGTTTGCGCCGGCTCACATCGCGCTGCGTGGCAAAATCGCCTTCCACTCCTTTGAAGAAAACCTTCCCGCCGGTAATCGTTCCGCCCGGCAACCGCACACGCAGCGAATCGCCATAGCCGATGTGGTCAGCGTAGGTTTCTGGGATCGCCGCCCGCGCCCAGGTGTCGGTCAGATCGACGATCGTCACAATGGGGCCGCCGATGTTGACCACCTCTCCCTGCCGCGCCGCCCGCACCGAAACTGTGCCGGTCACGGGTGCATAAACATTCGTGTAGCCCAGCCGCACCGCTGCCTGATTCTTCTGCGCGACTGCGCTCTTGAGATCAGATTGAGTGGCCTCGACGGTGCTCTTCGCAGCACTAGCCTGATGCGTGCGCGCGACCGCCGAATTCAAATCTGCTTCCGCGGCTTTCACCAGCTCCTGCTGCGCCTGCACGGTTGCCTGTGCCGCCTGCAAGTTGGTTTCCGCCTGCACGCGTTCCTGATCGGAAGCGACCCCCGCCTTGGCCAGTTCAATGGCCCGCCGGCTGTCGCTGGCAGTGCGATCGAGGGCGGCTTGCGCCTGCAAAAGCTGCGCCTTGGCAGATGAAAGTTTGGCGCGCGCGTTGGCCACGTCGCTGGAAGTGGAACCTGAAGTGGATTCCTCCGTGTGCTGCATCTCGGACACTTTATGCTGCAAGCTGGCGATGTTCGCCGCCGCGGCGGCTTCCTGCGTCTGCAACTCGGAGGGATCGAGCACGGCAATCAAGTCTCCGGCATTCACCGGCGTGCCTTCGTCCACCAGCAGCTTCTGGATGCGGCCTTCCACCTGCGCGCTGACGATTACCTGGTTCGCGTCAACCGTGCCGATCAGCACCAGGTCTTTGGAATGGTCGGCGGACAACCCATAGTAGATCGCCGAGATCACGAAGATGATGCCGAGAAGAATGAAGAACCGGTTACGAGCGCTCATTCACGTACTCCTGATTTGCGAACTGCTGACGCCGCGCCGGCACAGGGCTGAAACAGCGCCGCAGAAATAAAATCCAGAACCGCGGCTCGCCGCTCGGCGACGCGCTTCGGCGCCAGCGGATTGAAGTGCACGATCCGCTGCATTATCGGGGCACTACTGAAATAGAAAACGATCATCGCCACCATGGAAGGAACAAAGTGCGCCGGGTCGACCTGCCGGAATTCGCCTTCCGCGATCCCTTTGTGCAACAGTTCTCCCACCCGCCGGTAAATCGGCTGGAAATAAGTCTTGACCAGCCTGTCGATATGCTGCGAGTGGCCTTCGCGCGCCCGCATCATCTCGCGCTGCATCAGTTTGGGATAGATCTGGTTTGACGCAATGAAATCGAAATAAGCGCCCACGTAGGCCATGATCTTCTCGCGCGGCGGCTGGTCACTGTCGAGCACCTGTAAAACTTTGGTCTTCATCCCGGAAAACTCGTGGTCGAGCACCGCGCCGTAGAGCGTTTCCTTGTCTGTAAAGTAGTAATAGAGTAGAGCCTTGTTAACTTTCGCCGCACGTGCAATGGCGTCGGTGCGAGCCCCGGCAATGCCGTGCTCGGCAAACTCCTGGGCCGCGGCCTGCAGAATGGCGGCACGGCTCTCCTCCGGCTGCCCGCGGGAGCCCATTCGAGGAGAGTGCTGGCGAGGACGCAAAAGTTGAGCCATTAGAACTTAATTAACCAGTTAGTTAGATTAATTATACATCATGGGCGGGAATTGCAAGCTGACTGGATCTGAGGGGGCGAGCGTCGAGGACTACTTCGCTCCGCCCGCGATCGACGGCACCAGAAGCACTTCATCCCCCTCTTGGAAGGCGTAGCTGGGTCCGCCGAGGAAGCGAATGTCTTCGTCATTCACGTAAATGTTGAGGAAGCGGCGCACCTGTCCAGCCTCGTCGCGCAAGTGGGGCTTCAGTTCCGGGAACTTCTCATCGAGGACGGAGAACAGTTCTCCCAGGTTTGTGGCCGCACACGCGATCGAGCTGACGCCTGCCGTGTGCCGCCGCAGGGCGGTCGGAATTTGTATTGTGATCGACATCTTCTCCTGCTCCTACGCTCCCACCGTCGCCGCCGCTTCTTTCGCGACCTCGGCGACTTCCAGCGATTGCTGCAGATAGTTTTCGAATTCGGCCAGCTTGGGAGCGATCGGTCTCTCTGTCTCGTAGACGCCGGCGAGCACATCGGTCGTCTTCAGGCCGTTGCCGGTGATGCACAACACGGTTGTTTCCTCGGGCAGGATGCGATCCTGGCGATAGAGTTTGCCGGCGGTGCCCACGGTCACCCCGCCGGCGGTTTCGGTGAAGATGCCTTCGGTCTCCGCCAGCAGACGGATCGAATCGATCACCTCGGGATCGCTCACATCTTCGGCCCATCCGCCGCTTTGCTTAATGGTCTTGATGGCATAGTGCCCGTCGGCGGGATTGCCGATGGCAAGCGAACGCGCGATAGTCGCCGGTTTCTGGGGCTCGATCTCCGTGCTGCCGGTCTTTACGGCAGTCGAAATCGGCGAGCATCCGGTAGCCTGCGCGCCAAAGAACTTCACCGGTTTCTCCTCGACCAACCCGAGCTTGATCAGCTCATCGAACGCCTTCTTGATCTTGGTTATCAACGACCCGCCCGCCATCGGAACGACCACATTGTCCGGCAGCCGCCAGCCCAGTTGTTCCGCGATTTCGAAGCCCACAGTCTTCGAGCCCTCGGCGTAATAGGGCCGCAGGTTCACGTTGACGAAGCCCCAGCGACGCTCTTCGGCGATCTGCGAGCACAGGCGGTTTACTTGATCGTAGTTGCCGTTGATGCGCACCACGTTCGCGCCGAAAACCTGTGTGCCCAGAATCTTCGCGGGCTCAAGATCGGATGGAATAAGTATCCAGGCTTTCAGCCCCAGCCGCGCGGCATGGGCCGCCACGGCGTTCGCCAGATTGCCCGTCGAAGAACACGCGACCGTGTCGAAGCCGAAAGCGAGCGCCTGGGCCAGCGCCACGGCCACAGCGCGGTCCTTGAAGCTCAGCGTGGGCAGGCAGACGGCGTCATTCTTGAGGTAGAGATTCTGCGCGGCGGTTTGCGCGTCGTTGGTCCCGGCCAGCCGCGCCGCCAGGCGGGGCGCCCGGAATAGAGGCGTGAACCCGACCGGCAGCCGGGGCTCAAAGCCTGCGGGCAGCGGCAATAATTCGGCGTAGCGCCACATGTTCGGCGGCCGCTGCGCGATTTCCTCGCGGCTAAACGTTCCCTGGGCAATCGAGTCCCGGATAGTGTCGTAGTCATAGGTGATCTCCAGAGGAGAGAAACACTCGTCGCAGATCGAGCGGGGCTGGTTCCCCCAGCTTCGGCCGCATTCCCGGCAGTGCAGTTCGTAGTGAGCCATATCGCTACTCGCTTTCTTAGTTCTGTTACAGCAGCGAATAGCTGGGGACGAGCCGGAGAAAAGAGCCCTAAAATACAAAGGCCTCCTTTCCCCGGAAAAAGGAAAAAGAGGTATCGGAATGCAAATAGAAATAAAGGTTCGCATCCGAATCTCATGTTCCCCGTTTCCGGGCGGGAGTTGGCACCTGGCGGTCGGGATATATGATCCCGATCCGGTTGCCGTGGCGTCACAGGGCTCGTCCCTCAGCCACTCTGCATGAAATTCAGGTCTGCCCCGAAGAGCAAACTTGTCCACATAATGCTACAACTCCCCCCAGAGCTACGTCAACCGGCGGCAGTTGGACTGTTGGTCACACAGAGGAGGATTTGACAAGGCGAATTAGGCTTCTGTATGTTCTGTTTGAACTGAAAGCACAGATATGGCGACATTGACGGGAGTTCAGAAGCAGTACATCCTGCACTGGGGGGAGATGGGGACGCGGTGGGGAATCAACCGAACGGTGGCGCAGATTCATGCGCTGCTGTATTTGTCGCCGCGGGCGCTGCCGGCGGAGGAGATTGCGAAGACGTTGAGCGTAGCGCGGTCGAACGTGAGCACGTCGATCCGGGAGCTGGAGACGTGGGGGATTGTGCGGGCGGTGCATGTGCTGGGGGACCGGCGGGAACATTATGAGTCGATGAAAGACGTGTGGGAGATGTTCCGGCTGGTGATTGAGCAGAGGAAGCGGCGGGAGATTGATCCGACGCGGGAGCTGCTGCGGCGGTGCCTGGCGGAACTGGATCCCAAGGAGCCGGGAGCGGACTTTACGCGCGAGAGGCTGGCGGCGATGGCGGGATTTTTCGAAGCGGTGACGGAGTTGCACGATCAGATGAAGCGGCTGCCGACCGGGACGGTGCGGAAATTGTTGCGAATGGGGACGAAGGTCAGGAAGGCGAAAACCTAAGAGCTCACGACGGAGGATACGTAGGATTTTCTGTGGCTTTCTTTCGAGGGACGCGCACTGTCGTTCCGCCTGCCTGGACGAATTATTTTTCTTCGTTCGGCAGGAGCACAGGCGCTACGGCGGATTGCATAGTTCCTTCGGGCCCAAAGGACAGGCCCTCAGGATGACAGGCTGGTTTGTATAGTTGAATTTGAAGAGGTGGGCTGAGGCGATGGCGCAAGCGGGTGGTGGTGAGCAGAAAAAGATTTGGATGACGACGACGGGACTGCCGCTGACGATTGCGCTGGAGTGGCCGTTCCACCGGTCGACCTCGGGGGCGGATTTCTGGGTGCTGCATGGGGACATCCGGCTGGAGAATTCGGATGGACTGCATGCGCCGGTGGCGGTGAATTTGTCGGCTACGGTGCGGGAAGTGCTGGCGTCGCTGGAACCGAAGGATGTTGAGGCTCCGGTGATCAACGCGCTACGCAAGGAAGTGGACCGGAGGCAGATTGAGTTTGTGAAGTCGGGGAAGCTGAAGCCGGTGGCGTTTTCGAGCCGGCACTATGACTTCAGGCGGCAGAAGTGGGTGTTTGGCAAGGCTACCGATGAGGCGATTGCGACGTTTGTGGAGCGGAAGGTTTATTGGCAGAACGTTTATTGGAACAACGGTGGGGATAAGCGAGTTTGGATTGGGGATCCGACGGAGGCGCAGTATCTAGAGACTACTCCGGAGCATTTGGTAGAAATTGCGGGCCGGCTGGTGGCGGCGGATGGACTGGTGCGGATGGAAGGCGAGTGGGCGGAGGCGACTTCGGGACTGATGGGGCAGGCGGAAAGATTTGAGGCCACGATGCGGAGTGCGGTGGAAGAGTTGGAGAAGAAGCACGCGTTTGAGAGAGGGTAAGGCGAACGCTTTGACCGCGCGGGTTCCTACGGATAGATCTTCCTGGGCAGCAGATTCACAGTTCTGGTCTTCCTTGTGACCTTCCCTTCTAGTCTCCCTTTCTAGGCAGGTGGGGGGGGCGCTGCTGAACTTTGTTACGGAGTTCTCCAAGGAGATTCATCGGAAGCTGGGAATGAAATAAGGCGGGCAATCGTTGAGTGTGGTCAGGCCGACATCGACTTGTGACGTGTTGACCTGCGCGAGTGCCTATATCATCGGGAACCGATTGCCTGACAGTCATGACTCACTGCAACAGCGTGCCTCCGTTGCCATTGGGCTCTTCTTCGGGCGCCAGCACTACGGCGGCGGCTACGCGGTCGCCGGGCTCGAGATGCAGGAGGCGGACGCCCTGGGCGTTGCGGCCGGATTCGCGGATGGTTTTCGAATCCATGCGGATGATTTTGCCGTACTGGCTGATGAGCATGACCTGGGAGTTCTCGTCGACCAGAGCGATGCCCACGACTTTGCCGACGCGCTCGGTCGTCTTAATGTTGATGACGCCCTTGCCGGCGCGGTTGGTGAGGCGGTATTCGTCGGCGGGAGTGCGCTTGCCGTATCCGTTTTCGGTGACGGAGAGAATGAGGGTGCCTTTCTGAGTGAGGTCCACGACTTCGGCGCTCGCCGCCTGGCCCTCGGCGGCCGCTGACGCGTCCGGGACAGGCGAGGCGGTTGTCCCCACACGGTCGTCGCCCGGTCTTGGGGTTACGGCCATGCCTACCATGTAGTCGCCTTCTTCCAGGTGGATGCCGTTGACGCCATAGGCGGCGCGGCCCATGGAGCGGACGTGGTTTTCGTCGAAGCGGACGGCCATGCCTTCGTGGGAGGCTAGGAAAACGATCTGGTTGCCGTTGGTGATGCGGGCGGCGACGAGTTCGTCTCCGTCTTCGATGTTGATGGCATTGATGCCGTTGGCGCGGACGTGCATGAACTCGCGGAGTTCGGATTTCTTCACCAGGCCGTTGCGGGTGGCGAAGAAGATGTACTTGTTTTCTTCTTCGAGATTGCGCACGGCGAGCATGGTGCGCACGGTCTCGCCGGGTTGCAGGCCGATGAGGTTGCCAACGTGCTTGCCCTTGCCGGCGGCGCTGACGTCGGGAATTTCGTAGACCTTGAGCCAATAGACGCGGCCCTTGTTGGTGAAGATAAGGATGTAGGCGTGAGTGGAGGCAATGAAGAGGTGCTCCACGAAATCCTCGTCGCGAGTCTTCATGCCGGTGCGTCCGACGCCGCCGCGGCGCTGCATGCGGTAGGTGGAGATGGGCGTGCGCTTCATGTAGCCGGAGTGGCTGACAGTGACCGCGACCTGCTCATCGGCGATGAGATCTTCGAGGAAGATTTCGGCGGCTTCGTCTTCGATGCGGGTGCGGCGCTCGTCGCCGTAGAGTTCTTTTACTTCTTCGAGTTCCTTGACGATAACGCCGCGAAGCTTCTTTTCGGAGCCGAGGATGGATTCATAATCTTCGATGCGGCCGCGGACTTCTTTCAGCTCGTTGGAAATTTCGTCGATGGAGAGCTTGGTGAGGCGATGCAATTGCAGTTCGAGGATGGCATCGGCCTGGCGCGAGGTGAAAGGCTTTTCGAGGTCGAGCTTGGGAGCGCGGCCGGAGGTGCTGATGTCGATTTTCTTGCCGCCAAAGTAGGCGACTAAATTCTCGCGGGCATCGGCGCGGTTGGCGCTGGCGCGGATGATGGCGATGACGTTGTCGAGGTGATCGAGCGCGTTGAGATAGCCCTCGAGAATGTGCTCGCGATCTTTCGCTTTCTGCAGCAGGAAGGCGGTACGGCGGCGGACAACCTCGACGCGATGATTGATGAAGTGCTTGATGGCCTGAATCAGGCCCATTTCGCGAGGCTGGCCGTTGACCACCGCGAGCAGGATCATGGAAAAACTTTCCTGCATGGCGGTGTGTTTGAAGAGCTGGTTGAGAACGATCTGAGGCTCGGCGCCGCGTTTCAACTCGACCACGATGCGCATCCCGTCGCGATCGCTTTCGTCGCGGATATCGGAAATGTCTTCGATGTCTTTATCGTTGACCAGTTGGGCGATGCGTTCGACCAGGCGGGCCTTGTTTACCTGATAAGGAATTTCGGTGACGATGACGGCTTGGCGGTCCTTGGAGATGCTTTCAATGGCGGCTTTGGCGCGCATCATGAAGCGGCCGCGGCCGGTGCGGTAGGCTTCGAAGACTCCGGCGCGTCCGTGGATGACGCCGGCGGTGGGGAAATCAGGGCCCTGGACGAACTTCAGAATTTCGGCGAGCTGGGCGTTCGGGTTATTGATGAGAGTGATGGTAGCGTCGACGATTTCGGTTAGATTGTGGGGCGGAATTTTTGTGGCCATGCCGACCGCGATTCCGTCGGAGCCATTGATGAGCAGGTTGGGAATTCGCGTGGGGAGAACGTCAGGCTCGACTTCGCTGCCATCGTAGTTGGGGCGGAAATCGACAGTCTCTTTGTCGAGATCTTCGAGCAGCGCAGTGGCGACTTGCGCGAGCTTGGCTTCGGTGTAGCGATCGGCTGCGGGGGGATCTCCGTCGACGGAGCCGAAATTTCCCTGACCGAAGATGAGCGGATAGCGCAGGCTCCAGGTTTGAGCTAGGCGCACGAGAGCGTCATACACAGCGAGGTTGCCGTGAGGATGGTACTTGCCCATGACTTCGCCGACGATTCTGGCGCACTTACGCGTGGCTTTGTTGGGCTGAAGACCCATCTGCTGCATGGTATAGAGAATGCGGCGATGCACGGGCTTGAGTCCGTCGCGGATATCGGGCAGCGCGCGGCCGATGATGACCGACATGGAATAGTCGAGATACGACTTGCGCATCTCGTCTTCAATGTTGACGGGCTGAATGTGCAGAGCGCCGGGACTGCCGTCGCCGGGCGGAGGAGCCAGGGGAAGTTCGGGATTATTATCGTCGGGCATGGTTAGCTTCCAGCTCTTAAGCTTCTAGCTCTTTCAGTTCATGGGACGGCATACTGGGTCGATCTCTAGAATCGCCCAAGTCGTCGCTAAACGGTTGTATTTACAGGCGGTTAGTTGGATCTTGTCGAATGATATTGTACCACGGTGCGCGGCTGTGAAAACTGTGACTGGGGGAGATTGTTGCCTATGGCGATTCTGGCGCGCGGTCGGTGAGGAGCGAACCTCAGCGCCTAAATGCGCAATGGGGATGATGGTTTGCGGCACGCGTGAAGGCGTGCCCTGATACGAATCCTGGTTTTCAAGCCAGCCGTGCTGACCCCGTTCGCAATGCGCCGCCAAGGAATGTCTCTTAGGGGCGGGTGATGACCTCGTTGGGTGACGAGGGAAGGACGAATCTGACGCTTCGAGCGGCATTGGTTTGGAGGGTTTGGGAGAGGTTAAGGACAGAGAGGTCGATCTTCTTGTTCCAGTATCCGTCGGTGTAGAAATCGCCGCGGGCGTAGAGGACGCCGTCGGCGATGGTGTAGTCGCGGACTTCCTCGCTATGTCCATCGCGAAAGATTAGGATGGCTGGCGGCAGATCGTGGGAAGGAACTACGGCGGTGCTGGAAGTAAGAGTGAGCGGAAGGGCATCGCCGTCGGCTGGGTTGCTGGCGACGCGGACGTAGCGTCCGCGTTGGAGTTCAATCATCAGAGGCTGGGTGGGATCGTTGGCCGGACGGCCGATTTCGGGTTGGGCGAGAGAATCCGCCGAGCCGGACATGGCGCGGGCTGCTTGCAGCAGAAACGCGGGCGGCTCCGAGGCGACGGGGTAACCGGTGGAGTAGATGTCGTCGGGATTGAAGGAATCGCCGAAGAATGGGAAAGGCAGAGAAGTGAGTGGCGAAGATCTGCGGAATCCGGACGGATGTGCGTTCGGTCCAAAAGCAAGCCTGCCTGTGGGCGTGTGTGAACGGGAGATCGCGGGACGAGGGTGTGCGACTCTTTGGGCTGCGGCCCATGATGGGGCGAGAGCTGCTAGAAGCGCGAAAAGGGCGAGTGATCGCATGTCAGTTGGCCTGGGCCGAGGGCGGCAGTTGGAAAGTGACACCCTGGTTGTCGTTTTGTTTTTCGGTGGCCGGGAGGTCGAGATCCGCTAAAGCGATCTTGCGGGGATGGCCGCGGGTTAGGTCGTAGAGTGTTTGGCTGACGATGGCATAGTTTTCGACCTGGAGTTGATGGCCGTCCTTGAAGACCAGAGTGGTCGGGGGCCGCGGGGGCTCGGAATCGGAGTTCGATTCTGCGGAGCTGTCGCTCGCGCTTCGCGCGTGGGCTGGGCCTTCATAGGTCGGAGGGATGTAGGAATCGCGGCCTGATCCGCGGCGGTCGAAGATGGTGGGGCCGCCTTGATATTCGTCGTCGTCATCTTCGTCAGTGTTGGCGGGAGCGGCGTCTGCGACGTAGGGAAACGGCACAGCGTAGACATAGGGGTAGTAGACGTCTCCCTGTCCGGCGCCGCTGCGATGGTGGTGGTGGTGCTCCATGCTGCCGCCGTTCGAGGTGTGGGTGGAATGTGAAGTGGAAAATGTGACGCCTGAGTTGGCCGGTGCGGATCCGGTGTGAGCGAAGGAGCCGACGGAGGCGGTTCCGCCGGAACTGTGGCCAGAGCCGGAAGAACTGGCCGATGCGCTGTCGTGTTGAGCAGGGCTGAGGGAGACTAGAACCAGCGGAAGCAGAAGAACCATGAAAAGCGCTGACGGAAACGGGCGCTGGACGGGGCGTTTCACGAGATCATGATACTCCAATGGGAAGGTCATGGCGCACCTCTATCTTCATTTTAGATCGCGATGTGGTGAGGTGGTGCGGGGAGATTGTAGAGAATTGTAAGGCGCGGATAAGGGCAGTCTTTAAAGCAAAATCTTTACCACAGGGGATGCAGAGGGCACAGAGTAAACCTGGTCATCCGAGGGGGATTTGGGCTAGGGCCAGCAGGCTCCAGAGGATGTAGGCGGCTAGCAAGCCCCCGACAGAGGCAGTCACGAGGAGACGAAAGGGAGTTGCCATTAAGTCGGCGAGGACGCCGGAGACGAAGATTAGGATGAATGGGACGGAAGCGAGGAGGAATCCTGCGCCGGCGACGTGAGGATGGGCCATGCCCAGTCCGATGAACAATAGGGCGACAAGCCCGGGAGCGGTATTGCCGAAGTAGCGGGTGCGAGGCCAGACAGCATAGATTGCGATGGCGACCGGCAGCAGCAGGGCGAGGGCGGGACAGGCCCGCAAGATCTGCAATCCGACCTGGCGGTAGACGCCGGGCACGGTGAAGCTGCGCCAGGTTGCTCCCCAGAAGGAGGCGTGCCGCAGACCCTCGGAAAAGGCGTGGGGATGGAAGAAGTACGTGGCGAAGAGTAGTGCGAGAGCCACGAGGCATGCGGCGGTCCAGATGATGAAGGCTGCGCCGCGGCGAATGGGCGCCAGATAGAGCAGGAGGGCTAAGGCCAAGGGCATGACGATGACCATGGAGAACTGGGATCCCACGGCGAGAGCCAGAGAGATGCCGAGCAAGACGATACGACGCCAGTTCCAGAGAACGACTTCGCGCGGGGCGTAGAGGGTGTGGGCGACGGCGATGGCGGTGAAGACGGAACCGAAGGCTCCCCAGGCGGCGAGGGTTTCAGGCTCGGCGTGCCAGACGGCGCTGGCCTGGATCATCGAGGGAGAAAAGCAGTAGAGAATGAGGGCGAGGAATCCTCCAGTGTTTCCACAGAGACGGCGGGCGACATACCACAATGAAGCGCCGAGGAAGACTCCGCAGGCTAGGAAGGGAAGGCGCGGGAGCCAGCGCCAGTACGGGGAGAATTCGGCATCGAGCAGGCGCTGGGGCCAGAATAGTAGGGGCGCGGTGGTTACCAGGGAGAGCAGCGGGGAGTGCTGGGTGTCGAAGCCGTCGTCTGCGGAGACTTCCACGGGGAGCGCGGCTGTAGGATCGGGAAAAGGCGCGCCGGCGATACCGCCGCCGTGGAGTTGTCGCGAGCCTGCGGCGATGCGGGCTTGCTCGGACACGCCGTGGCTGTCGGTTCCGCGCAAGTCGGAGGCGTGCAACTCGGAACGGACGAGCCAAACGGCCTGTGCCAGGAAAGCCAGGAGCAAGAGACCGGCCAGAAACTGCGGACGGCCGAAGCGTTCGCGGGTGAAAAATCGCGTCATAAGGGTGAGCCGAGTGTTTTACCATGACCCGAGCCCCTTTTGCGGGAAACTTCTGCGATGAATGATGGAATAGATAAGGGGATGAACATTTCGAGTGAGGAGCGGGGAGCGTTGGTTCCGGGAGCGACAACGCCGGAACCGACAGCTTCGGCGCCGGATTTTGCGGCGGCGGTGCAGCCATCGTATGTGCGAACGGTGTTTCTTAGTCCGGACGGATTGAGGGCGGGGTGGGGACTGTTGTGTTATATGGCAATGCTTTATCCGCTACAGTCTTTGGCTGGCCGCTGGGCTGGGTCGCTGGATCTGGGTGCGAGTGGGTTGTGGTCGATGATGCTGGAGGAGTTTGGAGTCTTTGTGGCGGCGGCGGTTCCGGCGTTTGTGCTGGCGAGGGTTGAGAAACGACCGTGGGGAGTGTACGGTCTGCCGGGGCGGCAGGCGTTCGGAAAGTTGTTTTGGGTGGGTGCGGTCTGGGGGTTCGCGAGCATCACGCTTCTGTTGGGAACGATGTATGGGCTACGAGTGTTTGCGGTGGGACCTCTGGCAATCCATGGCATGCGCGCCGTCAAGTTTGCCGCGTTCTGGGCGGTGATGTTCCTGCTGGTGGGATTGTTCGAGGACTTTCGGTTTCGCGGTTATTTGCAGTTCACGCTGACGCGGGGGATCGGTTTCTGGCCGGCGGCGGTGTTGCTGTCGTGCGACTTCGGTTGGAGCCACCACGGAAATGCCGGCGAGCAGTGGATGGGGTTGCTGGCGGCGACCGTGATTGGTTTCTTTTTCTGTCTTACCTTGCGGCGCACGGGCAGTCTGTGGTTTGCGGTGGGATTTCACATGGCCTGGGATTGGGGCGAGACGTTTTTTTATTCGGTGCCGGACAGCGGGACAGTTTTTCCGGGGCACCTGCTGAAGTCGTCGTTTCACGGTCCGCATTGGCTGACGGGAGGAATGGTGGGGCCGGAGGGAAGCGTGCTGTGCTTTGTGGTGATCGGGGTGGTGTGGGTGGTATTTGAGAGGATGTATCCGGACGTAAAGTATGGAGTGACGAAGCGAGGTCGCGGATGAGAAGTCGGGAAGTCCCGGTTTGGAAAGCGCCCAGCAGCGAACCTGCGGATTCTTTTCTCCTAATATTCGCCTCGGCCTATACTCTTTAGTTCATGGGCACGGAAACGGATCTGCTGACGCCGCTGCGGCGCTACTGGGGGTACAGCACGTTTCGTCCGCTGCAGGAGCGGATTGTGCGCAGTTTGCTAGCCGGGCGCGATACTTGCGTGGTGATGCCGACGGGCGGGGGGAAGTCTCTGTGCTATCAACTGCCTGCGCTTGTATCGGACAGGACGGCGGTGGTGATTTCTCCCCTGATCGCGCTGATGCAGGATCAAGCTGTACAACTGGCGCAGATGGGGATTCCGGCTGCAGTGCTGAACAGCACGCTTAGCGACGGAGAGCAAACTAAGGTGATATGCCGGGCGCGGGAAGGGGCTTACCGGCTGCTGTATGTGTCGCCGGAGCGGGTGGCGCGGGGCGATACCATGGCCTGGTTGCAGCAGGTGCCGATCGCATTTTTTGCGATCGATGAAGCGCACTGCATCTCGGAGTGGGGACACGAATTCCGTCCCGAATACCGGCAGTTGAGCCGGCTGCGCACGAGGTTTCCGGATCGTCCCATCGCGGCATTTACGGCCAGCGCTACGCGGCATGTGCGGCATGACATTCTGGCGCAATTGCAATTGCGCGATCCCGATAAATACATTGCCAGCTTTTACCGGCCGAACCTGCGGTATCTCGTGCGCGAGTGTGCCGGGCTGGAGCAGATGGAACTGCTGGTGAAGGCGCTGCGCAGCTACGCCGGCAGCAACGTGATTGTCTATTCTCCGACGATTAGCCGGGTCGAAGAGACAGTGGATTTTCTGGGAGATCACGACATCGCTGCGGTGGGATATCACGGCAAGATGGGAGGGGACGATCGGAGGCGCAACCAGGAACGGTGGATGTCGGACGAAGTGCGGGTGCTGGTGGGGACCATCGCCTTTGGCTTGGGCATCAACAAGGCGGCGGTGCGAGCCGTCATTCATTTGTCGTTGCCGAAGTCGATCGAGCAGTACTACCAGGAGGCGGGACGGGCGGGGCGCGACGGCGAGAGCGCGGACTGCGTTTTGCTGTGGCAGAAGAAAGACGCCGGGCTGCTGGGGTTCTTTGCTAATCAGATTACGGACGCGGCGGAGCGCGAACGGGCGTGGGAGCGGTACCGGATTATCCGGGAGTTTGTGGAGTCGAGACGCTGCCGGCACCGGCAAATTTGCGGGCATTTTGGAGAGATTCCGAAGTGGGAGACTTGTGCCGCTTGTGATGTGTGCGGGAGCGCGGCGGAGTGGATGACGAAGTCTGAGGTGCTGCCGGGCAAAGCGGCCGGCAGAAAGCGGCTGCCGCAGCACACGGCTGCCGCTGCTGCAGGGCCTGAGGCGGAGGAGTTGCGGGAGTATCTTCGGGAGTGGCGGCGCCGTGTGGCGAAGGAGATGGGCATGGCCTCATTCGTGGTTTTGCATGATTCCTCGCTGGATGAGATTTGCCGGCGGCAGCCGAAGTCGATTCAGGAGTTATTGCAGGTTCCGGGAATCGGAGAGAAGAAGGCGGAAACCTATGGGCGGGAGATTTTGGCCGCGCTGGAAAAATTCCGGAAGGGTGAGCGGGCGGGCTGGACACAGCAGCAAGCCAAGCCGGCGGATGAGACTTTGCGTATGTTGAACGAGGGGAAAAGTCTGGAAGAGATAGCGCAGATTCGCGGACGGCAGATGTCGACGATCGTGAGCGCGGTAGCGGGTCTGGTGGAGACGGGGTATGCGGAGTTCCAGGATGGGTGGGTGAGTAAGGAAAGGCAGTCGGTGATTGAGGCGGCTTGCACCAAGGCGGGCATGGAGCGATTGAAGGCCCTGAAGGATCTATTGCCGCCGGAGATCAGTTATGACGAGATTAAGTTGGTGGTGGCGCGGTTGCGGCGGGAGGAGAGTTCGAGAAAGGCTGATGTTCCTGCGTAGTGGCTCAGCGGCTGAAGCGGGTTTTGTTCTGGAAGCTTATCGCGGCGCTGGAAGCGCTGCGCCACCCAAAACCATTCCCTTCGCCCGCGCGCCCTTAAAGATTGAGAATCTGCTTGACGGCTTCGCGGCCGGAGCGGATGCAGTCGGGCACACCGATGCCGCGGTAGCCGTTGCCGGCGAGCGCCAGAGCGGGCAATTGCTGGCGCAGGCGCTCGATGCGGTCGAGACGGTCGAGGTGGCCGACGCTATACTGGGCCATGGCGGACTTCCATTTATAGACGCGGGCGAAGAGAGGCGCGGCGCGGAGGCCGAGGATCTGCTGCAATTCGTTTCGGACGACGGCGATGATGGCGTCGCCGGGAAGCTGCCAGATGTTTTCCGCGTTCGATCCCGCGAAGAAGCAGCGCAGCAAGGCGCGATCTTCGGGGGCGCGGTGCGGGAACTTGTTGTGGACGAACGTGGAGGCCAACAGACGCTTGCCTTCGCTGCGCGGCACGAGAAATCCGAAGCCGGGAGGAAGTGACTGGCGGACGTCGCGATTATAGCCGAGGCCGACCGTGATGGAAGAGCTGTAGCCGATGGCGGCGAGTTCGGCGGACAACTCGGGGCTGCTGATCGATAGAAGCTGCGCGGCAGCGTGCGCAGGCGCGGCGAGAATGACGGCGTCGAAACGATCGGATTTCAGTCTGCTGCTTCGTGCGTCAGGATGAACTTGGACAGTCCAGCCTCCGGCTTCTGGTTGAATAGCTTGCACGGGGGCGTTGGTGACGAGGGAGGACGGGTGCAGGCGCGGGACGAGGGTGTCGACGAGTTGCTGCATGCCGTTCTTGAGAGAAGTGAAAAGCGGAGGCTGGTTGGCGGCCGGCGGCCTTTTTTTGCGAGCGGCGAGCATGGCACGGCCGAGACTGCCGTGAGTGCGCTCCATCTCGGCTAAGCGGGGAAGGACGGCACGCACGCTCAGGCTGGCGGCTTCGCCGCCGTAGACGCCGGAGAGGAGCGGATCGGCGAGGCGGTGCACCATTTCCTCGCCGTAGTGGCGCTCGACAAGAGAGGCGACGCTTTCGTCGGCTTCGGCGGCGCGCGGGGGATGGAAACATTCCTGCGCCATGCGGAGCTTGGTAGCCCGGGAAAAAAGCGGCGAGAGAGCGGTGGGCAGGATTTTGGTTGGGACTAGGAACATGAGGCCGTCGGGCATGGGGATGAGGCGGCCGCGAACGAGGATGTACGTTTTGCGATCGGCGTCGTTGGAGCCGATGAGTTGATCGCCGAGGCCGAGCGTACGGCAGAGATCGGCAGCCCACGGCTTTTCGCTAATGAAGGAGTCGGGTCCCGCTTCGACGATGCAGCCCTGGATGTGCTCCGTGTGGAGGACGCCGCCGAGACGGGGCGAGGATTCATAAAGCGTGTATTCTACTGCGCCGGCGCGGCGATGCTCTTCGAGGGCGAAAGCGGCGGTGAGTCCAGAGATGCCGCCACCGATGATCGCGATGCGAGTCATGGCACTCGGCTTCCGCCGTCCGGCTTTCGGCCTGCGGGAGCCGGCTCGCGCGCGTTGGAAGCGAGAAGCGACGCAGAATGCTCTTGCACCAAGCGGGCCAGGTTCTTCACGTTCTCGACCGGGGTTTCGGGCAGGATGCCGTGGCCCAGATTGAAGATGTGGCCGGGGCGTCCGGCGGCGAGTCGCAAAATATGCTCCGCACGAGACTTCAATTCCTTCCAATCGGCGAAAAGTAGGACGGGATCGAGGTTGCCCTGCACGGCGCAGCGATGTTCCAGGCTGCGCCAACCTGCGTCCAGCGGGATGCGCCAGTCGAGGCCGATGACATCGGCTCCAGTTTCATTCATCGCAGGAAGCAGCGTAGCGCTGTCGGTGCCAAAATAAATGATGGGCGCGCCGGTCTTCTGCAGCCGCTTCACCAGGTCTGTGACATGCGGCAGCGCAAAGCGGCGGTAATCGTCCACGCTGAGGCAGCCGACCCAACTGTCGAAAATCTGGATGACATCGGCGCCGGCGCGCACTTGATCGGTGGAGTATTCGGCAGTGACGGCAACCAGCTTGCGCATCAACTCATCCCAACCTTCCGGGGAGTTGTACATCATCTTCTTGGTGTGGAGATAGTGGCGGGAGCCAGCGCCTTCGATCATGTAGCTGGCCAGGGTAAAGGGCGCACCGCAAAAACCGATGACGGGAAGCCGGCTGGCGAAGTGTTTCGCGACGAGGTGGACCGCCTCGGAGACATAGCCGAGGTCGGCGGCGCGGTCGGTGCGGAGTTGGGCAATGTCTCCGGCAGTGCGGACGGGCTTCTCGATGACGGGTCCTTCCCCGGCCGCGAAATGAAAGGGTAGGCCCATGACCTCGAGAGGAAGCAGGAGGTCGGCGAAGATGATGGCGGCGTCGACGCGGAGGATCTCGGCGGCGGTAATGGTAACTTCCGCGGCGAGGGCAGGTTTTTTGCAGATCTCGAGCAGCGAATGTTGCTTGCGCACGGCGCGGTACTCGGGCATGTAGCGTCCAGCCTGGCGCATGAACCAGACCGGAGTGCGGTCGACAGCCTGCGACTTGCAGGCGCGAACGAAGAGGGAATTGGGCGCGGACATGAAACGATCACTGTAGCATTTTTGCCGAGTGTGCGGGTTCGCGCGGATATGCGAGACTAGACGGAGAATGGGAGCGATTGCGCGAGGCTGTGAGTGCAATGAAACCCGCTGCCGAATCTATGCGCTGGGTAATCGCTGGCCTGATCATGCTCACCGGCTGGATAGCGTGGCTCGTCTACGTTGTTTTGCCTGCTCATTCCAGCAGGTTATTCGGCGGATTTTTCCTCGCGATTGGCGTGCCGCATGTGATCTTCTATCGGAGAAATGGCAGGAAGTTCTTTGCCAAGACGCAGACCAGCCGCCCTTTCGTCGCCAACTTTTGGGCGCGCAGCGGAGAGAAGGGCATCCAGCTTCTGTTTCTGGGATTTGGGATCACCCTCGCTGTAGCTGGATGCGTCCTGATTGTCATGGGGTCCACATAAAGAGGTGTTATGAGCCGAGCGGCAATCGTGAAAGAGAAGGTAGAGCTGGCCGTTTCGGACGGAACACGGATGGCAGCCTATGTGGCTCGTCCGGAGCAAGCGGGGCCGCATCCGGGGCTACTCCTGTTCCAGGAAGCATTTGGCGTTAACCGGCACATTCGCAGCGTCACCGAGCGGTTTGCTGCGGAGGGATACGTCGTTATTGCTCCGGAGCTGTTTCATCGCACTGCGCCGCCAGGCTTTGCCGCCAGCTATACCGACTTTCCTGCCGCGAAGCCGCACCTTCATGCGGTGACAACGGAGACGGCGGAGGCGGACATCCGGTCGGCCCATGAATGGCTGCACTCCAATGCGCATGTAAGACCGAACGAGATTTCAAGTGTGGGATTCTGTCTGGGTGGACGGATTTCGTTTCTTGCCAATAGTCTTGCCAACAGCGTGGTTCCGCTGCGCGCCGCAGTCTCGTTTTACGGAGGAGGAATCGCTCCCGGATTGCTGGATCGGGCGTCGAAGCTGCAGGCACCGTCGTTGCTTATCTGGGGTGGATTGGACAAGCACATTACGCCAGAGCACCGGAAAGCGGTAACCGAGGCGTTGAGCGCGCAGCGGAAGGTTTACGTGAATGTCGAGTTCTCCCGCGCCGACCATGGATTCTTCTGTGACGAACGCGCATCGTATGAACCGCGCTCGGCGCGGCAAGCGTGGGCATTAACTTTGGAGTTTCTACGCTCGTGACGAAGCTCGGAACACTTTTCGCCGCTGCGGTTTCTCTCCTGGGGATGGGAGCGGCGTGGCAGATGCCGGGTATTGCGGTCGGGCGGGGCGAACAAAATTCGCCACCAACCTTTTATAAAGATGTGGTTCCGGTTCTCCAGAACAAGTGCCAGAGTTGCCACCGAGCAGGAGAAGCTGCGCCGATGCCGCTGGTGACTTACGAGGAGACGCGGTCGTGGGCGGGGAAAATGGCGGCTGCCGTCGAGATGAAGATGATGCCGCCGTGGTTTGCCGATCCGCGGTACGGACATTTTTCCAATGATCCGTCGTTGAGCGAAGAAGAGATTGCGACGATTGCGGCCTGGGCAAAAGCTGGAGCGCCCGCGGGGGATGCGCGTGATGCGCCGGCGCCGCGGAAGTGGGGTGAGGGATGGAATATTCCGCAGCCGGATCTGGTGGTGAAAATGCCCAAACCAGTGCGGATTCCGGCGCGAGGCGAGGTGGAGTACACATACGAGATTGTGGCCACGCATTTTGCCCTGGACAAGTGGGCGCAAATGGCGGAGGTGCGGCCCTCAAGCGCGGCGCATGTGCACCATGCGGTGGTGTACATCCGGCCTCCGGACTCGCCCTGGCTGCGGCATGCGCCAGTGGGCGAGCCGTTCACGGCTTCGATGCTGAGCGATCCGGAGGAGCGGCGCCAGGCGCACGAGACCACCAGCGATCTGCTGCTGGTGTATGCGCCGGGGAGTGCGCCGGATCGATGGGCGGACGGGATGGCAAAGTTTGTGCCAGCGGGATCGGATCTGGTGTTTCAGATGCACTACACCACGAACGGCGAGGCGGCGAGCGACGAGACGAGCGTTGGGCTGGTGTTCGCGAAGAGCGCGCCGAAGCAAAGGGTAATCACGCTCCAGTTGAACAATCATGCGCTGCTGATTCCGCCGGAGGCGGAGGATTTTCGCGTAGAAGTGGAGGGAACGCTGCCCAACGACGCAATCTTGCTGAGTCTTTTTCCTCACATGCACCTGCGCGGGAAGCGGTTTGAGTATGACATTGTGCATGACGACGGAAGGGTGGAAACTTTGCTGCGGGTTAACTATCACTTCCACTGGCAGTTGAGTTACAAGCTGGCCAAGCCGCGGGAATTGAAGGCGGGGACAAGGTTGCGGGCGGTGGCATGGTATGACAATTCGCGAAACAATCCGCATAATCCCGATCCCGAGAAGACGGTGACATGGGGCGACCAGACGTCGCAGGAAATGATGGTGGGGTTCTTTGACGTGGCGGTACCCGCGGGGATGGACAAGCGGCGGTATTTTATCCGGCACGGCGAGGTGGGAGGGAAGAAGTAGTGATCGGACAGCTAGTTGCTGACTGGCCCGGTATTTGTAAGACTGGATTGGGCTCATCCATTTGATCGCGAATCCGGTTTCTCTCACTACAGAACAAGAGCGGCGTGCGCGCGGGTCCAGATCTTCCTACTGGGCGCTCGTCGTGGTGTTTCTGGCGATTTACGTTGGGTCAATGTTCACTCCGGGGCTGTTGGACGATGCCGACAGCACACACGCGGAGGCGGCGAGAGAGATGGTAGTGACGGGCGACTACGTCACGCTGCATGTCAATGGCGTCCGTTATCTGGAGAAGGCGCCGCTGCCCTACTGGCTGGTGGCATTCAACTATAAGGTTTTCGGCGTAAACGAATTCAGCACGCGCCTGCCGATGGTGCTGTCGGTGATGCTGCTGGGAGTATTGGCATTTTGCTGGGGCCGTCGCGCGTTCGGGGAACGGACAGGAATTTATGCGGGATTATTCGTCTACACCTGCGCGGGAGTGTACCTGTTCACGCGTGTTCTGATTCCGGACGTGCTGCTGAGCCTGCTGATTGCAGCGGCTATGTATCTTTTTCTGACGGCACTGGAGCCGGGAGCCACAGCCTGGCGATGGTACGCGGGATACGCCATGATGGCGTTAGGCGTGCTCACGAAGGGGCTGATCGCGCTTGTGTTTCCTTGCGGGGCAGCATTTTTCTTTCTGCTGGTTACGGGAGAATGGCGACGATGGCGGGAGTTCCGGTTGGTTTCAGGGTTGGTGTTCTTCCTGGCGATCGCCGCGCCGTGGCACATTCTGGCGGGGTTGCGCAATCCGGGCACCGCCGAGCACCACGGCTTCTTCTGGTTCTATTTTGTGAATGAACACTTCCTGAGATTCCTGGGGAAGCGGTATCCGCGGGACTACAACAAGCTTCCGGCGACGCTGTATTGGACGCTGCATCTGGTGTGGTTATTCCCCTGGAGCCTGTACCTGCCGGCAGCGGTGAAGACTGCGGCGCAGGAGTGGCGAGACCAAGACAGCCGTTCGGGTGCAACCAGACAGAGTGGCATACGGCGGCAAAGCGATTTCGCTTCGCGGACGCGGCTGCTGTGCTGGCTTCTGGCGGGAGTGGTGTTGATTTTTTTTGCCGTTTCGACCAACCAGGAGTACTACACGTTCCCCGCATATTTGCCGCTGCTGCTGTTGCTGGCGGACGGCATGGCGCAGTGCGAGCGGGCGGAGTGTGAACGCGAAGTGCGCGCGGGTTGGCTGGCGCCTTCCGCAGGTTTGTTGGCCATGATTGGGGTTGCGGCCAGCGCCATGTTAGTGGTGGGCCTGTGGCAATCGCGAAACCTGCCGTTCGAGGCGGACATTGGAAGTGTGCTGGGCAAGCAGGATACAAACGCGTATACGCTTTCGACGTCGCACATGCTGGATTTGAGTTACGCGTCGTTTGCGGCGCTGCGGTTGCCGGCGGCGCTGGCGGCAGTCGTTCTGCTGGTGGCTCCATTGCTGTCGTTCCTTTTGCGTCTGTTCCGGCGACATTATGCCGCAACCTGGGTGCTGGCGGCGGGATTGGCGGTGTTCCTGGTGGCGGCGCACATTGCCCTGGGACGATTTGGCCCGTATCTTTCGTCAAAGCAGTTGGCGGGGGAGATCGCGGCGCGGGCGCGGCCGGAGGACAGAGTAATGATTTATGGCGACCAGGCCTTTGGTTCGTCGTTGCTGTTTTATCTGCGGCGGCCCATTGATCTGGTGGAGGGGCGGACGACCTCGATGTGGTTCGGTTCGACCTTTGCGGATGCGCCCAAAATCTATTTGAGCGATGCGGATTTGCAGCGCGACTGGGCTGGAGACGGGCGGGTGTTCCTGTTTGTGCCGCCGCACCAAAAGGCACGAGTGGATGGGCTTTTGCCGGCCAAGTTCGTGATCGCCGACGTATCGGGGAAGTACGTGTACAGTAACCGGCCGTGAAACCGCGGCCTGCTCGCGCTTTTACAGGCCCGGACTGACGGGGTAAGCTCGAATCGCAGAGTGCACGGAGAAGTGACGCGAAGGAGTGTCGCGGAGAAGAGAGTATGGTCGACGTTTCTTACTGAGGCGACAATCGATGAAGAGAAAACGGGCATTCGTTGTAGTTGTGGGGATGATCGCATTCCTGGCGGTTAGTGGACTGGTGACGGACGGCGCGAAGGCGCAGTCGGGCGGATCTCCGGCGGCCGCTAATGCTGACGAACCAAAGAAGGCAGAGGAGCAATTCAAGAACATCCAGGTTCTCAAGGGAATTCCAGCCGATCAGTTGATCCCTGGCATGCAATTCATCACGGCGTCCCTCGGCGTGGAATGCGAGTTTTGCCACGTGGAGGGCGCATTCGACAAGGACGACAAGAAGCCGAAGCAGACCGCGAGGAAAATGATGGCGATGATGTTCGCCATCAATAAGGACAACTTTGAGGGACATCGCGAAGTGACCTGCTATTCATGCCACCGTGGCAGTACCGATCCGGTGGGAACGCCCGCGGTAATGGCGGAAGAGGCGAAACCGGGCATGCGCATGGACGAACCCCAGAGGAGCGAATTAAGCGAGAGCGGAGAGGCGAAGGCCAAAGGCGCGGAAGCGAAAGAAGCGAACTGGCCGTCCGCCGATCAGATATTCGGCAAGTATCAGCAGGTTGTGGGTGGAACCGCCGCGATCGACAAGATTACGAGCCGGGTGATGAAAGGCACGATCACCTTCGGCGACCGCAATGTTCCGATCGACATTTTCTCGAAGGATCCGGACAAGCGGGTATCGTTTACACACACCCCCGACGGAGACAGCGTGACGGTGTTCGACGGTCACGAAGGCTGGTTGGGCGCTCCGGGTCGGCCGGTGCGCGAGATGCACGGGCCAGATATCGACGGGGCCGCGATGGATGCGGATCTTCACTTTGCGGCGCACTTGAAGGAGATGTTCAGCGAGGCGCAGGTGCGAGGCACGGAGAAGGTGGGCGACCGCGACGCCTATCTGGTAATTGGGCGGCGCGAGGGAAAGCCGCCGCTAAAACTGTATTTTGACCAGCAGTCGGGGATGCTGGTACGTCTGGTTCGATATGGAGAGACGCCGCTGGGACGGTTGCCGACACAGATCGATTATGCGGATTATCGAGAAGCGGGCGGGGTGAAGATTCCATTCCGTTGGACGCTGGCGCGGCCGAGTGGGCGGTTCACGATTCAGGTGAGCGAGGTGAAGCAGAACGTTCCAGTAGACGACGCAAAGTTTGCCAAGCCGCCAGCGCCTCCGGCAGAGCAGAAGGACCCGGCGAAGTGAACACTTTGAACTGCCTCGTTGTGCATAACAAGTCCCGATAGGAAGATAAATGGCTTCGATTTCCGTGAAGCGACGACAGACGATAGGGTGAGCGCCAGATGTTGAGGCCGCACACGCCCCGAACCACTTGTGAAGCCAGCGTAGCCTCCATGAATCTGAGGTGGTACCATCCCCTACTGACACCATGACCAAACCCCGGTGGTTTCTTTCGCCATCTTTATCGTTATCATTGCTGCTGCCGCTGCATGGGCTCTCTGCGGCGCAGACCCAATCCCAGCCCGCCACACCACATGCGATTGTGCTGCACGCGGCTCGTCTACTGGACGTGAAGAGCGGGCACGTGGTGAAACCGGGCGAAGTGCTGGTGGTGGGCGAACGAATCGTGGAAGCGGGCTCGTCTGTAACGCATCCGGCGGACGCGGAGATGATCGATCTGGGAGACCGCACGCTGCTGCCTGGCCTGATCGACGCTCACGTGCATCTGTTCCTGCATCCCGGGGCGGAGGACCTGCAGACGGTGCAGGAGTCCGTGCCGCAGCGCACGATCATGGCGCTGTTGGCGGCACGGGATGATTTGATGGCGGGCTTCACAGCGGAACGCGACATGGGAACCGAAGGCGCGGGGTCAGCCGATACAGCGGTTCGCGACGCGATTGCTGAGGGGCTGGTTCCGGGGCCGCGATTGCGCATCAGCGGCAATGCCGTGAACATTCTCGGCGGCCACGAAGACGCCATCGGCTTCAACCCGGCGCAGCACGTGCTGCCGAACGCCGATTACGCCAACAATGCTGCCGAACTGGTAGCGGTCATGCGCCACCAGTTTAAGGAAGGCGCGGACTTCATCAAGATTTATGAGACGGGCCCGGATACCGTGCGAAACGGCCAGTTTTCCACGATTTATCAATATACCGAAGCTGAACTGAGTGCCGCAGTCGAGGAGGCAGCGCGATCCGGCAAGCGCGTGGCGGTCCATGCTACCGGCGAACCAGGCACGCTGTTTGCGGCACGGGCGGGCGTTGCTTCTATCGACCATGCCAACCAGCTCAGCGACGAAACGATGCGGCTGATGCGCGAAAAACGGATCTTCGCGGTGCCAACCTTCACCATCTTTGAATATTTTGCCGATCATGCGGCTACGCCAGCGCAGGCTGCGCATGAGCACCAGATGCTCGACTTGAAGGTGCAGGAATTCCGCAAGCAGATCGCGGCCGGAGTTCCGATGGCGGTGGGCTCTGACGTAGGACCCTTTCCTCACGGGACGCAGGCGCGGGAATTTGTGCTGATGGTGAAGTACGGCATGTCGCCGCTGGCGGTGATACAGGCAGACCTGCTCAATGGAGCGAAGCTGCTGGGTTGGGATGGCCAGATTGGGGCCTTGGAGCCGGGTTATCTTGCCGACATCATCGCGGTTTCCGGCGATCCACTGCAGGACATCAGTGCGCTGCAGAATGTTTCGTTCGTGATGAAGGGCGGCGTGACCTACAAGAAGTGAGTGGACTTGGACAGCGGGGTCTGATTGTTGTTCTTACCAGTCGCGGTCCTTGCCTGAGAGGTCTTCATCACCACTTTCTCGAGTCTGATTGCGTTTGCGATAGCAGACGAAGATCACACCAACGCTCATGAATGTCGGCGGAACGATAAGGATCAGGATGCCGCTGCGCAAGGCCTGAATCATGCGAGAGCCCGAGGATGCAGCCTGCGTATAACAAAGCGCGCAACTCTGGGAAAAGGCGGGCACTGGCGCCAGCAGGATGATTAGTCCCGTCAGCACAATCCCAAGAATCCCGATTGGTCTCCAGACCTTCATGTTCGCTTTCTTGCGGCGCCAGCCGTGCCGCCTCAGGCTACTTCGCCCACGGTACGCCGCCTAAGATACGGAAGCTGTCGGTCCATCCATATTGCATACCCAGCACCACAGAAACCGTAAAAATTAAGACAAACCACATGAGTCCGCGATTCTCCGACAAGTGCATGAAAAACAACAGCGCGAGTCCAGCCTCGACGACAGCGACTGAAAGCATGCGCCCAAACATCTGTGATGCGCTGATATCCTGATAGGCGATGACGAACTGTATCGCTGCCAGGGCCAGCATGCAAAGGTAGACGACTAGGTCTTTCCCCATTCCGGTATTCTTGTGAGCCTCGTCCGTAGTCATGGCGGTAGTCATAGTGATTTGCTCCTGCCTCGTTCCATCTCAGTGAGCTAGATTCAAAAGATAGACCAGCGGCACCACAAACATCCAAACCAGATCCACGAAGTGCCAATAGAGTCCCGTAATTTCGAGATCATCGGCGCGGTAGCGCCCCGCCTTGTAGCGTAGCCCCACTGCTACTAGAGCGATCACGCCGCCGGTTACGTGCAGCAGGTGCAGGCCGGTAATGCTGAAAAACAACGAGCCGAACAGAGGCGTGCCCCACGGGTTGTGGAACAGCGTCGCGCCTTCCCCGATCATTCCCATCCATTCACGAATGTGCAGGATGGCGAACAGGATTCCGGCCACAGCCGTAATCATGGTCCAGCGAAAAGCTCCGGCTTTGTCGCCTTTCTGGGCCGACCGCACCCCAATGAGCATGGTCAAGCTGCTGGTCAGCAGAATGAGCGTCATCAGCGCCACGTTGGTGATGCTATGAAAAGGTCTGGGCCAATCGGGAGTGCTGTTGCGTATAAATCCGTAGGCGACGAGACAACCGGCAAAGGTAGCGGTGTCTGCGATGATGAACAGCCACATCGCCATCTTTTTGGCGGGGACCGAGAATGTGGGCTCGGCCATGGCCGCGGTTGAATGTCCTTGCATCGTTAGATCGGCTTGGCTCATGTCGCCTCCTACCTTTGACTGGGTTAGAGCTTCATCCAAAGCAGCAAAAGCAGATACAGCCACAGGACACCCATGAAATGCCAGTAGCGCGAGGTGGCGTCCAAAGTGCTCCGTCGCAGGGTTGAATGTTTGAGTTTACCGATTACTCGAACCAGACCGCCGAGTCCGCCGAGCACATGCAGCGCATGAGCTACAGTCAGCACATAGAAGAACGAGTAGCTCACATTGGTAGCGAGTCCGAATCCCTGTGACCTGAGTTGCAGCCAGGCAAAGGTTTGCCCGGCAACAAACAGCAGGCCCAGGAATAACGTTACATACAGCCACCGCGCCGGACTCGCCGCTTGATCTTTGATGCCGCCCATAAATGCCGCAATTCGGCGGCGCGCTATTTCCAGAGCGATGCTGCTGGCAATGATCACCAGCGTATTCAAGTACAGCACCGAGGGCAGAGTGAAGTGCCGCCAATCCGACGCAGCTCCCTGACGAACGATCAGGGCACTCGTGAAGGCGGCAAAGCTCATGGTGATGGCCGCCAAGCCTACCCAGATGCCAGTACTGGCGGGAGGGGGAGAGTAGTCCTTGAGCCGGCGCAAGTCTCCGCCGACGGGAACCAGATTCCGCCAGCCTCCGTTGCCGGAGCCCCGGCTCGGTAAACCGTGGTTCGGCTGTCGGTCGGGCTCGATTTTCGGCGGTTCGTGGACTGTAGTCGCCATACTGCTGACTCTCCCCTGGTGAAACTCCGCACCTGCTCGAATCTTACTTCTCTTCCTTCTCTTCCTTCTCTTCGATCACTTTTCGTCGGGAGCGTTCTTAAGTTGCTCCGGCGAGGTCTGCATCACATAATCGGTGCTCGCACCCTCGACGCTGTACTGATACGGATCGTGATAAACCACCGGCATCTTGTCGCCAAAGTTATTGTGGGGCGGCGGCGTGGCCGTGCTCCATTCCAGCGAAGTGCCTTCCCACGGATTGTCCGGCGCCAACGCGCCCTTGAACCGACTGTGGATCAAGTTGTAAATGAAAATGAACTGGGCCAGGCCGGTGAGCAGTGCGGCAATCGTAATGAACTTATGCACCGGGATGAGCGGGATAAGGTAATCGTCGGTGAAGGCCTGGTAGCGGCGCACGTTCCCGGCGATTCCCAGGTAGTGGAACGGCATAAAAATGCAGTACGTACCCACGAAGCTCAGCCAGAAGTGGATCCTACCCAAAGTCTCGTTCATCATACGGCCGGTCATCTTGGGGAACCAGAAGTAAGTTCCGGAGAAAATGCCGAAGATGGCCGCGACCGCCATGACCAGGTGGAAGTGGCCGACCACAAAATAGGTGGCGTGCAACATGATGTCAATCGAGGGCTGAGCCAGGAAAAAGCCGCTCACGCCGCCGCTGATGAACATCGAGATGAAGCCCAGCGCGAATAGCGATGCCGTATTGATCCGCAACTTGGACCCATACAGACTGCCGAGCCAGATCAACACGACGATTGTGGAGGGAATGGTGATCACCAGTGTGGGGAACGAAAACGCCAGCGAAGAGTAAGGATTCATCCCGCTGACGAACATGTGGTGCCCATATACCATGTAGCTGAGAACGGCCAAGGAACCCATGGAGTAAATAATTACTCTGTGGCTAAGCAACGGGCGGCGCATGTTAGTAATCAGAACATGCGAAACGATGCCCAGACCGGGCACGATCGCAATGTATACCTCAGGATGTCCGAAGAACCAGAACAGGTGCTGCCACAGCAGAGTCGATCCGCCGGAATGCGGCAATACCTGGTCATTGATCACCAGATTCGAGGCCACGAAGAAGCTGGTTCCGGCGACGTGGTCGAGGATGAGCAGGATGCAGGCGGGCATCAACACTGCAAATGCGGTCAAGCCCATGATCGAGGTAATGAACCAGGCCCAGGCGCTGAGCGGCAGCCGCATCAGAGACATGCCTTTGGTACGCATGTCGAGGGTTGTAGTGATGAAGTTCAACGCACCCAGCAGCTGGCCAATGCAGAAAATGCCAATCGAACTTGCCCAGAGAACCACACCGAGACCCTGGCCGGGGCCGGCCACCGCGCCCACAGCGCTCAGTGGCGCATACTGGGTCCAGCCACCCAGAGTCGGCCCGTCGCCCACAAAAAACGACGAGACCAGAACCAGGAAAGCCACGAATGTAATCCAGAACGACATCATGTTGAAATGCGGAAACGGCATATCTTCAGCGCCCACCTGGATCGGCAAGAAGAAATTGCCGAATGCGGCGAACGGGGCGGTAGTGAGCACAAAGAAGACCATGATCGTCCCGTGCATGGTCATCAGTTGCAGGTAATACTCCGGCGTCAGCACGTTCCCCGGCGCACCGGTACTGGAAAGCAGGTGCAGTCCGGGAATTGCGAAGTTATTCCATCCAAGATGGATGCGCATGATCCAGGAAAGCACCATCCCGACCACGACGGCCACCAGCGCCAGCGCGTAATACTGCTTGCCGATGACTTTGTGGTCAAGGCTGAAAACGTGCTTCCGAATGAAGCTGGTGGGGACGCCATGATGCACCGCGTGTGCGGACGTATCGTGCATTGTGCTCACCTCAAACGAGATGTATTGGTCTATCTAGATCCTGCGCAGATGAAACGGCTACTGCAGCGCCGCCTGCTGCTTGATCCAGCTATCGAAATCTTCCTGAGACTTTACCTCGAGATACGCCTTCATGTTGTAATGCCCCAGGCCACAAAGCTGCGTGCAGACGATTTCGTACTTGCCGACCTTCGTTGCCGTGAAATGAATCGAGAGATCCAATCCCGGTACGAAATCCTGGTGGACACGCAATTCGGGAACATAGAAGGAGTGTCCCAGATCCTTCGAATGCATCAGGAGGTGGACCTCCCGGTTCACAGGAATGGCCATCTCGGCGGAAACGATATCGTCTTTGGAATCCTGGTCGTGCGTGGTATCGAGACCAAAGAAGTTCGCGTTTGCCTCACTGATCTGGTCCGCGTGAAGCGGGCCGAACGTTCCATCCGGGCCGGGGTAGCGGAAATAAAATGCAAACTGTCCCGCCTGGACCTGAATCGGCAACGCATTCGCCGCGGGTGGAGTGAAATACACGCTGGCCCACGCCTTCGCCCCAAACACGCCCAAAGCCAAAACCTCCGTGCCTACCAACAGGAAGGCGGCGATCACCAATCCTGCGGCGCCACCGGGGAAACTCTTAATTTTGGCGCCTGGCTTGGGACTGGAGAACTTCCAGATGAAGAATGCCAGGAGGAACTGAGAGACCAGAAACGAAATGCCCGCCTCCGCCATCGTGTCCGCATACTGCTCATCAATCAGATGGCCGTGAGTCGAGATGTCCTGCGGCATATCCCAAGTGTGCATCAGGATGGGAATAGCCGAACCGATTGCGATCAATACGATCGTCACCGCGAATATCTTCGCCATGTCGCTCCGCCTTTGGCCAGCCTTAGCCAGCCTTTTTTCAGTGATTCGACTGATTGTGCGGCCGCCCGCGCTCAAGCTCTCGCAGTTCTCTATTTCGCCTTAAAGGTGAAATCGGCAGTCCCCGGCTTCCCAGCGGCGACCGTGACTTTTTGCATTTGTGTACCGTAGGTTTCCTGCCACGCGGTCACCGTGTAATTTCCGGGCGGCACGTTGTTGATCGTATAGGAGCCGTTGGCATCGGTGGTCGCGTAAGGCCCTTTGACCACGACGAACCAACCGTGCATCCAGGGATGGATGTTGCACTGAACCGGGATAACTTCCGCAGCTTTCCAGCTCTTCTCGACCGCCGGCGCTCCCGGTGGCTGAGACTGATTCCACCCAACATTGATCATGGGGTTGGGGAGCGGGTGAATGTTGTGGGCCGTCTGATCGCTGGTGACAACCTTGAACTTCTGGTTGACGTCCATCGCTAAGACGTGTGGCATATACATGCAGTTCTTTTGATTGAATACCGGCACTTCAGTCGGAACCTCGGTCAGCGCGCCGCCACTCAACCCTTCGGAGATGTAGAGGACCACATTCTCCAGTCCACCGTTCTGACCGGCCAGCACCGTTTCCAGGTGCCCGGGGTCGCTCGCGTGAGCCTTCGAGCAGTAGGGATCCTTCGACATGTCGATGCCCTTCATGTGAGGCGCTGTGCCGTCGAGTTTGACCGTCCCGGTAATCTTGCCTTCACCAGCAGCGTTGACTTTCTGCCCCAAAATCAACGCTCCACAGCAGACTAATATTACTGCCGAAAGTACAGCCGCTAAATTGTATCGATTCCTCATAGAAAGTCCTCTCCTTAAGAACCAAGGTGGAGCTTAGCTCGCGATGCCGTTCCCGACCTATTGTTGTCCCGCCGGGGCATTGGGATCAACCGGCTTCAGGGCCAGTTGTTTCGCAATGGCTTTTTCCTTGCTTTTTTGAGGCTCAAGCGTTCGCAGATAAAAAACCAAGTCCCACGCTTCCTCCGGCTTGATATTGTCCGCAAACGAGGGCATTGGAGTGCCGTCCAAACCGGTCATGAAAATTCGGAATAGATCCTGGTCTGTGGATCCGCATTTCGGCCGGGCTCCCTCGGTAAAGTTGAAGGGGGCGATGGGCCGGCCGAGATCGTCGGTGAGGGTGGCGGCGGAGGGTCCGTTGGCCATACCCTGCACCCCGTGGCATTTCCAGCACTGCACCTTGGCGAATACATCGCGTCCCGCCTTGATCCGCTCGGCGGTAATTTCCGGTTCGGGAGGAATCTGAATCGGCGTTCCTGGCTTTTCACTTACCCAGCGTGGAGAAAAATGCTTCACCCAAGCTACCAGGTCTGCCCGCTCCTGCTTGGTGAAGGTGCTCCATTGCGGCATGTTCGAGCGGTCAAGGCCGCGGGCTATGGTGTCGAAAAGATCCTGGTCGACAGGCAAGGTTCCCGTTGGCGTGGAGCGGCACTTAAACACGCCCAACTGGAAGTCGCGCGGCTTGGGGTCGACCCAGGGAAAGCTTTCGCCATTTCCGTCCCCGAGTTCGCCATGGCAAACCACGCAATACCGGCGGTAGTCGGCTTTGGCATCCTTGGCATGGCCCGTAATGTTTCCGATGTGGCTTTCCGTGCCCATGCGCGATTCCAAGTCGTACTTGGTGAGCTGCGCCCAGGCAACTTGGGAGACCGCCAGAACCGCCGCTGCACCCAGCAAAAGCGACCACTTCCGCACTGTTGTCTGCATGTCTATCCCTCTCTAGAAATCAAAGTCAAATCCGAGCAGCAACTCGCTGGTATTCACGTTCGCGCTAGTCAGGCCAAGAGTTGGGCCAGTACCGTCCTGATGCAGCCAGTTGTATTCGTTGTGCCAGGCAAAGCCGGCCCGGCTCGTCATAAACGGGTTGTAACGATAGCCGATGGTGTAGGTCGAGATATTGCCGAAGTTGGACGCGGAAGGGCTGGCCGAGTCCGGACCGTTGGCCTGCCGCGACATTCTGATCGTTTCATACCGCCCGATAAAGATGAGCTGCGGACTGTAGACGTAGTGCGGCTCAAAAAGAATACCGTTCCACGTCGGCCCTTGCGAGCCAGCAGGTAAGACGGTTCCAGTGGTGTTGTTGCAAGGCTGGCCGCCATTGCATGTGGTGGTGGCACCGGTATCGATGAAATCGCCGTAACCTTGCCCAAACCATGCGCTATCCTGCCCATGCTGAGTCACAACTTGGAGGTCAACATGTTGTCCGAAGTAGAATTGCCCGACGAAGCCCTCGCGGCTGAAAGACTTGTTGCCAATTCCGGAGCCAGGTATCGGTCCGGTCGGACCACCACTGGTCAGAAAGGTGGTTGGAGCTTGACCGACCATGGCGTAGAAGCCAACGCGCTGCACTCCTGCCTTGCCGGTATCGAACGCCTGGCTGGCGGCAAAGAATCCGGTATAAGCGTTGCCATAGGGAAGTTGCACTGTGCCGTTATTCGAGCTTAACAGCGCGGCGGAATAACGGGTGCGGTCGCTGTAGGAGTGACCCATGAGCTCGACGCCGAGCTGGTTGTCTCCCATTTGGCCGAAGATGTTGCCATCACCCTGCGGGATGAAGTGGTAGAGCTGGTAGATGCCGCCATTCCCCGTCAGCGTCAGGATGCGCTTTTCGGAAAGCAGATTGTCGAGCTCGAACTTGCCAAGTTTAATGTTGAACCAACCGCTGCCAAACAGATTGTCGAGCCGCGCCATTACTGTTTCAAAGTGAAAGGAGGCCGTGGCGTCCGAAGACGGAAGCACGTAGAACGAAAAGTTCTTTTCCAGCGTGCCGCCGGTGTGGAAGTCGAGGCCGCTCAGGTCAAAGCCAGACTTGGTGAGACGCTGTACAGCGGAGCCGGTGGGCGAGGGGTTTCCCGACGAGTAGGTGTCCACCAGTACTTTACCGGTGCTCACCCTGTGCCAGAGCGGAATGATGCGGAAGGTGACCGGCCAGTACCCCGGATTCTGCCAGATCGGAGCATCGCGATCGTTCATGAGCTGGTAGCCGTTGTCCTTGAACTTTTGGCCAAAGTAATTGAGCATCGGCCAGGACTCGTGACAGGCCGAGCAGCGCAGGCCATACTTCCTGGCGAAAGCCGGCAGTGCGTTCGCGGGCTGGCTGCAAGTGAGAACGACCGACACGAGAACCAGAGCGACAGAAAACAAGGGCATCGCAAAGTTAGATATGTTGCGAAGATGGGAACGCCTCGAAACGCGCATGTCCGGACTCCTCGGCAAGATCAAATCACGATCTGTTTTTTGAAAATCGACTTCCCGCAAAACGCGGCTGCACTCAGAACGTAAAGGGCTCCGAACGCGAACCCTTCTCATTCCGCCTGCGGTAGAACGTCGACAAAGGTTCTACCACCGTACCGCGGCGGAATCCTACTACGGTCGAAAGGCGAAGTTCAAGATTTTTTTTACAATTTTTTTACAAGGTCAATCCGGGAAGGGTTTCTTAAGCTCTGGCATCCTCGCCAAACCCGCCAGAGTTGACAGCCTTATGCCCAGAGTACGAGACTCTCTGGAGTCTGGGAATGGAGACTACGGTGGGTTTGGGGATAGGCGTTCAAAGTCGAAGTCGGAAGCCGGATTTTTGGGCCAAGAGTAGTACAACTGCTGCGGTCGACGTTGCGCGACGCCGTTGGTCTGGCGCCCCCAGGCTGCGTTCTCTCACCGGTTTGTTCGCCCTGCTGCTTCTGCTTTTCACGGCGGTGCTTCCGCTCGCCGGCCGCGAAAAGGATAAATTGCCCTACGGCGAAGGCCTGATCGTCAACATCCCCCTGCCGGAGAGCGAAGTGGCGCAAGTCGTGGAAGACGTCGCGCAGAACGGCGTGATCAGGGGAACCAAGGAGTACAACAAGGACGAGTTTGTCGGCGGCGCGAAAGCCGCCAGTTCCTCCCGCGTATTTCCGGCATGGAACGAGGGCGGGAAGCTTTTCTACAAGGTTCGGATGCAAGCCATCGATCCGCGCAACTTCAAGGATAGCGGCGACGTCGGGACGCTGGTTGTGCGATATGTAGTGCAAGCCCAAGGGGAGAAGAACACGGTTCTGCGCATCGACGCGCTTTTTGAAGAAGACTTCCGGCACACCGTTCATCAATCGAACGGCTCGATCGAAAGCAGCGAATACAAGGATATTCAGGAGCACCTTGAAGCCATCGAGGTCATGAAGAAGCAGACTGTCGAAGCGAACGAGGAGCGTCGCGAACAACTGGAGAAAAAGCAAAATCTTGCCATGCGCAGCGACCCACCCGCGGTGACCGCGCTGCAATCCGTGCCGCTTCAATCCGAACCCCCGGCGGTCGCTCCGGCGATGGAGAGCCTCGCGGATCCCGCCTCGCAAGCCGAAACAATGCAGTCCGCGGGCCAGACGCGGCCAGGACAGACTCTCCCTGGCCAAACCCTCTCTGCCCAAACCCCCTCTGACCAAACCCTGGAAGAGCGCGTCAAGGATCTTCGCAAGCAGGTTGAGCGGCTGGTGAAGGCTCCGGGCGCGCCGCTCAAATCCGCGCCTTTCCACACCGCGAGCACGCTGCAATCCTTAACCCCGGGCACGGAAGTTCTGATTCTGATTTCCACACCCTACTGGTATGGGGTCGAGACGCACGAGGGGCAGCACGGATGGATCCTCCGCGACCAGTTGGAGCAGCCATGAAGCGTCGATTCCGTCGAGCTTTCTCGCACACGCTGTTGGCGGCCGCCGTAGCCTTTTGCTGCGTGGAATGGAGCCCAGCGCAAGGCAATGGATACGAACGGACTTTCCCGCAGGACAAGGCCAGGGTGGAAAAAATCCTGAAGGAAATGCAAGCCGTCACGGCGGGACGTCTTCCGGTGTTGGATGGTTTCGCGACTTCGGCGGATCATTCCCTGGACCGTTATCAGCGTGGCTACTATCAGTCCAAGTTCCAGGTCAGCGCGGCGGCTTCCGGCGGATCCGTGGTGCGGGTGAGCGTGCAGGTTACGGCCTGGTATGTTGATCCGGTCGCTGCCCGGTCTGGGTATCAGGTATTGACGTCGAATGGCCGTCTGGAAGCGGACCTGCTGGACCAACTGGCAGATCAACTCGCTGGCAAAGCATCACAAGTCGGCGCGAGTTCTCCGGCAACTCCT
Organism: Acidobacteriaceae bacterium; assembly: GCA_003131585.1. Lineage (GTDB taxonomy): Bacteria > Acidobacteriota > Terriglobia > Terriglobales > Acidobacteriaceae > Sulfotelmatobacter. Next base: position 49,492 of record PKVW01000029.1, read on the forward strand.
GCGCCGGGAAGATCTTCATGGGAACGATCTCCGTCGGAACGAACTTCTTCGGAACGAACTTCGACCGGACGATCTTGGCCGGGGCAATCTGGGAAGACCCCGGATCCGGCGGAATCCACCCTCTCAGCGCCGGTGCCCAGAATTCCGGAAGCCGGCGGCAAGTTTTCATCGTCCCTGGCCCAAAGTCTGGCTGAGCAGGAAAAGACCGGCCCCCAAATGGGGCAGAAAAAACTCGCCGACAAGGATCCAAGCGGTCTGCAAGCCGAAGCGGAGAGCCTGGAGGAGATTCTTAAGAATCAGGCGCATCCCAAGAATCTTGTTGCGACAAAGAAGTCCGGGACTCCGGTGGTCGCGACCGCGAGTTTGACTGCCAAGACTTTGTTCATGGCCAGCGCACACGACGAGTTCGAGATGCTGGATTTCAACCGGGATTGGGTTCACGTGCGCATTTCCGGCCTGTCACGGGGATGGATCTGGCGTAACAACCTGGAAATGCCCGACAGCATTCCGGACAGCGATGCGCCGACGGATCCGGCGCCGGTTTCGGTTGCCGCGGAGCTATTTCATGTGACTCGGGAAGAAAAAGCGCCTTTCCCCGGAGATTGGGAGCCCCTGCGAGGAAAGAGCGTGAAGATCGTCTCGGTGGAAAAGACAAACGAGACGGCAAAGGATTCGGGCCCTCAGCTCAGACTGGAGTTCGCTAAGTCAGTGCTCGACAAGGATTATGCGGAACTCGCGCAGAGTCCGCAGGAACTGGCGGGGATTGTGCTGATCTTCGATTCCGCGGACGGGGGGATGATTGCCGCTACGTTCCCGACGCTCCAGCAATGGAAGGCCGGCAAATTGTCGGACGCCGCTCTGTGGCATCAGTGTTTTTTTGATCCGCCGGAAACTTTCAATCCGTCCGGTTCTCCGGCGAGCCCGTGACGGAATTGGGTAGTGTCCTAATTTGCCT
>PKVW01000031.1:0-68957 GCA_003131585.1 Acidobacteriaceae bacterium
TGAAGAACAAAGTGGCCGCGCCCTTCCGCGAGGCCGAATTTGACATTCTGTATGGCGAAGGAATTTCGCGCGAAGGCGACTTGCTGGATATCGCGGTGAACAACAACCTTCTTGAAAAGTCCGGCTCGTGGTTTAGCTACAAAGGCGAGCGCATCGGCCAGGGCCGCGAAAACGCACGCCAGTTCCTCAAAGACAACAAAGACACCATGGCCAAACTCGACATGGAAGTGCGCAAGACGCTGGGATTGATTCCAACCCCGACTCCGGCGCCACCGGCATCGGGACAGACTCCGCAAGCGCAAAGCGCACGAGTCACAACGATGCCAACCGCCCCTCCCGAAGCGCGAGGGCCGATCGCGGCGAAGCGGTAGGGTGACCGTGTGGCGCGGGCGCCCGCGCCCGCGCACTTTCTTCGGTGCGGCATGCACGCGAGCCAGGGCGCCCGCGCCGCACATCCATTCCCAATTGCCATCTCCACTCCCGCCCGCATAGAATCTTCTATTCAGCTTGGCCTGTTTCTGTGAGGACCATTGAATAAGGGCATCGCGATCTATCCCGGCTCGTTTGATCCGACCACCAACGGGCACCTCGATCTGATTGAGCGGGGCGCCAGGATTTTTGAGAAACTGGTGGTCGCGATCCTGCGCAACACCGAGAAGAGTCCGATGTTCAGCGTGGCCGAGCGGCTGGAGATGCTGCGAGAACTCACGGGAAATCTAAAGAATGTCCGGATCGACACTTTTGACGGGCTGATGGTCGAGTACGCCAAATCCCTGGACGCGACTTGCATCCTGCGCGGCATCCGGGCCATCAGCGACTACGAATATGAATTGCAGATGGCGCTCATGAACCGCAAACTCGAACCCACGCTGGAGACCGTCTTCATGATGCCCGCCGACAAGTACTCCTACGTCAGCTCGCGCCTGGTGCGCGAAGTAGCGCAGGCGGGCGGCCCGGTGAAGGGGCTCGTCCCGGAAGTGGTCGAGCGGAAGCTGCGCGAAAAACTCGAGCCTGCCTACAAGCTGCGGAACACGCGCCTGATCGAAGTCTTGGGTAGAAGAGACTTGGATCGAAGAGAAAAGAAAAGGAAGAGCAAGGCATGACTACTGCGACCAGCGAAGCGCTGAAACTCACCGGCCGGATCAATCGCATTGAGCCCTCAGCTACGATGGCGGTCGTGGCCGAGGCTGACAAGCTGCGCGCGCAGGGCATCGGCGTGGTGGACTTTGGCGCCGGCGAACCGCACTTCGCCACGCCGCGGCACATCAAGGACGCGGCCATCGCCGCCATTCAGAACAACTTCACCAGGTACACGGCCGTCCCCGGCACCCCCGAATTGCGCGACGCCATCGTGCACCGTCATGCGGCGGACTTCAATTCCGCCTACAGCCGCGATGAAGTCATTGCCTCGACCGGCGGCAAACAAGCGCTGTTCAATGCCATTCAGGTGCTGGTGGACCACGGCGACGAAGTGATTTTGCCGGTGCCTTACTGGGTTTCGTTCAAGGACATCGTACGTTATGCCGGCGGCCAGAATGTGTTGCTGGAGTCCGATGAGTCGCAAGGCTTCCGGATCACCCCGGAAATGGTTGCCAGGCTGATCACGCCGCGCACCAGGGTCATCATTCTGAATTCGCCTTCGAATCCTTCCGGAGCGGTGACGAGTGCGGAGGATCTGAGGGAAATTGTCCGCCTGGCGCACGAGCGCGGCATCTGGGTACTTTCCGACGAGTGTTACGTCTACCTGAATTACACTGGCAGGAATTTTTCCGTGGGATCGCTGCGCGAATATAAAGAGCGCATCGTGGTACTTGGTTCCCTCTCGAAAACTTACGCCATGACCGGCTGGCGCCTGGGGTACGCGCTCGGCCCGGCAGCGGTGGTAAGTGCGATGGCGAAGTTGCAGAGCCAGTCCACGTCGAATCCGACTTCGATTGTGCAGAAAGCGGCCGTGGCGGCGCTGAGCGGACCGCAGGAGTGCGTCGAAGAAATGCGGCGCGAGTATATCCAACTGCGCGACCACGTGGTGAAGGGCTTGCGCTCGATTCCAGGCGTCACCTGCACGCTGCCGGAAGGCGCATTCTATGCCTATCCCAACATCTCGGCGTTTCTGGGGCGCGGCAACGTGAAGTCGGCGTCAGACGTGGCGGGAAAGCTGCTCAGGGAAGCGCATGTAGCTACGGTACCGGGAGAAGGTTTCGGTACCAGCGAGCATATCCGCGTTTCCTACGCGACCTCGAAGGCGGAGTTGGATCGCGGACTGGAACGCATGCGGAAATTCTTCGCCGCGCTGTAGGGGCGGATTTCAGATGAATCGATTCTGGGGTTGATGTTTGGGTTCGGCTGAGGCCGTCCGTTCGCGAACGGCCTTTTCTATCTAGATCGTTTGTTATGGGCAATCTATATCCACTATTAATGCTTCCGAAATTCGATCCGCGCCCGTGGGGCACGCAAGATCTCTCACCGATTTATCCCAATCGCCAGTTCGAGGAAAAGATTGGCGAGGCTTGGCTTACCGGCGACGATTGCAAGATTGCCAACGGACCGCTTACCGGGCAGACGCTGGCGCAAGTCAGCGAGCAGTATCAGCGGAAGTTTGTGGGCGACGCCGCCCGCGATGCCCGGCGCTTCCCCTTGCTGCTGAAGTTTCTGTTCCCGCATGAGAAACTCTCGGTGCAGGTTCATCCCGATGATGAGCAAGCTCGCCGCGTAGGTCAGCCCTGGGGCAAGACGGAATGCTGGTATGTGGTGCATGCCAAGCCAGGAGCGCAGATCGCGCTGGGGTTGAAGCCCGCCGTGACTGTTGCGCAATTGGAACAAGCGATCCATGAGAAGCGCGCCGAAGAAGTGCTGAACTGGCTCAACGTGTACACCGGCGACATGATTTACGTTGCCGGAGGCACCGTGCACACGCTGGGGCCCGGTTCGGTGATCGTTGAGACGCAACAGCAGTCGGACACGACCTACCGTTTGTATGATTACGGACGGTCGCGCGAACTGCAGTTGAAAGAAGGCCTGGCCGCGGTCAAGTTGAACACCGCGTCCGGGAAAGTGGTGAGGCCGGCTCCGGCGCAAATTCCCGGCAGCAACAACCGGCAGGCTCCGCTGGTGGCCGCTCCGTACTTCGTTGTGGATATGTTCGAGATGAAGGACGCGCAGGAACTGAGCACAAGCGACGATTTCGGCGAAAGTTCGCAGATCCTGGTGGCGCTCGAGGGATGCGGCATAGTGGAAGCGGCTGGCGCGGAACCCGTTACTCTAGCGAAGGGCGATGCGGTGGTGGTTCCGGCGTCGGTGGAGAGGTTCACCGTGCGCCCACAGTGGACGCTGGAGTTTTTGAGAGGGCGTGTCCCGGGGACGGCGTTGCCCGAACCGGAAACGCGGATGTAGTAAGTGGAATTCAAGAAACGTGGCTAGACACTCAAACTTCTATCCTGTAATTCTCGCCGGCGGCCGCGGCACGCGCTTCTGGCCCTTGAGCCGGAAGAAGCGCGCCAAACAGTTGCTGGCGCTCGACGGCAAGCAAACCATGATCCAGCAGACGGTGGCGCGGCTGCTGCCGCTCGCTCCGCCGAACCGGTTCTGGATCGTCACCAACCACGATCTTCGTCCCGCGATCTTGAAGCAGCTGCCAAAGTTGCCGAAGCCGCAAGTGCTGGCCGAGCCGTTGGGGCGCAATACCGCACCCGCGATCGGCCTCGCCGCTTTTCTTCTGTTGCGCGAACATTCCGATGCGGTCCTTGGAATGTTTCCCTCCGACCACGTGATCGCGGATGAAAAAAGCTATCGCGCAACGATCGAACATGGCGTCGAAATCGTATCTGCGGGCGAAAACATCGTGGTCCTCGGCATTCGGCCGAATCGCGCGGAAACCGGCTATGGCTACATTGAAGCCGGCAGCGTCTTCAGCGGCGACGCGTTGCGCGTGCGCCGCTTCACGGAAAAACCCGACGCGCAGAAAGCCGCCGCCTTCGTCGCTGCAGGGAACTATTTCTGGAACAGTGGCATGTTCTTGTGGAGCGCTCGCACCCTGGCCAACGCCCTGCGCGAGCATCTTCCCAAGACCGCTTCCCTGCTGGAAGAGATCGCCGCCGCCTTCGGCACGCATAAATTCGCGGCAACCTTCCGCAAGCTATATCCCAGGTGCGAAAACATCAGCGTCGATTACGCCGTGCTGGAACCGCGTTCGGCCAAGGGCGAGCAGTCCAGCAACATTTTCTGTCTTCCGGCGGATTTCGGCTGGAACGACCTGGGTTCCTGGACCGCGCTGCACGAGCATCACACCGCGAAGAGCAGTCCGCCGGAGGGCAACCTCATCAATGGCGCAGGCGTATTCGTTCTGAACGCCCACGGCAACTACGTGCATGCTCCAGGTAAATTTGTCGCGGCCGTGGGCGTGCACGATCTCGTCGTGGTCGAAACCCCGGACGCTTTGCTCATCACGACCCGGCAGCACGCGCAAGACGTAGGGAAAGTAGTGAAGTATCTGGACGAGAAGAAGCTGCACAGGCTGGTGTAAAGAAGTGGTCGGTGTTCAGTGATTTCACTGATCACTGGACACTGAACTTCCATGGCTCAAGAAATCAAGTTCGGAACCGACGGCTGGCGCGGCATTATCGCTGACGACTTCACGTTCGACAACGTGCGCCGAGTGGCCGGCGCGATCGCTTCCTATGTGCTGAAGTACGAGGACTCGCCGCACGGCGTAGTCATCGGTTATGACACGCGTTTCGCCTCGCAACGCGCGGCGCGAGTGGCCGCCGAAGTCATCGCGGCTGCGGGCATCCCGGTGAAGCTGGCCAACGATTACACGCCCACTCCAGCGGTGTCCTATGCCGTGAAAGACAAGGGCGCCGCGGGCGGAGTAATGGTCACCTCCAGCCACAATCCGTGGAACTGGAATGGCGTGAAATTCAAAGGGAAGTTTGGCGGCTCCGCCACGCCCGCCATCATGACAAAAGTGGAAGAAGAGTTGCTCGCCGGCGCGATGCCAACTGGTTCGAAAGCGGCCATCGAAGAGACCGACCTTAAGACGCCCTACATCGCCGCGGTTTGCCGTTTTGCCGACATGGATCTGATCGGCAAAACCAGGTTCAAGTTCGCGATCGACTCGATGTACGGTTCCGGCCGGGGAATTCTTGCAGGAATTTTTGAGGATCGTGGCGTTCAGCACATCGCGATTCGCCAGGAAGTGAATCCTCTTTTCCCTGACATCAATCCCGAACCCATCGAGCCACACATCGCCCTCCTACAGCAAACGGTTGTTCGCGAGAAGTGCGACGCGGGCTTGGCCACCGATGGCGATGCCGACCGCATCGGCGCCGTCGCCGAAGATGGCACCTTCGTAGATCCGCACAAGATCTTCTGCATCTTGCTGCGCTGGCTGCTGGTGCGCAAGAAGTGGTCCGGAGATGTGGCGCGCGCCTTCAATACCACGCGCATGCTCGATCGCATTGCCGCCAAATACGGCCGCAAACTTTACGAAACGCAGATCGGATTCAAGTACATCGCCGATCTGATGATGGAGCGCGACATCCTCATCGGCGGCGAGGAGTCTGGCGGCATCGGCTACTCGCGCTTTCTGCCGGAACGGGATGGTGTGCTCAATTGCCTGCTGCTGGCCAACGTCATGGCCGAGGAAGGCAAGCCACTGGGCCAATTGGTTGCGGACCTGCAACGCGAGTTCGGCCCGCACTATTACGGCAGGCGCGATCTGCACATCCCGGAAGAGATCAAGGTAGGTGCGATTCAGCGGGCTCGTGGCGAAGACGCGCAGAGTCTGGGCCGCTATCGCGTGGTGAAGAAAGAAAACCTCGACGGCATCAAGTTCTTTCTCGATGCACCGACGAACGGCAACGGAGCGGAAGCATGGATCCTGTTCCGCGCTTCGGGAACGGAGCCGCTGTTGCGCCTGTACTCGGAGGCCGCGTCTCCGGAGTTGGTAACCGAAATCCTGACAGCCGCGGAGAGTTTTGTTAGAAGCGGCGGTTAGAGCTCACTCATCCTGCGCGAAACCCCCACATTTCTCGCGGCGCTAATGCGATACTTCTAACTGAGCATGACTTTCGCCGGAAGCCCACTCCCGACTCCAGACGACTCGCCTGCGGCGCGCCGCTACAATCGGATCCATCGCTGGTTGGGGCTCGCCGATTTCGTCATCGGCTCCGCTTTCCTGGTGCTTCTGCTGGTCACAGGCTGGACGGGTTGGTTGCGGGATCTTGCCTACCGCCGCGGATTTCAGAACTACACCCTGGCCGTCTTTGTTTATTCGTTCTTCCTGCTCCTGATCAGCAAGGTGCTGGGCCTGGGCCTCGACTATTACGGATTCCGGCTGGAGCGAAGGTTCCAGCTCTCTACGCAAAACTTTCGCTCGTGGCTCTGGGATGAAGCCAAGGGCTTTCTGGTCGGACTGGTGCTGGCAGGGATCGTGGTCGAGTTGCTGTATTTCATGATTCGTCAATTCCCGCAGCATTGGTGGCTCATCACCTGGGCCGTGTTCATGGGGCTGTTCATTTTGTTGGCCCAAATTGCTCCGGTAATGCTGTTCCCGATCTTCTACAAGTTCGAGCCGCTGGACAATGAAGACCTGCGGCGCCGGCTGGTTCAACTGAGCGAGCGGGCGGGCACGCGGGTGCGCGGAATCTATCGCTGGAAGCTTTCGGAAAAGAGCAAGAAAGCGAATGCCGCTCTTACCGGACTCGGCAGCACGCGGCGGATCATTCTGGCCGATACGCTGCTGGATAATTACGCTCCCGAGGAAATCGAAGCGGTCCTCGCCCATGAGCTCGGCCATCACGTTCACCGGCACATTCTGAAAAGCATTCTGGTGCAAGCGGGAACCACTCTGCTCGGCTTCTGGGTGGCGAACTGGGTGCTTCACTACGCGGTCGATCATCACGTGTTCAACCTCGAAGAGCTTTCCGATTTCGCCAACCTGCCGTTGCTGGCCCTTACCGCAACCGCGCTTTCGCTGCTGCTGATGCCGGCGCTCAATGCCTACTCGCGCTACAACGAGCGGCAGGCCGACCGCTACGCTTTCGAATCGATCGCCAGCGTGGAACCTTTCATGTCGTCGATGAACAAGCTGGCGCAGCAGAACCTGGCGGAGCGCACGCCTTCGAAGTGGGTGGAAGTATTGTTCCACTCACATCCCGCAATCTCGAAACGCGTGGCGGCCGCGGAGGCTTGGGGTCGCGCGCAGAATTCGAGTCCGCAAGCGTAAGCTACAAAAGCCTTCACCCATCGAGTCCAAAGCAAAATCAACGCTTTCGCAGAATTTCCGCCACACGCTGCAGGTCCTCTTCCGTATCCACGCCCACCGAGTCGTAAGGCGTTTCGCCTACGTAGATCGGGGTTCCGTTTTCGAGGAAACGCAGTTGTTCCAGCCGTTCACTTTTTTCGAGCGTTGATTCCGGCTGGCTCACAAAGAGATCGAGCGCGGGCTTCCGGTAGGCGTAGAGGCCGAGATGTTTGAAGTAGCGCGGCTTGGAGCCGTCGCGGTCGAAGGGAATCGTGGCGCGTGAGAAATAAAGAGCGCGGCCGCCCGGGACGGTCACGACTTTGACCGCGTTGGGATTGCCGACGTCCTCCGGTGGGCACGGAGTCTTCACCGTTCCCACCTGCACTGCCGGATCTTTCATCACATCGAGCAGTGTGGCAATTTGTTCCGGGCGCGTGAGCGGTTCGTCGCCTTGCACGTTGAGATAAATATCCGCCGCGATTGAGTTCGACAACTCATGCACGCGCTCGGTCCCGCTGCGGTGAGTGGCTGAAGTCATCTGCGCATTCCAACCGTGTCTGCGGCAGGCTTCCAGGATCTCTTCGGAGTCCGTAGCAACAATCACGTCAGAGAGAAGGGACGACGAGCGTACCGCCTCGTAGACCCAACCGACTAGAGGCTTGCCCGCGATCTCGCGCAGCATCTTGCGCGGCAGACGGGTGGAAGCCAGACGAGCCGGAATGATGGCAATAGATTTCATGGGTTGATGGGGAGCGCGGTCGGAATTGTGGCTCTGCTGGAGGGGTATTTACCTTTTCGTAACTATGGGGGTACCCCCCTCCCCCCGGTTTATTGGAATCAGCGAGTTAGCGGGAAATTGCGAAATAATCTCTTGGAATCAATAGCTTACGGGTAAAATCTTCCATCCAGAGGAGTTACGGGCTATTTCGTTGTCAAAGAGCTAATCCTAGATAACAGCATTAGCTGGAAGTGGAAGCGAAGTCAAGAGGGAAATCGAGTGCCACTCCTGGAATGGGAACTGCGGCATGAGTCGCGGTCGAACGTGTGCAGTGCCGCCTCTTGAAAATCCAACGTACCATTCCTGCACTCTGCCTGGGCAAGCGCGAAGAAGGCAGCCGCTTCGGATTCCAACTCGTCATTCTGCTCTTGATTCATGGGCACGCTTGAGTAGCCACCTTCCGCCAAGAACTAGTCACGGATCGTTGCTCGCCGCAAACCGCGCACGTCAGCTCTGCCAGAAGACTTTCCACTTTTTCCTCTCCTGGTCGTGGTCCTCCTTTGATATTGTACCAAGTTGGAAAACGCAAGATGGGAGTAGGAGTTAGGGAGTCAGCGAAAGACGAGGCTACCTGAAAATGGGATCATCTGACGGTCCGTTCTGCATTGACGGCCTGAATCTAGACACTCCGATCTACCGCATACACAAGCAGCGGAATTACAAATATCGCTTTGAGAGCGTTTGACACTGTTTTGCAGTGGCTTTTAGAATCAAAAGGTTGGGCGCGGGACGCGAGGATGTTCGGTTCGAATCCCGGCGTCAGAGGCTCCTGCTTGGCAGGCCCGTCTCGTTGTTACCTCTGCATCAACTGTTAACCAGTCTGGTCGGCACATGGCGGCGTAGCTCAGGTGGCTAGAGCGACGGTCTCATAATCCGTAGGTCCGTGGTTCGAGTCCACGCGCCGCCACCAAGAACTTCTGGACAACTTGCAGCGTCGTATCACTGAGCATATATGGATTTCCCCATCAAAATCTGCGCTATCTGCGAGGAAGAGTTCGAACTGAATCCGGATAAGCCCGGTTTCGCGAACCGTTGCCCGCAATGCAGTACTCCCGAGATCGCTGCTCCAACAAATCCGCGGCGCATGGACGCCGAGGAGCGGAAATCTGCGAGCGAGGCGAACGAAGCTCGAAGGCGGGCGATGCGTGATTTGCTGTACCGCAAGGACAGCTAGTGTGGCGCACCCTCCTCACAGCGCGGCCAGGCGGCGTTGCACCAGCAGGAAGTAAAGGGCCACCAGGACAAGCAGGAATCCGTTCACGCCGAGCACAACCGGCGCAGTAAACACGGGGACGAGCCATCCCGACAACAGATTCCCCATGGGCATGCCGCCGCGGAATGCGAAATTGTACACACTCATCACGCGGCCGCGCATTTCGTTCGTGGTAATCAACTGCACCAGCGAACTCACCGTGGCGAACACCGCCATCATGGAAGCGCCCACCAGCACCAGGGCGATGCCGCTGAAGGGCAACGATTTCGAAAGAGCGAATGCGGAAATCCCCGCCCCCAGGCAGATGAGAGCTGTGAGAGCGACGAGTCCTTTTTTTCGCATATTGCCCGCGGCCGCAATCGCCAGCGAACCAAAGATCGAACCGAGGCCCATGAGCGCAAGCAAATTGCCGTAGGTTTCCGGACCGCGATGGAAGATATCCTTCACGAATACGGGAATGTAGGTGCGCATGGGCATGGCCAAAGCGGTCATGCAGAAAGCCAGAACGATCAGCGCTTCCATCGAACTCTGCTTGCGCGTGAACCGAATGCCCTGCTTCAGGCTGGCGAACATCGACTCCGTGGTCTTTAGCGGCAGGAAGCGGGCGCTGATGATCGACAGCGACACGATGGGCGCCAGGAAGGAAAGCGCGTTCAGACCGAAGCACCACTTCTCTCCCAGCTTCGCCAAGGCCTGCCCGGCGAGCGCCGGCCCGACCATGACCGCCACGTTGAACTGGATCGAATTCAGCGCAATGGCGTTCGGCATGTCTTCCTTCTCGACCAGCGTGGGAATCAGCGCCTGGTAGGCCGGACCGCCGAAGGCCTGTGCGAAACCGGAAATGAACGAAAGGCAGAGGATGTGCCAGACGTGTACCAGACCAGTCGCCACCAGAATGGTGAGCGCCGCGGCAGTAGCCATCTGCACATACTGGGAGCCGAGCAGGATTTTCCGGCGCTCCACGCGATCGGCCACAACGCCGCCGATTAGAGAGAACAGAAAGATGGGAATGCCGCCGAGAAATTGATCCATCGCCAGCAAGAACGCCGAGTGGCTGAGGCGGTAGACCAGCCAGCCCTGCGCCACGATCTGCATCCAGGTGCCAATGCTGGAGGTGCAGGCGCCAACCCACATCAGGCGGAAATCGCGATATTGAAATGCTTTAAAGACCCGGCCGATCACCGTAGCGTCTCCATAGGCTCCGCAGAAGCCTAACATGCGGCTTCACCGGTTCGGGATGACCGGCATCTTTGGCTGGTTTTTGGCCCTTTGACAAGTTCTCGAATCCTCCGCTCATCCTTGACCCAAAACTCTCAGATGAATGGCCGCTTTAATCTATAGGAGAAACCGTTCTAGTCCTCGCGCCGCCACCAACCCTAATCCCCTGAAAAGACGCTGGAAGGTCCCTCCGGAGTTTGTGTCATAGCTCGGGTGTCGTCCCCCTGACGGGACTCGTGCTTTTGCTACAATCCTCACAATGAAACGAATCTTGGTCGCGGTTGGCGTCCTGTTCCTAGCCCTGCTCCTAGCCGGTGGCCTCTTCGTGTATAGCTTTAGGCAGGCGTTCCGGGCAATGGGAAAAATGCCCCACATGCCGGATAACCTCAAGGTTGCACGGGTCGTGTCAGGCGTTAGCCTGTTCTCCGGGGAAAACCTTTTACAGCCAAGCTGACTTGGGGCTAATTACGGACATCCAGCAGCGGGAGAATCACGAGTTCGTTGTTGCGGGGCAACGTGGTGCCGCGTTCCTGGCCGAGGACGGTTCATTCAACAGGAGCATCCACTTCGAGCAGTGCAACTCCGACGTTGTCGGGGTAAAGGCGGGCACCGGCGCCTTTTTGTGCCGAGGAGCCTGGAGCAAGGGCGCAATGCTCATCGACGCCGAGGGAAAGACTCTGTGGTCGTATGGCGGCGGGGTTACGGGCGTGGATGACGCCGCTGCGGGTGTTCTTGGCGCCGCTGGCGCGGAAGAGGTCGTTGTCGGGCTCAACGGTGACGGAGGTGTTCGCTTGCTGAGCTCCGAAGGAAAGGAACTCTGGAAGCGGGATGACGGCAACGTTTGGCACGTTGAGATCGCTACGGTCGACGAACAGCCCGGCAATGTGATTCTGCACAGCAACGCCAGGGGGCAACTGACAATCCGAGATGCAACAGGCAATGTCCTAGCACGGAATGCTCCTGAAGTTTATGTGGCAAGCTTCTCGCTCAGCGCGTGGAAAGACGACCCGCATCTCAACAAGGTCGTAGCCGTTGACGAAGGTTCAGTCTACATCCTGACAATGGACGGGAAGACGCTTGCTCGACTCCCCGCTCCCGGCAACACAAGCATCACCGATCCAAAGGGAACAACCGTTCATTTCTCTCAGGGTATCCCAGACTACGCTGTCCTCTTGCGCCACTCATTGTGGACCCGGTCTTTGCTCTACATCTACGACGCAGGCGACCAGCTCATCTACAACGAGATACTCGACCACAACTGCGCTGCCTTGCACGCCGTGCCCGGACAAAATGGCGCCGAAGACCTCTTCCTAGGCTGCAATGGGTTCGTAGAGAAATACTCACTGAACCGATAGCTCCCGATCCATCGTGAGCAACCCCACCCTTTGCACGCCGGCGTGATGCGCCACGTCAATCACATCCGCCACGTACTGGAAGTCGACGTCGGCATCGCCGCGCACGAAGACTACTTTCTCCGCGCGCTTCAAGTAAATCTCGGCGAGCCGGTTCTCAAGGTCTTCCCACCGCACTTCATCCTGATTGATCTTCACCGTTGGCGGCTGGTTTTCCTTCGTCCACACCACCTGGATGACGACGGTGCGTGGTTGCGAAATGTTTGGCGTCTGCTTCTGATCCGGCTGCGGAATCTGTGCAGTCTCGCCCTGCTCCTTGTCCATCGACACTACGACCATAAACACAATGATCAGCGTCAGCAGCACGTCGATCAGCGGCGTGACGTTGATCTCGGGACCGCGCGCACCTTTGCCTGCCATTGAGAACGACATTGGAAACTCCCTCGCTTCTCTTTAGGCACGCGCGTGCCTGCAACATCAGACACCTCGAGCGGCGCGAGAGTTCCCCGCCGCCGACGATTCGCCGAAAACGTGGGAAGATATACTTGACCATGGCACGCACGTCTCGCCACGCGACCCTCACCCTTCTTGCCGCTATTGTTTGTGCCCTCGCCTCGCGCGCCGTCGCGCAAGATAACTACGAAATCCAGGTGTACGGCGCCGATACGGTCGCTCCCCGCTCCACCATGGTCGAAATCCACTCCAACTTTACGGTCGAGGGCAGCAAGACCGTACAGGACGGAGTCCTCCCCTCGAACCATGCCGAGCACGAGACCCTCGAACTCACGCAGGGAATCAACGACTGGGCTGAAGTTGGCTTTTACGTTTTCACCAGTATCCAATCCGACGGTGGCTGGCAATGGGTGGGCGACCACATCCGCCCGCGATTCCGTGTCCCCGAATCGTGGCACTGGCCAGTCGGCGTGAGTCTTTCGAACGAGATTGGTTACCAGCGCGCCGCTTTCTCGCCCGACACGTGGACCTGGGAAATCCGTCCCATCGTCGACAAGAAAATCGGCGGGTGGTATCTGGCATTCAATCCCGCGCTCGACCGCTCCTGGCACGGACCCGGAGTGAATCAAGGCGTGACATTTTCTCCGAACGCCAAGGTCAGCTACGATTTCACTAAGAAAATTGCGGGCGGACTGGAATACTACGCGTCTTACGGTTCAATCACCGGCTTCGATGCGCTCAGAGATCAGCAGCAACAGTTCTTTCCGTCCATCGACATCGACTTCGGCCCGCAGTGGGAGTTCAACTTCGGCGTAGGCGTCGGCGCCACGCGCTCGACCGATCACTTGATCGTCAAATGCATCATCGGCCGCCGCTTCTCCTGGCCCCATGGCAAAACCGGGAGGTAGCTCGCGGCGCACGGCACAATTTAAGCTTCGATTTAAGCTTCGATCGCGGTCACCCCAACTCTCTCCATCCACCCGCCAAATTCTCGGAGCGCCAACTCGCACTGCAACCGGTGCCGTTCCTTCCGATCGCGAATCTTTTTCTCCAACGCCGGCAAGAGATCGAAAGTAATGTTCGCCGGCTGGAAGTTCTTCGCGTCTGCATGGGTCACATAATGGGTCAGCGATCCGAATGCGGAAGCCCGTGGCGGCGGCACAATCTCATCTCCACGCACTAAAGACGCAGCGTGCAGTCCAGCCGTCAACCCGGTTGCAATCGACTCCACGTAGCCCTCCACGCCGCAAATCTGTCCCGCGAAGAAAATCCGGGGATGCGCTTTCATCTGCAGCGTCTCGCGCAGCAACGCGGGCCCGTTGATATACGTATTGCGATGAATCTGTCCGAAGCGCAGGAAGCGCGCATTCTCCAGCCCGGGAATCAGACGCAACACCCGCGCCTGCTCTCCAAACCTCAAATGATTCTGGAATCCCACCAGGTTGTAAGAATCCGCCCGCAGATTCTCCTGCCGCAACTGCACCACCGCATAGGGCATCCGCCCGGTGCGCGGATCCTTCAACCCCACCGGCTTCATCGGCCCAAAGCGCAACGTATCGCGTCCGCGCAGCGCAATCTCCTCAATCGGCAGGCAGCTCTCGAAATAGTTCAACTTCTCCCAATCGCGCTCCTCGACTGGCTGAGCCGCGAGAAGCGCGTCGTAGAACCGGCCGTAATCTTCCGGCGTCATCGGGCAGTTAATGTAATCGGCCGACCCCTTGTCATACCGCGCCGCCATATACACGCGCGCCATGTCGATCGAGTCCGCCTCCACAATCGGGCTGATCGAATCGTAGAAATACAGATGTGGACTGCGGTTCTCATGTTCCTGGAGATTCCCTGATTTTGGGTGGCGCAGTGCTTCTAGCGCTACGGTATCAGCTATATGTTGAGAAGCGGCTTTAGCCGCCGAGGTCGATAGGCCGGCACTCAGCCGCGCAATCTCCGTAGCCAGCGCTTCCGATGTCAGAGGCCCGGTGGCAATAATGGTGATGTCCCGTTCTTCGATCCGCGTCACCTCTTCGCGCCGCACCGTAATTCGCGGCTCCTGCGAAATCGCCTTCGTCACCTTCGCGGCAAACGTCACCCGATCCACCGCCAGCGCATGCCCCGCCGGAACCGCGCACTCCCGCGCAATCTGCAGCAGCAGCGATCCCGCCCGCCGCATTTCTTCCTTCAACAGCCACGGAGCTGTATTCTCGCTGTCCGACTTTAGCGAATTCGAGCACACCAGCTCCGCAAAATGCGCTGTCTGGTGCGCCGGCGTCGAGCGCGCCGGCCGCATTTCAAACAACTCCACCTCTATGCCTCGGCGCGCGCACTGCCACGCCGCCTCCGATCCAGCCAGCCCAGCTCCGATAATGCGAATTCGCGAGCTCACGATGAAGCCTTCTCCGCCGCTCCGATAACACAAAGATCCAACTCGCGTTCAAACTCCGCCAGTTCGCGAATCTACAGCGCCGTCACGTCATCGATTCGTGGCAGGACGAATCAGGAGCATCAGGGGAAGAATACAGCAGTGATCTGTGACTGGGATCGTTAGGCCGCCGATGAACCGCCTCAGTGCGGCATCAGCGTCAACTGGCTGGCCACACACACCCAACTCTCGCTGCGGCGGACCCACGTGTCTGTAAAACGCTCCCGAAGCGCGTAGGGCTTCCCATTCTTCACGCCATGCTCACGCCATACCCCGTCGACCACCGCAACCGGGCCGAAAAAATGTACATGCATGGATTCGTTCACGATCCGCTCGGCCTGCAACGACGGCGACTGCACGCTGGCCAGATATGCGGCCCGGTCCATCAGCGTGCCATCATACTCGACATAAACCATCTCCGGCGCAAGAAACATCTTTAGCGCTGCCGCGTCTTTTTGCTGCGCCGCTTGATTCCAGGCATTTTCCAGCGACAGTATTCTGGCTTGCTCGGCATTTGGCTGCGCTATACTCTGGGCATTCAATCGAGGCGCCGCCAACATCAACAGAAAAACGGAAAACAGCTTCCACATCTCGTCTCTTCCTTTCTTCCTTTCGCGCGCGCCCTGCGAAAAATAAACAACGATGACAATCCACCGCAAACAACGGCCCCGCGTCGTCAGTGCAGGATCGGAGTCGCCTCGCTGGCCACGCACGCCCAAGCCCCGCTCCTGTAGATCCAGGTATCCGTGAACCGCCCGCGCCGCAGGAACGGCTTGCCGTTCTCTACTCCTTTCATCTTCACCATCCCGGTGACGATCGCGGCGTTTCCGTACACGTGCGCTGTCATCCCCTCGGTCACGAACTGCTGGACGTGAACCGCTTTCACGTCCGCCAGCACTTCCGCTTTCGTCATCAACCGCCCGTCAAAGTCGACGTAGACGAAACCACCGTCCAGCAGCGTATCCAGCGCCCTCAGATCCTTACCCGCCGCCGCTTGGCTCCACGCGTTCTCGAGGGCGATAATCCTGGACGCCGCCTGAGGATCTGGGGCGTCCTGACTCCATCCCCGCAGCGACGCCAAACCCACCACCGCCAAAACCAGAACCTTCGTCCTCATGGAATAAGCCTCTGCAAGAATCTATCGGCAGCCGGCCCCTTTTCTGGAGGGGTGGTGCGGATTCTGACGAGATGCATCCGGAGCCCGGCTCCTCGCGCGCTGTTCGTCGCGCGGTGTTCGTGGCGCGCCGTTCGTCGCGCCCAACCGTCGCTTCCTCTATGATGAAAAGGTTCGGATGAGCCGGTTCAACTCTGAAGCTCGGAGGATTTGATGGCACGCATCAGCTTGATCGCCCCGGAAGCCGCATCTCCTGAAGTGCGCGCGCTTTACGACACCACGCTTCGCGGCAAGCCCGGCAACGTACAGAAAGCCCTCGCCCATCGTCCCGAGATGCTTAAGAATTTTCTTAGCTTTTATGCCAGCGTGGGCCGTTCCCTCGACCGCAAGTTGTACGAGCTCGTCTACCTTCGCGTCTCCTTCATCAATGGATGTCGCTACTGCACGCAACACCACGTCGCATCGTCGAAGCGCGTCGGACTCGCTTCCGAGGACTGGACCGCGC
The DNA here is from genome assembly GCA_003131585.1 of Acidobacteriaceae bacterium. Classification (GTDB taxonomy): domain Bacteria; phylum Acidobacteriota; class Terriglobia; order Terriglobales; family Acidobacteriaceae; genus Sulfotelmatobacter. The sequence continues at coordinate 16,290 of PKVW01000031.1, forward strand.
TCGACGCAGGGGACTATTCGCGCTATGGCGAAAAAGAGCGAACGGCGCTGACATACGTCGAGAAGCTGACCCGCGCCCCGCACGCAATCACGGACGCCGACTTCGACGAACTGAAGAAATACTTTTCCGAGCCTGAGATCGTCGACCTCCACATGCTCGCCGGCCTCGCCAACCTCACCAACCGCGTGACCGACCCGTTAGGCCTGGAATTGGAATTCCCGGAAGAAAAGATCTAAAGGCCGCCACTTGCTCGGCTGTGCTCCCCGTGCCGTCTGTGGCTTTAGATCTTCATTGCCCTAAAGAATCTCGCGCGCATCGCCCACGCGTTTCGTCAACCGTTCGCGATCCAAGTATTCCAGCAGCGGAATGGCATATTTGCGGCTTACCCCTGTCAACTCTTTAAATTTCGCCACATCAATCCTGGGCGACTTCGCCTTGTAGGCCGCCAGCTCCCGCCGCAATTCTTCCAGCGCGCTGCGATGAAAAACCAGTTCGTCGGAGACTTTGATCAGCACCTTGTCCCGCAACAGCAAAGTCACAATCTTCTGCGCCCGCGCCCTGTCCACCTTGAGCCCCGCAATCACCTCATGCAGCGCCGGGACCTTCAGCCCCGCCGAGGCAAACGCGTCCTCGATCTTGCTTTTCGATTCCGCTTCCTCATTCTTCATCACCACGCCAAGCCCCGGCAGCCGCACTTGTTCCCCAACCACTTCGAGCTTCTTATCCCGGATCAGCATGGCCGCAACCGTCTCGAAGACTTCCGGCACCGCGTCCACCTGCGCCCGCAATTCTTCTTTGCCGATCCCACCCACCAGAGGATTCTTCTTATGAAAATCCCCGGCCGTGCTCACGATGCGCGACTTCAGCGCTTCCAGCGCAGGCAAATGCAGGAACAGCTCACCGGCCCGCACGATCCCGCCCGTCCGCACCGCCTGAGCGAGTTGCATCTCGATCACGCCCCTCGCCCAACCGGCTTCGGCAATCAGTCGAGACATCGGGATTCCCTCATGATGCCGCCGCGCGATTCGTGCTCTCAGAATGGCTTCCGCATCGCCGCCAGCCAGAATCTTCAGGAAGTCGTCGTGCACCCGCGCACGCGGGATCGGCGCCGCATCCAACACAACTCCGCCGCCAATCGTCACCACCGGCGAAAATTGCCGGATGATGAACCGGTCTCCCGGCAGGAGCAGAGCAGCCTCTGGCAACTTGATCCGCGCGAACGCCTCCTCACCCGGCGCGATCTGGTGCGTCCCGTGCAGCACGACCTCAGCCACCGTCTCCATCGTGTACGAGTGAAAGTGCACCCGCGCGCGGTCCTTCACCGCTCGCGGCGCCGAAGGCAACAAACGCAACCACACGTCCGCTCGCTGGGTTGTCTCGAACGTCGCTGCGGGCGCCAGGGTCATCCCCCGCGACAAATCTTCCGTGCTCGCCCCCGCCAGGTTCAGCGCGGTGCGTTGTCCGGCGACCGCCGCTTCAGCCGTTTGCCCATGCACCTGCACTCCGCGCACGCGCACTCGCCGCCCCGTGGGGAAAACTTCCAACTCGTCCTCCCGGCGAATTGTCCCGGCCACCAGCGTTCCCGTCACTACCGTGCCGAAACCCTTCATGGTGAACACGCGGTCGATCGGCAGCCGGGCGATCGCATGCGAGTCTCGCGGCCGCGCCTCGGCCGCCACCGCGACCATTGCTCGCTTCAGCTCGTCCAGTCCCGCGCCCGTCAGGGAACTCACGGCGACGATCGAGTTTGGTTTATCCAAACTTGGTTGATCGAGAAATGTCCCGCGCAGAAACTCTTCCGCCTCCAGCCGCACTACGTCGAGCGTCTCCGCATCCACCGCATCGGATTTGGTCAGCACCGCGATGCCACGCTGCACGCCCAGAAGTTGCAGGATGTCGAAATGCTCCCGTGTCTGCGGCTTGATCGCCTCATCCGCCGCAATCACCAGCAGCACCAGGTCAATGCCGCCCACGCCCGCCAGCATATTGCGGATAAAGCGCTCGTGCCCGGGGACATCCACAAAGCCCAGCCGCAGCGTCTCGCCGTTCGCCGTTTCGTCATTCGACGCGGGCAAGTCCATGTGCGCGAAGCCGAGGTCAATGGTAATGCCTCGCCGCTTCTCTTCCTCCAGCCGGTCCGCATCGATTCCGGTCAATGCCTTCACCAACGCCGTCTTGCCGTGGTCGATATGCCCAGCCGTTCCTACGATGATGGATTTCATCTGGCTGGCATCTTACCGGATCACGGTTTGACGATTGGGAAAGACGCGGCTTCAAACGCTTGCGCGGCTAGACCTTGCTCGGCGAACCCGGTGTCCGGAGCCTGCCCTGAGCGAAATCGGGCGGTTCAGTCTCGCGGCCCGCCGGGCTGAATCAAGGCTGGCACCGGCTCATCGCAGTCCTTTCAATAGCTTCTGGATAAGTTCAACAAGTTACAAACAATTTCAACGACTTGCAGAGAATTTCGCATTAGGAGCGATTTAAGCCTCGTCCAGCCCGTGGACGACCTTGGGATCGATCTGAGCATTCGAACGCGCTCATGGGCCAATTCCGTGCGCTCCAGAGGCATCCTGCGCGCGATTCTACCGGCGGTCGAGGCCAATGTATCCGTAAGCCCTTTGCCTTTTGTCAACAAGTTACGGATCGCACGATGAAAACAAACGACATCGCGCAGCCTCCCAGAGCCTATGAATTCGGCCGCTTTTGTTTTCAATAGCTTGCAGATAAGTACTTGAAAACACGCGCTCTTTTGCTCAAGAGCGCCCGACTTGCGCACACTCGATCTGGCTTTTACTCTTCCACGCATGTCCACGCCCGCCGCACTCGGATTCAGGCTGCACACAGGTTGGGGAACTCTGGTCGCGCTCACAGGAGAACCCGGCAGACTCGAGGTGTTGCTTCGTCGTCGCATCGAGTTGTTGCCGCCCGGCGATTCTGTTCCCCGTTTTGTCTACCACGAAGCTTCGAAGCTGCACTCGTCTCAAGCTGCAGAGTTGGTCCAGCGAGCCGAGGTGGCATCGCAAGAGGCAGCCCGAATCGCAGTGGAAGACGCTCTCCATCATCTGCGATCTCTCGGCCATGCGGTCCAAGCGGCGGGAATCCCATCCGGTTCGAGACCGGTCCCCCATGACATTTCGGCGGTGCTTCGCTCCCATCCCATGATCCACACCTCGGAAGGTGTCTTGTTCCAGCAGGCGGTCGCTGGCGCTTGCAAGGGATGCGGGTTGGCTGTGATTTCTCTCCATGAGCGGGAAGTCTGGCTCACCGCCGCTGACGCGTGGGGCTTGAAAGAGGCGAGACTGCGCCGGCAAGTCGATGGCTTGCGGAAATCTGTGGGCGCCCCTTGGGCTACCGACCAGAAGACGGCCGCCGCTTTTGCTTTGCTTGCCCTGCGGCCGGGTCAATAAGCGGCGGTTGGGGCGAGGAAATTCCCCGCCGACAAATGGCGATGGTGGCCCTACCCCGCCGCCCCGCTAAGTGCGACAATAGAGTTTCCCCATGACCACCTCCATGACTTCTGCCTTCCCTCCGGAGACTCTCCGGCAGCACGGCCTCACTTTCGACGAATATGAAAAGATCAAGCGGCTTCTCGGAGAGCGCGAGCCCACGCTTACCGAGCTTGGCATCTTCAGCGTGATGTGGAGCGAGCACTGTTCCTACAAGTCGTCGCGCGTGCATCTGAAGCGTCTGCCCACGCGCAGCAAGCTCGTACTGCAAGGGCCGGGAGAGAATGCAGGCATCATCGACATCGGCGATGGCTGGGCCTGCGCTTTCAAGATCGAGTCGCACAATCACCCCTCGTTCATCGAGCCGTTTCAAGGCGCAACCACCGGCGTGGGTGGAATCCTGCGCGATATCTTCACCATGGGCGCAAGACCGGTCGCGGTGATGGACTCGCTGCGCTTTGGGCCGATCACAACTCCTGTGGGAACGGCCGCCCCCGGCCGTTCGGCCGAGCGAAGCTCGGCTGCCTCTGGCACTGACGGGAAGGAAGTGCATCGCAATCACTCCATCCTCGAAGGCGTGGTCAGCGGCGTCGCTTCCTACGGCAACTGCTTCGGCGTGCCCAACCTGGGCGGCGAAACGAAGTTCGAGCCGTGCTACTCCGGCAACCCGATGGTGAACGCTTTCGCCATGGGACTGGTTCGCAAGGATGAGATCTTCTTTGCGCGCGCCGCCGGCGAAGGCAATCCGGTGATCTACGTTGGCGCTAAGACCGGACGCGACGGCATCCACGGGGCCACGATGGCGAGCGAGGAGTTCAGCGAGGCTTCGGAAGCAAAGCGGCCAAACGTGCAGGTCGGCGATCCGTTTCTGGAGAAGTTGCTGCTCGAAGCCTGCCTCGAAGTTATGCAGACCGGAGCCGGCGCTGTTATTGGCATTCAAGATATGGGCGCCGCGGGACTTACCTGTTCGACCTGCGAAATGGGCGCGCGCGGCAGTGTCGGCATCGAGATTGAACTTGATTGCGTGCCCCAGCGCGAAACCGGCATGACTCCTTACGAAATCATGCTGAGCGAGTCGCAGGAGCGCATGCTGCTGGTGGCGCAGAAAGGCCGCGAAGAGGAAGTCTTCCAGGTTTTCGAGAAGTGGGGGCTCGATGCGGTGGAAATCGGCAAGGTCACGAGCGACAACCAGTTGCGCGTGCTTCAGCACGGCGAAGTCGTTGCCGAGATTCCGAATCGAGCGCTTACCGACGATGCGCCCGTGTACAAACGTCCGCTGGCGCGCTGGGAGCCGCCCGTGCCGCGCGAAATGCCGGGACACATCAAACTGGGAAGCGCGACAGTTCGGGAAGGGCACGACTTAAGTCGTGCCGTAAAAGGCTCCGAGCGGAATGCGGCTTTAGCCGCTGAGGCCCGCGTACCTCAGGGGCTAAAGCCCTCATCGTTAACTCCATCTGATGGCACGGCTGAAGCCGTGCCCTTCCCGAACTCGTCCCAGGACAGAGCTGCAGTCGACCTCACACCGCATCTGAAGCAGCTTCTGGCCAGCCCGAACATCTGCGGCAAGCGCTGGGTGTGGCAGCAATACGATCACATGGTGCAGACCAACACGGTGGAAGCGCCAGGAGCGGGCGATGCGGGCGTGATCCGCATCAAGAATCCGAATCCAGACTCGCCGCAGCGCGGTCTCGCGATGGCGCTCGATGGCAACAGCCGCTGGTGCTATCTCGATCCGCGGCTGGGTGCGATGCATGCCGTCGCCGAGGCCGCGCGCAAGGTGGCGTGTTCGGGCGCAACTCCCGTGGGCGCTACCAATTGCCTCAACTTCGGCAATCCCGAGAAGCCGCACATTATGTGGCAGTTCTCGCAAACCATCGATGGCATCACCAAAGCCTGCGAGGAGTTGGAGATTCCCATCACCGGCGGCAACGTGAGCTTTTACAACGAGACGCTGGGCGAGGCTATTTATCCCACGCCGGTGCTGGGAGTGGTGGGGATTCTCGACGACGTGCGCAAAACCGCGAAGATGCATTTTGCCGCGCCCGGACGCACGGTCGTGCTATTGCGCGCGGGCGAAGCGGCCGATATCACCGATGTGGAGAGTGAATTCGGGTCGTCGGAATACGCAAAAGAAATTCTGGCCGCGCTGTGGGGATATCCTCCGGAACTCGATCTGGAGAAAGAAGCCGCGCTGCAGCGGGCGGTTATCGGACTGATTCAGCAGGGCTTGGTGGAATCCGTGCATGACTGTTCGGATGGTGGATTGGCCGTGGCGCTGGCGGAAAAGGCATTCGCGAAAAACGTGGGTGCGCGAGTGAATCTCGCGTCGAACGGGCTTCCCGCGGAGTTTGCGCTGTTTGGCGAGGATGCGAGCCGCATCATACTCTCTTGCGACCCGGGAAACGTTGCGCGAATCCAACAGATAGCGGAGAAACACGGGATCGCCGGGGATGTGCTGGGAGAAACGATTCCGGAACGGCTGGAGATTTCGCTCGACGGGCGGGTGGTTGTATCGGCGCCGGTTTATGACCTTAGCGTTGGGTATGAAACTGCTTTGGAATCGGCGCTGCGGGCGGACCCGGAAGGGATAGCGCCAACGGAATGCTAAATACTGACAAATTCCACGACGAGTGCGGGGTGGTGGCGATCTTCGCCCATCCTGAGGCGGAGAAACTCGCTTACCTGGGCCTTCATGCGCTGCAACATCGCGGGCAGGAGTCGGCGGGGATTGTCACCTCCGATGGCCTCACTTCGCGGGTGCACAAGGCGATGGGCCTGGTCGCCGACATTTTTACCGAGGATGTGCTCTCGCAGATACGCGGCACGCTGGCCATCGGGCATACGCGCTACTCGACGGCGGGCGATTCGGCGCTGCTGAACGCGCAGCCCATTCTGGTGCAGTCGAATAAGGGCTCGATTGCGGTGGCGCATAACGGCAACCTGACGAATGCGGCGGAGGTTCGGAGCGGGCTGGAACGTCAGGGGTCGATTTTTCAGACGAACAGCGACACCGAAGTGATCGTCCACTTGATCGCGCTTTCGCGAGAACAAACTTTGCCGGACGCGATCGCGGATGCGCTGCGGCGCGTGGAAGGCGCGTTTTCGCTGGTGGTGATGAGTCCTGACCGGATCATCGCGGCGCGCGATCCGCGCGGCTTCCGGCCGCTGGCCATGGGACGCATTCCGGCGCTGGAAGGGCAGAAGCGCGACACAATTGTCTTCGCCTCGGAAACTTGTGCCTTCGATCTGATCGGCGCCACCTATGAGCGCGACGTGAAGCCCGGCGAGTTGATCGTGGTTGGGCCGGAAGGCATCACCTCCCATTTTTATTCGACGGCCGCGCCGCAGTCGAGTTGCATTTTCGAGCATGTTTACTTTTCGCGGCCCGATAGCATGGTGTTTGGCCGCGCCGTCCAGACCAGCCGCGAAGAGCTGGGGCGGCAATTGGCGCGCGAGGCGCCGGTGGAAGCGGATATTGTCGTCCCCGTGCCGGATTCGGGCGTGACCGCTGGCGTGGGCTACGCGGCGGAGAGCGGAATTCCATTCCGCTTTGGTCTGATCCGCAATCACTATGTGGGACGCACATTTATAGAACCGAGCCAGAGCGTGCGCGATTTCGGCGTGAAGCTGAAGCTGAATCCGGTGCGGTCGCTTCTGGAAGGCAAACGCGTGGTGCTGATCGACGATTCGATCGTGCGCGGCACCACCAGCCGCAAGATCGTCCGCATGATCCGCAGTGCCGGGGCGAAGGAAGTACACATGCGCATCTCGTGCCCGCCCACGATCTCGCCGTGCTACTACGGCGTGGACACGCCTTCGAAGAATCAACTGATCGCCGCCAACAAATCCGTCGATGAGATTCGCGAGTACATTCGCGCGGACTCGCTGGCCTACCTCTCGCTCGAAGGGCTTAAGAAAGCCTGCGGCGAAGGAGCGAAGATTTCTTATTGCTCGGCTTGCTACACAGGCAAATATCCTACGAACATTGTGGACGTGGAAGAGATCTTGCCGGCGTCTATCCAGCGCTAGCTCAACCGTCCAGACCATTTCCGCGCTTGCGCGATGCGCGGGATCGATTGCAGATCCGGTCGGACGAGAACGTCGGTCCAGTCCCGCAACAGCCGTCTTACTTCTTCCGCAATCGTTCCGCTGATTTCCATGACCAGCCAACCTCCGGGCTTGAGCGCTGTGTGGGCCTGAGGAATCAGGCGGGCGATCATCTCCACTCCTGTAGGACCGGCAAACACGGCATTGCGGGGCTCGAACTTCCGAACTTCGAGCTGGACTTGATCTTCCTCCGACTCGCCGACATACGGAGGGTTGGAGACGATGAAGTCGAAGGAGTTATCCTCGAATCCTGAAAGCAGGTCGGTTTCAAGGAAATGAATGCGGGATTCGAGTTGGTGGCGAGCGGCGTTGGCGCGGGCGACTTCGAGCGCGGCGGCAGAGATATCGGTGGCGTGGAGTTCAGCTTGCGGCAATTCTTTGGCGAGCGCCAGTGCGATGCAGCCGGAGCCAGTGCCGACATCGGCGATGCGGAGAAGGCTGGCGGGCGAGGGGGCGGGCGAGGGCGTCCGCCTCACACGGGCAAGTTCCAGCACGCTTTCGATTACGTGCTCGGTCTCGGGGCGCGGGATCAGCACGGCGGGCGTGACGATGAGATCCATGCCCCAGAATTCCTGATGGCCGGTGATGTATTGCGCGGGAACGCCGCGGGCGCGCTCGGCGAGCGCAGCGTCGTAGCGAGCTTGTTCGTCGGCGCTGAGTTCGCGCTCGGGATGCGCGTAGAGGTAGGCGCGGTCGCAGATGAGGCTGAACGTCAACAGAAGCTCCGCGTTCATGCGCGGGGAAGGGACTTGATCTGTGGTGAGGCGGGCGGTGGCGGACGTGAGGGCTTGGCGGAGGGTCACGGACCTATTTCAACACAGACGGCTTCAAGGAATTGTTCGGATATATAATCTGGGAGGGTTCGAACGAAGAACCGGCGTTGCACGATTTTGTAGTGGGGCATGAAAACGACCCGGTACTTTCGCGAGCAGGTTGTGCGCAAGCGACCTTACATCAAGACAGAGTGGTGCGAGAGGATTTTGGCCGAGCCTATTGCACGTGCGGTCCAAGCGGACGGGCGAATCCGGGTTTGGGGAAGAGTACCGGAGTTCGGAGGCCGCGTGCTTCGGGTGGTGACCTTGGCCGATGGTGAGACGGTGCATAATGCATTCCCCGACCGGGATTTCAAGGCTCCGGCATAAAGGAACCGATCATGAAACTGCACTATGACCAGGAAACTGACTCGCTGTACATCGACCTGAACTCGCGTCCCAGCGCCGACTCGCGGGAGATTCAGGAAGGCGTGGTCATCGATGTAGACGCCAAAGGGAAGATTGTCGGCATCGACATCCAGCACGCATCGGAAGTAATGGACCTGGCGACGTTCGAGGCGGATTCTCTGCCGGCGGCCGCTCTGCGCGGTCCGCGGGCCTCGGCACAGTAGGGCCGGGCGGGTTGAGCGGAGATGCAATCGCAGAGCAGGTTGCGGGGGACGGGCTTCATGGCGCTTAGATACTCAATGTTGCTCGCGGCCCTGCTACTATCCGCCGCTCTGTTCGGGCAATCTGCCGGCCGCTGTTTCGTGTAACTCTCCTCTGCGATGAGCAACGCCGCGGGCGGCTGTCCCCAGACGAGCTCCTAAACCGCGCTGGTGGTTTCCTGCTTCAGCTTTTCCGATTGGTAGTGCGTGTTGAGCGCTTCGAAGAGCGGCTGGAGCTTGCCATCCATCACGGCTTCGAGCTGGTGGATGGTGAATCCGATGCGGTGGTCGGTGAGGCGGTTTTGCGGAAAGTTATAGGTGCGGATCTTCTCGCTGCGGTCGCCGGAACCCACCATGGCCTTGCGCTCTTTGGCCAGCGCCTGCTGCTGCTTTTCCATTTCGATTTCGTAGAGGCGAGAGCGCAGCACGCGCATGCCTTTCTCGCGGTTCTTAATCTGCGATTTCTCGTCCTGGCAGCTGACGACGGTGTTGGTGGGAATGTGCGTGATGCGGACGGCGGAGTACGTGGTGTTCACCGACTGGCCGCCTGGACCGGAGGAGCAGAAGGTGTCGATGCGCAGGTCTTTGGCTTCGATCTTAATATCGACGTCTTCCGCCTCGGGCAGCACTGCGACCGTGACCGCGGAGGTATGCACGCGTCCCTGCTGCTCGGTGGCGGGGACGCGCTGCACGCGGTGGACGCCGCTTTCGTACTTGAGCTGAGAAAACACGCGCTTGCCTTCGATGATGGCGATGACTTCTTTCAGGCCGCCGGCGGAAGAATCCGAAGACGACAGCACTTCGACTTTCCAGCGCTGGGTCTCGGCGTAGCGGGTATACATGCGGAAGATTTCGGCGACGAAGAGCGTGGCTTCGTCTCCGCCGGTGCCGGCGCGGATTTCAAGGATGATATTTTTCTCGTCGTTGGGGTCTTTGGGCAGCAGCAGGACTTTCAACTCTTCTTCGATTCCAGTCACGCGCGGCTCCAGCTTGGAGAGTTCTTCCTGGGCGTAGGCGCGCATCTCGGGATCTTTCTCCTCGGCGAGCATGGCTTTACTTTCGGCTATGCCACGCGTCAGATCCTTGTATTCGCGATACTTCTCGACCACGGGGGCGACTTCGCTGTGTGCCTTGGCGGTCTTCTGGTATTTCGCCGAGTCATTGACGATATCCGGCGAAGCGAGAGCGCTGGTCAACTCTTCGTAGCGGACTTCGATTTGGTCGAGGCGTTCAAACATCGGTGTCTCTCGGTTTCGCCTGAGTCCAGTTCCTGCACGGGTGGAGACGTAAATAGTTACGTCGCTACGGCTTCATTTTAGTGATATCGGGGATGAGGAGAGGAAATTATTCGCGGCGGGGCCGCTAGGCAATCACCAACTCGCCGCCGCGCTCTTTTTCCAGAGCCATGGCTTGGTCGAGGGCATCGATGGCGCATTGGGCCATCTCGTCGGACGGAGGCTGAGTGGTAATACGCTGCAGCCACAGGCCGGGGGCGGTCATCAGGGCAAACAGCGAGCCGCGGTGTTTAGCGGCGAAGCGGATGATTTCGTAAGACACGCCGGCGATCACGGGCAGCAGGGCAATGCGCGAAGCGAAACGCGCCCAGAATGTGGTAAACGGAATCAGCATGTAGAAGCCGATCGAGATCAGCATCACGGTCATCAGGAAGCTGGTGCCACAGCGGGGATGGAAGGTGGAATACTTCTGCACGGCCGTGGTCGAGAGCGGGTCGCCGTTTTCGAAGGCGAATACCGTCTTGTGCTCGGCGCCGTGATACTGGTAGACGCGGCGGATGTCGGGAAACAGCGAGACTCCCCAGATGAACAGCAGGAACAGGACCAGGCGCACCGCACCATCGACCAGGTTGAACACGACCTGGCCGCCGAGGGCGGGGCTGAACTTCTTGAGTTCCGTGGCCGCCAGGAGCGGCAGGTACTTGTACATGAAGATGAAGAACGCGAGCGAGAGGATGACGTTGCCCGCCGCCAGCCATCCGCTGATGGTGGCGGCTTTTTCTCTTGTTTCTGGGGAAGTCGAAACAGCCGGCGGGAGAGCCGGGGCGGGTTTTGCCACGTGCTCCGTCGTCGAGTCTTCGGTCTGCATCACGTCTTCAATAGCGACGTTGGCTGAGAAACGCAGCGCGCGATAGCCAAGCGACATGGCGTAACCGAGTGTCATGACTCCGCGGAGGATGGGCCATGCCATCCATTTATGCTTTTCCGAGGGTCGCGCAAGCGGTTCGCTCAAGGTAACCACTTCGCCTGAGGGCTTGCGGCATGCGATTGCCCAAGCGTGCGGCGAGCGCATCATTACGCCCTCGAGCACGGCTTGCCCTCCGACCAGGATTTCTTCGCCACTTTCAAGCGCCGGCAGAAGCTGTACGGCCACCAGGAAACGCACGAAATTTCGCAGAGAACGCACGGTTGTTAGATGCTCCGGGGCGGGAAAAGCGCCAAGGACTAGGTTACCACAGGGGGCGGCAGGTTCCTACGCGCTTAAGTAAGCCGCTAGTAATTAAGCCGCTAGTAATAGAGACGACCGGATTTATCCGGAGCACTTATCCCGAGAGGATCGGCAATCCGCAAGTCTTTCGTCTATGCTCGAAGCGTCTCTTGAACAACATGCGAAAGCTGGCAGAGAGTTGTGAAGCCATTGCGGCCACGTCCAAGAAGCTGTTGAAGACGGCGATCGTTGCCGACTACCTCAAATCACGCACCACGGACGAGGCCGCGGTGTCGGCTGTGTTTCTCTCCGGGAGAGCATTTCCCGCGTGGGAAGAGACGACGTTGCAGGTGGGCGGGTCGCTGCTGTGGCGCGTGGTGGCGGAGCTCTCCGGGAAAGACGAAGCCGCGCTGACGGCCGTCTATCGAAAGCATGGTGACTTGGGCGCGGTGGCTGGAGAGGTCCTGGCCGCGCGGTCTGAGCAGGGTTCCGGACGAGGCTCTGGACAAGGCTCCGGACAAAGCTCCGGACAGGACTTGGGCATTCTGGAAGTAAGCCAGCTTTTTGGTGAGATCGCGGCGGCGCGCGGGCCGACGGCGAAGACTGCGCTGGTTCGCGATTTGCTGGCGCGGGCCACGCCGCTCGAAGCCAAATACATCGTGAAGATCGTGACCGGCGATTTACGGATTGGGCTGAAAGAAAGCCTGGTCGAGGGAGCGATTGCCAAAGCGTACGGGCGCACGCTCGCGGAGGTGCAACGGGCGAACATGCTGCTGGGGGATCTTGGGGCGACGCTGCGGCTGGCGCTGGAGGGCAAGCTGGCCGAGGCAGAGATGAAGATGCGGATGTTTCATCCTCTGGGATTCATGCTGGCGAGCCCGATCGAGTCGGCCGAGGAGGGGCTGAGTTATTTTTCTGAAGCTGCCGTTGAAGATAAATATGACGGGATTCGGGCGCAGGCGCACGTCTCTGACGGCGAAGTGAAGTTCTTTTCGCGCACGCGGGACGAGATCACCGAATCGTTTCCGGAGTTGCCCGATGCGCTCACGGGATTGCCGCACGATGCGGTGCTCGATGGCGAGATCGTGGCGTGGGAGTATCCGGGGGCCGCTGATCTGGCGGAATTGGGGGATGAGACGCCCACGGATTCGAGTGCGGCGAACACGATGAACCTAGGACAGGCGCGACCGTTCAGCGTGTTGCAGCAACGATTGGGACGAAAGAAAGTCAGCGAGCGGATGTTGCGGGAGGTGCCCGTGGCGTACCTGGTGTTTGATGTTTTGTATGCGAACGGGGAGTTGCTGATTGACCGTCCGCTGCGGGAACGGGCGCGGGTACTGGATGAGCTGCTTAGGACGACAAACAACATTCACCACGGAGGCACGGAGAAACGGAGAAACGCGAAAGACTCCCAACATCAGTTGGGCTTCGGGATACAGAAAGAAACGACCGTGGCCAACGTCATCCGTGCGCCAGTCTTTCACGCGGCCTCGCCCGAAGAGCTGGAAAAGCTATTCACGTCTGCGCAGGCAAGGGGCAATGAAGGACTGATGATCAAAGACCTCGACTCAACTTACACGCCGGGAAAGCGCGGCAAGTCCTGGCTGAAAATGAAGCGCGAGCTGGCCACGCTCGACGTAGTCGTGACCGCGGTCGAGTACGGGCACGGGAAGCGCGTGGGAGTGCTCAGCGACTACACGTTTGGCGTGTGGGATGCGAATAAAGAAAAACTGGTGAATATCGGCAAGGCGTATTCAGGATTGACCGACGTTGAAATTGCCGAGATGACGCAGTGGTTTCTCGATCACACCGTTGAAGATCAAGGCTTCCGGCGCACCGTCGAGCCGAGGATTGTGCTGGAAGTGGCTTTCAACAACATGATGCGGTCGGACCGCCATGACAGCGGCTACGCGCTGCGCTTCCCGCGGATCGTGCGCCTGCGGCCGGACAAGACGGCGGAGGAGGCGGATACGATTGGGCGGGTGAGGGAGATTTTCGAGAACAAGAGCGGAAACTCTTGACACCATCTTCTCCTGTCCCTAGCCTAATAGACATGGATGTGCCTCTCAATCCCGACTTGCAGGCAAAGCTCAGCCGACTAGCTGCCCAGCAGGGCCGTGCCAGCGAAGCGCTTGTTGTTGAGGCCATAGAGCGTCTGGTGAATTACGACGAGTGGTTTCTGCGCGAGGTAGATAAGGGTCTCGCTGCCGCCGACCGTGGGGAGCTTGTGGATCACTCTGATGTCAGGAAAATGATCGACGAGCGGTATCCAGGCTGATGCACATCCGCTGGACGGACGCCACCGTTCGCGATTTCACTAACATCTGCGATTACATTGAGCAACACCGAAGCGGAGCGGCCGCTCGCCGCGCTGCGTTGTCCATCCATCACAGCATCGACTTGCTCGCAGAGTTCCCGGAATACGGGAGATCAGGGCGAAAACCGAACACGCGCGAACTCGTGTTTAGCGGCTTGCCATATCTTGCCGTATATCGTATTCACAGAACGCGGTCGAGATCGTCCGCATTTTCCACGGCGCCCAGGACTAGACGGAGTAGATCGCCGAAGGCAGGATTCCGCATGCAGCAGCGCGATACTGATCCTGACGTCGTCAGGGAAAACGATACAGCAGCAGGGCGATTACTCCGTTTCCGGCAGTCACAGACTCCTTCCAGCAGCAAGTACGAGTGGCGATCAAAGATCACGTACCACAGGGCGGCGAAGATTTTGAGACCCCGAAGATTCGATTTGGCTTCGAACCATATCTCCTCATCTCCGGCAACTGTGAAGTCAATCGTCTTCGAGCCGCACCAATCAATCTTGAGTGAGAGCGTGTGTTGCCCGGGAGAAATGGCGAACTGCTGTGTCTGGTCGTCCCTGACTTCTCCGATCTTCGCGCCGTCGAGGATGACTTGATAAGCCCTCAACCTGTCTGAGTATCCCGAGTCGCGCACGATTTTCAAAATCGCCATTCTCGATGTCCCTGAGTCTTGTCCGGTGCCACTGCAACTTCAGTGGCTGTGCTGTTGCTGCCCTTCGCTCTCGCCCACCGGAATCACGCACCCATGCGCCACTTCGCATTCCGCGTGCTCGAACTGGATGGTGGTGTGGTCGATGCGGAAACTGTGGTGCAGGCGGTCTTTCACGTCGCGCAGGATGCGTTCGCTGACCGACGGCGGGATGTCGGCAATCGCGATGTGGCAGGAGAGTGCGCGAGTTTCCGATCCGATGCTCCAGCAGTGCAGATCGTGCACGTCGTTGACGCCGTCGATGGAGCGGATTGCGCTTTCGACCAGTTCTAGCTTCACGCCGCGCGGCGTGCCTTCGAGCAAAATATTCAGCGTTTCACGCACGATGCCGAATCCGGACCAGAGGATCAGCGCGCCGATCCCGAAAGACAGCGCGGAGTCGATCCAGTAATCGCCCGTGATCAGGATGGCCCAGCCTCCGGCGATGACGGCAGCGGTCGAAAGCGTGTCGCCGACTTCATGTAGCAGAGCGCTGCGGATGTTGACGTCGCCGCCGGAACGCCCGGCCGAGCGCCCAGCCGACCGATAGAGCAGCAGCGCGATCACTCCGTTCATCACCACGCCCGCGGCGGCGACCCACATCATTACCGAGGCCTGAACGTGCTCGGGATGCCGCAATCGGCGGAATGCCTCGTAGAAAATGAAGAACGAAACCGCGACCAGCGACACGGCATTCACCAGCGCGGCCAGCACTCCGGCGCGATGGTAACCATACGTCTTGGTGGAACTGGCCGGGCGCGCCTGCAAATAAACCGCAACCAGAGAAAGCAGCAGAGCCAGGAAATCGGAGAGATTGTGTCCAGCTTCGGAGAGCAGGGCCAGCGAATGGGCGCGAATACCCGCCACCACCAGCAGCAGGATGTAGGCAAGCGTTACGCCGAGCGAGATCTTGAGCACTCGCTTGGGACCGCCCCCGCCGTGGCCGTGGACGTGCATGTTCTCAGTGTACGGGCGGCTGAGGCGGCCTTCAAGCGGCGCGGGGATAAGTTCGCGCCGGCGCGACATCGCGTTGGAGGGCCGCGCGCCATGGCCCAAGAATTTGCGTCGTTGCTAACCAACGCCAGACAAGTCCGTCAAGTAATAGAATATATTTATAGCTCATGCGCATGGTTTTGGACATCTTCGGGCAAATCTTCCGCACCCTCTGGGCGCACAAACTGCGCTCGTTCCTTACCATGTTCGGCATCGCCTGGGGCGTGGGATCTTTGCTTCTGCTCGTGGGATTAGGCGAGGGCTTCCGCTCGGGCAACAAGCGCGAGTTGGCGCAGTATGGCAAGGACATCATGTTTATCTTTCCGGGCCGGGCTCCGACGGTTGAAGGCAGCATGAACTCCGCGCGCAACTACTTGCTTACCTATGAGGATTACGCCGACATCCGCAAAGAAGCCCCGCACGTGCGCAATGCTTCCCCGGTTTTGATTCGCACGGATGTGCGCGCGGTCAGCGAGTTTGCCAGCGCCAACGGAGAGATTGCCGGAGTCGAGCCCCAGTTCAGCGACATCCGCTATCTTCCGCTCAATCAGGGACGCTGGCTCAACGGCCTGGACGAAGCTCAACGACGCAACGTCATCGTTCTGGGCGATGAACTCGTCAAGAACCTGTTTCCAGGACGCCCCGCCGTGGGCGCAAGCATCATTCTGAACGACATCACCTTCGATGTCATCGGCACGGTTCAGCGCGTGGGTCGCGGTGACGATAACTCCACGAACATGCGTGGCTACTTGCCCTACCACGTAATGGCGGCTCTGTTTCCGCTCAAGGGCGAGAACCATGAAAATTCTATTTCCTTCGTCAACTATCAGCCTCGCGTGACCGACGAGCACCTGCTGGCGCAGGATGAAGTTCGCAAGATCGTTGCCCGCAATCATGGGTTTGACTACCACGACAAGAATGCCTTCGAGGGCTGGGACACCATCCAGAACTCCAAAGCGGTCGGCACCATCTTCGACGCCATGAACATGTTTCTGGGCGCGGTTGGACTGGTCACGCTGGCTTTGGGCGCAATTGGCGTAATCAACATCATGCTGGTGACCGTCAGCGAACGCACTCGTGAGATTGGATTGCGCATGGCTCTCGGCGCCACCCGGCGCAGCATTCTGGCTCAGTTTTTCCTGGAAGGAATCATTCTCACTCTGTTTAGCGGGCTGATCGGAATGGGATTCGCCGCCGCGCTCATGGCGCTCATGGGCACGCAGCAAGGGCCGGGAGGCTTCGATCCTCCCAAACTCGTGCCGGCAACCGCAATTTTGGCCATTGGCAGCCTGGCTGTGGCCGGCGTGATCGCGGGACTTTACCCCGCGCGCAAAGCCGCCACGCTGCAACCCGTGGAAGCGCTTCGACAGGAGTAAATGGGATGTTCCGCGATTTGCTGCACGAGGCTTACGGCGCCATGCGGTACAACCGCCGCCGCACCGCACTCACTATGTTGGGCATGGCTTGGGGCATCGCCACGGTTGTTATGTTGCTGGCCTACGGCGACGGCTTCGGCCGGGCCTGCGAGGCCATTTTCGCCAACTTTGGCACCAAGCTGATGATTATGGTGCCGGGCCGCACCTCCATGCAGGCGGGTGGCCAGAAGGCGGGGGCGCAGGTCCGCTTTACCATCGACGATGTGGATACGCTTACCACCAATCTTCCGCAGATCACCCACATCACTCCCGAGGTAGACAAGCAATGCAATATTCAGTTTGACACGCGAACCTTCACCTTCGCCGTTACTGGAGATTATCCCAATGTCGAGTCCGTCCGCGCACTAAAACTGGGAACTGGGCGCTTCTTCAACATGCAGGACCAGACGCAGCGCGCCCGCGTCGCGGTCATTGGCTCGGAGGCCAAAGAAAAACTTTTTTCCGGAAGGAATGCGCTGGGCGAGCGCATCCGCATCGATGGCCTCAGCTTTGAAGTAGTCGGCATCCTGAGCACCAAGATGCAGGAAGGCGACGACGACATCAACCGCGCCATCTACGTCCCCTTCACCACCATGAGCGATCTGAAAGACACTCACTACCTCGATTCCATTTGGTTCAACTACGAAACTCCGGAGTACGAAAGGCTGGAGCAGTCGGCGCGCGCCGTCCTCGGTACCGAGCACAAGTTTAATCCAACCGACCGCCGCGCCGTGCGCGTGTTTAACCTTATGGAACAGGTTCACCAGTTCGAAGTCATCACCATTGGCCTGAAGATTTTACTGGGCTTTATCGGCACGCTGACCCTGGGCATCGGCGGCGTCGGTCTGATGAACATCATGCTGGTCTCCGTGACCCAGCGTACGCGTGAGATTGGTGTGGAGAAGGCTCTGGGCGCGCGCCGCGGACACATCCTGCTTCAGTTCCTCGCCGAAGCTCTCACCATCACTTTCATGGGCGGAGTGCTGGGAATCATCCTGGCCTATGGAGTCTCACTTTCCGTCGGAAGACTCACACTGTACAGCGCGTTCGCGAAGAATGCCGAAGCGGGCGACATCCGCCTGATCATCGCCCCCGGCACGCTGATCGTCGCCACACTCATCTTGACTGTCGTCGGACTGATCAGCGGCATGGTTCCCGCCGTCCGCGCCTCGCGCCTCGATCCAATCGAGGCACTGCGATACGAATAGCCGCTACCGCCCAATAAGGATGCGGGCTTCAGTCCCGGAGGAGTCTGTGTCATAGCTTGGATTTCATTTTTACAGTGGAACAAACTGCATCCGAGTCGCGCAGCGACGGCATTCATTAGCCCCGCACGTAAGTGCGGGGAAAGCAGAAGTGGGACAGAGTGGATTAGGGCAAGTAGCGACGATAGCAACTGGGTCCGACCCGATCAATTCCTCGCCCGATTCTTAATCCAAATCGGCGTCCCCACAAATCCAAACGCCTTCCGAATCTGATTCTCCAAGAACCGCTGATACGAAAAGTGCAGCTTCACGGCGCGGTTGGTGAAGAGCACGAACGTCGGCGGGGCGACCGAGGCCTGCGTCATGTAGAGAATTTTCACGCGCGAGCGCATGGGGACGGAAGCGCGCTCGAAATCCACGGTTTCGATGAAGCGGTTCATGGCCGACGTGGGGATGCGCTTGCGGCGCTCGGTGGCGACCTGTTCGAGCAGCGGAAAGATTCGCTCCGTGCCTTTGCCGGTGTGGGCGGAGATGAAAACGATGGGCGCGTAGTTCAGGAACTTGAGATCGTAGCGCAGGCGATCTTCGTAAGCGAGGCGATCGCCGGGGCGCTTGCTCTCCCGCATGCGCATGGCCTTCGAGGGCCGGCCGGCTTTTAGCGCGCCGCTGGTGACGAGATCCCACTTGTTGACCACGACGATCATCGACCGTCCGCTCTCGTGGGCGTAGCCGGCGATGGCGGCGTCGAGCTGGCTTACGCCTTCGGTCGCGTCGATGACGAGCAGCGCGATGTCGGCGGCTTCGAGATGCTTGCGCGCCATCACGACGGAAAGTTTTTCCGCCATCAGGTGAGTTTTGCCTTTGCGGCGAATGCCGGCAGTGTCGATGAAGCGAAAGCGGCGGCCATTACATTCGACAATTTCGTCGACCGCGTCGCGCGTCGTGCCAGGGATTGGCGAGACGATAGCGCGGTCGGAAGCGGTAAGGCAATTCAGCAGCGTGGATTTGCCTACGTTGGGATGGCCGATGATGGCGACCTTGGTTTCATAGACGGTTTCTGGTTCGACTTCGGCGGTTTCTGCGCCTGGCGGCTGAGACCCCTCCCCAAGTCCTGACTCCTCTGCGCTCTCTGTGGTTGGCTCTTTGGCGGGCGGCAGGATTTCCAATACCGCGTCCAGTAGATCGTCGATCCCGCGCCCGTGCTCGGCGGAGATGGGGAACATCTGCTTGATCCCGAGACGATGGAATTCGTCAACGATGTGCGCCTGCTTTTCGGTGTCGGCTTTGTTGACCGCGAGGAAGAGCGGACGCCCGGTCTTGCGCAGCAGGCGGACCAGTTCAAGATCGGGGCCGGCGAGCGCGGCGCGTCCGTCGACGACCATGACGATGGCGGCGGCTTCATCGAACGCAACCCGGGCCTGGCGGAAAATCTCCGACGGGATGAAATCCTTTTCCTCGGGAAGGATGCCGCCGGTGTCGATGATGCGCATGTGGCGGCCGCGCCACTCCGCATCGCCGTAGAGTCTGTCGCGAGTGATGCCGGGCTCGTCGCCGACGATGGCGCGGCGTGAGCCGACAATGCGGTTGAACAGCGTGGACTTGCCTACGTTGGGCCGGCCTACGATGGCAAGCGTGGGGACGCCGGCCGCCGTGGTGGCGAGAGTGCTGGTCGAGTTGTAAGTGGGTTGAGTCAAAACTAGGTGGCAATCAGTGCTGACAGCCGGGAATGTTTATTATAGAGACTCCCGTGGCTTTAGGTTCCCAACCCGTGTCTCCGTCAACGCCAAGTCGCTCGGCACCCGGCGGAAACAAAGCATCTCTCCATCAATTCTTCGCGCCCGGAGGAGTGCTGGCGCGCACGCATCCCGCGTATGAGTTCCGGCGCGGGCAGTTGCAGATGGCGCAGGCTGTCGAGCAGGCGCTGGAGGAAAAGCGGCACCTGATTGTGGAAGCCGGTACAGGCACGGGAAAGACGCTGGCCTACCTGATGCCGGTGATCCGCTCGGGCAAGCGGGTGATCATCTCGACGGGCACGAAGAATTTGCAGGAACAACTTTTCTACAAGGACATACCTTTCCTGGAGCAGGCGCTGTTTGGCGCAACCGGCGGCAAAACAGAAACAAGCCGCCGTCTTTCCGTCTGCTACATGAAGGGGCGCAACAATTATTTGTGCCGCAAGAAGCTCTACGATCTTACCGATCAGCCGGTGCTGAGCGGGTTGGAGGAGATTGAACAATATCGCGCGATTGCCGCGTGGGAGAAGACGACCGGAACCGGCGACCGTGCGGAACTTGCCGAGCTTCCCGAGACCAGCGCGCTCTGGCACAAGATCGATGCGCGCTCGGAGGCGTGCATCGGACAGAAGTGCAGCGAGTGGGAGCGCTGCTTCATTACCGAAATGCGCCGGCGCGGGATGGAGAGCGACATTATTATCGTCAATCATCATTTGTTCTTCGCCGATCTCGCCATTAAGCTGCAGGCCGAAGGCGCGCCCGATGCGGGCATCCTGCCGGATGCGGCGGCGGTGATTTTCGATGAAGCGCACGAACTGGAGGATGTGGCGGGGAACTATTTCGGAATCTCCGTGAGCAACCTGCGCGTGGAGGATCTGGCGCGGGACGTCGAGGTGTCGCTGCAACATAACCGGATGCTTTCGGCGTCGCTTTCCGGAGCGCTGGGGAGTTTGCGGGAGCGGTCACAGTTCTTCTTTTCGCTTTTGCCGCCGGGCGAGGGACGCTTTGCGTTTGAGTCACGGCGGGAGTTTCTGGAAGAAAACGGCGACGAGTTCCTCGCGCTCAATCAGGCGTTGACGCGGCTGGCGGGCGAACTCGAAGCCCTGCCGCAGAAGCCCGAGGAAATTTTCAACTTCGTGCGGCGAGCGCAGGAGATCCAGGTGCAACTGGGTTTCGCCATGGAGTCGGACGATCGCAACACAGTGTTTTGGATCGAGCGGCGCGGCGGCCGGGGAAGCGCTCGGGAAGGGCACGGCTTCAGCCGTGCCGAAAGGCAGCATCCCGGGAAGGGGGCTTCAGCCCCTGGGGGCAATGCTCGCGGAAGGCAAAACGTTTTCTTGCAGGCCACCCCTATCGACGTCGGCCCTATCCTGCGCGAGTGCCTTTGGTCGAAACTGGAGTGCGCGGTGCTGACTTCGGCGACGCTCGCCGTGGGCGGAGAGTTCGAATACATCCGGCAGCGGCTGGGATTGGAGCATGCGCGCGAGTCGGTGCTGCCTTCGCACTTCGACTATGAAAATCAGGCGTTGTTTTACGTGCCCCCCGATTTGCCCGATGCGCGGACGCCACAGTTCACGGCGAAGGCGGCGGAGCGCATTCGCCAGCTGCTCGCGATTACCCGCGGGCGCGCCTTCGTGCTCTTCACCAGCTATGCGCAGATGAATGACATTTACCAGCGGTTGCTGGGGGAGTTGGAGTTCCCCATGCTGCGGCAGGGCGACGCACCCAAGAGCGCGCTGCTCGAGGAGTTCCGGCTGACGCCGAATGCGGTGCTGTTTGCGACTTCGTCGTTCTGGCAGGGCGTGGACGTACAGGGCGAGCAGTTGAGTTGCGTCATCATCGATCGCCTGCCGTTTGCGGTGCCCAGCGATCCAGTTGTCGCCGCGCGCGTGAAAGCGATTGACGCCGATGGAGGCAACGCGTTTTTTCAATACCAAGTGCCGGCGGCGGTGATTACGCTGAAACAAGGCTTCGGACGCCTGATCCGGTCGCTGCACGACCGCGGCTTGCTGGTGCTGCTCGATAATCGCATTCTCAAGAAGCAGTACGGACGCGTGTTCATCGAGAGCCTGCCGAATTATAAGAAGACTACCGAGATGCGGGTGGTGGAGGAGTTCTTCGGAGTCGGTGAATGAGGAGAGTCTAACGGGGAATCGAACTCCCCTAGGTGTTTCCTTTCAGCGCACCGCGGACGATAGCGGCGTTCATCTCCTCAATCGATACCGGCTTGCTTCGCCTGCTTCGAAACCGCCCGTTCAGTTCCTGCACTGAGCCAGTGGCAGCAACGTCGGAGGATTGTCCCTTTTTTTTCTCAGGAACTTACGGCGACTTCCAGCGGTCTTTTTCAGCATCCACAGGCCCCAGACAGCGGTTTATCACCGCGCATCTGCCTCATACATACTCCCGCTCCGCCCGCCGAATCTCCCGATACCGTTCAAACACCTTCTTCTGGCTTTCCAACCCCAACGCCGAGCGGATTGAGCTTCCACGGAAAGTGTGCGCAAACATCTTCCATCCAGTCGTCAGAACAAACTTCGGATCATGCTTGAGCGCCGCCGGGACATGATGAACTTTCATCCAGCGTTCGGCCTTCCAGCGCATGAATTCCACTTCCTCTGCGGGCAAGTGCTCGGTCCGCACCACGGCGGTGGTTCCGTCATATTCCTCAAGCCGCTCGTTCATGATCAAGCCCTGATCGCGGAAATCTTTCGTCATGGGCGTGCGCGGATACGGCGTGGGATGCTGAATGTAGGGCCAATCCACATACTGGCGGGCAAATTCCAGATTGGCTTCGATCGACTCGCGCGTGTCGCCCGGACTGCCCACGATCAATCCTCCGACTACATACATCTGGTTGCGGTGCAGGTAATCGATGGCTTTGAGGGTGGCGTTCCCGGTATTTTGGCCGTTGGTCCGCTCGGTGTTCTTGGCCGATGCCTTCAGAAACTCCAGGTCGTTCTCGAGGATGTTCTCGATACCGAGAAAAACGTAGCGGAATCCGGCTCGCCGCATCAGCGGGGCGAGCGTTTCCCCGTGGTTGGCGATGGCTGAGGTCATGGCCTGCACGAAGTAGTCGAGCTTGTGCAGGCCGGCGGCGATGATCGCCTCGCACAGCGCCTCAAAGCGTTTCACGTTCAGCGAAATGTTGTCGTCGACCAGGAAAATGGTTCGAGCGCCGTGATCGCGGGCGTCGCGAATGTCCGCCAACACGCGGTCGAAAGAGTAGGTATGGAAGTTGCGGCCGCGCATCTCGATGATGGAGCAGAAACTGCAATCGAAGGTGCAGCCCCGCGAGGTCTCGATCACGTCCACCTGCCGACCCATCAGCGTATATCCCGTCAGCACGCGCGCATCGCGGTTCGGCTGGCGGATTTCGCTGTCTTCCAGCCGGTGCGGCGCGCGATCGGGATTGTGCGCCCAACTCCCGCCGTTCCGGTAGGAGAGGCCGCAGATCCGATCGAACCCGGAGCCCCGCTCGACCGCGCGCAATAATTCGCGGAAGGTGACTTCCCCCTCGCTGCGCACCAGATAATCGACATCCAATTCCTCGTAAGCTTCGGGGGCAAGGCTGGGATCGTACCCACCCACCACGATCTTCACTCCCGGCCGGAGAGCGCGCACCAGTTCCATGATGCGAGCGGCAGTGCGCCGCTGAAACGTCATGATGGAGAGTCCGACGACTTCCGGATCAAGCTCGCGAACAAGCCGGGTGACAGTTTCACGAACCTGGCGCTGCACCAGGATCAAGTCAGCCACGGCGACGCGATGCTGCGGATCGACATTTCCCGCAAGGGACGTGAGCGCACCATTGGGCATGCGAATCGCGACTGGTGGCATGTGTTCGAAGGAATCGGGCATCGAAAGCAACAGCACGTTCATGAGCACCTGTCCTTAACCGCCTCGCTGTGATCCCGCACGCGCGGATGAACACGGAGTGACGAAGCGAGTGCTTGTCATTGTACCGCAGCTTGCCGCCGAAACAGCGCACCTAGGTGGCTATGGATTCGGTCTATTCCCGCTCCGGGCTTTCTCCTGAGTTGAACCTGCTATTTGCACGCTATGTGACTTGGCACGGCGCAGTACAATACAACGTCCAATGCAAGCCTGAATGGATGCGCGCGAAATGAATATTTTCGAATTCCTCAAACCAAAAACCGGCCTCGCGGAAGCCGCAGGCCGTGCCAAGAAAGTCGAAAGGCGGATGAATGAATTGCTTAGACAGGATGTTGCAACGTTCAAGAAGGGACTCGTTGAATTAGGACTGAGAGAGGGGAGTGACGCGTACAATGATGCGCTTAAGATTTACGAGAGTGCTTCTTGAGGCTCTTCACAAAAGCTACAAACCGATTTACTCTGCCGTTCTTTTCCTCTTCTGATAGCCGTTGCCGCTCCATGTCACGCTCGACAAGACCCGCCAATTGCTTGGCCGCGTCGGCGCGAGATAGTTTCGTTTCGCGCCGATCACTTGCGGGGGACTGATGCGTGGTGGGGCTTACTGCTCGCGTTGCCAATCGATGTTTCTCCTTCTCAGTTACTAATGTCACGATTGTAGCCCCGCGTGTCAAGTTCTTGGCTAACGAACCGTACTGCATCCTCCGTACCAGGAAAAGGGTACCTTGGTACTCGATGACGACAAATCAGGCTCCTCCCCTGATTCATATTGGGAATATCCGGTATAGCCCGAATGCGAATGTATATGAACTTGGCGTTTGTGTCATGTGAATAGTCGTGGCTATTTGTGCTCTTCCGCCACTCCCGGGCTTGCCAGCACCTGCACCGCAATCCCCGAAGCCTCTCCCTTGGTGTGATACAGGCGCTCGGTCGCTTTCACGAAGTCCGAGGCCTTGGCGTCGGGGATGTTGACAAAGGTCTGCGGATTGCGGTCAGTAAGCGGGAACCATGAACTCTGAATCTGCACCATAATGCGGTGGCCGCGCCGGAAGGTGTGGTTGACGTCCTGCATGTTGAAGTCGATCTCCTCGACCTTGCCCGGGGTGAAGGGCTCGGGCTTTTCGAAACTGTGGCGGAACTTTCCACGAAACGGCTCGCCGCGCACCAGTTGCTGATATCCGCCCATGCTGAAGGAGGGCGGAGGCACGTCGGTACGGGGTTTGCCTTTGTCTTCGGGTCGGGGCTCGTCGAACTTGCTGTCGGGGTAGTCGGCTGGGTACACGTCGATCAGCTTCACATCCCAATCGGAATCCGTTCCGCTGGTCGAAACGAAAACGCGCGGCGAGACAGGACCGGCAATGGTTACGTCTTCTTGCAGCACCGGCGTTTCATAAACCAGAACATCGGTTCTGCTGGCCGCGAAGCGCTGATCGGAAACCATATATTCCTGCGGAACGCTCGTCGCCGTGTAGTTGACGAAGGGCACCGGCTTGGCCGGATCGCTGACGTATTCATCGAACGCGGGCGAGTCGGAAGCGGGCGGATCGAACGAAAGTCCGCCACCCGCGCGGAAATAAAGTGTCTTCGCCTCGGCATCCTTCGGAGGCCACGCCGAATAGCGCCTCCAGACATTCGTGCCGGTCTCGAAGACATACGCTTTAGGAAGTTTCGCATCACTGTTGCCTTTGAGGTACTGCTCGAAGAACGGAAACAGAATGTTTTTCCGGTAATAGTCCCCCGTTTTGAAAGCGAATTCCACCCGTCCCAGGTGATCGCCGTCGTACCGTCCCCAGCCGCCGTGAACCCACGGGCCGACCACGAGCGCGTTGAAGATCCCGGAGTTGTTCTTGTCGATCGCGTGGAACGTGCTGAACGGACCTTGCAGGTCTTCGGCGTCGAACCATCCCCAACGGTGAGCACGGCGCAGTGAATATTCTTCATGTGCGGCGCCAGATTGCGCGCCTTCCAATAATCGTCATAGGTATCATGCTTCACCTGGTCGTCCCAGAGCGCGCTTTTGCCTTCGAGATATTTTGCGAGATTGGAGAGTGGCCCCGCGTTTAGGTAAAACTCGTAACCATCTTTGGTTCCGTAATCGAAGGGGACGAAAGTCTTGGGCGGAAGCTGGGGATTTTCCTGCGGTTTGAACGAGCTGTAGAAACCGAAGTTGGCGTTCAGCATGAACGCGCCGCCGTGGTAGGCGTCGTCCCCCATGAAAAGATCGGTCATGGGAGCCTGCGGCGAGGCCGCCTTGAGCGCCGGATGCGAGTCGATGATGCTGGCCGAGGTGAAAAATCCAGGATACGAAATGCCCCATATGCCGGCGTTTCCGTTGTTGTTGGGCACGTTCTTGAGCAGCCAGTCGATGCTGTCGTAGAGATCGCTGGCGTCGTCCACATCTTGCTTGGATCTCTTATTGTCGATGTGCGGCCGCATCTCGATGAATGTACCTTCCGACATATAACGCCCGCGCACATCCTGGAAGACGAAAACGTATCCCGCCTTGTCGAAGTCAGGCGACGGGCCGAGCTGCTTACGGAACTGATCCACTCCATACGGACCCACGCTGTAAGGGGTTCGATTGATCAGAAACGGGTAGGCGCGGGAACTATCCTTGGGCACGTATACCGAGGTGAAGAGGCGCACGCCATCGCGCATGGGGATTCTGTACTCGTACTTGGTGTAGTGTTCCTTGGCATCGTACTCCGGCGCCTCGGGCTTGCTCTGGGCGGCGAGATTGGCGGTTAACGCCAGGGTAACGAGAACCAGGAACGAGCGATTGCGACGCGGCATACGTGCTCCCCTCCAGTAAGGAACCGAATAGGCAAGCTACCTTTCGGGATGGGAGACCGTCAAGCGGCATTGCCGCCGGGGACTGCGGCGGCGGCGCGGTACAATAGGATGTTTCGCAATGGAACGTGGCCTGGCCTGTTTCCTCGCGGAGCCGCTGAGGAATGCATGTTCGAAGTGACGGTTGACGATACCTTTGCCGCGGGGCATTACCTGCGCAACTACAAAGGCAAGTGCGAAAATCCCCACGGTCATAACTACAAGATCCGGGTGACGCTCGCCGGGGCCGAGTTGGATAAGGCCGGACTGCTGCTCGATTTTAAAGATCTGCGCGAGGTGATGAAACACGTCATCGAACGGCTCGATCACCAGATGATCAACGACATCGAGCCGTTTACCGCGATCAATCCGTCGGCGGAGAATCTGGCCAAGTATTTCTATGACGAATCGAACGCGCGTTTGAAGAGCGTCACCAACGGCCGCGTGCGGGTGAAAGACGTAACCGTGTTTGAGACCGACACCACGACAGCGAAGTATTCGGAACCGTAGCGCCGACAGTCCCGGCGGCTGTCCAGCGGGCGGCCCGGCCGCGACCGGGCCGGCGAAACCCTTCGGCTTCGCTCAGGGCAGGCCGCTGGCGCTACTCACAAATGCAGATCACCGAAATCTACAAATCGCTGCAGGGGGAGTCGACGCATGCCGGGTTGCCGTGTGTATTTGTGCGGCTGACGGGATGTAATCTGCGCTGCGCCTGGTGCGACAGTGAGTATACGTTTCAGGGCGGACGCAAGATGACTTCGGACGAAGTTTGCGGCGAGGTGAAGCGGCTCAGCCCCAACGGCGGCCTGGTGGAGATCACCGGCGGCGAACCCATGCTGCAGGAGCGCGAACTGCTGCCGCTGATGCGGCAGTTGCTGGAAGCCGGATACCAGGTACTGCTGGAAACCAGCGGAGAGCGGCCGCTGGAGCGGGTACCCGCGGAAATCGTCAAGATCGTCGACGTGAAGTGTCCGGATTCTGGCGAGGCCCATACATTTCATACCGAAAATCTGGAGACCCTGGCCGCGCACGATGAAGTCAAGTTTGTGTTGAGCGGGCGGGCGGATTATGAATTTGCGCGGGACTTCACAGTTCGGCATCGTCTGGCGGAGCGCGTGCATGCGGTCCTGTTCTCGCCGGCTTTTCGCAAGGACGCGACTGGGGCGCGGGACAGTTCGCACTGCCTGCTCGATCCGCGGCAATTGGCGGAGTGGATGCTCGCCGATGACGTTCGGGCACGCCTGGGATTGCAGTTGCACAAGTTCATCTGGGATCCGGCGGTGAGGGGGGTTTGAAGGATTGTCGATTTATTGATTGTCAAATTTATCGATTGTCGATTCTCGATTGACAAATACCGGCACACGGCTTTTTGGTCAATCATCAAGAAATCCACAATCGGCTGTTCGACGATCTCCGGCTAGAGATGGCGCACCCAACAAAATCCCGGGCAATCGTGTTGCTCAGCGGAGGGATGGATTCCTGCGTGTGCGCGGCGCTGGCGGCTCGCGACTATGCTGCCGCGGCGTTGCACGTCAGTTATGGACAGCGCACCGAAGACCGTGAGCGCCAATCCTTCCTGGCAATTTGCCGGCGCCTGAATATTCGGGACAAACTCTTGCTGCGCAACGAAGCTCTGCGCGCCATCGGAGGCTCGGCGCTCACCGACGAAAACATTGCCGTGCCCGCGGGGCAGGCAGTTGGTCACGCCATGGGCCACAACCTTCCCGTAACCTATGTGCCCTTTCGCAACGCGCATTTCCTGGCCGCCGCCGTAAGCTGGGCGGAAGTGCTGGGAGCCGGGAAGGTCTATATCGGCGCCGTAGAACAAGATAGTTCCGGCTATCCCGATTGCCGGCCGGCGTATTACGAGGCGTTCAATCAAGTGATCAAGACCGGCACGCAAGAAGGAAACATCGAAATCGTCACACCCCTCATCGGCATGCGTAAGGCGGAGATTGTCCGCCTTGGCCTTGAATTGGACGCGCCATTCGATTTAACTTGGTCATGCTACAGTCGCCAGGATCAGGCGTGCGGCGTCTGTGACAGCTGCGTGTTAAGGCTGCGGGCGTTTGCGGCTGCGGGAACCGCGGATCCGATTCTGTACGCGGAGAAAGAAATTGTTGAATTGTGATGGTTGATCGTTGATTGTGGATCGTTGATGGTTGATTGAAAACAGCGAAGCGGCTCAAGCCGCGGTTTTCATTCGATAATCAAGAATCGTCATTCAAGAATTGCGGCAAGGCCGGGAGGCAACGATGAAGAACCATTTTGCAATGTTCGCTTTCGTTCTATTAATGCTGGGACCGTGCGCACTCCCGGGTTTCGCGCAGGGTTCGTCGGGAACGGTCAAGGGCGTTTGCAAGGACGCTCAAGGCGCCCCTATCGTCGATGGAGTGGTAGTCTTCGCCAACCAGGACAATGGCCAGAAATACAACCTCAAGACCAACAAGAAGGGCGAGTATTTCTCACTGGGCGTTGTGGCTGGCAACTATAAGGTCACGCTGTACAAGAATGCGGACGACGCCAAAGCCAACAAGGAACTCTTCCACTTCAACAAATTTCAAGTCACGCTCGACGAGAACACGCTCGACTTCGACATGAAGAAGCAGGCCGAGGATGCGGCGAAGGGCCAGGGCCTCACTCCAGAACAGATCAAAGCTCAGCAGGAAGCGCAGGAAAAACAGAAAAAGGAAGTCAATACGGTGAAGGTCCTGAACGAAAAGATCGTTGCCGCGAACACCGCAATGAAGGCTGGAGACTTCGATACCGCCATCGCCACCTTAACGGAAGCCACGCAGATGGATGCGACGCGCGACATAATCTGGGCACAACTCGCCGATGCCTATCTCGGCTCGGCGCTCAAGCAGACAGATCGCGCGGAGAAGTCGAAGCGCCTGGATGAGGCTGCCGCCGACTATCGGAAGGCTGTGGATATCAAGCAAAAAAGCATGGATGCCGCCACCAAGAAGAATCCCGACGATAACAAGCACCTGGCGGCGTATTACAACAACTTCGGTGAGGCCGCCGGTAAGTCCGGCAAGATCGACGACGCAGTGAAGGCATATACCCAGGCGGCCCAGGTCAATCCCGAGGGCGCTGCGGGATATTACTACAATGCCGGTGCGGTCTTGACCAACGCGGGCAAGGTCGATGACGCCATCGCGGCCTTCGACAAATGCATCGCTGCCGATCCCAATCGGGCAGATGCCTATTACCAGAAGGGCGTGAACCTCATCGGCAAGGCCACGCTGCAAGGCGACAAAATGGTTGCGCCCCAGGGCACGGCTGAGGCTTTCCAGAAATACCTTGAGCTCCAGCCCACCGGCTCGTACGCCGACGTCGCCAAGCAGATGCTGGCCAGCATAGGGGCTCCCATCGAAACCGGCTTCGGTACGAAAAAGAAGGCCGCCGTTAAGAAATAGCGATTCTTCCACACGCCCGGCATGGATTGAGCTACGAGGCTCGGCCTAACGGCCACCCTTTTTCTGCCCGGCCGATCGTCTCCGCGTTACCAAGGGCTGTGTACTTTACTGTCCTTACGTTTCCCCCGCCAGCGCGGTAAAGTGTAGCCAATGGGCTAACTCCAGTTGGCTCGGTTCTCCCTTCTGTGATCCGTGCAATTCCCTAAGAATTAAGAATAAGAACAGGTTAATGCGAGGGTGGAATGGCAGCACCTGGCAGCGCCGCAATTTCAGTTTCCTTGGAAGGCTATTCCGGCAGCGGCAAAGTGGCTACTCCGGCTTTGCTGGAAGCGATGCTGCGTGCCGCCGAAAAAATCAGCGATCTGATTTTCTCTCCCGGAAGGCCTCCGCAAGTGCAGGTTTACGGCCAGCTCATTGCCGTGCAGGCACCGGGACTGGCGACGCTTACTCCCGATGACACCCGCCATATCGCCGCCGACCTGATTGGCGACAACAAACAAGCGCTCGCCACGTTGCGCGAGCACGGATCGTGCGACATCTCCTACGGCTTGGCCGGCGTGGCCCGGTTTCGCGTCAATATCTTCATCCAGCGCGGCAGTTGCGCGATCGTGATGCGGGTGCTTCCCACCGCGATCCCGGATTTCGCCTCGCTCGCTTTGCCTTCGCACCTGGCCGATGTGGCTAAACTGCGCGATGGAATCGTGCTCGTTACCGGGCCTGCGGGATCCGGCAAGTCTTCCACTCTGGCCGTGCTGCTCGATTGCATCAATCGCGAGAAGAATTATCACATCATCACCGTGGAAGATCCCATCGAGTTCCTGCACAACCACAAGTGCTCCACCGTCCATCAGCGCGAACTGCATAGCGACACCCCAAGCTTTGCCCATGCCTTGCGCTCCGCGCTGCGGCAGGCGCCCAAAGTCATTATGGTGGGCGAGATGCGCGACCGCGAAACCATCGAGATCGTCCTGGAAGCCGCCGAGACCGGCCACCTGGTGCTTTCCAGCCTCAATACCATGGACGCCCCCAAAACCGTCGAGCGCATTGTCGGTTCGTTCCTGCCCGGCGATCAGCAAAATGC
Source organism: Acidobacteriaceae bacterium (assembly GCA_003131585.1). GTDB lineage: Bacteria > Acidobacteriota > Terriglobia > Terriglobales > Acidobacteriaceae > Sulfotelmatobacter. Next base: position 47,282 of record PKVW01000031.1, read on the forward strand.
GCGGGAGCGTTTCGCCCGATCGTTTCGCTACATCGTCTGCCAGCGGCTCTTGCCGAAGACTGACCGCAGCGGCCGTGTCCCGGTCGCCGAAATCCTGAAAGCCAATTTTCGCACCCGGGAGTGCATCGAGAAAGGCGAGCGCGACGGCAAAACATTGCTCGACGCAATGAAGGCAGGCGCCTCCGAGGGCATGCAACACTTCGACGGCGAAATCGCCCAGTTGGTCCGCGACCGTGTGGTCGATCTCGAAACCGGCATCTCCTTCGCCACCAATCCCACCGTTCTGGGCCAGGAACTAGCCCGCTAGTGTTTTGAAAAGGCACGGCTGTTTTGAAAGGGCACGCCTGTTTTGAAAGGGACGGCTGTTTTGAAAGGGCACGGCTTCAGCCGTGCCGTAAAGTCCCCAAACCAAAGCGGCTTCAGCCGCTAAGGGACGCAAAGCATGGGCCGAATACTTCAGGTGCCGCAAAGCGAAACCCGGTTAGTATCAGGGCATCGCGTCAGCGATGCCGTAANNGGCTTCAGCCGTGCCGTAAAGTCCCCTCCAAATCAGCGGGGCCCTGGCCGCCGAGGGATGCTTTTGATCGCTCAGTCCGCTTTTTTCACGGTACAATGTCGGCTTTGGGGACTTTGAGCAACGCTTTCATCCCCGGCCAAAGTTCCCTTGCACCTCCAGGCCATCCGATGTTCCAGCGTCCTCGTGTTTCTATCCTAGAAGCCTTCTCGGGATCAGGAAAGGCAATTTGACTGACCACGATACATCCGAACACAAGCCCGTATTTCACTATGAAGGCGGGGTCCCGGTCTTCGACGCCCAGCGAATAGATGACCTTGCGCGTGAGCAGGAAGACGCCAAGAAGCGCGATGCAAAGTACAAGGAGGATCAGCTCACCGTCAACAGAAGACTGACGACATTTACGGGCGCTCTCGCTCTCTGTGCGGTACTCGCGGGAGGCGTAAGCGCTTGGCAAGCCCACATTGCCAATAAGACCCTCGCCGAGATTAGGAAGAGCAAAGTGGACACCAATCGGATCATCGCTGCTGCCGAGACTCAAGCCGGTGCTGCCACTAAGATCGCCGGAGCGGCTAGGAGTTTCTCCACGAGCGCCGACAAGATCAGAGCGGAAACTGCGAACGCCGTAACTGAACTGAAGCGAGAAGCCAATGTTTCGGAAAAAGCGGTAACTGAGGCTTCGCAGAATGCAAAAAAGACTTTGGATGCCAGTATTTCCGCCTCCAAGCTCGATCAACGCCCGTGGATAGGAGGCCGAGGCGCCACGATTATTCAGTTCAAACCGACTGATCGTTTTCAGGCTCAAATAATTTTCGTCAATACAGGAAAAACTCCTGCGCTCAACGTCAGGTTTTGCAGGCGGCTGTTCGTGTCTGCCCGCGGCGAGCTTGGCGGTCCTTGGGATTACCAATATCCCGGAGCCCCGTGCTCGGACATTGGCGCCTTGCCACCGCAATCCCCATTCATCATGGAAGCAACCGATGATCCCAGCTACTTCGTCGAAAAACAGTACAAGGAGATTATGGACGGAACAAGTTTCCTTTACGTATGGGGATATGTGGCGTATTGGGACACCTCCTTCGTGCCTACGCCAGCAACCCACGTAGGTGACGCGCTCCCGGTCCATTGGACACGCTTCTGCTTCGAGTATGATCGACTGACTAGCCAATTTGGTCTGTGCCAAGATAAGGAGGCGAACATAATGAACTAATAACCTTGCCATCGCGAATCAAGAGCATCGCGAATCCGCAACCCGTCACCCTCCCTTCCACTATCATCTCTCTGTGGCCGCATCTCCAACTCAATCCCTGGTACTAACCTTCGAAGACGCCCGCCGCGTTGTCGAAGAGCAGGCTTCACACGTGACTCCAAGCGCGGAGGAACCCGTGGACCTGCTGCGCGCCGCCGGGCGAATTCTCGCCGAGCCTATCGCCGCCGATCGCGACATTCCTCCCTTTCCGCGAGCCACGCGCGATGGCTACGCCGTACGCGCGGCCGATCTCGCAACGCTTCCCGCCAGGCTAAAAATAATCGGAGAGATCAAAGCCGGTCCGCTTCCCACTCAAGTTCCATCCACACTGAATCGCGGCGAAGCATTCTCCATCATGACGGGCGCCCCCGTGCCGCAAGGCGCAGACGCCGTGGTGATGGTGGAGTACACGTCGCTGCAACAAGATTCCGTCGAAATCATAAAGAGCATCGTCCCGGGCGAAAACGTTGTAGCTCAGGGAGCCGAGGCCAAACGCAGCAGCCTCGTGCTCGATCGCGGCACGCGCCTGAACCGGGCAGCCATCGCTCTCGCTGCCTCGGTCGGCAAATCGAGGTTACAGGTATTTGTTCGTCCGCGCGTAGCCGTCCTCACCACGGGCGATGAGATCGTCGAGGTCGATGCCGCAATCGGGACCACGCAGATTCGCAACTCCAACTCGTATTCGCTCGCGGTACAAATCCAGGAAGCCGGCGGCCAGCCCGTGCTTTTACCCATCGCTCCCGATGAGCCGCGCCGTCTGCGGCAACTGATGGAGCAAGGACTTCAGTCCGACATGCTCATCATCACCGGCGGCGTCTCCATGGGACGCTACGATTTGGTGGAGCCGGTGCTGGCCGAAATGCAAGCCGAATTTTTTTTCACCGGAGCGAAAATCCAGCCCGGCAAGCCGGTGGTATTCGGCCGCGTCAAGTGCGGCTTGTGTGGCGCGGGCGCCCTCGCCCGCGAAGGGCCTTCAGCCCCGGTCTCGCAGAAAACGCCGCACAAATATTTCTTCGGCCTTCCCGGCAACCCCGTCTCCACCATGGTCACCTTCGAACTGTTTGCCAGACCCATGCTCGAAGCGCTGGCAGGCATGTCCCCGCGCCCGCTCACCTTCCTGCACGCCCGTCTGAAATCCGAAATCCGAGTCAAGTCTGGACTAACGCGATTCCTCCCCGCGATTCTTTCTGGCAGGTACGAAGAATCGCAGGCGGAGCCTGTGCCCTGGCAGGGATCGGGCGACATCGCAACCCAGTCCCGCGCCACTTGCTACCTCGTCGTCCCGCCGCATCGAGAGCAAATTTCCGCAGGCGAATGGGTCGCCGTAATGCTGTGCTGACCTGCTTTGAAAGGCGCGCCCTTCGCGGGCTGCGGAAAAACTCACGATTCGTATCGGGGCATCGCTTCAGCGATGCCGAGTGCCGCGGAATCTGTGCCGGCTTTAGCCGCCGACGTGTCTCTACCCTTGCGGCGTTCCATGTAAGATAGAGTTCTGCAATGGCAAGAGCGAACAAGCTTTCCCACTACGATGCAGCCGGCCGCGCCCGCATGGTGGATGTCTCCGGCAAACCAGCCACCAAGCGCGAGGCCGAGGCCAGCGCCTTTGTGCGCGTGAGACCGGCCGTGCTGAAAGCGCTCCCGAAAAATCCCAAAGGCGATCCGCTGGAAGTAGCGCGCATAGCCGGAATCATGGCCGCCAAGCGCACGGCCGATCTGATCCCGATGTGCCATGCGTTGCCTCTCTCGCACGTTGATGTCGAGATGAGCCTATGCGAGAATGGCGTCGCCATCACCTCCAAAGTCGTGACCACCGCCGAAACCGGCGTCGAGATGGAAGCCCTCGTCGCCGCCAGCATTTCGGCGCTAACGATTTATGACATGCTTAAGGGGGTGGACAAGGGCATTGAGATTCGTGACATTGTGTTGGAACGCAAGACCGGCGGCAAGAGCGGAGAGTACCGGCGCGCAAAGAAGTAACGTGCATTTCACAGTGATTCCATGGCGAACGACGTCAAACTCCTCTTGGTGGATGATAACCCGATGGTGCTGGGGATGCTGGAACATGCGCTGGCGCCATTCGCGCGAGTTATGGCTGCCGGGGATGCGGCGGATGCGTTGCTGAAGGCGGTGGACGATCCTCCGGACCTGGTGGTCTGCGACTACCGCATGCCCGGCATGGATGGGCGCCAACTGGTCGAGAAGCTGAAGAGCCGGCCGGCCACGGCGAATTTCTCCGCGATATTGATGGCGAGCAGGACTGACATTGACGAGCGGCTTTCGCCGCAGGATGCCGCCGACGACTACCTGGCCAAACCCTTCTTCCTGAAAGAGGCCACGCGCCGCATCAAGCGGACCGCGGACCGCATCGCGCTCGAGAAGATGGCAAAGACCGCGCCCTCCGACGGCGTGGTGCGCGGGAACCTGGCGCAGATGAACGTGATCGATCTGATGCAGTCGCTCGAAATGGGCCGCAAGAGCTGCCAGCTCAAACTGAACAACGAGGGGGAGAAGTGCGAAGTCTTCGTTGCCGAGGGGCAGGTGAAGCACGCGACTTACGGAACTTTGTCGGGCGACACTTTGTCGGGCGACGAAGCGGTATTCAAAGTTCTGCGTTGGACGGGCGGCAACTTCGAACTCAACTTCGAGGGCAAGACCGATCAGGAAACCACCAAACTCAATACCCAAGGCCTGCTGATGGAAGGCCTGCGGCTGCTGGACGAATCGCAGCGGGATGGAGGCGCGGAGGCCGTCGAAGATAGCGGTACCGGCGCCAGCGCCGCCGCTAGCAGCGGCCCGAGCAGCAGTCCTCGCAGCGGGCGGACAGAAGAGGAGGAAGATGTCCTCCTCGACAGTTGACGGATCGGTCGAGAAACGATCGATCGAGAAACAACCGGCCGAGAAACAACCGGCAGAGGGACGACCCGCGCCGGCGGTTCTGACGGCCGCGATAGTTACGGTCAGCGACTCCTGCGCTCGCGGGCAACGCGCGGATCTCTCCGGACCCGCGGTGGCGGAAGTCCTGAAAAAACGCGCCTTTCGCGTCGTCGCTACGCAAATCGTGCAAGACGATTCCATGCAGATTCAGAATGCCCTGGTTCATCTGGCCATTGAAGTACGCTTTATCGTAACCACCGGCGGCACAGGAATTGCGCCGCGCGATGTCACGCCGGAAGCGACGGAAGCAATTTGCGATCGTCTTATTGACGGCGTGGCAGAGCGCATGCGCCTCGAAAGCACGAAGAAAACTGCGTTCGCGGCGCTGAGCCGGGGAGTGTGTGGAGCGCGGGGCAAATCTCTGATCTTGAATCTGCCGGGCAGTCCCAGCGGCGCGGTGGAATCTCTGGAAGCCGTGCTGGACCTGATTCCTCACGCGCTGAATCTGTTGGAAGGGAAGACGGAACACTCGTAAGAATTACGAGATGCTGACGTCCGGATGAAAGCCGTTAGTCCCAAATTGACACTGTGGAAGTGTAAAAAGCATGGTCGCATCAGTAAACCGTGCGCTCAAGGGCCGCAAACCGATAAGGTTAACCACAGGGCTGATGAATATGTGCGGTACGAGAACGGCGTGTGCATCACCACGAACGCTATCGAGGGCTATTTTGCGACATTGAAACGCGGGATCAATGGGGTGTACCATCACGTCGGCAAACAGCACCTGCACCGTTACTTGAGTGAGTTTGATTTCCGATACAACTCTCGGAAAGAGAAGGACGGTGACCGCACATTGCTGGCGCTCAAGAGCACAGGCGGAAAGCGGTTGATGCTGCGGGACTCAAAACCAAACTAGGAGTAGGAGAGAAGAAACCGAATTTCACGTCCTCTAAAACTGCGAAAGGTCAGCTGGCAGGCTGACCGTAACAGTGAAACTAAATTTGTCGCCGGCAATCTCCGCGTTCCCCCAGAACGGGCCAGTATAAGTGTATCCACTGGCAGAACAACTATACCACGGGGATGCTGCCATGCCTAAGAAAACCGAAACGACATTTTCCGTAGTGTTCAAGAAAGGAATGGCGCTGAAAAATCGCCTCCCCCTGAGCCACGTCATCTCTACGCTTCGCGAACTTGACTTCACCCCACTGACTTTGACAGGGCAAGGAGGCTCTTCACGAAGCAGGTGGTGGTTTTCGGGGACGCAAGCTACTTCAAAACGAAGTTTCCGAGGATCGATGTAAAAGAGATCACTGAAGAAAAGAAGCGAGACTATGTGGCAGCGTTTGACCGATTCAGCCACGAGTATGAGCGCATTCTGGGAGATCGCGACCCTAAGACAATTCTAGCGGACATTCGCGGGAGGTAATACCGTGGCACGGACTGCCTACTTGGACACCTCGATTTTCGTGGAGATGGGAACAAAGGGAAGCAAGCATAAGACGCGCATTCGCGAGTTACTGCATGAACTCAGCGAAGACAAGGTTCGCCTGTATACGTCAATTCTTACGGTGCAAGAACTGGCGGTCGCTACGTACAGATTAGGAAGTCCGACCAGAGATACCTATGGCGACATTAGCAGCATCGCCAGAGTCTACACGTTGACTAAAGAGGTTGCGCTGACAGCAGCGAAGCGAGAGGCAGAACTTAAGGACTTAACGGATAAACAGAGGGCCAAGCGAAGCAGCCGGAAGCCCGAAACAGAAGACGAGAAACTTGATCGCATTTGCGAGAACAGGCGCAGGAAGTGGGATTGTTTTCACATCGCCACAGCGCAGCACATTGGGTGCGGGGAGCTTTACACTACAGACGTGGACTTACAGAAGCGCCCCAAGCAACTGGGATTGAGGAGTCTTAAGGCATTGACGCCAGATGCGCCTGTGAAGACCATCAAGGGGCCTATGTTTGAAAATGTCGAACCGCCGAAGGATCTTACGTGAGCGAAACAAACAAACAGCCGAGAACGACAAACTCTAAGCCGATCCCGCACATCCCACTCCCGTTCCAGGAAGTGATAGCGGACGTGCTCAAGGTGAAGCCGCCGGAGAAACATCCGAGATCGAAGAAAAGAGGCAACGGGGCAAAATGAGACCCGGACTTGAAAAATGGTTTGAAGAAGAAACGGCGGAATTGCACGATAAAAGCATCCCCTACGCTGTTCGCCTTCTTAAATGGAGAAGGTTGATCCAAGCTCAAGAGGGGGTCGCTCGAATCCACCAAGATGGATCAATCGCGAGTCCAATTGACCCCGAGGATACCAAGGATGCTAATGAGTACTTAGAGCGACTAAGACAGATCAGAATTACCCTTTGAGCACCTTGCCAGAGGGCTGTGGATCGTGGGTACGTCAAAGGCATAATTCCGCAGTAAACTATTGACATAGGGAAACTGGGGACTATCATCTGTGTTCGGGACTCCGAACAAACGGCGAAAGAAGGTAGCGGCATGGCGGATCGAAAACAATTTTTTGGGGAAATCAAGGCGGACCCCGAACTCCTGAAGGCGTTGGAGGTACCGCGCCAAACTCCAGTAACTGAGGAAGAGTTGCGTGAGCAGAGGATCAGCTTTGCTTTCGGCAACGCCCCGGCTAACGCGAAGAACACCAAAGACAGCGTGCGCAAGGCATCCGAGCACATACGCTTGCTGCCGTAGCGCTCTTCGCTCTATCGAGGCAGGCCACGAATCTCCCACCATGTCGGTCCGCGAAAAAGATAATCCTGCGCTGTATACGAGAATCCGGGACCAGAATCTCTTGCGGCAGTATGACCTCCTGTCAAATTGCGTGGAGATCGGTTTAGAGAAGGGCATCGAAGCCTTCGACAAATACACCCTATGGGCGGACAGGAAGCACGACGAGAGACGCATTATCTCGGCTTGGCGCGCGGAGCCGCATGAACGCCGCTACTACTGGCAGAACATCGAGGGTCACGCGATTGAAAGTTAACGGATCAAAGACGAAGAAATTGAAGCCCGAGCGCGATACCGTCACGGATTGGAGCAAGTTGCGCCGCATGCGTGCTACCCGCATCCGCCAGGGGATTGCGGCCGACCCCGACGCCAATCCCACGGATGACAATTTCTGGAAGAGCGCCAAGGTCGTAATGCCGACGCCGAAAGAAATTGTGACGATGAGGCTGGACGCCGACTTGCTGCGCTGGTTCCGGCAACAGCGCGGCTACCAGACCCGCATCAACGCAATCCTGCGCGCCTATATGCACGCGCATGAGCCGCTTTGAAAGATCATGCCATTAAAGAGTCGTCATTCCGAAAAGCGTTGTCATCCCGACCGGAGCTTCTCCTTTCCGGTCCGCGAAAAAGATAATCCTGCGCTGTATACGAGAATCCAGGACCAGAATCTCTTGCGGCAGCATGAGCTCCTGTCAAATTGCGTGAGATCAGCGAAAATTTCGCAAGCGAACTGGGCCGACGCGACCTCTCTTTCACCCCTCCGGAGTTCGGTTATTTTCCGGTTTTTTACCCACGGCTTGCGCCCCTTCGGCAGGCTCAGGGCAGGCTGTGGGCTGGATTCTGCCGCCGCTTCGCGGCTGAACCTTGGCGTCTATGGAAAGCGGTAGCCGAACCTTGTCAATAGGCAGGAATTACGCGATTGAGGCTATGTGGGTGCAAGCGAAGGAAATATAAATTTGAGCTTGCAGCGAATATGGTGCAGTTTTGGCTATAGCAATATGATATAATAATATTATAGAGTCGAGAAATCGACAAAGGAAAGGCGTGGCCCACGGGCCGCGCCTTTTGTGTTTTTGGGGACACTTTCCAGGTGACGTAGCCGGGGCGGAAAACAGCAGGTCCCTCCACTCCGCTTCTCCTTCCCTTCGGTCAGGAGAAGCTCCGGTCGGGATGACAAGTTTTTTTCACGGGTATCCAGGGAGAGAACAGGGAGAGAACTATGAGGCGGCAGGGGAAGAGGGTTTTTGCGAATTACAAGCGGCGGGGGGAGTGGGTGGAGTTGCTGTTTATGACGGTGGCTGCGGGGCTGGGCTTCACCGTCGCCAAGCCCTGGGGAGATTCGGCGCGCTACGATGTGGTGGTGGAGAACGAGGGGCGGTTCCTGAGGATACAGGTGAAGTCCACGGAGATGTGGATGGGAAGTTGTTACTTGTGCCAGTTGCATATGTGCGGCCGTCTGTATACGACGGAAGAGATCGACTACTACGCCATCTACGTTTTGCCCGAGGATGTGTGGTACATTTTCCCGGCAAAGACGCTGGCGGGGATGGGGTCGGTGGCGCTATCGCCCCATCGCAAAGGACACAAGCACGAGCGCTACATGGAGAACTGGTGGCTGCTGACGCGACACCACTTCCGTCGAGGAGCGAGGACGGTGGTGCCGCCGGAGGACAATCGGCCAGGTTCGATCGACCGGTTGAGCGGGCGGATTATGGAGAGGCTGCGGGGCGTGGGAGCGATAAAACCTGACACAGCTTTGTGAGCCATAAAAAAGCAGGTTCCCTTCGGCTTCGCTAAGGGCAGGCTCTCCACTCCGCTCGCTATCGCTCCGCTCCGGTCGGAATGACAGGGTTTTTGCGCTGCTGAGTCCACTTCCTATTTCTGGGCCGGGGGCACGTATTCCTTGGGCAGGGCTGAACCTTCGCCGAAGAAGAATTGCTCCATCTGCTTGACGATGACTTCCTGATCTTCGCGGCGGGCGGGGTTCAGGCGGTATTCGTTGAGCAGCATCTTGCAGTGTTCGGTCCACATCCGCCAGGCTTCCTGGGAAACGTTGTCGTAGACCTTGCGGCCGAGATCGTTGTCGAAGGGAGGCTCGTCCAGCCCGGGCAGATCCTTTTTCAATTTCACGCAGAACACGGTGTGCGCCATAAGCTTCCTTCGATGGGGGATTTGTAGCTGTAGAGATTATTACACGGGAGAAAGAACGCCGGTTCGAAATGACAATCTTCGAAATGACAATCAAGGAAAGCCGAAGCCCGAAGGCCGGTTCAGGGTTTCGCCGCCGACTGCGCGTAATCGGACAGGATCTTCGCCATAGCCTCAGCGGTCACCGGAGATTCTTGTTTCGGATCGGAGGCAGCCGCGGTCAACTTGCCCTTGATCCCAATGTAAACCGCGTTGTAGGTTTCGTCGCCGAGGTTCTCGACCTTGTGCTTGAAGGGCGGGAACCATCGGGCCTCGCCCGCCTTGGCATAGACTTCGGTGATCTTACCGTTCTGGTCGGTGAACCTGAGGTGTCCGCCCGTCACGCTGACGGAGACGCCACCGGGATGCTCGTGCATCTCCGACTTCTCGTGAGGGCCATAGTGGACGTCGACAACCTGCACCCGATCATTCTCAAAGTGCAGTTTGTAGTGTTTGGGTTCCACCTTGGTGGGGTCTTGTGCCATGGCGGAATTCAGCGCCAGACACGCAATCGCCGCTGTACAGAGAAGTCTGCACAACATTGCCCAGCCTCCTGACCTAGAGATCAACTTTAAGATCACCGTTAAGATCAACGTTGCTTCCCGCAAACTGACGCCACGCTACTCTCGCGGCACAAAGCCTGTCAACGATTCGCACCGGGCTGCCCCAAAGTGGTTAATCGGGCACAGGCCAGACCTGCCTGCCGTAGGAAAGAATTCATTTGAGAAAGCGGTGGCCGCTCGCGCGACGGCGCCTCCAAGCGTTCAAGCACATGATCGCGGAACTATTTGTTCTCCAGATCTTTATGTCTAATCTTTATCTTTTATCTTTAATCTTTATCTTTGTCCTTGTCCTTGTCCGGGATCTTGTCCTTGCTCTTGTCTTCAATGGAGAGCAGCTCGACTTCAAAAGTGAGGGTAGAATTGGGCCCGATTTCTGGGCTGGGCCCGTGCTCGCCGTAAGCCAGATCGGATGGAATGAAGAGTTGCCACTTTGAGCCGACGGGCATGAGCTGAAGCGCCTCGGTCCATCCTTTGATGACTCCGCTCACAGGAAACGTCGCGGGCTGGCCGCGCTTGTAGGAGCTGTCGAACTCCGTGCCGTCGATCAAAGTGCCGCGATAGTTGCAGACCACCGAGTCGCTCGCCGCAGGCTTCGGTCCCGTACCCTCTTTCAGAACCTTATATTGCAGACCGCTGGGCAGCGTGACTACGCCTTCTTTTCCCTTGTTGGCGGCCAGATAAGTTTCTCCTTCTTTCTTGTTGTCGTCGCCGGCTTGTTGCATCTTCTCCTGCTGCTTTTTGCGCAGGTCGTTCTGCACTTCCATGATCGCGGCCTGCGCTTCGTCGTCGGTGAGCAGGGTCTTACCACCCGCCAGAGCGTCTTTCAGGCCGCGCGCCAGCATGTTCGGGTCAACCGGAACCGACTGCTTGTGAAGATTCGCCCCCATCTTCATCCCGAGGGCGTAGCTGAACTTGTCTTTTTGCGTTTTGAGGGTCAGGGGAACGGGGCTTTTTGCGGGAGTGGAGGAATGCGTCTTCGCCGCGGAGGTCGGAGCCTTGGTGGAAGCAGGCGGGGATGAAGGAGCCGGTGGAGTCGTCGCTGCCGGAGTTTCCTGCGCCAGGGCATACCCCAGGAGCATCCCGGCCGCCAATATGTTTACCGCTATGGTGAAGGATTTGCGCATGCAGGTATTGTCACATTGGAGGGAACATCTGGGCAAATATCGGCTCAAGGATTCATTGGATTTCCAGCGGCCGTTTCAAAGTGAAGGTACACGCCGACTGGGCGGCCAGAACAACCTCTCGCTCATCCCCTTCGGCGCGTTTTTGTGCAACAGGGAATGTCCGCTGACCTCTTAAATTCCTTGGTGGGCCCGCAAGGATTTGAACCTTGGACCAATGGATTATGAGTCCACTGCTCTAACCGCTGAGCTACGGGCCCAGATTTCTACTAAGCTAACACAATATCAAGTGCCGAACGCTCATGGCACAATAGCGCCATGCGAACCCCGCAACCTTCATCCATTCCCGATTTTCTCTACGGCACCGCCTGGAAGGAAGACCGCACCCCGGCCCTGGTCGAGCTCGCGCTCGGCATGGGCTTTCGCGGAATCGACACCGCCAACCAGCGGCGGCACTACTTCGAAGCCGGAGCCGGTCAGGGATTGGCGGCCGCCTATCGCGCAGGAGTAGTGGCACGCGCGGATCTTTTTCTGCAGACGAAATTCACTTATCAGCCCGGTCAGGACCACCGGCTGCCCTACGATCCGGCGACCAGCCTTTCCGTTCAGGTCGCGCAATCGCTGGCCAGCTCGCTCGAACATCTCGGGACCGATTATGTCGACAGCTATGTGCTGCACGGGCCCTCCTCCGGCCACAACTGGACCGATGCGGATGCCGAGGTCTGGGAGGCGATGAAGAAGGAGCGCGATGCCGGCCGCACGCGTCTGCTCGGGGTGAGCAATGTTTCCCTGCGGCACGTGGAGCAGATGGCGGCGGTCCATTCCGAAGCGCCGGCGTTCGTGCAAAACCGCTGCTACGCGCGCCTGGGCTGGGACCGCGAGGTGCGCTTGTTCTGCGGCGAGCGAAAGATCGTCTATCAGGGATTCTCGCTGCTCACGGCGAATGCGGAGGTGCTCCGCCATCCTGTGGTCACGGGCGTCGCCACGCGCGCAAACGCCACTCCGGCCCAGGTTGTCTTCGCCTTCGCGCGCATGGTCGGAATGCTGCCGCTGACCGGCACTTCCAACGCCGAGCACATGAAGCAGGATCTGGCCAGCTCCGGCCTGGCGCTCTCGCCAGACGCGGTGGGGGCGATTGAGACTCTGGCCGGCTGAACCTGGTTGGGATGGAGTCATCGCCATCCCACGAGTGCGCGTTTGTGCGCTGTCCGGCCGTGGGCGCGAGGTTACGCCGGCAATTATTCTTTGGTCCGGCTACCGCCTGCTTTCATTGACTTGTCTCTTTTCGTCCACGTAAAATTCGCGCCAGTGATCGGCAAAACCATCTCGCATTACCGTGTGCTTGAAAAGCTGGGAAGCGGCGGCATGGGGGTAGTTTACAAGGCCGAGGACCTGGCGCTGGGACGCGTGGTTGCGCTGAAATTCCTGCCCGAGGACGTTACCCACAGCCGGGCGGCCCTGGAACGCTTCCGGCGCGAAGCGAGAGCGGCCTCGGCGCTGAACCATCCCAATATCTGCACAATTCACGAGATCGGCGAGCAGGATGGCACCACGTTTATCGTCATGGAGTTTCTGGATGGGATGTCGCTCAAGCACCGGATCGCCGGACAGCCGCTGGAGGTGGAAGAACTGTTATCAGTGGCGGTCGAGGTGGCCGACGCTCTGGAGGCAGCCCATGCGGCAGGGATTGTTCATCGCGACGTAAAGCCGGGAAATATCTTTCTCACCAAGCGCGGGCACGCCAAGATCCTCGATTTCGGGCTGGCCAAGGTGCTGGTCGCGGTTGCGGGAAGCGATTCCGCCGCGACCCAAAGCGTGAGCGAAAACAATTTGACCGACGCCGGCAACCCGGTCGGCACCATCGCCTATATGTCGCCTGAGCAGGCTCTGGGGCGCACGGTCGACGCACGCACCGATTTGTTCAGCTTCGGAGTGGTGCTCTACGAGATGGCCACCGGAAGAGTGGCGTTTTCGGGAACCACCTCGGCGGCGATCTTCGATGAAATCCTGCATGGGGCCCCGGTTGCTCCCGTAAGTTTGAATCCGCGAACGCCTGTGGAACTGGAACGAATCATCAACAAGGCCATCGAGAAAGACAGGGAGTTGCGCTATCAGTCGGCGGCGGATATCCGGGGAGATCTGCGGCGGCTGAAACGCGAGACAGGATCGGACAGAACGGCCCCGCGGGTGGGCAGTGATCGCGCGTCTCCCGGCTGGCTGAGCAAGCGAGCCGCCGCCTCTGCCGGCCCGAGTCGCGCAAAGCCTCTATTGGTCCTGGCAGCGGTGACGATCGTCGCTATCGCTGGCGTTCTGTATTGGCGTTCGCGGCAGTCAGCCAGGTTCAGCGAGAAGGACACGGTCGTTCTTGCCGACTTCGCGAACTCGACCGGAGACGCGGTTTTCGACGATACGTTGAAGCAGGCGCTTAGCGTAAGCCTGGGCCAGTCTCCTTTTCTCAACATCCTGTCCGACGACCGGGTCACTGCGACGCTGCAATTGATGACCCGCCCGGCGGATACTCCGCTGGTTCCGGGCGTGGCGCGCGAGATTTGCCAGCGCGCGGGCAGCAGGGCTTATATCGCGGGCGCGGTTGCCAGCCTGGGCAGCGAATATGTGCTGGGCCTGAAAGCGGTCAATTGCCAGAGCGGCGACGTGCTGGCGCAGGAACAGGTTACGGCTCCCGCCAAAGAGAAGGTGCTGGACGCGCTGGGCGATGCCGCGGCGAGAATTCGCCGGAGCCTGGGCGAGTCGCTGGCCACCGTGCAGAAATTCGATGTGCCGCTGGAGCAGGCAACCACGCCCTCCCTCGAAGCTCTTAAAGAATACAGCCTGCAGTACAAGGCCATGCGGGAGAAAGGTTCGGCGGACGCTTTGCCGCACGGGCTGCGCGCCATACAACTCGATCCCAATTTTGCCGTGGCTTATTGGGCGGTGGGCGGCAACTACAGCAGCCTCTCCGAAGTCGGGCAGGCGAGCGCCTACTTCGCCAAGGCATTCCAGTTGCGCTCGCATACCAGCGAGCGGGAAAAGCTGCTGATTGATTCCTACTACTATCAAGATGCAACCGGCGAACTGGACAAGGCCGCGCAGGTCTATCGACAGTGGATCGAAAGCTATCCGCGAGACTACATCGCCTATGGAAGTTTGGCGATTTTGTATTCGCAGCAAGGGCAGTATGACCAAGCGGTGGAAACGAATCGCGAATTTTCGCGACTTTCGCCCGACAACGTGGTGGCCTATGAGAACCTGGCAGAAACGTTGCTGGCGGTGCAGCGCTTCGAAGAGGCGCGGCGAGTCCTGGGCGACGCGCAAGCGCGAAAGCTGGACGATTTGGACGTTCACGTCTATTTCTATGTTCTAGCCTTTATCGCGAATGACGCTCGGGCTATGGCGAAAGAGATTGCGTGGCTTGAGAGCAGGCCGGAGTACGCGACTCACGGTTTTTCTCTTGAGTCCGACACGGAGGCGTATCTAGGCCACATCCGCAAAGCGCGGGAGCTGACGACTCAAGCCGTAAACGCGGCGCTGCGCACCGACAACAAAGAAAACGCCGCGCTGTGGCGGGCGAGCGCGGCGCTGCGCGAAGCCACGTTGGGCAACCTGCTGGAAGCGAAGAACTCCGCGGACGAAGCTCTGAAGCTGTCCCCCAAGAGCCCGGGGGTGGAGGCCGAGGCGGCGTTGGCATTTGCCATGGCGGGCGAATCGGGCCGCGCCAAGGCGTTGTCGCAAGATCTTTCCAAGAGGTGGCCGCTCGATACACAGATGCAGTCTCTTTGGCTGCCAACCATCGATGCACAATCGGCGCTGGCCAACAAAAATGCGCCGGCAGCGGTTGGGCGGCTGGAGGTCGCCAAGCCGATGGAATTGGCCATGGTCCCGTTTCTTGCGAACATTTCCTGCCTTCATCCCGTGTGCGTGCGGGGCGAGGCGTACCTGGCCATGGGAAACGGCGATGCGGCAGCGGCGGAGTTTCAGCGAATCCTCGACCATAGCGGAATTGTGTGGAACTGCTCGACTGGACTGCTGGCGAAATTAGGATTGGCACGCGCCTATGCACTGCGCGCGCGAGCACACAGCGGCGACTTAGACCCGGACCGGCAAAGAGCCATCGCCGCATACCGCGATTTTCTAGCGCTTTGGAAGGACGCCGACCCCGACATCCCAATCCTGAAACAAGCCAGGGCAGAGTACGCGAAGTTGCAGTAGCCCGAAGAGGCTGGGACCGGTCTCATCTGAGAAGTGCGCTGTCCAGCCGTTGCTGGTGAACATCGCGGTTTCTCAAGAGTTACCAGTTATGTCGCGACGAGAACAGCCCCAGCGCCTGAGGCCCAGCACTTTCGGGCAGTTGTTTTCCGTCCCGATTGGAGGAGAATGCTGGGAAACAGCGCACCGCGGGTTGCACCGGCAACATCCAAAGCCTGAGTGAGAAAAAGCTGTGGGGCGAAAAAGGGGCCAGCATGAACATTGGCGAACCGGCGGATCACGAGAAGAATCTGCCTCTAGCGGGAAAGAAAGTCAGAGAGGTACAGGATCAAAATGACGATGAGGCCCGGAGAATCCGGCGCCTGCAGGTCATGATAAGCATGGTGACTTCCGTGATTAGCCAGGATCCCGGCCTCACCGTGGAAGAGGCCTCGGAGCTGGCGGCAGGCGCCAAGCGCGCCGCGCTCGCCATGTTTCCCGACAAAGAACTGGCCTACGATCTGCTCTACAAACCCCGCCTGCAGCGGCTGATGAGAGAACGCTTCCGCCTGCAATAGTATGGCGGCGGTAGAACAATTGTTGAGGGCTGCTTTCCCGGTTGTTGAAGGAAGATTGTTGAAGGAAGATTGTTGACGGAAGAGTGCTCCAGGCCCTACTCGTCCACCACAGAATTCCGCAGCGTCCCCACTCCCTCCACGCCGACCTCCACCACATCCCCCGCCGCCAGCGGCCCCACTCCCTCCGGCGTGCCGGTGGCGATCAGATCGCCGGGGAAAAGAGTCATGGCCTGCGCGATGTACCGGATGATTGCATCCAGCGGGAAGATGAAGTCCCGTGTATTGCCCTGCTGGCGTACCGCGCCATTGACGCGGGTCTCCACCCCGACGCCGGCCCAGGGATCAAGATCCAGCCCATCGGCCACCACCGGCCCCACTGGACAGGATGTGTCAAAACCCTTGGCGCGCGCCCATTGGCCGTCTTTGTTCTGCAGATCGCGCGCCGTAACGTCGTTCAGGCACGTATAGCCTAAGATATACGGGCGCACGTCTTCATCCGCCGGCGGCTGATAGCAAGTCCTGCCCATCACCACGCACAGCTCGCCTTCATAATCCACGCGTTGCGAGATTTTCGGCCGGCGGACGATTCCACCCGGCGCCACCAGCGCCGAGTTGGGCTTAAAGAAAAGAAGCGGCTCCTGGGGAACCTCGTGGCCGAGTTCCGCGGCATGGGCCCGATAGTTGCGGCCTACGCAGACAATCTTCGACGGGCGCACCGGGGGCAGTAGCGTAGCCTCCTCCAGTGCAATCGGATCGATCCGGCGCGTTCGCAGACCCTCCACGTCGCCATCGGACTCTTCCGGAGCGGTCAGCAAGATTCGCAGGATCGAATCCCGTCCGGCAACGGACTCCACCAGCCCGTAGTGAGCTTGGCCATTCAGTTGAAAGCGGCAATATTTCATCGCCATCTATCTAACCACGAGAGATGGAAGTCAGGCGAGAAGTTTCGCACGAAACTGTCGGGAATTTTCCCAAACCGAACTCTTCAGCTTACGGCACGCTCTCGCTCGCCTCCTCCGACCGCGCGCTCTCATTGCCACGCTGATCGATGGCCGACACAGAATAAGAATATGTCTCCCCCGCAACCACCTGCGCATCGCGGAATGCCGGCACTTTCGTCGGCTCCGAGTTCAGCTTCACCGGAGCAATACCCTCCGTGTGACGATAAACGTTGTAGCCCTCGAGGTCCGTGTCTGCGACCGGGGCCCAGATCAGATCGATGAATGGTTGTTGACCTGGGCCGGAAAACACCGCCTGCAATCCTGAGGGCACCGCCGGCGGGAACACATCGTCAGCGAATACTTTTACTTCGGAGGTGTCGTCGCCTTCGACCCGGACTTCCGGTTTCCCCGGCTGCGCAACCACCGTGACGGTGTCTGCGTGGTAGTAGTAGGTCTTCTCCCATTCCAAATTCTGATCGGTGAGCGCTTGATTTTTCTCGATTCCAGCTTCCCGCTCGCCCACGAGGATCTCTTGCTGGCTTCCCTCGGATCGGCGATAGACGCGATAATCCTGGCGGATGGGACTGGGAATCGGCAGAGACAGCAGCGCGCCCGTCCACGTCAGTACCACGCCCTGCGCCGTAACCCGAGCGCTGAAATCCGTTGGCGGAGGAAGAGATTCCGCCAGAGGAACATGCACCTGATTCGACCAGCCGGCTCCGCGACCGTCCCGGTTCAATACTTCCACCGCATAGGTCGCCGACCCGAATAGACTGCGCCGCTGGAGCTCCAGCGGCAAAGTGTCGGTATAGCTGGCCCCCAACTTCTGTTCCCCTGTGTCTTTCTTGCCCGCGAAATCCAGCGGCGGCGGCACTTCGCCCACGGGCTCGCCGCACTTCACGAGAGTGGGATCAAGACTGCGGCAGATGCGAGTCTTTCCCAAATAGCGCACGCTCCGCCGGTTCGTCGTTCGCGCCGGGATGGTCCAGGTAAGCGTGACCTTGTCGCCTTTCCGTATGGCCCGCAAGTCCGAGGGAGCGCGTGGCAACTCGAGCGAAGGCGGCATGGGCGGACCAATCGACGCGCAGCCCGTCAACCAAACGGATGCGCCCAGCGCCAGCAGCCGCTTTCCTTGTAGAAGCTTCATGCGCAGGACGAGTCTCATAAATGGGGTTGGGAAGGCACGGCTTCCAGCCGCGCCGCTAAAGGTCGAATAGGAATGCGGGCTTGATCAAGAACCACAGTGGCACAGAGCGGCACAGCGAAACGTGGCGGAAAGATCCTCCGTGCGCCCCTGTGACCTCTGTGGTCAAAACTTCCTACAGAATATATCTCGACAAATCCTGATCCTTCACAATGTCCGTCAGCATCTTCCGCACATAGTCCGCATCGATGATAACGTGATCGCCTTTTCTCTCCGGAGCGTCGAAGCTAAGTTCATCCAGCACGCGCTCCATAATGGTATGCAGCCGCCGCGCTCCAATATTCTCCGTACTCTCATTTACCCGAAACGCAAAGTGCGCAATCTCCTGCAGCGCCTCCGGAGTGAACTCCAGCTTCACGCCTTCGGTTTCAAGCAGCGCCGTGTACTGCTTCACCAGCGACGATTTCGGCTCGGTCAGGATGCGGACAAAATCTTCCATGGTCAGCGACTGCAGCTCCACGCGAATCGGGAAACGTCCCTGCAACTCGGGGATGAGATCGCTGGGCTTCGAAACATGAAAGGCCCCGGCGGCAATAAACAGAATATGATCCGTGCGCACCATGCCGTAGCGCGTATTCACCGTCGTGCCTTCGACAATCGGCAGAATGTCGCGCTGCACGCCTTCGCGCGAAACGTCGGGCCCATGTCCGCCCTCGCGCCCCGCGATCTTGTCGATCTCATCCAGAAACACGATGCCCGAGTTCTCCACGCGGTCGATCGCCATGCGCGTGACCTGGTCCATGTCGATCAGCCGCTGCTCTTCTTCCTGAATCAGATATTCGAAAGCTTCGTTGACCTTCATCTTCCGCTTCTTGGTGCGCTGGCCGAAGATGTTGGGCAGCATGTCCTTGATATTGATGTCCATCTCTTCGACGCCCTGGTTCGTCATGATTTCAAACGCCGGGAAATTCCGCTCGCGCACGTCGATCTCCACCTGCCGGTCGTCGAGCTTGCCCTCGCGCAATTGCTGCCGCAGCTTTTCTCGCGTCCGGGAGGAAGATTCCGTCAAAGCGGTGCTGCCATCGATCACTACCCCGCCAGCCGTGGTGGGTTCGGGGGGACGCACCGGCGGAGATGGCGGCAGCAGCACGTCGAGCAGCCGCTCCTCGGCGTTGAGTTCGGCCTTGTCGGAGACATCTTCGAGCTTCTCTTCGCGCACGTTGTCGATCGCGATCTCGACCAGGTCGCGCACCATCGATTCCACGTCCCGCCCCACGTAGCCGACCTCGGTGAACTTCGACGCTTCGACTTTCAGGAAAGGAGAATTAGCCAGCTTCGCCAGCCGCCGCGCGATTTCGGTCTTTCCCACCCCCGTCGGCCCGATCATGATTATGTTCTTGGGAATGATTTCTTCCGCCAACTCGGGCGTGAGCTTCTGGCGGCGCGTGCGGTTGCGCAGCGCGATGGCTACGGCGCGCTTGGCGTCCTTCTGGCCAATTACGTGTTTGTCGAGCTCGACGACGATCTCGCGCGGAGTCAGTTCGTCGAGCGCGAGTTGTTCTTCTTCGGCGGAGGAGGGTAAGTAAATTGCCATAAGTCAGTCGTTCGTTGTTAGCCTGCTACAACTCTTCAATCGTCACCGCATCGTTCGTATAGATGCACATCTTGCCCGCAATCTTCATTGCTTCTTCGGCGATCTGGCGGGCGCTTAACTGCGTGTGCCGCGCCAGCGCTTCGGCCGCGGCCTGGGCGTAGGGACCGCCGCTGCCGATCGCCGCCACGCCGCCATCGGGTTCGATCACATCGCCTTGTCCGCTCAGCAAAAACGTTTGCTCCTTGTCGCAAACCAGCAGCAACGCTTCCAAATGCCGCAGAAACTTGTCGGTGCGCCAATCCTTCGCCAGCTCGACTGCTCCGCGTCCCAGGTTGCCGTGGTACTGCTCCAGTTTCGATTCGAAGCGGCTGAAAAGCGTGAAGGCGTCGGCGGTGGAGCCCGCGAATCCCGCGAGGATCTTGTCGTTGTAAAGGCGCCGGATCTTCTTCGCGGTATGTTTAATGACGGACTCGCCGAGCGTAACCTGGCCGTCGCCGGCAAGAACCACGCTGCCGTTGCGGCGGATGGATAAAACTGTCGTGGAACGGATCAGGCGTGTCGTGGACATGAGCGCAATTGCCGATTATAGCAGCGGGGACGGCATGGCCGATGCCGGGCGCCACGGCACCCTGCTGGAACGGAGAGGGCGGGTCGCCCGCTCCCACACCAGTTGAAAGGAGACTGGCAGAAACGTTGTCAATAGGCAAAAACTCCGCGAAAACATCTAAGTCGTTCACAGGATTGGAAATATATTTTCGGGAAACGTGTCACAATCACCCCCGTCAAATTGATATACTGGAAGTATAGGGTAATAATCTAAGAAATGAAGGCGCGGCTCACAGGCCGCGCCTTTTCTTTTGCTTGGCAAAAGGCATTAAGGGAGCGGGCGAGATGGACGAGTTCAAAGTCTTCAAGAACTTCAAGGAGCGCGGCGAGTGGGTCGAACTGCGCTTTATGGCCGAAGCCCTGCGCCACGGCTACAAAGTCCTCAAGCCCTGGGGAGATTCCTCGCCCTTCGACGTCGCCATCCACTTCGGCGCCCGCATCGTAAGAGTCCAGGTGAAGTCCACTTCCTGCCGCGTCGGCACCGGATACTTCTGCCAGTTCAAGCCCAATTATTTCAGCGACCCGTACACGCTCGACCAACTCGAATTCTTCGCCGCCTACGTCATCATGCAGGACTCCTGGTATCTCATCCCCGCCCGCATCCTTCTCGGCGGCGCCCGCCTCAAACAAGGGCTCATGCTCTTCCCCATGCAGCCCCTAAAGAAAAATCGCTACCTCTACGAATCCTACCGCGAAGCCTGGCCCCTCCTCCGCCCCAGACAGGAAAAGCGTCAGCGCCAGAGGAAGGATTAGGCGAGCAGCCGTCTGAACAAAATTGCCCCGCGCCGTTGCTTTGAAAGGGCGCGGCTTNNNNGCGCTTCAGCGCCGCGTTAAGCGGGGATCATAGCAATCAGTTCCCGTTCCGGGACGCGCTCAGACTTCGGAAGATACTGGATACAAAGAGCTAACAGGCTGCTTGGAACAACTGTGGTATAAACGCTCTTCGCCCGTGACCGAGGTAATCTTGGCGGAAAAGAAATACACGCTTGAAATGGTAGGAGAGATGCTTCGAGAGGCGGCTACGCTGCTCATCGTATTCACGCCTTTGTATGAACTGTTTGAGCCGCACCCGCCCCGCTGGGGTATCGTGCTCGCGATTCTGGTTCTTGGTATCGCGGCCTTTGTCGTTGGCATCGATGTAGAGAGGAGACGAGCATGATGACCCAATTATTGCAACTGCTCGTAGTTGCCGGAGCGCTCGCCGGTTTGGTTGTATTCGGCTTCATCCGCGACAAGCGAGAACATTCCTCAGCGGCCGCGCCAGAAAGCGACGCGCAGGAATCGCTCCCATTCCCCGCACCCGATTCTTCCGACCACGAACATCGCGGCGCTGCGATGTCGAGGTTGTAGTTCCATTCTGCTTTGAAAGGGCGCGGCT
>PKVW01000031.1:69032-71424 GCA_003131585.1 Acidobacteriaceae bacterium
GCGGCGCTTCAGCGCCGCGTAAGCTCGGGAAGGATTGCGGGTCCGTGTAGGACGAGGGTGTCGGCTCTTCGGGCTCCCCCGACACTCGAAGCCGAAAGCAAGATAGACTGCTGTGCGATGAGCAAAAAGCTCCATTCCAGCCCGAGATGGAAAGCCTACATGAGGGCTCGGCAGAAGGCCCAGGAGCGATCTGCCAAACGGAGGAAAAAGCGCGAGTACGCTCTGGGGCAGGCTCGGAAAGTCACTCCTGCGGATAGGCGACAATTCCATGTCTTGGCTGCCCCTGAGGAATTCTCGATCGTCGACCAGCCCGAAGCCGCAATTGCATTCTTGTCCAATCTGGACCTCTATGCGCAGAAGCACAATCTGACCTTGGACCTATCGCGGGTAACGCATCTCACGACCGACGCGATAGCCGTGCTGGTTGCTGCGCTTCGGCCTCTTCGAGAGGTTTACGTGCGTGGTAATCTGCCGAACGACCCGGCCGCGCAGAGTATTCTTGTGGGGTCTGGTTTCTTTGATCATTTCCGCAGCATGCAGCCCCTGCCGTCCGTTTCACATGGGCAAATTTCCCAGGAAATGAGTAAGAAGGTGCAGCCCGACCTGGCGAGAGACCTAATTCACTTCGGAACAAAATCGCTGTCCGGCTCGGAACAAAAAAACAATGCCGCGTACAGAGTTCTCATCGAAAGCATGTTGAACACTCACAACCATGCCGCTAAGCACGGGGAAAAGCGCGAGACGTGGTGGGCCACGGTGTACGCTGACGTGCGGAAGAATCGCGTATGCTTCACTTTTGTGGACACCGGCGTCGGAATTTTCAAGAGTGTCCGGCTGAGCACACTACGCGGCCTGTATCGCCGTTTCGGAGTCAGAAACGATGCCGATATTCTTCGCGACATGTTGCACGAAAAGGTTGAGTCAAGTACTGGTATTTCCTACAGGGGTAAGGGGCTGCCGTCCATTTATAGACTGTCCCAAGTTGGGAAGATAAGGTCCTTGGTGATAGTCGCGAACGATGTGTACGCAAACGTCAGCACAGGTGAGTATAGAATGCTCCCAGTGGCATTTCGTGGGACCCTCCTGTACTGGGAAATCGAGAGTAAGGAGTCGCATCATGTCTAGCACGGTTTCAATATCAAAAACGCTATCAATATCTCGAGAGTTTTCGGAGACTCCCGGCCCGCGCTGCAAGGAAGAGGGCGAGTTTTCCGGCGAGGAATTTCTCGAGAGGTTGTTGCTTCCCGCCTATGAGCAGGCTCTCGCGGATGGTGGCGCTTTACTTGTCGACCTAGATGGGACAGAGGGCTACGCTACATCTTTTCTCGAATCGGCATTCGGTGGATTGGCTCGCAAGCATGGGGCCTCCGACATCCTTTCTCGCGTCCACTTCAAGGCTGACGACGAGCCGTACCTGATCGTGGAAATCAAGAAGTATGTTACGGAAGCGCGTAAGTGAAGAAGCAGCCGCTCATTGTTGCCCTCGTTATGAT
The DNA here is from genome assembly GCA_003131585.1 of Acidobacteriaceae bacterium. Lineage (GTDB taxonomy): Bacteria > Acidobacteriota > Terriglobia > Terriglobales > Acidobacteriaceae > Sulfotelmatobacter. Next base: position 70,526 of record PKVW01000031.1, read on the forward strand.
CGCTATGCTAGGCGGGGTCTTCTTGGCGGCACACAATGGCTTGCTCGGCTTTTCAATCGAACACAAGCTAAACCCTGTGGAATTGGCCACCCTCGCGGTCAGCATCTTTATCGCCTACTTCCTTCAGTATTATTTCATTTCGCGAGCTGCCGATGATCGCTCGGAAAAAGACATTCTTATTGATAGCCTCCGAGACGTGCTTGCAACCGTACGGGACTGCCGAGATACATTGATAGGCTGCCACGACACAAAAACAATAAGCGCAACGCACGTCAAGTCTATAAAATTGTTGTTCCGAAAGATCGCAAACGGTCTCGACAATGTCGAAACCGCACTCGGCATGAGTCAGTGTTCCGCCTTAAGCGAAGAATGCAAGGCCATTCAAGATGCCTTTTTCAACTACAAATCGGCGGCGACAGGTGGCAGTTTCCCCTCTCACCCTTATGATTCCCATGCGTTCACTGACCAGGAGAAGACCTATCGGGCGCTGAATCAAAGGCTGCACGCCCTCGTTTTCAAAATTAACCAGCACAGGTGAGAAGGGCCTACCCGGGACCGAGATCGCCCCTACACGCCCACCTCTTGCGCACTCGGCTTCGCCGCCAGCAACTGCCTTAGTACGTACTGCAAAATCCCGCCATTGGCGTAGTAGAGCGCCTCTTGCGGCGTGTCGATGCGCACCAGAGCGTTGAACTCTGTCGTCTTATTGTTTCCAGCGCCGTTTTCTTTTCCATTCATTGTGGCACGGACTTTCACCTGGCGCCCGGCGGCGAAGTGTTCGACTACATCGCGGATACCGGTGATCTCGAACACTTCCTCGCCCGTCAGCTTGAGCGATTCGGCGCTCTCGCCTGCGAGGAATTGCAGGGGCAGAACTCCCATGCCGACCAGGTTCGAGC
>PKVW01000040.1 GCA_003131585.1 Acidobacteriaceae bacterium
TCTGCTGCCGCTGCCGGATCAAGTCCATCATGCGCGCGAACGCGCCATGCTGCGCCCGTTCCGTCAGCGCGTGCCGGGCCTCCAGCAGCCGCCGCTCCATTGCCCGCACCAGCCGTTCCCGCACCGCCTCCGCCTGATTCTCCACTTCCTGCCGCGNNCCCGCAGGTCCGCCACAAAATCCACAATCGTGAAATCTGTTTCGTGCCCTACCGCCGAAATCACCGGAATCTCCGACGCCGCCACCGCCCGCGCCAGCCCTTCATCGTTGAACGCCGCCAAGTCCTCCGCCGACCCTCCGCCGCGCCCCACAATGATCACTTCCACACTCCGGCTTTCGTCGTTGCGGACCTCATTGAAATACCGCACCCCGCTCGCCACTTCCGCCGCCGCCGACTCGCCCTGCACCTGCGCCGGATAAATCACCGCGTTCGCCGTCCGATGCCGTCTCCGCAGAATGTTCAGGATGTCGCGCAGCGCCGCCGCCTGCGGCGACGTCACAATCCCAATGCGCGCCGGCAATGTGGGAATCGCTTTCTTCCGTTCCGCCGCAAACAATCCTTCCGCCTCCAGCTTCGCCTTCAGTTGCTCGAAGGCAACCTGCAACCCTCCCGCGCCCTTCGGCTCGAGATACTCCGCCGCAATCTGCAACTCGCCGCGGTCCTCATAAACCGTCACCCGCCCTCGCGCCACCACCTGCATCCCATCCGCGGGACGAAACCGCAGCAGCCGCGCCGCCGACCGAAACATCACCACCCGAATCTGCGCATTCCCATCCTTCAACGTGAAATAAAGATGCCCGGAATCCGGCGCGCGAAAATTCGAGATCTCGCCCTCCACCCACGCGTCGGAATACTCCCGCTCCACGTGGGCCCGCACGGCCGCAACCAAGTCGCGCACCGTCCACACCCGCCGCTCCGGCGGCAGGAACTTCAATCCGAGCTGGTCCATTGGCGGCATACTCGAGTGCAGTTTAGCCTCTGCGGCTTCCGTTTCCAAACACAGGAATCGTATCGGGGCATCGCTTCAGCGATGCCGTACCCTATGCTGAATCAATAGCAGCCTGTGGGCGCTGCGCTTCGAGATATAAACTGGGCGTTCCGTGAACTCGATAGCTGGATCGTTGCGGGAACGCCGTCAAAGAAATAGCCGCGTTGTCTCACTGTGCGGGCAGCCCCCGGCGAAAGGCGGTCACAGCCTCCGACTTGCTCAAGCGGCCTTGGAGCCCTTGCCGCCTCTCATCGCCGCCACCGGCTCACCACATACAGCAAAACCGAAAGCACCACGCTCACCACCACCGACGTCACCAGCGGAAAATACACCGTCGTATGCTTCCCGCGATACAGGAAGTCGCCCGGCAACCGCCCCAGCGGGACGTTCATTCGTCCCAGCAGCATCAGCGCGATCCCGGCCGCGGCCAGTACCATCCCAAGAAAGACCAGCAGTTTGCCAAATTCGGCCATTGATCAACTCTAGCAGGCGGCTGAACAACTCCGTCGCGTGTGCAGATTTGGGAAGGGCACGACTTCACAGGCTGCTCCCGCATGTACCAATGATTTTGGGGCGCTGGGCGAACTTTGCGATAATTTCCATCAAGCCTAGGTTCCCGTACTGGCGACAGTGAGCAGTCTTGCACAGACTTTCTAATTCTCTAACCGTAACGTTCTACCATGGAAAGTTAGCCTGCCCTTGCGCCCGATTCCGCTACCCATCCCATGAGCTAATTCAGCTCCCAGCCCCGCCCCACCCTGAAGGGGCACCCCCCGGAGGTCCAATCATGCCATCCCCCAGATTCTTCGTCCTTCGCCTCATCTTAGGCGCCTTCTTCCTTTCCGGGTGTCTCGTGGGCGGCCCATCCCTCGCATTCTCCCAGGATGTTCTCACCTACCACAACAACAATTCCCGCACCGGACTCAATTTCTCCGAAACCACGCTCACCCCGGCCAATGTCAATTCCGCCTCGTTCGGAAAGCTGTTTACCCTCCCGGTCGATGGCCTGGTCGACGCCGAGCCTTTGTATCTCTCAGCCGTCCCCATTCAGGGCAGCGGCACGCACAACCTTCTCATTGTCGCCACCGAGCACGGCTCGGTCTACGCTTTCGACGCCGACACCGGCGCCGCCATCTGGCGGATCACCACTCTCAAATCCGGCGAGACCACTTCCGACGATCGTGGTTGCTCCCAGGTCACGCCCGAAATCGGAATCACCTCCACACCCGTCATCCGGCGCCCCTCCGGATCGAACGGCGTCATCTACACCGTCGCCATGTCGAAGGATTCTTCCGGCAACTACCATCAACGCCTGCACGCTCTCGACGCCCCCACCGGCAACGAACTCTACAAAGGCCCGGTCGATATTGCGGCCAAATTTCCCGGCACCGGCGATAACAGTTCCGGAGGCTTCGTCGTCTTCGATCCCTCCCAATACAAAGAACGCTCCGGCCTGCTTCTTCTTAACACCGAGGTTTACCTGGCATGGGCGTCGCACTGCGACATCCGTCCCTACACCGGATGGATCATGGGCTACAACCAAACCACCCTGGCCCAGAAGACCGTACTGAATGTCACTCCCAACGGCAACGAAGGCGCCATCTGGGGCTCTGGCGCTGGCCTCACCGCCGACGCTTTCGACAACATCTTCTTCCTCGACGCCAACGGCGTCTTCGACACCACCGTGAATTCCAGCGGTTTCCCCAGCAGCGGCGACTACGGTAATGCCTTCCTCCGGCTCGGCACCAAGGGCGGCCTCGCCGTCGCCGACTATTTCGAAATGGATAACGAGCAGCAGGAAAATGACGGCGATGTCGACCTCGGCTCCGGCGGAGCTATTTTGCTGCCTTCCATGAAAGATTCCTCCGGCACCACCTGGTTCCTCGCCGCCGGCGCCGGCAAGGATTCCAATCTCTACCTCGTCAATCGCAATTCCATGGGAAAATTCAACTCTACCCGTAACAACATCTATCAGGAACTCACCGGAGTCTTGCCCGGTGGCATCTGGTCCATGCCCGCCTTTTTTAACGGCAAGCTCTATTTCGGGCCGGTGGGGCAGCCCATCCTCGCTTTTCAGTTCAAGAACGCCAAGCTGCTGACCACTGCCGTGGCTCACACCGCCAATACCTTCGGGTATCCCGGGGCCACTCCCAGCATCTCCTCCAACCAGAGTCAGGATGGCATCGTCTGGGCCTCCGAGAATACCAATCCCGCCGTCTTGCACGCCTACAACGCAACCACGTTGCTGGAGTTGTACAACACCAGCCAGGCCGCCAACGGACGCGATCAGTTCGGCGCCGGCAACAAGTTCATCACCCCGCTGATCGTCAACGGCAAAGCCTACGTGGGCACGACCAACGGCGTCGGCGTCTTCGGACTCCTCCCGCCGCGCAGCGGCGGCACGAAATAGCCGCAAGCGTTCTAGAGTCGTGGAAGAGCGGCGCTTCAGCGCCGCGTAAAGCCTCTAAAATCAGCGCGGGCTTTAGTGTGTGCGGGAGAACTGCTTTCTGCGTGGTCGCGGTGGAACGAAGCGCAGCGACTCAGCCCCGGAGGGGCATCGCGATAATAGCCCAGCGCCTTCAGCGCGGGGAAAAGTGGAAAAAAGGGAGCGAGTCCCGGAGGGACGACTGAGCTCTCACGCGGTCTCTTTAGCCCCAGTGGTCGCATTCTGCGTCCACCCCGAGTTTTTCCGCAGCCTGGGCCGCCAGTATCGGGACGGGGCACTCTTGCCCGTCCTTTCGAGCCAGCTCGACAGCTCGTAGGGAATGCCGCGGCGTGCGCTTTTCCCGAGAGCAGCGAATCCCCAACGCGTCGCCACCCCGCCCGAACCAAAGTAGTTAACCTCCTGCACCCGTCCCACTGAGCCCACCGAATCCAGCCCCTCAACTAAAAAGATCCCGTGCGACCAGGACTTAGAACGCCTTCCCCTCCCACTCTTACCACCCTGATTCCCGCACCGCCCTCGCAAAATCAAAATAAAGAAGGCGGCCGCCACGCCACCCTCCAGAACTCGGTACTCGGTACTCGCAACTCGGTACTCGCAACTCGGTACTCGCAACTCGCTACTTTTTGTTCCCTCGAAGCATCCCAATCACGCGCTCGTAATCATCCACGCTGGCGTACTCAATCACAATCCGTCCCTTCCCATTCCGGTCCCGAATCCGCACCCGCATTCCCAGTGTTCGCTCCATATCCGTCTGCGCCGCCCGCACATTCGGATCCATCCACCGCGCTCCCCGGTGCTTCTTCGGCGCTCCCGGAACCGGCTGTCCCGGCAATGGCGACAACGATCCGTTAATCCGGCTCACCCGGTCTTCAATTTCGTCCCACTTCATATGCTTCGTAACCACTTCTTCCGCCAACTGTTCGATGTGCTCGGGATTCTCCAACGCCAAAATTAGGCGCGCGTCGCTGAAGCTCAGCCGCTCTTCCAGCATGTAGCCCATCACCTTCTCGGGAAGCCGCAACAGCCGCATGTAATTCGACACCGTCTCCCGCGACACTCCGATCCGGTCCGCAATCTCCACCTGCGTCAGGTGGAACTCCTTGCTCAGCACCCGGAATGCTTCCGCTTGCTCCAGGCAGTTCAGGTCCTCCCGCACCACGTTCTCCAGCACCGTCATCTCCGCCGCCTGCTGCGGTGACACCCTCCGCACCAGCGCCGGAATCGTCTCCTTCCCCGCCATCTTCGACGCCCGCAACCGCCGCTCACCCAGCACCAGGATGTAGCGGCCTTCTTCTTCCGCCGGACGCACCACCACCGGCTGCACTACCCCGTGTTCCTTAATCGAGTCCCTCAGATCGGTCAGCATGTCCTCGTCAAACACATACCGCGTCTGGTAAGGATTCTTATCGATCAACTCCAGCCGAAGGTTCATCACCAGGTTGTGCGGAATACGCGTCTCCGCCTCCGTCTGAATCGAGATCACCTCATGGGGCTCAGGCAAGTGTGGCGCGGACCTGCCCTGAGCGACAGCCGAAGGGGCCCCCGCCCGCGTTGCATCCAGCTCCGCCGGAGCCGTCAGTTCCGCCGTAGGGTCGAGCGCTGTCGGGAAGGAGCCTGCCCTGAGCTTGTCGAAGGGTGGGGCCGGCGAGTGCGTAGCCGGCTCGTGTGGCTCGGTACCCAGTACCCGGGACTCGGGACTCGCAACTCGGGACTCGGTACTGGGCGCCACCACCCGAGGCCCCGGCAGCAACGACTCCAGCCCCCGCCCCAATGCCCGCCGCTTCTCCACCTTTTCGTCCTTCTTCTCAGTTACCGGACGCCCCGCCAAATTCTCCGCCGCCGTCGTCGTAGTCATCAGTCTCCCCTTCCTCTACTCTGTCATCCTGAGGCCCGCGCTTTTTGCGGGCCGAAGGACCTATGCAACTTGCTTGCGCTACCACCGGCCCCAAGAGACGTTCTCTCAGAATCGCCGGCTCTTAAGACTTGCCATTCCGAGCCGCTTGCAGCCGCGGAACGCGGCGAAAGCGAGCCGAGAAACCTGCGCGAGATCCGTATCGGAGTATGCCTTTAGGCATACCAAAAGTGCTGCATGATCAATCCGCCTTCAGGCGCTGCGATGCAACCGCAAGCTGGATCCTCCGCTCCGGCTCGACCCCTGGCGATATACATCGTCGATCATCAATATACATATTTACATACATCAATCTATCAAGCTGTCTTATCCATCTCCGCGCCCGCTGGCGGCGCATCGCTCGCCGCCGCCAAATGCCTCCCCAAAATCTCCTTCGCCAGCCGTATGTAACTCTCCGCCCCCTTCGATCGCGGATCGTACACCAGCGCTGGCTTCCCGTGGCTCGGCGCTTCCGCCAGCCGTATGTTCCGCGGGATGGTGGCCGCGCACACCTTGTCCCCGAAAAACTTCTTGAGCTCCGCCGTTACCTGCTGCGCCAGATTGGTCCGCTCGTCCAGCATGGTCAGCACCACGCCTTCGATCTCAAGCCCTGGGTTCAACGCCGCGCGGATTCGTTCCACAGTATCCATCAGCTCGCTGATGCCTTCGAGCGCGAAGTATTCCGCCTGCATCGGAATCAAAACCGAGTCGGCCGCCACCAGCGCGTTCAGCGTCAGCAGATCGAGCGCCGGCGGACAGTCCAGCACGATGTACTGGAAGCGGTCGCGCAATGGCGCAATCGCTTCCCGCAAGCGGTACTCGCGCCGCTCCGCCTCCACCAGCTCAAGATTCGCCCCGATCAAGTTCTTGTGCGAAGGAATCAGCCAGAGCTGCTCCAGTTCAGTCGTGGCCAGCGCCTCCTCGCCTGCGGCGGCGCCCAGCAGCAGATGATACGTAGAGATGCGTTCCGGATCCTTCACCAGACCCAGGCCGCTGGTGGCGTTCGATTGCGGATCGCAATCGATGAGCAGTGTGTTCACTTCAGCCGCCGCGAAGGACGCGGCTAGGTTGATGGCAGTCGTGGTCTTGCCCACGCCGCCCTTCTGATTGGCAACAGCAATGACGCGTCCCATAAATTGTCGAGGATCCAGAGCTGATGGCAGAATAGTGCGATTCGCGTTTCGAATGCAAGGTCGAATCGTCGCGCGTGAGTCGAATTTATGTGCAAAACGTGTCCAGTGTTCCCACGGGAACACTTTGCGGCAGTCTCAGGCGTTCCTAGAGGCGCGAAGGTCTCGAATCTCTCAAGTGTTCCGGTCGGAACATTGCAGTAGTCCTGACCACCTCGGGCTTGAATAGACGACAATCTTCCGGAGGTTCGGGTCATGAGGCCGCGATGCGTTCAGATGTTCCGCACGGAACATTAGGCGCGTTGCAAAGCTTCATAGTGTTCCCGCGGGAACATTCATCCTAACGTTCCCATGGGAACATCCTAGGGTTAGTGTCAGGTCAAGTTAACTACTTCCCACTTGATGTCTCCTTGTGGCGCATTGCTTACCACTATTTCCTACCATGCCCTTGAATAATTGGCGGTTTATACCACTTGGTTACTCTGGTGGTTCCTGCACAACTTTTTTGGAAAGTAAGTTAGGGGAGCTGACAGAGAACAAGAGCAGGCGGGAGCGGGACTGGGGGATCGGGATGGGGGCCTTCCAGAAGAACTGCGGGAGGGTGGCACGGGTGGCATCGAGTTGGGAAGAGGCGATCAGGAGGGCCAAGCGTCCAGCGGGGGCGAGGAGCGTGGCGGCGACCGGGAGGACGTTCGGGAGGCGCTCAACGGCGCGGAGGGTGACAATGTCGAAGGTGGCTGAGGGCAGAGTCTCGGCGCGGGCGTTTAGTATATTGATATCCGTCAATGTAAGGGCGCGGGCGACTTCGCGGAGGAAGACGGCTTTCTTGTGATTCGGTTCAATTAGGGTGAGAGAAATGTGAGGGGCCCAGAGTTTGATGGGGAGTCCAGGGAAGCCGGCACCGGAGCCGAGGTCGGCTAGGCGGATGTTAGTCCCGTCGCTCAGCTCAGGGCATGCTAAGGGCAGTCGTTGGTCGTTGGTACGTCCCTCAGGGGCTAAAGCCCGGGCATCTGAGGGGCTGTTGTCGGCACGACTGGAAGCCGTGCCCTGATACGAATCCCACGCCTCTTGCTGCCGCGAGAGGACAGGCGGCGCGGGGAAGAGGTGGCGGGCGGCGAAGAGGGATTCGCCGAAGTGGCGGGTGACGATTTCTTCCGGGTCGCGGATGGCAGTAAGATTGATGCGGGCGTTCCAGCGGAGCAGTATATCGATATACGTCGATATATTTTGCAGTTGAGTCGGGGACAAGACAGCAGGTTCCCCCTTCGGCAGGCTCAGGGCAGGCTCTCGACTTCGCTCAGGGCAGGCCTCACCGGGCCTTCGGCCCGATTCGAAATGCCAAGGATTTGAGATAGAGAACAGGAAGGGCTGGAGTAGTTCGGCGATGCGGGCGGGGTGCATGTCGAAGTCCGATTGTAGACAACAGCAGTTGTCAGTTGCCAGGGGCCGGCGTACGTCCAAGTAGGATAAACAATCTCTTGAGGCAGGAGCTTGGTTTGTCGCGCAACTGACATTCCCAAAGGCGCAGGACTCGTATTCCACCTGAGCGCAGGGTTCTGGTGGTCTGAGCGTCTCGTTGCTTGTTGCGGGCCAGCTTCTTGCGCCAATATGATCGGTTTGTCTTGGGTGTGTGGCCGCATCTGGGGCATCCATGCCAGAAGCAGCCGTCGACGAATACGGCGATTCGCTCGGTTGCGAAAAAGAAGTCAGGACAGCCTGGCACAGCCCTTGCGCGAACCTTCCAGCCGGCAATTCGGTGCCTGATAAGGTAAGCTCGAAGGCGTTGCTCCGTCGTTGCATTCGAGCTCGCCTTGATCGCCCGCATGTTCCGGGAGCGTCTCGCCGTGGTTACAAAAACATAAGACATAGCTCGGTGCCACCTTAAGGTGGCCCAATCTTAGTTTACAATCTCTTCCGGTAAGAGAAGGCTACCGATCATGGCTATTGAGACAAGAGAAGTAGAGATCAAAGACCTTCTGTTTGATCCTGAGAATCCTCGCCTGCCCGAGCTCCTCGGGAAGGATCAGACAGAAATCTTCCGCTTTCTTGTTAACGAAATCGGTGTGGAGGATGTGGTTCAGTCGATTGCCGCCTCCGGGATGATTCAGGGTGATCCTGTTATTGCGCGTGAAGCGAAAGACAAGAAGCAGTTTTACGTAATTGAAGGCAATCGTCGTTTAGCAGCTCTCAAGCTTCTCAATGGGGAGAAGATTGGAGATGGCAAGCCGGAACCGAATGTGCCGCAGATCGATGATGCTCTCAAAGCATCCCTCGGCAAGATTACGATCCAGCTCGGATGGGCACAGGCGGAGATCGATGCGTACTTAGGGTATAAACACGTTACCGCGACGCGGGAGTGGCCGCCGGAGGCGAAAGCGCGATTCGTTGTAGACCGGGTGAAAGGCAACTTTGCCCCCGAGACCTTGGCTGCATTTGCCAAAAGGCTTGGCACGACGCCGCCAACTCTGCGCAGATGGATAGTGGCATATTTGACGCTGAAGCAGGCTCAAAAGGTCGGGTCATTTGACCCACAGGAAGCTCCTGCAAAGAGATTTTTTGGGACTTTCTACACGTTGCTCGGCAGCCAGCAGGTACAGAACTTCCTAGGTGTTAAGCCGGACCCAGTCACCGATAGTCCGGTCGACAAAGACCATCTTGATAATCTTGCCGAGTTCATTGGATGGGTTATCGGCACGAAGAAAAAACCTCCGGTGATTAATAGCAGGAAACAGAAAGAGCTTGACGCGGTATTGTCTAGCCCGTCGGCGCTTAAGCATTTCCGGCTAAGGGGAAATCTTGAGGGTGCGCTTCTCTACACCGAGTTCAACGCCAAGGAAATCTCAGACAAGCTTCTCACTTCTGCCTACGGAATAGAGGAGTGCTTCCCCAAGCTGTTCGAGGTCCGCGAGGACCCGGGCGTTCTAAATGCAATAAGGGCGATCGATAAGGCATACGAAGGGCTGAAGCGAAACACTGAGGAGCCGCAAAACGCAAAACAGCGATGAAGGATATCCCTTACATGGCAGACGCGGTCGAGTTTCGCGCGTGGGCGAAACAGGCCCCCTACACATTCAATGCGCTGGAGGACGACCTTAAGGCCGCCATTGATGTGGAAGACTACGCCGAAAATCTTCCTCAAAACGTAATGGACGAGATACAAACGAGAGGGCAGATTCTCAGTGACAAATATCCTTTCGAGTGCGACGGCTATAAGGTCGAAGCTCGGGGCGCAGACACCAAAAACTCCACTTACGTCTTCTGCCTAGGCTTAAGTTTGTTGCCAGATGTGTTTATAGTGAACGACCAACGCGCGAGGCAATTCGAAACCATCGCTATGAGAGCTGCTGTCGGTTTCTTTGGCGGGCAAGGGCTGAGGATTGGGGCTCCATGGAAGACGGAGGAAATCGCGACTTACGACGTTCTGCTTGATCAGGTTGTGGGGATGATTCCTGATCTGGGTGAACGCGTCCGCGATGTTGCACCGGGAGGTGGCGACGGCGGATGGGACGTGCTCGTCGTTAAGGATTTCGCTGATAAGAGATTCCCCCGGCTCGTTGCGCTTGGCAACTGTGCGACAGGTCGCACAGACTGGAAAAGGAAGGGTAAGGAAACAGAACCCGACTACTTTTGGGAATTCTTTGCCCACGGACACAGGAGTACCTTCGTGACCTTTTTTGCCGTGCCGTTCGTCATGGATGATGATGCAAGAAAGAGAAAGCTCTCCTCCACGGGGATGACGTTCGACAGGTTCAGAATATGTGAGTACGCTCCGCAATCGACTCTAGAGGTCGCAGATTGGGTTGAATCGGTGCGTGCGGCAGCTTTGGAAGTGCCGTTCAACTAGTCTTGGAGACAGCGCCGAGCCGTGTGGCTACGGCGGCAAAGAGCGGCGGTGGGACCGCGTTTCCAATCATTTGAAACCGATCTCTGACAGTTCCTCGTTTCCAGCGCCAGAATCTGGGGAAGCCCTGCAGCGCTGCACATTCTCGATAGGAGAGCCGCCGTGATCTTCCACTTCGTGTGAATTCCCAATGGTCGGTGTCGATGCGTCGCAACGGTGGACTCGATGGATGCAACGGGACGTGGCGCCAGTGGCCGACTACGCAGGGGCTTGGCTGGCCCCATGGATAGCGGCGCTTTCGTGACAGATAGTACCAGTGGAATGGTTCGGTGTTAAAGTCGCCCTCTGGCCAGCTCGGAAGGTGATCCATCACGTCGCGCTGGCTGCCGTATTTCTTACCCGTGCCGGGGCCATGTGTTGGCTTGGGGAAGTCATATTCAAACGTCTGATCAGAACGCACGCCCACTAGGAAAACTCGCCGACGGTTCTGAGCAACGCCATAATCCTTGGCATTAAGCACGGACCATTTCACTCGATATCCGGCCGCGCGGTAGCGGATTAGTTGATTGCTGAGCAGGTCGCGGTTCTCGCCGAAGACCATCCCATTGACATTTTCGACTGCGAAGGCTTTCGGGAGCACTTCGCGTAGGACGCGATCGAATTCGCGGTAGAGATAATTTCGGTCGTCAGTTTTCCACTTGCGTTTCCCGCCTTGGGTGTAGCCCTGACAGGGATAGCATCCGACAAGAAGGTCGGCGGACGGAAACTTTTCGAAGTCGCGAATGTCGCCGCATTCGATCTTGGGTCCCTTTATGTTTTCTTTGTAGGTGTCGCAGGCGGTCTGCCAAATGTCGTTGGCCCAGACGATGTCGTACCCAAGTCTCTGAAGGGCGTAGTCGGAGCCCCCGCAGCCGCTGAACAAGGATATTGCCGTTCGAGATGCCATGCCTTGCGGGAAACGACCGATTCTACCTTTATTGGACGGCGGCGGAAAGACCTTTCTTCGGTGCCCTTAGGGTGGTGGCTGGGACGGTCTTGGATTCGTGGTGGGAGTTCCTGTTCGGGCTTGGGGTGGGTGGCGGCGGGTCTGGGGTGCTTCGGCTGCGTGGGATCGTCCCTGGACGATCCTAACTTCGCTCAGCATGACAGAGGATGGGTGCGGTGGCGACGAAAAGTGTCGAGCTTCGCTCGATTGGACAGCTGAGGGCGGCTGTCCCCACAGGAGTGGTCGCTCCACAGCGGTAGTCATGGTTCCGGGCGTTTCGCGGGCGAGGGCGCCCGCGCCACAGTGGGTCTCGAAAGTGCTGAGGGCGGGGTGGCTATTGGGGCACGGGGTAAGGCCGTTGGCCGGGATGGATCGGGCGAAAGGCCGAGAGCGGAGGTGAACCTCGGGCATTTAGACGCCAGAAAAGTTGCTGCTAGGCTGGAGGGATGCCGGTACTCACCGACGGTCGAAGCGGGGACTATTCAAGCGCGGACAAATCACCCGCGAACAAATCGGGCGCGGGCGATCTCGGCGCGGGCAATCTGGGCGCGGGCAATCTGGGCGCGGGCGATCTAGGCGCGGGCGATCTAAGAGCGGGCAATCTAAGAACGGACGGTCCAAGACCGGCGGAAACGAAATCCAGCGAGGAAACGAAGTCGGCGGGGCGAGTGGAGGCTCTGGTGCAGCTGTTGCGGGGCCGATCCTACGAGGAAATCCGGCAACGCATGTATGACAGCGCGCCGGGGAGCGCCTGGTGGTCGGCGTGCAAGGCGGAACTCGATTTGCGCAACGGACAGCAGATGGCGGAAGCGTCCCTGGCGATGTCGAGAGTTTCGGAAAAAATGAGGGCTTCGACGCAACACTTCGAGCAACTGGCCGAGACGCTGCACCAGGCGACCAACGACATCGCCGATTTGCTGCGCGGGACGCAGGAAGCGGGGCGCAGGCTGGAGATCGCGGTGTATGTCACCATCGGGGTCACTCTGGTTCAACTCTTCAATTTGATCTTCGAAGTGTTCCGCAAGCGGTAAAGAGCGGGATTCCCGCAAGTGTCTACGAGGGGAAGCAGGTTCCTCGGCTCCGCATGACCGTCCTTTGGACGATCATGTTCGCTCGGGACGACAAACGTAGAGGAAAAACTGGCAGAGAAGTGAGGTGGGGCGGCTCTCGCACCACGAGTTGTGATTCTGCCTGGCGTTTCGCGGGCGGGGGCGCCTTCGGCTGTCGCTCAGGGCAGGTCCGCGCCACGTGTGTCCGGCGGGGTGGCTAAGTTTGGGCGCGTGTGGCAAGCTGGGGGGATGAAGAAACAATTGTCGGACCAGCAGTTTCATGATCGGCGGTATCAGGAGCGGAAGCGGGCGGAGGCGGCGAAGAAGCCGGTTAAGAAGAAGGTGGCGGGTGGGGAGTCCGGTGCGGGGAGCGGGAAGCAGCGGGGCGAAGCATAGCGGATTCGCAGTTTTCTGGCTGCGGCACTCACCAACAGCTATCGAGCTGCGCTCGAAAGGACGGGCAAGAGCGCCCGTCCACACCCAAATGGCCGTCCCAGCACGAGGGTGCATCCCACATAAATCAAATCCCATCTTACGGAAATTCCAAGAATGACAATTCCTGTTTGGGCTTATTTGGCGAAGAAGTAGTCGAAGGATTTTACGGCGGTGAATTCGTCGTCTTTGATGTCGAAGACGGTGTAGAGCTTGGTGACCTGGAGGATGTCGCTAACTTTCTTGGAGAGGCTGAGGAGTTTGAGTTCGCCGCCGGAGTTGCGGACGGCGGTGAAGCTGCTGACCAGTTCGCCGACGCCGGAGGAGTCGAGATAATCGACATGGGCGAGGTTGAGGACAATTTTTTTCTTGTCCGCGGCGATGAGCCGGCGGATGGTGTCGCGGAGCTGTCCGGTTTCGTCGCCGAGAGTGATGCGTCCGGCGATGTCGACGATGGTGACGTGGCTGACTTCGCGAGTGGTGATGGTCATGGGAGTTCGGGCTTCGGCTTTCGGGCCTCGGGCCTCGGGCCT
>PKVW01000074.1 GCA_003131585.1 Acidobacteriaceae bacterium
GGCCAGGCCATGTCGAAGTCCCGGGGCAACGATGTGGACCCGGTCGATATCGCCGATCGTCTCGGAGGAGAAATCGTGCGGCTCTGGGTAGCGTCCGTCGACTTCCGCGAAGACGTAGTCGGCTCCGAGGCGCTGATGCTGCGCGTCGCAGAAAACTACCGCAAGATTCGCAACACCTTCCGCTACATCCTCGGAAATCTGGGGGACTTCGACCCGCGGGCTGACGCGGTTCCCTTCGAGAGCATGGAAGCCCTCGATCAGTACATGCTGCGCCAGACTTGGGCTTTCGCCTCTGACGTGCGCGGCTGGTACGACGAATTCGCCTTCCACAAAATCTATCACCGCCTCAATCACTTTTGCATCGTTGACCTGAGCGCCTTCTACTTCGATGTGCTCAAGGACAGGCTTTACATCTCTGCGCCTAAGTCGCAAGCCCGCCGCAGCGCGCAGACCGCGATCTGGCGCATCGGAGAAGCGCTGGTGCGGCTGCTCGCGCCCATCATGAGCTTCACCTCGGAAGAGGTTTGGGACTATCTGCCCAAGTCCGCGGGGCGCGGCGAAAGCGTGCACCTCGCGACGTTTCCCTCCGCGGCGGACATTCTGGGCGATGCGAACAACGCGGAGAACGATTCCCGATCCGTCGACGGGGGATCTCGCGAAGAGAAGACCGGCCAAGATTGGACGACGCTTCGTTCGGTGCGCGACCAGGTTCTCAAGGCGCTCGAAGAGGCCCGCAACAACAAGCTGATCGGCACCGGCCTCGAGGCCCATGTCACCGTGGCTGCGCCCGACCCGGTTTATTCGGTGCTATCTCGCCACGCGGGCCAGCTCCGCTACCTATTCATCGTCTCCGCGGTGACGCTCACCCAAGCCTCCGGCAATGGCACCGGGGGCGTGCACGTCGAGGTCAAGAAGGCCGACGGAGCCAAGTGCGAGCGTTGCTGGAATTACTCGACCCACGTCGGCGAAGACAAGACGTATCCCACAGTCTGCGAGCGTTGCAGCGCCGTGCTGAAAGAACTGGAACCCTCCCAGTAGATCGAGCGACCTGTGAACTGGCCAAAGCTGCGAACGTTCTTGCTCACCGTGCTGGTTCTGTGTCTCATCCCCGCCACCCGCTATTACCAGATCGATGTGCCGCTGCTGCGCTTTCTGAGAGGCTCCCACCACGTCGACCCTTTGTCGCTTCACCTGTCAGGAGAGTTTGTCGAGAACAATCTTGGAACCGAACAAGAACCGGATGGCTCGGTGATCGTGCGCATGATCGCGCAGCAATACTTGTTCATCCCGCACTGCGTTCTGGTTCCTGCCGGAGTCGCGGTTCATCTCCGCATTACCAGTGCCGACGCCGTCCACTCCCTTACCTTCAACGGAACGGACTACGCGGTAAAGGTCCTGCCGGGTACGATCAGCGAGGCTCAACTTCAGTTTCCGCGTCCGGGCGAATACAAGATGCCTTGCCGCGAATTCTGCGGTGCGGGTCACTATGCCATGCGATCCGAACTAAAAGTCGTACCTCGCGACCAGTTCCCTGCCTTGCGGCCCGAAGAAAGGGGAAACTGTGCAGCGCAATAACCGATTTTCCTCTGTCCTCGGAAGATCTGCGTGGCCTCCTGCCCTCCTTACTTTGAGTCTTGCGCTGATCGCTGGTCTGACGGCGAGTTCGCTCAACCTTCAGGCGCGGGACAATCCTCCAGATCGAATCCCCTCTTATGTGGCGTGGACGCCGGAGACGATAGCGGCAGCCTCGGGCGGAGATGCCTTTCGCGGCATGCTCCTCGCGAAGCGCTGCGATCACTGCCATGGAGCGGAAGGCTTCAGCCCCATCGCTTCAACTCCCAACCTGGCAGGCATGGACAAGCTTGCAACTTGGAAACAACTGGAGGATTTCCGAACCCGTAAACGGCTATCCCGCGTGATGGAGCCGATCGCGACTTCGCTTTCATCGCGGGACGTAGCAGACGTGGTCGCCTATTACGCGGCTCTCCCCGTCCTTCCAGATCCGCAGGACAACCGAACCTTTCCTCAGTCCCAGGCCGATCCCGGTCATGCGGCAATCGCATCGCGTCTGATTTCGTTTGGCGACGGCGAGCGCGGCATTCCGCCCTGCCAAGCTTGCCATGGTCCGGTTGCCTATCGTACCGGAGTCCCATCGCTTGCGACCCAGAACGCCGCCTACGTTCTGAACCAGCTCGAAGCATTCGCGAACCGAGCTCGCACCAATGACATCAACATGCCCATGCGCACCATCACGGCGCTGCTCACCGAGGGCGAAAGGCAGGCCATTGCGGACTATTACGGTTCCGGCCTTGGGCTTCAGCCCGCAAGTTCAACCGCGCCGAAGTAAGCCGTGATCGCCAGCTCCGGCGATTGCTCCCTTAGCAGGCCAGGGAAGAAAACCCCGAAACCCTGTACGGATCGGGAAGGGCACGAAGTTCACTCGTGCCAAATCAAGCTGTGATCGGGCGCGGCGTTAGCCGCTGAGGTCCACCGCTCGAGTTCACCCTTCGCGAACAGCACGTGAAAAATGGGAAGCCTCGCTGGTGCTAGCTAGAAGGACGAATTCGGACACGGGCTGGCCAGATGTCACCCACGTGGCAAGTAGACCAGGCTAGTCGTTAGTGCTTACATCGAAAGTCGCACTTGAAAGCGGTTCCTCCGGGGTATAATGCGTCCTGCTACGTCCGCAAGGAGAATAAGTGAATGCGACGAAAATATGCAGGACTCGCGGTCGCTCTATCATTGCTGATTATTTGTGCGCTCGTGTCTCTGCAAGGGAGTGCGGTTCCGGCTCCGGCTCAGGACCCTTTAGTGGGCACTTGGAATTTGACGGGCACCAACCCCAACTATCCATTTATTGCCGTCATGTCGTTTAATCTCGGGGGAACAACGGTTGAATATGACTCCCAGGGTACTAATTCATCAACCGGCGAAAGCATAGACCTGGGCAAGTGGAGAAAGACAGGGAATCTTGCTTACACATTCAAGCAACAGAACTACACCTACGATCCTTCGGGGAATCTGTCTTTGATCGGAATCGCGAGTTGCGACCTAACTCTGGCCTCAACTAGGACGAGCTTTAGCGACACGTGCGCCGTCAACTTTTACAACTGTAGTCTTTCCTCTTGTCCCGGCAGCCTCGTTTCCGGGCCCACGACAGCCACGGCGACCGGGACTCGGTTTTGAACGATAGCCAAAGCGACTGAGGCATCAGAACTCGGTTCGGTGCTGGAAGAGAGAGCGCGGGCATCTCATAGTGAATCAGAGATGCATCTCCCGGCTCCTCAGGGGCTTTAAAGCCCGCGTTTTGAGCCGGAACGCCTTGCGCGGCGCTGTCCGGCCGAATCGACTCAGCGGGAAAAGACTATGGCTCGACCTTGTACAACGTCACCATGCCGACGTCCATGTGATCCTCGACGTGGCAGTGATACAGCCAAATGCCAGGATCGTCGGGAATCATGTCCACGGTTTCCATCTGAGCTGGCCCCAGAAACACGACATCGGAGCGCCTTCCATGGTTGACCACAACGTTTCCGTGCCAGTGCGGAGTGTGGAAGTTGAAGCCTTCTCCCATGGTCAACAGGTACCAACGCACGCGTTCGCCTTTCTTCATCGTCACCATCGGTCCGTTGGCGTAAAGGTAGCCGTTGATCGTGGCCTTGACATTGGCGGCCGCGAAACCACTTCCCGCGAGCGAGAATCTTCCCTGGTCATCGATGGGCACGAATTCCAGTTTGTTCACTCCTTTGGGATCGCCGGCGTAGGCCTGGATGTTGTGATCGAGATACCAGCTTGTGTTTTCGTCGAAAATCATAAACAGACTGACGAACTCACGATCCACATCTTTAGGTTTGCCATCGGGACCAGCCATGCCCCGCGCGGTGACGATGATCGCGCCGATCAGACCGCTCTCCAGGGCCGTATTCCCGTGGGAGTGATAAAGCCAGACTAACGAACTGGGATCACCCGGAGCCGGGCCGGCACGCTCGGGCACTTGCCAGGTATAGACGTGGGTCTTTCCCGGCGGCACGTCATCATCGGCTTTGTCATTGCCCGAGGTGCCATCGTCGTAGCTGGCACCCTCGGAGTCCTTGTTATAGAAGACGCCGTGGGAATGCATGCTGGCGGGATGAGTCGCGTTGTTCTTGAAGACCACGCGGATTGTATCGCCCACTTCGGCGCGCAGGATGGGCCCGAGAATCCCCGCATGCTCCCACTCCGGTGCCCGCGGCTTCAGCTTGGTGAACGTCTCGTCGGTGTATTCGCGGTAAAGCGCCTTGCGATACGCCGTTCCGATGCGATGCGGACCCTGTTCGGTGAAGACTTTGGCATAGCCCTCGAACTTCATGCCCATCATCTTGTTCACGCCGTCCGGCGCGTAGTTCCATTCCACTTCGTCGGCGGCGATGTAGTAGGTGTGGACTTTCCCTGGAGGCGCGGGCGCTGCGGGGTTTGCATTCGACCCGGTCGCGGCGGCACAGAGAAGCAAACTTAACGAGGCAATGATCGCGAGATGGAACAATCTGCTGGCCATGATCGAACTCCTAAATTGAGGTGAACTTCGCCCGGCGGGAAACGCGGCCAAAGGATACCACGAATGTCGATCCCATGGGGCGCTTTCGCAGTGGGTGAACAGCATCGGGTCGAAAATGCCGGATGAATAAAAGACCCTCCACTCGGAGAAGTCTTCCCTTGAGACTTGAGACTCGAGCCTGGAATCTCGGCTTACCGCAATTCCTGCATCACCGCCTCCAGGACTTCCTTGCCCGGCCGCGTCACCGATTCCGGCAGTGTGGCCAGCGGCTGATCGACCATATTCAGCGCATCGAGGAAGCTGGGCGACTTGGTGTTCACGTAAAACAGTCCGGTCAAAACTTCGTCCTTGTCGTGCGCTTCGGTCAGGCGCGTGATGGCTTGGATCCGGTCGGTCGCGTCATAGTCTTCCTCCAGCTTGCGCAGCTGCAGGTGGGAGCCATCGTGCATGGTGACGTTGACCGTCGTTCCCGGATCGTATTCCACGTCGATTTCTTCGAAGTGGGGCACGAAGTTCATTGTCTGCAAGACCTCTTCGTGATCCTTCACGTATTTGTAGGATTTGGTGGAGCCCTCATGATCGTTAAAGGTGACGCAAGGAGAGACCACATCGAGCATCACAGTGCCGTTGTGCGCGATAGCGGCCTTCAGCAAGGTGCTCAACTGCCGCTTGTCGCCGGAGAACGACCGGCCGACAAACGTTGCGCCCATCTGGATCGCCAGCGTGCAGGTATCAATCGGTGGCAGATCGTTGAGTACACCCGATTTCAGCTTCGATCCCAGATCGGCGGTGGCCGAGAACTGGCCTTTGGTCAGGCCGTACACGCCGTTGTCCTCGATAATGTAGATGATGGGAAGATTCCGGCGCATGAGGTGAACAAACTGGCCGATGCCGATCGAAGCCGTGTCGCCGTCGCCGCTCACGCCCAGCGCAATCAGATTGCGATTGGCCAGCATGGCCCCCGTGGCCACTGACGGCATGCGTCCGTGCACGGAGTTGAAGCTGTGCGAACGGTTCATGAAATAAGCGGGACTCTTCGACGAGCACCCGATCCCGCTCAGCTTCGCGACCCGCTCCGGCTGCACGCCCATGTCATACATGGCTTCGATAATGCGCTCGGAAATGGCGTTGTGGCCGCAGCCGGCGCACAGGGTGGTCTTGCCGCCCTTGTAGTCAATCACAGTCAAGCCGATATGGTTTGTCTTTGGTTCTGAAGATCTGGGTTCGGCCGGCGTGGTCGCCATTACTTGCCCTCCATGGTGCTCAATTCGTCGGTCACGGAGCGCGCATCAAGCGGCAGCCCGTCGAGATGGCTGATGCTGCGCAGCCGCGTAATCAGCTCCGGCTTCAGGTCGAGCTTGAGCAGGCTGAGCATCTGCGCATCGCGGTTCTGCTCGACCACATAGATGCGCTCGTGTTGCTCGATGAATTCATGCACCTCGCGGGTGAAGGGATAAGCCCTCAGCCGCAGGTAGTCCGTCTCCAGCGCGTACTCGTTGCGCAACTGGTCGCGGCTTTCGATGATCCCCCAATGCGACGTTCCATACGCGACGATTCCGATCTTCGCGTTCGCGCCCTTGAGAATCTCCGGCCGCGGCACAAACGACCGCGCCGTCTCGAACTTGCGGTTGAGCCGCTCCATGTTGTCTTCGTAGTCGTCGGGCCGCTCGCTGTAATCGGATTTATCGTTGTGGCCGCTGCCCCGCGTGAAGTAGGCGGCCGCGGGATGTTCCGTTCCCGGCAGCGTGCGGTAGCCCACGCCGTCGCCATCTAGATCCTTATAGCGGGCAAATCCGCCCAGCTTCGCCAGCTCTTCTTTGCCCAGCACTTTGCCGCGCTTGATCGGCGTCGTCGGATAGTCGAATGGGTCGGACATCCAATTGTTCATTCCGAGATCCAGATCGGACATGACGAAAATCAGCGTCTGGAACTGCTCTGCCAGATTGAAGGCCTCGGCCGCCATGCTGAAGCACTCCGCCGCCGAGCACGGGATCAGCATAATGTGCTTGGTATCGCCGTGAGAAAGAAAGGCCGTGGCAAGAATGTCGCCCTGCGAAGTTCGCGTGGGCAACCCGGTCGACGGCCCGACGCGCTGGATGTCCCAGATCACGCCCGGGATTTCCGCGTAATAAGCCAACCCGGCAAACTCCGACATCAGCGAAATTCCCGGGCCCGCGGTCGCGGTCATGCTGCGCGCCCCCGCCCAACCCGCGCCAATCACCATGCCGATTGCAGCCAGTTCATCCTCCGCTTGAACAATGGCGAAAGTTGCTTTGCCGTCAGGGCCGACACGGTACTCTTTCATGTATTCGATCATCGTTTCCACCAGCGAAGACGATGGCGTGATGGGATACCACGTGACCACCGTGCATCCGGCAAACATGCAACCGAGAGCCGCGGCCGAGTTGCCGTCAATGATGATCTTGCCGGCGGTCTTGTCCATGCGCTCGATGTAGAACACTCCGCGCTTCTGCAGACTGGCTTTGGCATAGTCGAACCCCGCCTGCGCTGCAGCCAGATTCAGGTTGGCGGCTTTCGCCTTGGTGGCAAACTGCTTGCGAATCGCCTTCTCCACCTCGCCCATCTCAATTTCGAGCAGTTGAGCGATCACGCCCACGTACACCATGTTCTTGACCAGTTTGCGCAGCTTCGCCTCGGGGCAAACAGTCGCCACCAGCTTGTCGTAAGGGACCGAATAGAAAATCAGGTCGTCGCGCAGCTTTTCGAGGGCAAGCGGTTCGTCATAGAGCACGGCCGCGCCCGGAGCCAGCGACATTACGTCGTCCTGGGCGGTTTCGGCGTTCATGGCAACCAGGAAATCAATTTCCTTCTTCCGACCGATGTAACCGTCCTTGTTGGCGCGAATCGTATACCAGGTCGGCAGACCGGCGATGTTCGAGGGAAACAGATTCTTGCCCGAAATCGGCACCCCCATCTGAAAGATGGAACGCAACAATACCGTGTTCGAACTCTGCGACCCCGAGCCATTCACCGTGGCAACCTGAATGCTCATGTCATTGACGATGCGCTTGCGCCCCAATTGCCCGCCCGTACCCTGGGGCACGACATCCGTAGTGGCCATCCCAACACCTTCCTTTGAGTAAGCGGCGGAATGGATCCGCCTAACCCTCAACACGAGGCAAACAGATGATTATACGGCGGCGGCGTTCCACCAGCACGCCAAATCGCCCGTCCGAGGGCCGGGGAACCTGTTTGGGAACGAGAAGATAGATCGCTCCGGACTCAAGACTCTTTGAAAAACTGGGCGATGCTGCGGAACTTATTATATCGTGACACGATTAAATTCGCCGGCGGGATCTTCTTCAGCTCCGAGAAGTGCTTCTGCAAACTGACATCCAGCAAGTTCGCCGCGGCTTCGTGATCCCGGTGGGCTCCGCCTTCGGGTTCAGGCACGATATCGTCGATGCAGCCCAGTTCGCTGAGATCGGTCGCGGTGATCCGCATGGCTTCGGCTGCCAACTCCTTCTTGGTGGCGTCCCGCCACATGATGGCCGCGCAGCCTTCGGGAGAAATCACCGAGTAAATCGAGTTCTCCATCATCAGCACACGGTCGGCCACGGCGATCGCCAGGGCCCCGCCGCTGCCCCCAACCCCAATTACCGTCGCGATGATGGGCACTTCGAGGCGCGCCATTTCGCGCAAGTTGTGCGCAATCGCTTCGGCTTGGCCGCGCTCCTCCGCATGAATTCCAGGGTAGGCGCCGTCGGTATCCACCAGCGTAAAAATCGGCCTGCGAAACTTTTCCGCGACCTGCATCGCGCGCAGCGCCTTGCGATACCCCTCCGGGTTGGGCGTCCCAAAATTGCGGTACACCCGCTGCTTCATGTCCCGGCCCTTCTGGGTGCCCACCACCAGGACCTCCTCGCCATGAAAGCGAGCCATCCCGCAAACAATCGCCGGATCGTCCCCAAACCCCCGGTCCCCGTGAATCTCGCTCCAGTCCGTGAATAGCCGCTCGATATAGTCGAGCGTCTGCGGACGCTGGGGATGCCGGGCCAGCTCCGTTTTCTGCCAGGCGGTCTGCGACGCCTTCATCTCCTGCCTCAGTGTATGGACGCGCTCCTGAAGTTTCCCGAGCTGGCGGCGAGTCTCCTCGCTCCGCCCTGCCGTCGCCTCGATCAGCGCCACCTGCCGCTCGATCTGCTCCAACTCCTGCTGTGCTTTTTGGGTTGCTTCCATGATTTAACTGATCGTGATTTAACCGATCGTGGTTTAACGAATCCCGTTCAACTGATCACGCGGACACTGCCGCGCCCGCACAATTGTTCGACTCGCGCGATGAAGTTGCGATCTGGCAGCACATTATAACCTTCCGCCTCCATCACCACCATGAAATCGCCCGCGCGTTCCACGTCAAACAACACCCGCGCCTCGCCCGTGTGCTCCTTGAAAAGCGCGTGAAGATCGTCCACGGTAGTCTCACCTGCGTTTTCCAGCGGCACTCGAATGCGAATTGCGCGCGGCAGCGGGACCTTGGCCTCTTCCAGCGGCATAATTTCAGCCGCGGTAATCTTTGCATTGGCTCCTTCTTCGATTCTCACCCCGGCCCTCACCAGCACCGGAACTTCCAGCTTCACCCTCTCCTGCAGCCGCTTGTACGCTTCCGGGAAGACGATCATGTCGATCGAGCCTGACATGTCCTCTAGCGTGGCTTGCGCGTAGAAATCGCCGCGCTTGGACTTGAGCACGCGCAGGTTGCCGATGATCCCGGCCGTCGCGATGGTCTCGTCCTTGCCAGTGGAGTTCTTCATTGCGGCCAGTTCCACGATGCTCAGGGCCTGCAGGTCCTGCAGCTTGTCCTTGTATTTCTCCAGCGGATGCCCGCTGATGAAGAATCCCAGGATTTCTTTCTCCGCCGTCAGCCGCGCCTGCTCGTCCCAGTCGGGAACGTTGGGCAGTTTGTCGTTGTGGGCCCCGGACTCTTCCTGCTGAAACACCCCGAACAACCCGTGCTGTCCCGATTCCGCGTCGCGCTGCGCCTTCTGAGCGCGCTCCATGGCGCGATCCAGCACACTCATCAATTGCGCGCGCCGGCCCAGCGAATCCATCGCTCCGCTCTTGATCAACGACTCCAGCACGCGCTTGTTGAGCAGCCGCAGATCGACGCTCTCGCAGAATTCGTAGATCGACTTGAAGCGGCCCAGCTTCTTCCGCGCCGCCACAATCGACTCAATCGCATTGCCGCCGACATTCTTCACCGCCGCCAATCCAAACCGGATGGCTTCGCCATGCGGCGTAAAGTTCGCATCCGACACGTTGATATCCGGCGCTTCGACCGCAATGCCCATCTCGCGGCATTCGTTGATGTACTTCACCACGTCATCGGTGCTGCCCGTAAGCGATGTCAGCAAAGCCGCCATGAACTCGACCGGATAGTGGGTCTTCAAATACGCCGTATGATAGGCCAGCAGCGCGTAAGCGGCCGAATGCGACTTGTTGAAACCGTATCCCGCAAACTGCGCCATCAGGTCAAATATCTTCTCGATCTTCTTCGCCGGAAACTTCCGCTGCGCCGCTCCTTGCACAAAACGCTCGCGCTGCTGCGCCATCTCCGCGGCGTTTTTCTTGCCCATGGCGCGCCGCAGCAGGTCCGCTTCGCCCAGCGAGTAGCCCGCCAGCCGGTTCGCGATCTGCATGACCTGCTCCTGATACACAATCACGCCCAGCGTCTCTTCGAGAATCTCTTTCAGCTCCGGCAGTTCGTATTCCACTCGCTTGCGCCCGTGCTTGCGGTCGACGAAATCGTCGATCATTCCGCCCTGAATCGGTCCGGGACGGTAAAGCGCATTCAGCGCGGTCAGATCTTCAATCGAATTCGGCTGGTACTTGCGCAACACGTCCCGCATGCCGTGCGATTCAAACTGGAACACGCCTGAGGTCAATCCCTTGTGGAAGACTTTTGCATAAGTCTCCGCATCCTCCAGGGGAATCTGTTCGAGCGTGATCGGCGTTCCGCGAGTCTGCGCGATCAGCTTCAGCGCGTCGGTGAGAATCGTAAGGGTGGTTAGCCCAAGAAAATCCATCTTCAGCAGGCCCATCTTCTCGATGGCAACCATGTCGAAAGCGGTCACGATTTCGTCGTTCTTGGTACGGTGCAGCGGAACCAGCTCCGTCAGAGGGCGCGGCGAAATCACGACGCCCGCGGCGTGCACTCCGGAGTTGCGCACCATTCCTTCCAGCTTTTTCGCGGTTTGGATCAACTCGCGGATCTGCCCATCCTTTTCTATCGCTTCGCGCAGTTGGGGCGAGTCCTCGATGGCCTGATCGAGCGTGATATTGAGCTGCGTGGGAATCATCTTGGCGATGCGATCCACATCGCCGTAAGGGATGTCCATGGCGCGCCCCACATCCTTGATCGCGGCCTTGGCCGCCATCGTCCCAAACGTGATGATCTGCGCCACGTTGTCGCGTCCGTATTTTTGCGTGACGTAGTGGATCACTTCGCCGCGCCGGTTCATGCAGAAATCGATGTCGATATCCGGCATGGAAACGCGCTCGGGATTCAGGAAGCGCTCAAACAGCAACTCGTGCTGCAGGGGATCGATATCGGTGATGCCCAGCGCATAGGAAACCAGCGATCCGGCCGCCGACCCGCGCCCTGGCCCCACGGGAATCTCCCGCTCTTTGGCATAACGAATGAAGTCCCACACGATCAGAAAATAGCCGGCAAACTTCATCTGCTGGATGATCCCGAGCTCCCGCTCCAGTCGCTGCTCGTAATCCGCGATCGAATGCTTCAACCTGCCCTGCTCGTGCAGCGGTCGCAACGCCTCTAACCGGCGCGCGAAGCCCTCGCGGGAAACGTGCACGAAATAACTGTCAATCGTATAGCCCGGTGGAACCTCGAATTGCGGAAACGGCGTCGCCACTTTTTCCAACCGCAAGCTGCAGCGCTCGGCGATGTCGAGAGTGCGCGTCAAAACTTCGGGCGAGTCCTTGAACACGCGATACATCTCGTCGTGGCTCTTGACGAAGAACTGCGTCCCCTCAAACTTCATGCGCGCCGTGTCGTGAATCGACTTGCCCGTCTGGATGCACAGCATCACGTCCTGGGCGTGTGCATCGTCCTCGCACAGATAGTGGCTGTCATTGGTCGCAACCAAAGGCAGCCCGAGATCTTTTTCCAGTTGAAACAGGCCGGGATGAATCCGGTGCTCCATCGCCAAGCCCTGATTCTGGATCTCGAGATAGAAATTGTCCTTGCCGAAAATGTCGCACAACGATCCCGCTGCCGCGCGCGCGGCGTCGTAGTTCCCTTCCGTCAACCGCTCCGCCACCTCGCCTTTGAGGCATCCCGAAAGCCCGATCAGCCCGCGGGAATGCTCCGCCAGAAACTTCTTGCTCACCCGGGGCTTGTAGTAAAACCCGTGCAGAGAGGCTTCCGACGTAATTTTCACCAGATTTCGGTAACCCTCTTCGTTCTCGGCCAGCACCAGCAGATGGTTATAGGTATCGCCTTCGGGCGGCGTGCGCTTGGTGTTGTGATCGTCCTTCTTGCAGATGTAAAGTTCGCAGCCCACAATCGGCTTCACGTCGTACTTGTGTGCCGCATTGACGAAATGCACTGCGCCAAAAATATTCCCGTGGTCGGTCATCGCCACGGCGGGCATGCCCAGCTCTTTCACGCGCTGGCAAAGTTTCTCCACATCGCAGGCGCCATCCAGCAGGGAGTAATCGGTATGGAGGTGCAGGTGGACGAATTGGGGCATAGGGCTCAATTTGATTTTACGTTGGCGTCATTCTAACGGGAAACGCGCTCGCGCCAGCGCCAAGTTATCCACAGAGCGGCGTTACGCGCAGGGTTCGCGTGAGAAGCTACTGACCTTCATGCGCGCTGGGCACGCGGAAATCCACGCCGCGCTCGTCGTTCGCCTTGGTTGTGGCCGGAAGGTCGAGGTCGGAGAGCGGAATCTTCTCCGTATGCTGCGGAGCAAAGTTCCACAGCGTTTGGCCTACGATGGCATAATTCTGAACTTCCTGCTTGCGCAGATCGCGGAAAACCAGCACCGTGGCCGGCGCAGCCTCCGTGCGTTCTTCTTTGTGCGGCGGCGGAGGCGCTGACTTCGCATAGACATCTTGATCGCCCTGTTCGCGCATCCTCTGCTCCTCGAGGCTCTGCGCGTTCATCTCGTTTGCCAGGCCAATCTCGTTTTGCTGATCCTGTTCGTAGGACGAACCAGAGTTCCACCACCAATACGGATCGAATGCGCCCGCATACCACCACGGAAACGCACGTCCGCGACAGCCGCCACCGAAGCAGCTGTTCCTGAAGCCGTTGGTTCGGATTCGCAGACCGACGCCAGCATGGTTGAAGCCGCGATTGAAACCCCGCGAGGAGATCGGACGATGGGAAGAGGAGCCGCCCGCGGAAGGACGAGCCGCGAAACCTGCGCCGGAGTGCATCCCACTGACAGCGCGCCCGCCCGAATGCCCGGCCATCCCGCCGTGTCCGC
Organism: Acidobacteriaceae bacterium; assembly: GCA_003131585.1. Lineage (GTDB taxonomy): Bacteria > Acidobacteriota > Terriglobia > Terriglobales > Acidobacteriaceae > Sulfotelmatobacter. The sequence continues at coordinate 13,009 of PKVW01000074.1, forward strand.
CGTGTCCGCCGGCGGAAGCATGCCCTCCGCCGTGCTGCGCGGAAAGCTGCACAGACGCCACCACAAGTATGAAGGCCACAATGAAAAGCGGACGATGCATACCCCCATTATATGCCGGATTCAGGCCGCGCAATCCAGAAATTGGGACTACCGGGGGCCTATCGTTTCTTGCCCTTTGCCTTCTTGTGAGGCGACTTCTTCCGCTTTGCAGGGTGTTTCGCGGGCCGTTTAGCGGTATTTCTTGCAGGTTTTTTCTTGGCTTTCGCCGGAACAGGCTTCGCCCGGGGCTCCGGCTTGAGGCTCACTTTCGGTTTCGCCTTCGTGGGCGGCGTGGGTACGGAAGCCGCAACTGGCGCCACCGGCGGCGCGACCGCGGCCGTACTCTTCCCCTTGCCCTTCGGCACTTCACCCTTCTTAGCTGGAATCCCCGTGACCGGAGCCGTTGCGACGACCGCCTTAGGCCCACGCCCGCGCCGGGGTGGCGGCGGCGGAGGCGGCGGCGGCGGCGCGAAGGGCTTCAGAAACTTCAAAGTCTCCGTCCGCGAACGCAGTCTCCCATCCAGCAGCAGCATGAACACGTCGCGTGCAATCTTCGGATATTCCGGCAGCTGCGGCGTGATGAGCAGTTCCGTCATCTCCGGCAATGGAATTCGCCGTTGCACCAGCCGCCACTTGGTCAAGAAGTTCTTGATCTTCTGCGCCACGGTCTGATGCCGCGCCGTTACTGCCAGAAACAAAACCATCTCGGGCCGCGCCGCGGATAAAAGATTCCACGTCCTCGATGGCGTCGCCGCTTCCTTCCCGGTCAATCGCTTCGCCAGTTCCTTGGCGCGATCCTCGAGGTCGCGCCATGCTTCGGTCAAATCCTTGCGCGGGATCTGCCGCCGCAGATCGCAGATGTCTTTGTCGGAAAGCCGCGCCGTCAGGAAGTGCATCACCGCCGGCGACGGATCGACGGTGTACCCCAAGTCCACCATCTGCTGGCGCGTTTTCATCAACTGCCCCAACCCGCTCGTGTCCACTTTGGCCGACGACCAGTGCGGATGCAGCACCTTGAGCCAGTTTTCCTTTTCCAGGATGCGCACCACATTCAGCGGATCGTCTTCATGCGCCAGCTGCCCAATCTCATGTCCCACCGCGCTGCGCGAAATGTGCTCGATGTAATTGTTTTCCTTGGCCGCGTTGTAGCGCTGCTGCGTGCGCTCCTCCATCGGCCAGTGAAAGCGCGCCGCAAAACGCGTGGCGCGAATCAGCCGGGAGGGATCTTCCACAAACGAATAGTTGTGCAGGATCCGAAGCAGCTTCGCTTCGATGTCCGCCACGCCGTTGAACGGATCGAGCAGCAGTCCGCGCGAGCCCTCATTCAGCGACAGGGCCATGGCGTTCACGGTAAAGTCTCGCCGGCGCAGATCTTCCTGAATGCTGGCCGGCGCAATCACCGGCGGCTTGCCCACCTTCTCGTAATGTTCGGTACGCGCCATGCCGATCTCGGCGCGCACATTGCCCGGCAGCACCAGAAATAGCGTGCGGACTTCTTCGTCGTGGCCCGCCAGTTGCGCGCCCGCCCGTTCGAAGTCCTTTTGCAGCTTGAGGGGATTGCCCTGAACCGTGAAGTCCAGGTCGCGGATGGTGAACCCGCTGATAATGTCGCGAATCGCGCCACCGGTCAGGTAGAGAGTGATTCCCGCGGCGCGGGCTACTTCTTGCACCAGATTGACGCCTTTCGACTGATCCGGCGTCAACCGGATTTCCATTGTGTAAATGTAATCAGCCATTCGTCTTCAGGCGACCATTCCAAGCAATCCAGCGGGTCGCAGTTTCTTGCACATCCTGGCGTTCCCGGGCTGGACAGTTCGAACGATTCTCACAGGATTTCCACAGACCGCCGCGGCCCAGACCATCCCAATCTCGGCCAATCCATACTCAAGCCGTTAAATACAAAGCACTTAAATCGGCTTTAGTCACGCCAAGGCAACTTAAAGGAATAACACAACGTTTACAATTTGGCTACTGCCAACGTGGATTCGCGCGATTTCTCCCAATTTAATGCGAGAATGGGTCGATTCTGCGGTTCAGTCGCGAAGCGACGGCATTCATTAGCCCCGGACGTAAGTCTGGGGTACAGGCGGAATACAGGAAGGAGTCCCGAAAGGGACGGCACCCGCTTCCCCGAAGCCCGAAAGCCGAAGCCCGAAGCCCGACTCCATGCCCTCGACCCACAAGAAAGTCATCGTCCGCAAGATGGACCGGGACTCCGTCTCCGGCTACGTCTCGCCCGCGCAGTTCGTGAACGAGGGCAAACTCGAACTCCTCAACACCACCGGCAATGTCGTCGCCATGGACCTGCGCGAGATCAAGGGTGTTTACTTCGTGCGCGAGTTCGGCGACTCCGAATCGCTCACCCGCAAGACCTTCACTTCCCGCCCCCGCTCCGAAGGCCTGTGGGTGCGCCTCCGTTTCAAGGACAACGAAATCCTCGAAGGCCTAATGCCCTCCGACCTAACCCAAAACCTCCCGGAAGGCTATCTCGTCAACCCTCCCGACCAGCGCTCGAACACGCAACGCATCTTCGTCCCCCGCACCGCCCTGGAGTCGCTGACCGTTCTAGCCGTAATCGGTGCCACCCGCCGCCCCCGCCGCAGTCCCACCGGCGACCAGCGCCAGGTCCCCATGTTCGAGGAGTAAGTTTCGAATTGTCATCCTGAGGAAGCGGAGTCCTGCGCGCCGCGCACAGGACTCCCGACGAAGGATCCCCTGGCGGATAGCCTGTCTGACAGCTCACGACGTGAGCCATTCTGCACAGTATTACGCTGCCCTAATGAGCGAACCTATTGACGCTTCAAGAGAGCAGTTTTGCGCGTGAACATTTTAAGGAGAAGAATCGAATGAAATCCAAGAAGCTATTTGCTGTTGTCTTTGGGTCGCTCGTCGTGCTTGCACTGTCGCTGCCGGTAATGGCACAGGACACCACGCAATCCACCACCACCACGACGACACAACCTCCCGCTCAAACGCAGAGCACCACCACTACGACAACACAACCTCCCGCTCAAACGGAGAGCACCACGACTACAACGACTCCGGCAACTCCGCCGCCAACCCAAACCACTCAGACGAACGAGAGCACCACGAAGTACAAGCACCATCACAAGAAGGTGAAGACGGAGAAACAAACAACGACCACTACCACGCCTCCGCCGCAGTAATTCCGGGAAGTCGGTCTGAAATGCTCATGGGTGAGATTGCACACCGATGCTCAGACCGACAACCTTGCTAGTCTATGAGCTTGTTGAAAGTACCCTCTCGCGCGATATTTTTGAGCCGAAGGGGCTGGCCCAGTTGTCTGCGATGGCATTCATCCGCGCGAGAACTTTGCCCACCAATCATGAGGCTGCCCCACCCTTCGCGCTGTTCGACGGGTGGGCACTGCGAACTCGGATTCCATATGTTCACTCGTCACAGGTGGGGGCAGCTCGGTCGTGGTGCCGCAAAGATGGGCCAGCCCCCTGGCTTCTTGTCACATTTCCCTCGGGTTGGGATCGCCCTGAACGGAAGTGTGCTGCATTTTCACTATTGCTGCAGCATTTTCGTCCGAGCCCCTGTCACGTGCCTGAATTGAACGATTGCGATTGAACGGCTGGCCGAACACATGAAAAAATTCATCTGGATTGCGATTGCAGTTCTTGTAGCTGGGGCGATCTTCCCATTTGAACTTGCAGGCCACGAGCGCCGCCTGGCTCAGTCGGTTATCGGCGAATTTGATACTATCGCCGTTGGTACTGCGGACATCCGCGTCGTGCGCCATCTGTTGGATAAATGTGGGGCGGCGTGCTCTCAGAGTCAACAATGCAACGAACAGCTCTGCGAAGTGACATTCAAGTTTGAAAATAGTCCTCTTTGGGAACTCAGGCTTGCTCCCTTTACCCACCTCGGGGGTTCGATCACTCTTCGCAATAACGTAGTTGACTACGAAGCTCTTGTGTATCGTGTGGGCTGCGGGCGGCTTCAACTTTCATCTGGAATTAGTATCGAACAGTTCCCCGCGTCTCCGGCCGAGCTCCCTTTCCAAGTATCAGTGGACCCTGTTGAAGGGAAACCCCCTACTGTTTTCGTCAGGATGACGTCTGCTGTAAGCCCTAGGCAAAAGGCGAGTGTATTCGCCCTGAACTTCTCATGCTTATCTCGAATCGGGGGCTGTTCAGGAGTTTCTGAGCTTGCGCCCACCTTAGAGACCCGCAAACCATTAGTCTGCCAGGACAAGGGCTAGCAAACACGTCGTGTGACCTAATGGGGGCTGACCCACCTTTGCGCCATCACAAATGAGGCTGCCCCACCCTTCGCACTGTTCGAAGGGTGGGCACTGCGAACCCGGACTCCATATGTTTACTCGTCACAGGCGGGTGGCACATCTCCGGATGAGCCGCAAAGAGCCGGACTTCATGTGCGGGACGTAGCCTGATACCGTCAGCGGAAATCCCCACCTTTCGAAAACCACGAAAGGTGGGGCAGCCTCATTCGTGCCGCCGCGAAGTTGGGCCAGCCGCCTGGCTTCTGGTCACATTTCCCTCGGCCTAGAATCGCCCCTGCACGGAAGTGTGCTGCATTTTTCACTATTGCTGCAGCATTTTCGTCCGAGCCCCTGTCACATGCCTGAATTGAACGATTGCGATTGAACGGCTGCGCTACCTGTGGTTAACTGAATCCCGAGTCGTTAAGCCATTCTTAAAGAATCCAAAGATTACGAAAAGACCCAAGAAGAATATGCGGATGTCGGTTAAGTACTGTTTATCGCGTGGTGCGACGGCGCTCCTTTGGATTTGCGTGGCGAGCAGGTTTGCCGCGGGCGCGAGCCAGCCTCATTACTTGGTTACGAATGACGATGCGCCCTCGTCAAACAGTGTGACCTTTTATACCGTGGGTGCGGACGGTCTCCTCACCCTGAAGCAACAGGTTCTAACCGGCGGCTTCGGCATTGGAGGCGGTTATTTCGCGGCGAGCCGTGTCACCACGCTCGACAGCGGAAGCGAACAGTGCGTCTACGCCTCCGAAGCCTCAACCGGCGACGTCGTTGGAATCGACGTCGGCACGCTGCAAGTTGGCGGCAGCGCTTTTGGTTCCGCGACCGATGGCGGCTCTTCCAATGGCATCGGGTTAGCGAACAACGCCCGCTATCTCTATGCCAGCTTCACCGACTCGAACACCATTGGAACCTTCCAGCTTCAGCCCGGCTGCAGCCTCACATTTGTGAATGACGTCTCCGTTGCCGGGCTGCAGGGCGGAATCATCGATGGTATGGCGATACACGGGAAAATGCTGGTCGCCACCTATGGAGATGGCTCGATCGAGTCCTTTGACCTCTCCTCGGGGACGCCGGTATCGAATGGTGACGAACAGAGTTCCACCGCTTATCTCAAGTCGCACGGTGCCACCTATCCCAATAGCGTAGAAATTACAAAGGACGGACGCTATGCCCTGTTCGGCGACACTTCGACGTCTACGGTGGTTGAAGTTTCCGCGATTTCTTCCGCCAAGTTGACCGCGACGGTCGTATTTTCCCTGGGACGTTCAGCCAGCTCCAGCAACATTATGCTCAGCCCCGACGAGACCCTCCTATACATCAGCAACACGCAAGGAGACAGAATCACCGCTGCGTGGTTTGACAAGAGCACCGGCCAACTTTCGGCCGGTTGCGCTTCCAACAAACTTAAGGGCTACAGCTCGTCCTGGTCCTATCTCGCGGCTTTGGCGCCGGAAACGGATAAAGGGACTGGCGGAGTATTGTATGTTGCCGAGTTTGGCTCGCCGTCCTCCATTGGAATGGTTCGGATGAAGTCGACTGGCGGGAAGTGTAGTCTGAAAGAATTATCCGGCTCCCCCGTCGCTGACCCAAATAGTCCGGGGCTGTTGTCGATTGGCACTTTCCCCCCGCGGTCCTTCTAGGAAGTTAAGGTAGTGTTTGAAATCAGATCCTTTCGGCCGGGCTTTAGGAGTCGTGATATATGCGCACCATCTCTCGATGTTTGCTGGCAATCCTCGTTTGCGGATTTTCTTTTCTAGGAGCTGGGGCACAGTGTCCCGCGCGCCCCGCCGCCGGTTCCGTAGTTCAGGATGTCCTGAGCCTTTCGTCGCAAAACGGAACCCTTAACGCAAGGTTCGCGATGGGATACTCGGTCGATACCTACGGCTATTCGCACTACTGCTACAAGTACGAGACCGCCACTGGGGCCGTCGAATCCCCTACGTTGCGGCTCAACCCCGGCGACCGGTTGCTCCTGGACGTTAAGAACCGCATCCAGGGCGATGGCGCTGACTCGATGAGCGGAATGGAAAACATGCAGGGCTCGCCCGCCGCAGTCTGCGGCGACGGCGGTAACATGACCGTGCAGTCCACCAACGTTCACTTTCATGGTCTCAATGTTTCCCCCACCTGCCACCAGGATGACGTGCTCACCACGTTGATTCAACCCGGTACGCCGGGATTTGAATATAGTATCCAGATTCCGACGACGGAGCCGCCGGGCCTGTATTGGTACCATCCGCACGTGCATGGCTTCACAGAGTTTCAGGTGAACGGTGGCGCTGCCGGCGCGCTTGTGGTCGAGGGGATGGAAAAGGTACGTCCTGAAGTGACTGGACTGACGGAGCGAGTCTTCGTCATTCGCCAGCAGTACCTGGTTCCCTGGGTGCCGGGACCCTACCAACTGACTCTGAACTACCAGACCGCCGTTGCCCCCAACTTCCCCTCTCCTGTCATCCAAATGAAGCCGGGTGAGAAACAGTTTTGGCGGGTTGCCAATGCGAGCATCCAGGATTTCATGCCGTTGCAGGTATGGATTAACGGTACGCCGGAGCAACTGCAGTTGATCGCGCTCGACGGCTACCCCTTGACCGCGACTCGGCTCGTCGAGACCATCCTTGTGCCTCCGGCGGGACGGGCGGAATTTATTGTGCAGGGCCCGGCCACGGGATCGAATGGCCAGTTCATCTCCCTGGCTTATTCAACCGGTCCCACCGGCAACCAGGATTTCGAACAGCTACTGGCGGATATCGAACCCACCGGCGCCAGCGAAATCAAGAAAGAGGTGGCGAAGCCGCTTGCAGCCGCTCCCAAAATCTCCATCGCGGGCCTTAAATTCACGGGGCTGAAGGAGCAGACGCCCACCGCCACGCGCAGCCTCTACTTCTCCGAGGAATTTGGCGGAACCAACGGACCGATTCAGTTCTACATCACCGTCGAAGGACAAAAGCAACAGGTCTTCGAACCCAACGAGAAGCCGGTGATCACCACCAAGGTAGGAGCGGTAGAAGACTGGACCATCGAAAACCGCGCCCTTGAAACCCACGCCTTTCACATCCATCAGATCCACTTCATGATGCTGGAAGTCGACGGAAAACCGGTCACCGACCAGGATCTTCGCGACACGATCGAAATCCCTTACTGGTCTGGGACCGGTCCCTTCCACAGCGTGAAGGTGCGTATGGATTTCCGCGACCCAACCATCGCAGGCACTTTCGTGTTCCACTGCCATATCCTGCTGCACGAGGATCTCGGCATGATGCATAAGATCCTGGTCCAGCCCTAGTAGCCCGCGGCTGCCAAAAAAGGAAGGTTGCAACCCATGCGAAGAACGACTCTGCTCGTCGTGAGCGCTACCCTATTGACGATAGCCGGCTACTGGTACGGAAATAGGGACGTCACAGTGGCCTACGCCGGATCCCCTATACGGGGCACTGTCCCGAAATCGTATGGACGCCTCGTTGCGGCCATTCCAGACCAAATCGGTACCGGACTCATTTTCGAAGATGGCGAAGGTGTGATTCGCTTCGTCAGCATGACTGGCATGAAAGAAGGCGAACTCGCGCGCTACGACCAAACTCCCACCCATGGCGGAATCCCCAGATCATACGGTCATCTCGTGGCGGCGGTGGTGAACTCTGAGGGCACCGGCCTGGTTTTCGAGGACAGCCAGGGCGTGATTCGTTTCGTCACAATAACCGGCAAGCAAGAGGCAGAACTAACCCGCAATTGAATGAACGGCGCCCGGTGGAAGAGCGGCGCTTCAGCGCCGCGTAAAGCCTCTAAAATCAGCGCAGGCTTTAGCCCCAGTTGGTCGCATTTTGCGTCCAGCAGTACGGCTACGACAAAGGTTCCAACCGCACCTCAATGACCGATCCACAAAGCGTACCCACCACTTACGGCTACGACACCCTGAACCGCTTGAACAGCCTGACCTATAACGGGCAGACTCCGAACTTTACTTTCGGCTATGACGCCCTCAGCCGCCGCAACTCGCTCACCCGCCCCAACGCCGTGGACACCACCTACGGCTACGACCCCGTGTCGCGCCTGCAAAGCGTGCTGCACAAGCTGGGTACGACCATGCTCGATGGCGCCACCTATACCTATGACGGTGCCGGTAACCGCCTTACCCGGACGGACAAGCGCCTGGGTACAACCCTCACCTATGGCTACGACACCATCTACCAGTTGAAAACGGCCAAGCAGGGGACTACGACCAAAGAGAGCTACACTTACGACTCGGTGGGCAATAGACTCAGTTCCTCAGGCGTGAGCCCCTACAACTACAATTCGTCGAACGAGCTGACCTCGATCCCGAGCGGCAGCTACGGCTACGACAACAACGGCAACCGCAAGACCGACCCCAGCGGCACGCAGTACAGTTGGGACTTCGAGAACCGGCTGACGCAGGTGATTCTGCCTGGAACCGGCGGCACGGCAAATTTCAAGTACGATCCGTTCGGGAGGAGAGTGCAGAAAGCGTTCACGCAGAACGGGACGACGACTACCACGGATTATTTGTACGATGGCGCAAACATTCTGGAAACGATGAACCAGAGCGGGACCGTTCTGTCACGCTACACAGGCTCGCTGAACATTGACGAGCCGCTGTCTGAACTGATCTCTGGGACAACCAGTTACTACGAACAGGACGGTCTCGGCTCGGTTAGCTCACTGAGCAATTCGGCGGGGGCCCTGGCTAACACCTATTCGTATGATTCCTATGGCAAGATGATTGCGTCGACAGGCACACTCGCTAATCCGTTCCAGTACACCGGGCGCGAGCTCGATCCCGAGAGTGGAATCTACGAGTACAGGGCGCGCTATTACGACCAAAGCGTCGGGCGGTTCCTCAGCGAAGATCCAATCAGGTTCAAGGCCGGCGTCGATTTCTACACGTACGTATTAAACAATCCTCCCAACTTCGGCGACCCGAGCGGCCTCCAAAGTGGGAGCTCCGTTATCGACCATCACCTGAATGTCTGCCCGAGAGCGGGGAGAATCGAAGACCAGTGCAGGTGCCACTGCATCTACACCGGCGATATCGAAGCGTGCATAAAAACCTGCACGAACTGCTTCTCGTCCAAGAATCCTAAGGCCCACGACGTTTGCATCTGCACATGTGAAACGGCCAAACAGGCCGGAGCACCCATAAACGCATCCTGTGACTGCGTGTGTAAGAGTGTGAAATGAGCAGAATCATCGTATTCCTTGCCTCCCTGATGCTCGTCTCGTGCACAACGGGCGGACATAAAACCGCCGCATCGGTAGTCCTGCCGGATCCGAGCCTCTTGAGGTGCGGGGCGGGCGCCCACTCCCGTCTCTGGAAGGACTCCGCTATTGCCAAGGACGCCATCTTTCCTAAACAGCTGACCGTTGATCTTGAAAATGAGTGCATCCCTGCACTGACGGCGGTGTACGATAAGGGCGTCCCCACCTCTGAGATAAGATCCGCCATCGATGCGAACTACGGTAAGTGGGCCTTCTCGGCGACGTCCGCTGCACCGTCGAACCTATGGCTGTGGCGAATCGAACCTGAGAAATTCGCTATCAGCCTAACTGTGGACGATGACGGCACTAAGAAGATTCACTACCTAGCCTTCCAGAAGAACGCGAAGGTGTTCAAAGACTGGACGGACGCCTTGACCGGCGGGCCCAAATAGGAGGGCGGGTGGCCCACCTTTATTGCTACCGACAATGTAAATTCCAGCCCAACCCGCTTAAGATTCCCGGAGTCTGCTGGAGCATCGCCGATGGCCGCTGACAAGCGTATTCTCCTTGCGGTCCGCGGGGGCGTGGTCTGCGCCATCCTCGGATCCCTGATCGGCGGCTCTGCCGTCCTGCTAATCTCAGCGATCCGCGGAAACTTCGGACTGGCGGCGCTCTCCCTGATTCCGATTGCTTTCGTCTACGCGGCAGTCACCGGGGTCCCCTTCGGGTTTGTCGCGGGTATAGCTGGCACTTTGTGGATCGCCGCTCGCGCACAGCACGTCTCGGGAAAGCGCCTCTACTATGAGGCAGCAGGGGCCGGTGTGCTGATTGGGGCTTTATATCCACTAGCTCTGACGGTTTTCGGATGGGGCCCCCTGGAAAATCTCCTGTCCGAACTACCAATCTCCATCGGGGCCGGGGTCGTATGCGGGCTGGCACTTTCCCGAGAAGTGCAAAAAGGGACTGCATAAGAGGTAATTCGGACGGGTGGCCCAGGCTTTCGATCTTGCCGGGTGCGGAGGAATGCGGGGACAGGAATGGCGGGTGGCCCCACCTTTAGCGGTTTCTGTGTGCATCAATCCCACAGAGGGTGCCCCATCCTTGCGTTTTTTGCAAGGGTGGGCGACGGTGCTGCCTGTGCTACGGGGTTTGTCATGCCAAAAAGTGCGGGATGATCAACCCAATTGCGCAAGCATTCCCGACTCCCGCCCTTCGCCTCCCGTAAGGTCTCGAAAAAAAACTCAGCGATTGTGACATCTGACCTTGTCATCCACAGCTCCAATCGCCGATCCTGTTCGCGGAGCAGTGCGGCGCCAAGTTTCATCGCCCGTCTGCCCCAGCTAAGTCCTTTGTTTTCCGGATTATGATGTCTAAGTCCTTTGTTATGCAGATTTTGCGAGGATTTTCTTGCCAACTCCATGATTCCAATAGGCCCAGGGGGAGGGGGGTACCCCGTTATAAAAAGGTAAACACCGGCGGAGGCCAGCTCTGGAACTGGTGTAGGATTTACTTCGCGCCTTATCCATCGACGATGAAACTTTCCCATATCGCCTCCGCCCTGAACGCGCGCCTCGACAACGGCTCCCCCGATACCGAGATCACGGGACTCAATGGCATTGAGCAGGCTGTGCCCGGAGAAATCACCTTCGTCGCCAACTCCAAGTATGCCGCCGCGGCCCGGCTTACCAAGGCCGCAGCCGTGATCGTTGCCGAGAACTTTCCCGTCATTCCTGCGGCCACGCTGCGCGTAAAGGATCCGTATCTCAGTTTCGCGCGCGCTCTCGAGCTCTTTCATCAACCACTTCGCTACGCGCCGGGAGTGCATGCCACGGCAGTGATTCATCCCACCGCAAAGATTGGACGCGACGCCCACATCGGACCTTACGTGGTTGTGGACGAAAACGTCGAGATCGGCGACCATGCTGTGCTGTTGGCGCACGTGGTGATCTATCGCGGGGTAAAGATCGGCGATAATTTCTTCGCCCACGCACACGCTGTGGTCCGCGAAAACTGCCGCATCGGCCACAACGTGCTGCTGCAGAACGGCGTCGTGATCGGCGCCGACGGCTTCGGCTTCGCCAAAACTCACGACGGACATTGGCACAAAATTCCTCAACCTGCGCCGGTCGTCATCGAAGACGACGTGGAAGTCCAGGCAAACTCCTGCATCGACCGCGCCAGCGTCGGCGAAACCCGCATCGGGCGCGGCGTTAAGATCGACAATCTCGTGCAGGTCGGCCACGGCTCGCAGGTCGGCGAAGACGCGTTACTCTGCTCCCAGGTCGGCCTGGGTGGTTCCACGGAAATCGGCAACAAAGTCATTCTGACCGGTCAGGTCGGAGTCGTTGGCCACTGCAAGGTCGGGGAATCCGCCATCGTCACGCCGCAGAGCGGTGTGGCGAATGACGTTCCCGCCGGCGCTCTGGTCAGCGGCGCTCCCGCCGTCGATCACAAATTGTGGTTGAAGTATTCTGCCATCCTGCCTAGATTGCCGGAGATCGCACGCGCGGTCCGGGCGAAGATCTCAAGAAAATGAGCCCGGAAATTCGCTGTTGCGGACTCAACGCCCCGCATTTCTTCTGTGCGCTTCCGTGACCTCCGTGGTCGCAGAGATCTCCTGCCGAAACTCCTCCGGCAATCCGCTATCAATCGCCGCCCGCACTTTCTCCATCAAACATTCCCGGCTGCCGAAATCTTTCGGCTCGATCGGCGGATGAAAAATCACCGTTGCCGTTCCCGGCTTGATTGCGAACCTTCCCTTCGGCATCAAGTAATGCGTGCCTGCAATGGTCACAGGAACCACCGGCACATCGCACTCCATCGCCAAATAAAATGGTCCCTTCTTGAACGGCAGCAGCCTGCCATCGAACGAGCGATGGCCTTCCACATAGATCGTCATGTTGATCCCCTGCTGCACGACCTGCTTTGCGGCGCGCACCGATTCAATTCCAGCGTCACGATTGCCGCGGTCGACCGGTACCAGCGAGCCCATACGCATCGCCCGACCCAGGATGGGATAGCTAAACAATTCCTTCTTCACCATCACCGAAGTGCGCTTCGGAATCAGCGGGATCGTAATTGGCGGGTCCAGGTTCGACACGTGGTTCGACATGAAGATATAGGTGCGCGCCGAATCTAGTTTGTCGAGCCCGACGGTTTGCACCCGCACGCCGGTCAGGCGGACTCCATTCCACGCGCCAATCATGAACATGCGGTACAGCAGGCTGACGTCTCCGGTGAGAAGCGTCCAGGGAAATCCGACGAGCGCCGCCACGGGCGCGGCCAGTCCCCAGAAAATCAGCATCACGAGGGTGCGGATCATTGTGAGTTTGCCCCCGTTGAGTGTGCCCCCGTCGAGTGTGCCCTAGTGTGAGTGTGCTTTAGTGCGAGTGTGTCTCTGGCGGAACCTGCGCCTCGCCCTTCAGCCACGCGGCACGGCGCGCCCGCTGTTCCGCGGTAATGTTCTCCATGTCTTTGAGCTCGTACGTGATTTCTTCGCGGCTTCCTGCCTTCCACTTCAATTCGCGCTCCCCGCCGCGCCGGCCGCGGATCTTCAACGTGATTGTGTCGCCCGGATTCAACCGAGCCATCTGCTGTGACAATTCCTGTCCGGCCGCGCTGCCGTCGATTTCCAGAACCGTATCGCCCGCGTGCAGACCGGCGCGCTCAGCCTCGCTGCCCGCGGTCACCTCCGCCACAGTCATTGGACCGTCAAAGTTTCGCGAGGCCACAAATCCCGCATCCGCTAAAGTGTTCTTTCCTTCCGCCAGACGCAGTCCCACGCCGCGGAAGAAGTCGTTCCACGGAATCTCCTCCGTGCCCGCGACATACTTCACGAAAAACCACCCCAGATCGGCGTGGCTCACCGCCTCCGCAGCCTCGCGCACGCCCTCCGAATCAGAAAACAACCGTCCGCTCTTCGCGTAATTCTGATTCATCCATTGAAAGACCTCGCGCAGGGAGGCCTGTCCGTGGCTGGCCTCGCGCACCGCCAAATCCAGCGTGATGCCCAACAACTCGCCTTTGTTGTAATAAGAAATGCTGCGCTCCGGACGACGGTAATATGCGTCGCCCTCCAGCCACGCATCCAGACTCGACTCTTCCGCCGACTGCGTCAGGTGCGCGGGACGCCGTTCGAGTTCGCCGATCCCTGACGCCAGCTCTTGCTCGAAGTGGCCCTCGTCGAGCAGTCCACCGCGCAACTGGATCATGTCTGCCGCCGTGCTGGTGCAGCCCTCGCTGAACCAAAGCGCCCGCGTATAATTTTCTCTCGTGTAATCCACCGGCTCGAGGGTCTGTGGGCGGATGCGCTTCACGTTCCACAGATGAAAAAACTCGTGCGCCGTCACCGAAGCCAGCACCTCGGGAGCCCGCGCCAGCACATCCGCATTCACCGCAATCGCGGTCGAGTAGGAGTGTTCCATGCCACCGCCCGCGGGCCCGCGCGGAAAGTGATAGAGAAACATGTAGTTGTCGAAGGGACGATCGTCCATCCAGTTAGTCGCGGCCGCGACGATCTTGTGCAGCATGGCGGAAATCTTTTCCATATCGTAGTCGCCAGACTGGGCGTCAACCACCACTCGATAGTGTCCGCCGCCTTCGTCGAAATCAGATTCCTGGAACATTCCGATCTCGACCGGAGAATCCACCAGCCGGTCATAGCTTTCCGCGCTAAACCCGCCCTCGGGTATTGACGCCAGCGGCGTGGCGACGTGCCATCCCTCGGGGACTTGGTTGAAGCGCACGACCACCGGCCTCTTGCGCGCGTCCACGGGATACATCAGCACCTGAGCGAGATTAAAGAATGCATGCTGCGAATTGAACTGAGCGCCGAATGGCCCGGGCGAATCTACAAAGATCCGATACTCAACGACGGCGCCGCCCTCCGCATCCTCAATCTGCCATCGGCTCTTGTCCAACTGGCGCACGGCGAGCGGCCGGCCCGTACGGTCTCGCGCGCGCACCCAGCTCACGTATTGCGCGAAGTCGCGCACCTGATACAGCGCGTTCCACACCGGAAGCTGCAACTCCCGCTGCGCCGACCCTTCCGGCAGCAGAATCCGCACCTCCACCAGATGCTGGCTGGAGTTTGCCAGAGAAATTGTGTAGTTGGTTGCAGCGTAGGAAGGCGCGAGAGCCATCCACATGAGCAGAGCGAAGCGAAGAATCTGCCGCTTGAGGCCTCGCCTCGTGGTGGAACGCCTCATCGCTTCCCCGCCGCATTCGCCGAATTGACACTCGCAGCTTCGCCCGCCAGCGCCCTCAACCGCGCCGGCAGTTTCTCGTAGATCCCGCCAAAGCCGCCGTTGGAAAGAATCGCCACCACATCTCCGCCGCGCATCTCCGGAGCGACGATCCGCACGATTTCTTCCGCATCCGCAAGCAACCGCGCATGACTGCCATGTCTCTGAATATCCGCCGCCAGTTCCGGCAACTCCAGCCGCTCATGCACCGGCACCGCGTCCGACCGGAATACGGCCGCCACGATGACTTCGTCCGCCAGGGCCAGACTCCGCGCCAGCTCGCCCTGCAGCACGCGCCGCCGCAGCGTGTTCGATCGCGGCTCCAGAATCGCCCACAGACGAGCGCCCGCATAACGAGCCCGCAACGCCTTCAGTGTGCCCGCAATCGCCGTGGGATGATGCGCGAAGTCGTCAATGATGGTGATGCCATTTACCTGCGCCGTCACTTCCAAGCGTCGCTTCACGCTCTTGAACGTCTTCAGAGCCGCTGCGATCTCCTCTTTCGAGATGCCGTACGCCGCAGCCAGGGCCGCGGCCGCGGTTGCGTTCCACACGTTGTATTCGCCCGGAAGGGGGAACTCGAGATCCGCCCAGGCTCGGCCCTCATGCAGCACCGACCACGAAGTGCGCGCCGCCTCCAATTTCAAGTTCGCGATTCGCCATTCCGAGCGCGCCGCCGCACCATACCGCTCTACCGGGCAAAATGCCTTGCTCAAGCAGCTTTCAAGGCTTGGGCTTTCCCCAGTCTCGCCAGCCATTCCGTCGAAAGCGATAAGCCGCCCGCGCCGCGGAATCAGATTCACCAGCCGCTTGAACGCCGTCTCCACGGCGTCCAGATCTTTATAGATATCGGCGTGATCGAACTCCACGAACGTCAGAATCGCGGCATCGGGGAAGTAATGCAGAAACTTCGGTCCCTTGTCGAAAAACGCGGTGTCGTACTCGTCGCCTTCCAGAATGAAGTGTTTTCCCTGTCCCAGATGAAAGCTCGATCCAAAGTTCTCGGCGATGCCGCCGATCAGAAACGACGGCTGCATCCCCGCCGTGTGAAAAATCCATGCCAACATCGAGGTGGTCGTGGTCTTGCCGTGCGTCCCCGCGACCACCAGCACTTCCTTGCCGCGCAAGAATTCCTCGTGCAGCAGTTGCGGCAACGAGCAAAACGGAATGCGCTGGTCGAGCAGTTGCTCCAGTTCGGCATTTCCCCGCGAAATCGCGTTGCCTACGACCACCAGATCGGGACGAGGCTCCAGATTCCGCGCGTCAAAAGGCTGCGCCACCGGAATTCCGAGTTGCGCGAGAAAATCCGACATTGGGGGATACGCCGCCGCGTCCGACCCACTCACACGAAATCCGCGCTGTTTCAGCATCCCCGCGAGCGACGCCATCGCCGTGCCGCAGATGCCAATCAAATGAATGTGCTTTTTGGGATCCATGTTTCTTCGGTTAGCTTCTTCCTGCCGCCGCCGTCACCGCCCCTTCCAGGATCTTCAAACTCACGTGTCCATCGCGCACTGTCAACCCAGCCCGTACTCCAATCGGCAGCGTAATGTTGCCCGCCGCCACATGTCCCGACCGCATCCCATACGCCACTGGCACTCCCAACTCGCCCACAATGCGCAACACCACTTCTTCCAGCGTGTAGCCTTGATTCGCAGTCTGCACGCATTCCGGCATCTCGCCAAACACGATTCCCCGCACGCCATCCAACTTGCCAGACAGCTTCAGCTGCATCAGCATGCGATCAATTTGATAGGGCTTCGCCGCCACGTCTTCAATCAACAAAATCGTACCTGCCGTCCTGATCTCGTAGGGCGTTCCGAGCGAGGCCACCAGGATCGAGAGGCAGCCTCCGTAAAGAATTCCCTCGGCCACGCCCTCCACCAACCCACTCGCTTTAGAAGCCGCACCCGGATTGGGTTCCCAAGCCGCCGTGCCAGTCAGCGCCGCCTGCCACGAAGCCAGATCCACGCCATCTTCATGCGCCCAATCTTTCGCCACCATAGGCCCGTGGAAGGTCACCCAACCCAGAGCGTCGGAAAAGTAAGTGAGCAGCGCAGTCAGGTCGCTATAGCCCACAAAAATCTTGGGGTGCGCCTCGATCTTCTCCAGGTCCAGTGCTTGCAGCAGATAGTTCGCGCCGTACCCGCCGCGCGCGCAAACAATCGCCCGCACTTCCTCACGCGCAAACATTTCTTCCAGTTCGTGCGCGCGACGCTCGACCGATCCGGCAAAGTAACGGTCTTGATCGAGAATGGAATCGAAATAAAACGGCCGGTAGCCCGCGCGCCGCAGTCCCTCGCATCCAGCCTCCAGATCGCCGCGCCTGAGGTTGCTGGCCGGCGCCACAATGCCGACGGTGTCGCCCGGCCGAAGGGCGGGCGGCTTCACGCGCGGAACTGTCGATAAAGACATGCAGTCAGAAGCCTGTTTCGCGAAAACGAAAAGCTGGCCAGCGCAGATGAGATCACGAACAACAAAGTTGCGTCCCACAACAAAGTCCGCAGGCTAACTCAGAAAAAACTCGCCCCGGCACACCAACCGCGCCGTCCCGCGAAGAAACACCAGATTCTTTTCCTGGCGCACTGTCTGCGTACCGCCGGGAGCATGCACGCGAACCGGCGATTCCGCCTTGCCCATCGCCATCGCCGCCACCGCCGACGCGCAAGAGCCCGTCCCGGAGGATTGCGTCTCTCCCACGCCACGCTCGAAAAAACGAGCCTCCACATCGTGTTTGCCGTCGATCACAACCAGTTCAACGTTGACGCCCCACTTGAATTCAGAATTGCGCTGAAGTTTTGCCGCCTCGTCCCGCCAGTTCTCGGAAAACTTTGGTACGAACACCACGCAATGCGGACTTCCCATCGAAACCGGAATTCCCCGCACCTCGCTCGCGCCCAACTTGACCGCCAATTCCGCTCCCACCGCAGCCTCGCCCATTTCGACCTCAAACTCGTACTCGGATTCGCTCCGTCCCATCAGCACGCACGTCTTCAGTCCCGCCCCGGTTTGGATCGTAAGCTTCTCTTTTCGCCGCTCCGCGCAAATATACGCCGCCACACAGCGCGTACCATTGCCGGAAATCTCCGCCGGGGAACCGTCGGCGTTAATCAGGCGAATCTCCACGTCCGCAGCCGCGTGCGAATACATCCATTCCACTCCGTCCGCCCCCACGCCCTGATGCCGGTCACATAGACGCCGCGTAAGCGCTGCCATGTTCGCAGGAGCTAGAGCGCCTTCAACGGACAAAGAATCGATCAGCAGAAAATCATTGCCGCACGCGCTGGCCTTCACAAACGGAATCACCACGGAGGGTAGGCTCACTCCAACTCCACCGGCCCCAACGAAGTCACGCCCCCGAGCACAGACGATACCTTCAGTTGCCGCAGCAACCCCTTCTGATCCCGGTTGCACCCAGCCACATCAAACTGCAGCCGGACGTGCTCGCCCGTGCTGCCGCTCACAACATTCTGCATCATGCGATGTTCGTGCTCGAGGATGCGGTTCACCTCCCGACTAATCTCTTCCTCGCTCGCGCCCGTCACTTCATAGCTGGTAAGCAGCGTCTTCAGGTTGAAGGTTTGCTCCAGATGGCCCAGAGCGAACAGCGCCATCAGGACCACGGCCGTGGCAAAGACTGCGGTCACGTAGAGTCCTCCGCCGGCAGCCATTCCCACCGATGCCACCACAAACAGAGTTGCCGCCGTAGTCAGGCCCGTGGTGAGGCCGCGCGTATGCAGAATCGATCCCGCGCCGATAAACCCAATGCCGGGGATGATCTGTGCCGCGATGCGCGTGTGATCGCCGAGGTGTTCCACCGCCAGCGCATCCGACAGCACCGTGAACAGCGCCGCGCCAAAACAGATGAACATATTGGTGCGCAGTCCCGCTGGCCGGTGTCTCAGTTCCCGCTCCAGCCCGATGGCCCCGCCCAAAATCGCCGCCAGCACCAGGCGCGTCAGGGAGGTCGCAACCACGCCGCTCGCCATCTCTCCGTGCAGCAAATCGAAAATGTGTTGCCAGTTCATGGATTTGATCCAAGGATTTGATCGGATGTTCGGAAAGGCCTTGGATGGCCGGATTTTATCACCGGAACAGTCGCCCCCAACCGGCGCCAGCGTTAACCCGGCTGATTACCGCGTGCTGCCTGGCGGAGGGCGCTGCGTTCGTTCTTGCGTTCGGAATTGCGTTCGGCCTTGCAGTCGGCCTTGCGTTCGGCCTTGAAAGATCACCGCGCGCGGCTGACCCCAGGTGTGTATCTCGACCAACTCCGTCAAACGCTGGCCTTTCGCCACGTTCCACACTCGGTCACCCTCGAATCCTACAACGTAATCCGCGTACTCCGCCGGGTCCGCCAGCGCGCGCTCCCATAACCCTTCAGTATCGACCGGCTGCTTCCACACCCGATGATTGCCTTCGTTGATGACCCGCCGCAACGGGATCCCCGCCTGCTCCAGCGCGCCCACGTGCTCGCCCAGATACATCAGCAGCGTGGAATTCTGCGGCAAGGATTTGATCCAGTCCGCCACCTGCCCATCCAGAGCCACGCGCCCGCGCATGTTGATCGCAGCCTCGCGATAACAGATCGGCTCCGCGCGCCAGGTCGCACCATAAGTGGCGACCGCCAGAACAAAGACACCCACCATCGCCGCCGCGCCCGTCCAGCGGCGCCATGAAACATCAACGCGCGGGATGTTTGTTGCGGATTGGACAAGGAAAAAAATCCCCAGCGGCACAAACATCGCGAACGCCGGAAGCAGTTGCAGCCCGTAGCGCAGGTTGTAATAGGAAAACGGCCACCACCCCGGTACGAAGATCGGAACGCTCCCATACGCCACGGATAAAGCGTAAAACGGCAGCGGCGCCCACAGCAGCAGTGTGAGCCGGCCGCGGCGGCCAAACCACGACACCAGGCTTCCCAGCAGAGCCAGGACCAGCCACAGGCGTCCTTCCCAGCTCGCCTCGGCCACATTCAGTTCGGCCGCTTTCAGAAAATACGAGCCGGCAGCCAACAGATTCCCCTTCGCCGGATTCACCGTCGCGGTCTTTTGCTCGATCGCTTTCGCCGAGTAAGGTCCGTTCGCGAACTCCAACGGATTTCCATAGACCGCCGCGTTATACCCCAGCCAGAGAACCGGAGCCGCCGCCACGATCAAAACAAACTTCACAAGCGCGATCCGCGACGGCGGGAGAGAGAACTTGGTTGCCCCATCCTGGCCTACTTTGCGAAGATGGGAGCTCATTACCACGGCCCCAACCACCAAAACCGCAGCCAGAAACCATCCGTCATACCGTGTCAAACACGCCGCCGCCAGACACAGCCCGCACTTCGTAAGCGCCTTCGCCCCGCCCCGCGCGAACTCCGCGAAATACACCACGACCCAGATGAACAGCGCGAGATACAATGACTCGCCCATCGCGGTCGCCTGCATGTAGATGAGATTCGGATTCGCGCCGTAGACAATCGCCGCGGCCCACGCCACGATCCTTGCTGCGCCATCCGCTTCTCCATCGCGGCTCAGCGCCGCGCGCGCCAGCCGGAACACTCCCAGCACGCCAAACACGTACGCCGCCATCGACGGAATCGAGCCGCCCGCGCCGCTTTGCCACATCTGCTTCGACACGATGAACGGCATGATCAGCAGATGCGGCAGCGGCAGCCATACCGTCCCTAACTGCAGCAGCCCGGGAGTTTTCGAGTCGAAGACGCGGCGCGCGATGTTGATGTGCGCCACGGCGTCGCCGTAGAGCAACACGTCTCCGTGCCGGTAGTAGAAGAGAAAAGAAAACACTGAGACAAAGATGGCCAGCCATACCAGCCGCACAACTTCAATCTCGGAAAGCGCCTTCTGCGTTTTCTGCGGCTTCATTCGAGGTGGGTGAGTTCACGAAAAATCTGAAAGCGCGCGTCAATTTCATCCCGTGTCAGCGACTGCAGCCGCTCCGTGCCAAAACTTTCCACCGCGAACGATCCCATCACTCCGCCGTAGAAAAGCGCCCGCTTCAGCACATCGCGATTCAACTCCTCCTGCGACGCCACATAGCCCATGAATCCGCCGGCAAACGAATCGCCCGCTCCCGTAGGATCTTTCACTTCATCGAGCGGCAAGGTCGGCGCGCGAAACGGATGGCGCCCGATCCCAAAC
This sequence comes from Acidobacteriaceae bacterium, assembly GCA_003131585.1. Taxonomy (GTDB): domain Bacteria; phylum Acidobacteriota; class Terriglobia; order Terriglobales; family Acidobacteriaceae; genus Sulfotelmatobacter. The sequence continues at coordinate 33,909 of PKVW01000074.1, forward strand.
GCCCCCTCGCGAAAGAAAATCGTCGCTCCGTATTCGCCGTGCTTGATCACCAGCGCCTGGGGGCCCATGGCCAGCACTTTCTGCGCGGCGCGCGGCAGGTTTTTTTCGTCCGCCAGCATCTTCGTCTCGGTATCGTTGATCAGCAGCACGTTCACCAGCTTCAGAGTCTCAGCCAGCTCCTTGCGCGCGCCTAGGATCCAGTAATTCATGGTGTCGCATCCGGTCAGCCGCACTCCGCTCATCTTCCGCCGCACATTGGCCTGCAACGTGGGCTGGATGTTGGCCAGGAACAGGAATTCGGTATCCTCATACTCCTTCGGAATCCGCGGCTGGAACTTTTCAAACACATTCAGATCGGTAAAATTCGTTTTAGCCTCGTTGAGGTTTTCGGTGTATGTCCCGCCCCAGCGAAACGTCTTTCCGGCGGCGCGCTCGATACCGCGCGTATCCACGCCGCGCTTCTTCAGAACATTTTCGTGCTCCTCCCCAAAGTCCTCGCCCACCACCGCCACCATGCGCACTGGAGTGAAGTAACTGGCGGCCAGCGAAAAGTAAGTCGCCGCCCCGCCCAAAATTCCTTTCACGCTGCCCGAAGGCGACGTAATGTCGTCAAACGCAACCGAACCGACAACCACAATGCTCATTGCGAGTCCGTCTCTCCTCGGTCAAGTGGCCAGTAGTCAGTGGCCAGTAGTCAGTGGCCAGTGATCAGTAAAACCTCTAGCGATAGCGTTTTTACTGGCCACTGACCACTGATCACTGACCACTGCCTTCCACGTACTTCCCAATAATCAGCTTCAGCTTCTTCCGCGCCGCCGCCGGAATTGTCTTGTGATCCGTCAAAATCGCATGCGCCAGCGCCGTCCCGCACCCGCACGACCGCTCCCGCGGCATTGCCGCGACGGTCTCGCGCACAACTTTCGTTGCGTTCTCCGCATTCTTCAGCAGCACCGCTACAATTTGATCCACCGTCACCGAATCGTGATGCGGATGCCAGCAATCATAATCCGTCACCATCGCCACCGTGACATAGCAAAGCTCGGCTTCGCGCGCCAGCTTCGCCTCTTGCAGGTTGGTCATGCCGATCACGTCCATCCCCAGCCCGCGATACACATTCGATTCCGCCCTGGTGGAAAACTGAGGCCCTTCCATGCACAGATAAGTCCCGCCGTGTCTGCCGGTGACGCCGACTCTCTCGCACGCAGCCTCGACCACTCCCGCCAGTTCGGCGCATACGGGATCGGCAAAAGCGACGTGCGCCACTACTCCGCCCCCGAAAAACGTATCGACGCGATGCCGCGTGCGGTCGAAAAACTGGTCCGGGATCACGAAATCCAGCGGCTTGTGTTCTTCCTTCAGCGACCCCACGGCGGAAACCGAAACAATCCTCTCGACTCCAAGCTGCTTGAACCCATGAATATTCGCGCGAAAATTCAGCTCGCTCGGAAGAATGCGATGCCCGCGTCCATGCCGCGCCAAGAACGCCACCTTGCGCCCTTCCAAAGTGCCACAAACATACGCATCCGAAGGCGCGCCGAATGGCGTCTTCACCCGCACTTCCTTCACCTTGCTCAGCCCCGGCATGGCGTAAAGCCCGCTGCCGCCGATAATCCCAATCTCCGCCTGTGCCACCAACCCTCCAGAAGTTCAGCCCACAGAAATCTTCCGCGCGAGAGACTCAAACCCGTGATTATACAAGACACATCCGTGTACCCTGTGCACTTCGGCGTCCTCTGTGGGCGGTTCAAGATGTTCCATCGCGTGAACTGGCGCAGCCGTGGGTTCTTGACGTCGTCGCTGGTCTCACCAACCCGCTACAATCTTCCTATGCGCACGGGCCTTCTCGTCCTTATTCTCACGACCGCTGCCTTCGCGCAGAACGCGCCCAAACTCGCCCCTCACCCCGAGGCGAAATCCGTCACAGTTCCAATCGCACTCGATCACAACCGCGTCGTTGTCGTCCTGGACCTTCCGCTGCCCGGCGGCTCGGCCCAGCGCGTCCGCGGCTGGATCGATAACGGCAATCCCGATCTCTACCTCTCCCGCCGAGTAGCTACGCTCATGGGACTTGCCGTCACCTGCGACGACAAAGCCTGCTCCGCTCCACCCCCGCATGAGATCACGATTGGCGGCATGAAAATCTCTCTTGCCGCTGTGAAGGAAGCGAAAATTCCGCTCAAGCCCGTCAACGCCGCATCCGTCATGGCACCCGGCCTGTCCGCAGAAATGAACATTCCTTCTACCGTCCTACGCAACTATGACGTGCTCATCGATTTCCCCGGCCACGAACTCACCATCGCCCAACCCGGCAGCCTGAAGTTCAAGGGGGTGAAGGCAAAGGTGATCGTGAACCCCGAGAACGGCCTGGTCCAAGTCCCCAGCCAGATTGAAAACAAGAAATACAATCTTGCCCTCGACGTTGGCGCGTCCATCAGTTTCTTGTCGGGAGAATTGTTCGACAGGCTTGCTGCCGCTCACCCCGACTGGCCGCACATGACCGGCGCCATCGGCCCCGCCAACATGTGGGGTCAGGATGATGAGACGAGATGGAAGCTGATGCGCGTGGACCGCGTCCAATACGGCCCGCTCTTTCTCACCGATGTAGCTGTGGTCGGCTTGCCCAAGGAGCGGATGAACACTTTCGAAAAGCGCGCCGGCATTCCCACCGCCGGACTGCTCGGCGCGAATACCCTGATGAACTACCGCGTCGGCCTCGACTACGCGCACTCCACCGTCTATTTCGACATCGGACGCTTGTTCAACTTTCCCGACTTCGATGTCGTCGGCCTCATCCTGCGCCCCGAAGATGACGGGCGCTTCACCATCATCGGCATCGCCGACTACGACGGCAAACCGTCCGTGCCTGAAGGCCAGAACGGCGTTCAGGCGGACGATCACCTCGTCGCCGTCAACGGCATCCCCATCCCCAGCGCCACCATGGGACAAGTCTGGTCGATGCTCGGAGGTGAGCCCGGCACAGAACGAACGCTCACCATCGAGCGCGGCGGCAAGCAGTTTACGGTCGTCGCCAAAGTGCGGCACTTCCTGGGAGAAACAGACGGAAACGACGAATCGAGGAGGAAGTCGCGCAAGAATTAACGGGAAACTTTCGTCTCGGCGTCCTCTGTGCTTTGCTTCACTGCATTCACTTCGCCCCAAACACTTCCCGCTCCAGTGTCTCCGTCGTGGCTGAGTCCAAACTCTCGCTCACCAACACGGTATCGCCCTGCTCCTCGATCACCACGGTGCCTTCCTCCGTGGTCCACGCATGCCGCCCCGTCAGCACCTCAACTTTGTACTCCGGATGCTCCGGCGCGGATTGGCCGGAAGAGGGACTGCCTACCTCCTCCGCTTTCTTGTACCGCTGCGCGAGCGACCGGGCATAAATCTCCGCGAACTCAGACGCCTTCTCCGCGCTCGACCAGCGCGACACATACATCAGCCCGAGAGGCGCCGCCGCGTCGCTTTTAGGACGCGCCGCGTAGTAATACCCGCCCCGCCACTCCGGATACAGGCGCTTCGACAATTCCTTTCCCGCATACTGCTCCACCAGCACCGCGACATCGAACTCGCCCATCGCTCCGATATCGAACTTCACGTAATCCTTGAAGTCGCGCTTGAATTCCGGCACGCGCATGAGCTCGATCTTCTCACCCGACAGGTAAGTCTCCGGCTGCATGATCTGCCGCGTGGTGTGCGGGGGATTGGCCAGCACTCCGGCAAACGCCTTCTCCTTGCCGCCCCTCTCCATCAGCTTCACCACGAACTTCATGCCATAGCTGTAGGGAAACGTCAGCGATTCCTTCAGGAAGATCGGAGCGTCCTTGAAGACCCTCGAGTCGTCCGTCCCATTCGCCATCTGCGATTCCATGGATTCAACCAGATCCGGAGAATCGGCAATCGAGCGCCCTACCGGCGCCAGTTCGTACTCCAGCATGACGGTCTCGGCCTGTCCCTCGATCACCGCCTCGCGCGCGTTGTCCATCTCGTCGTTCTCGATGTCGGCCGGCGTTGGATCTTTCCTGATCTCACCCAGATCCCTCTCGCCCTTCTTCATCCACTTCTCGAGACCGATCGCCTGGTCCTGCAGCGCATGCGTTAACTCGTGCGCCATCACCGGTTCCTGCTCTTCCATCGGAACCCAATCCAGCAGGTTCACCGTTTTCGTCTTCGGATCGTAATAGCCTGCCACTTGCTCGCGCAGCAGAGCCACCAGCAATTTTTCGAGATCGAAATCGCGCGGCAGCAACCCAAACTTCTTCAGCACCAGCTCCGACCGCTGCAGCCGCTGCACATCTTCGTCCTTCATGTGCTTGGTGAGATACCCGGACACCTCATCGCGGCTGGTCAGCCGGCGCTTGACCTGCTTCTTAATCGGCAGTCCCGTCTGCTTGCTGTCGAAGACCAGAATCTCATCGACGGAGTGAAACAGTTCCTCCGCCTCCCGCGGCGTGATCTTGACTTCGGGTTTAGTAGCGCCGGCGTCCTCGCCGGCAGGTTTCTGATCCCGCTCAGAAGGCGCTTGCGTGGAAGGATCTTGTGTGGAAGGTACTTGTGTGGGGCGGACACTCTTGTCCGCCTGCCCTTGATTATCTTGTACCTTGCTGTCTGATTGCGTCTGCGCCCACGCCGCGCTGCCCAACAGCGTCAGAAGTACCGCGAAACTCGCCAACTTTTTCACGCTGCCATCCTGAGCGAAGCGAAAGACCCGTGCAACTTGACGCTCATCACAAAGCCGCGATCGAATTCTCTGGTGCACCCTGACTGGTGCTCCCTGATCTTAACAGCACGCCGCACGCCAGGCCCGCTCCTACTCAGAGTTTATCCGCGGCGTTCGCCACCCACTCGCCAGCTTCCCTAGTCCCGAGCGTTCCGCCGACGTCCTGCGTGGTCTTTTTTTGCCGCACCGCTTCCAGCACAGCAGCTTCGATCTTCTCCGCCTCTCTCGTTAATCCCAAATGCTCCAGCATCATGGCCGCAGTCAGAATCGCGCCAAACGGATTCGCCACATCTTTCCCCGCGATCGGCGGCGCGGAACCATGCACCGGCTCGAACATCGACGTCTTCCCCGGATGGATATTCCCGCTGGCCGCCATGCCTAGTCCGCCCTGCAATCCGGCGGCGAGGTCGGTGAGGATGTCGCCGAACATATTATTGGTCACGATCACATCGAACGGCCGCGGATCGCGGACCATCTGCATGCACAGCGCGTCCACGTACATGTGCTGGGCCGCGATCTGCGGATGCTCGCCGCTCACTTCCTTGAACACGCGCTGCCACAAACCGCCGGCATGGGTCATGGCATTCGACTTGTCGCACATGAGCACGCGCCGCCGCGCCGCGCCGTCAATCTTCGTATGGCGCTCGCAATACTGGAATGCGTAGCGGATGATGCGCTCCACGCCCTTGCGCGTGTTGATGTCTTCCTGAATCGCGATCTCATCCGGCGTGCCCTGCTTGAAGACTCCGCCGGCATCGGTATAGACGCCTTCCGTGTTTTCGCGGATGACCACGAAATCCACATCCCTGGGCTCGACGCCTTTCAACGGACACAGCGCCCCATCGAGCAGCCGCACCGGCCGGACATTGGCGTAGAGATCCATCTTGAAGCGCATGCCGAGCAAAATCTCTTTGGCGTGGATGTTGGTGGGGACGCGCGGGTCGCCGAAGGCGCCGGCCAGGACGGCATCGAACTCGCGCCCGAGCATGGCGAAGCCGTCGGGAGGGACGGTCATTCCATCGCGGAGATAGCGATCCGCGCCCCAGTCGAACTCACTCAACTCAACATCGGCTCCCGATGCCCTTATAACCTTGAGAGCTTGAGGGATTACCTCTTGGCCAATCCCGTCTCCGGGGATGACGGCAATGCGTTTTTTGGAAGGCTTTTGCGGGTCCACGGCAGAAAACTAACACACGCCGAGCGGAATGAGTAGGTTGGGGCTAGCATTCTCTTATAGCTATACTTGGAGGCTTGGGCAGGTTGAAGAATCCTCCGCTCGCTGGTCGGCGCATTTGTAAGATCGACGTTAAGGCAGCTAAAAAGCACGCAGAGCGACTTTTCCGGCGGGTGCGGGATATCCGTACCGAGCCAGCCGAAGAGGATTGCGCGCTCGCTTCGCTTATAATCGAATGTTCAATGACTTACACCCCACTCCAAGACGCGCTTCGTGCGCAACCGGGGAACCAGGCGCAACCGCTTCCCTTGGCGGACTATCGCGGAGCCATGACTGCGGCGCGCTTTACCGATCCGCAAGTGGAGTTCGCTGCCCTGCTGAACGCTTGTGGAATCTATGACCTGGACTTCCGCGCCAGGATTTCCCTGACCGGCGGCGACCGGGTGCGCTGGCTGAACGGCATGGTCACGAACAACATTCGCGAGCTCGCCGCCGGACGCGGCGTGTACGCTTTCCTGCTCAACCCGCAGGGCCGCATCCTCGGCGACATGTTCGTCTACAACCTGGGTGAGACGCTCGTGGTGGAAACCGATCGCAGCCAAGTCGAGGAGATCGTCGCTACCTTCGATCATTACATCATCATGGACGACGTTGAAGTGACGAACGTCAGCGAGCAACAGACCGCTCTGGGCCTGGCGGGACCAAAGTCACCCGCCATCCTGAACGCCGCGGGCATCGAAGTTCCAGAACTGCGGCCATTGCAGATGATCACTCCGCAATGCACCTGCGAATGCGGCTGCGCGAAGTGCACCGTGGTGCGCGGCGAGGATGGGCAGGAATCCTACGAGATTTGGCTCGCGCCCCAGGATGTTTACAAGACCTGGCAAGCTCTAATCGCCGCCGGAGCAACTCCAGTGGGCAGCGAGGCGCTGGAAATGCAGCGCATCGTGGCCGGCATTCCGCTCTACGGCGTCGACATTCGCGAGCGCGACCTGCCGCAGGAGACCGAACAGATGCGCGCCCTCAACTTCAACAAGGGCTGCTACGTGGGCCAGGAAATTGTGGAGCGCATTCGCTCTCGCGGAAACGTGCATCGCAAGTTCACCGGCTTCCTGGCGGAAGGCGCAGGGACTATCGCGGCGGGAGCAAAGATCATCGGAAAATCCGCAGAAGGCGAAAAAGAAGTGGGCGAGATCACCAGCGTCGCGGTTCTTGGCACGCCGGCCGGCGAGCGGACGGTGGCCCTGGGATACATTCGTCGCGAGGCGGGAGTACCGGGGCGCGAGGTGACGATTGGCGCCGCCAAGGCGACCGTGATTCAGTTGCCGCTCGAAAGCTTCGCGCCTGGACCGGCGGAGAATGCTTTGCTGCACCAGATGTAAGAAGAAGCGTTTTAACCGTGAAGGTCGCCAGGGGGTGCGCCAAGGACGCAAAGAAAAATTTCATCGGGATTTTGACACTCTAGCAATTTGACACTCTGGCAATTTGGCACTCTAGCAAAGAGATTTACAAGGACAGACGCTATGGCTGAGAAGAGACGAGAGTCAGGTTTCACTGTAAACGACCGTCGCTTGTTCACGGAGGACGGAGAGTTGCGCAACAATGTTCCCGAGGAAGTAGAGCCACCGAAGGCTGCGACGCCTCCAGCCCCGGCGCCCGCCTCACCGCAAACCGCGGCCAAGGAAACGGCGCAGGCTGTCAGCCCCGTGGCGGCATTTCCCGCGGAGGAAGACGGAATTGTGGGGCAAGGCATGCCCGCGGCCCCGACCGCGGCCGAGCAACAGGCGCAGGCCGATGCCTACCGGGAATTGTCGCAAGAACTGGACTCGCGCGTGGAGCTCAGCGGCCGCTCCGCCAAAGAGTTTGAGATGACCTTCGAGCGCTTCCTGGCGTCGCTGTACATGACGGCGATGCTGCAGTTGGGATTGATGCATCAGCAGGGTGAGCAGCCTCGCCTTGACATCATCGGGGCGCGCCAGACCATCGACACGCTCTCCCTGCTGGCGGAAAAAACCAAGGGCAATCTGACCCCGACGGAAGAAGCCTTTCTGCAGAATAGCCTCTATGAAGTACGCATGGCCTATGTGGAGGTGACCAACGCGCTGTCGCGTCCGCCGCAGCCCGGAGCGGCCACGGGAACCACCGGACGTTAGAATCCCAGAGCGCGAAGGTTAAAGCATGAGGATCGAGAGTATGAACGTCCAAGCATGAAGGCCACGCTCACGGTGCTGGGCAGCGGCACGTCGATGGGCGTGCCTACACTCGGCTGCGACTGCGCGGTCTGCCGCTCCAGCGATCCGCGCGACCGCCGCACCCGTCCCTCGGTGATGATCGAGTACGCGGGCAAGGTTGTGCTCGTCGATACCTCGCCCGATTTTTACGCGCAGGCCATCCGCGAGCGCATCACGCGCGTCGATGCGGTGTTTTACACGCATACGCACGCCGACCACATCCTGGGCATCGACGATTTGCGCCCGCTCAGTTACCGCCACAAGCCGGAGAAGTTGCCGCTCTACGCGCGTCCGGACGCGGCCGCTTTTCTGCGCAAGATGTTCAGCTACATCTTCGACGCCGAGTACAAGTACGGCAGCTTGCCGCAACTGGATTTGCGGCCGATTGACGGTCCGGTGGAACTGTTCGGGGCGCGATTCGAGCCGGTGCGGTTGATTCACGGCGAGGCGGAGATTTACGGCTACCGCTTCGGAAGCGCGGCATATCTCACCGACCACAGCGAAATTCCCGAGGCCTCGTTCCATCAGTTGGAAGGGTTGGACATTCTTTTTCTGGATGCGCTGCGGCACAAGCCCCACCCGACGCACTCGACGGTGGAGAATTCGCTGCGCATTGTGGAGCGGGTCAAAGCGAAGCGGGCGTTCTTTACCCACATTTGCCACGATCTGGCGCATGAGGCGACGAATGCCACCCTGCCGCCGCATGTGCGGCTGGCGTATGACGGGATGAAGCTGGAATTTGAAATCTAAACTCAGTGGTCAGTGGCCAGTGATCAGTGGTCAGCGAGATCCTGCAGAACACTGACTTTCTGACCGCTGGCCACTGCCCACTGACCATTGCTATGCAGGTTTTTCACAAACTCGAAGACATTCCGGCGGACTTTGGGCCTTCACTGGTGAGCGTGGGGAACTTTGACGGAGTGCACCGCGCGCACGCCTACGTGTTGGGCGAGATTGTGCGGCGGGCGCGGCAGAGCGGAGCCAAAGCCGCGGCGGTGACGTTTGAGCCGCATCCGGCGCGCATCCTGCGGCCGGACTCGGGACTGAAGCTGCTCACTCCAGCTCCGGAAAAACTGCGTTTGCTCGAAGGCACAGGCATCGACGCGGTGCTGATGCTGCCCTTTGGTCGCGATCTTTCGCTGATGACGCCGCGGCAGTTTGCCGGGCGCATCCTGAAAAAGAAGTTGCATGCACGCGAAGTGCATGAAGGCTTCAGCTTCCGCTTCGGGCACAAGGCTGCCGGCGACACGAATCTGCTGGCGCAATTCGGACGGGAGATGGGATTTGAAGTAAAGGTCTACCCGGAGCAGACGCTGCGCGGCGAGCCCGTTTCCAGCAGTCATATCCGGAAATTGATTGGCGAGGGGCGGGTGAGCCGGGCGCGGCATCTGCTGGCGCGTCCGTTCTGCATTTTAGGCGCGCCGGGACGAGGGCGCGGGCTGGGCTCGAAATACACCGTGCCGACTATCAATCTGGCGCGCTATGAAGAACTTGTTCCCAAGGATGGCGTCTACATCACGTGGACGCGCGTAGGAACGGAGCGGTTCGATTCCGTCACAAACGTGGGCAATCGCCCGACGTTTGGGGCGGATTCGTTTGCCATCGAGACCCACCTGCTGAACTTTCATCCCATTGACCTGGCGCCGGAGAGCGAAGTCGAGATCTGTTTCCTCGCCCGGGTGCGCGATGAGATCAAGTTTCCGTCGGTGGAGGCGTTGCGGGAGCAGATTGGGCGCGATGTAAAGCGGGCGAGAAGATACTTCCAACTGCTGGAGCGCGGCGTGAATGATCGTTGATGGAATGATCGCTGATGGAATGATCGTTGATGGCTGGAATTGGCTGACCTTGAACCTCGCGTGCCCTTGGGATTGAAAATCTCCGGGCGGATGTTCATTCAATGCGAAACCCGAAATTGACAGATCCTTTGCCGGAACAGGCCCGCACGACGAGCGCGTCCCGCTTGACTTCACTTCATTGTGGGCGCCAGGTCAGATCCACGCGAATGGGAATGTCGTTCTTCACCGGCATCGTCAAGAGTGTTGGTGGGTCGATGTTGAAATCGGTGAGCGTGGCTGCAATTGTTCCGGTGATGCGGATTTGGTTGCCTTGCGTCACCAGTTGGAACGGGACCTTCTTGTACTGGGCGGTCTGCCCGGCGAACTGTATTTCCAGATCGGCCTGAACGGTTGCGGAAGCAGAGGCCGACTCGGGCAAGCGCGTGCGCACGGTGACCATGGGAAATTGCGCGCCGCGGGTCACCTGAATCATGTGGAGGTCGCGGTTGCTGTCGCCCGAATCGAATGACTTGACCGGTACGGCGATCAGAAAATCGCACTGTCCGGCGTGGCAAATTCCCTTGCCGCGCGCCTCATGGCTGACGCCTTCGCTCTGGTGCAGAGGGTGGGACACATGGTAGGTGAGAGTGCCTTGTTGCAGAATCCATTGGCTATCGGCGGCTCGAGCGAGTGGCGCAAGCGCGAAAAGCAGGCAGACAGCAACGGTCCTCATCGTCATAAGCGTTGTCATAGGCGGTCAGAACTTAACCGATACCGAAAGAAGGGCAGCCCCAAACGCGCCCGCCGTCACGATCGCCACAGGCCCATGCGCGGCGGCGATGCCATGAACTTTCTCTCCTTTGCTTTTTTGATCGAAAGCCATGATCCCCAGGATGGGTGTCAGAATCATTCCGGGGCCATGTATCCAAGCCATGGCCTTGTGGAAACGGATCGGCCCGCGAGTTTCGGTTCCAGGTACCCTGGGCGCGCGGATGGCATAGTAAGCGCTCGCAAAATACAAGTCCCCTGCGAGGCCGCCCAGAGCGGCATGCAGATCACGCGAGGTGGTGCTGGTGCTCTTGCCACCGGCGCCGAGGGAAGTGATAACCGAGGCGGCGATAGGTACTGCGGCAATCAAACCCAGCCGTTGATGGATCTTCAGCATGTGCGTACGCTTATCGAGCAACGCCTGTTGTTTGGCATCGCCTTGCGCCTGGGACGCGGAAAAACCCAAGTCTTCGAGAGAAGGTTCTGTCTTGCTGCTGGAAGGCGCATTCGGCAAATCGCCGGGAGGGGTCGCGGTTTGCGGATTCTGTGAGCCGACTTGCGTCTTGTCCTGCGGCTCTGGAGGAGCTTTCGGGTCCTGAGCCGCCGCTGGCTTCTGAGCGTCCTGAGGCGCGGGCGTTGCCGTGGCAGCTGTCTGAGCGAGCGACAGGAATGGAAGCACAAGGAAGCACAAGGCAGTTGGTGCGATGGTTCTGAGCCGAATCATTCTCACGACGATTCTAGACCTCCGGCAAAAAATGTATCGACTGGATTGAAACGGACCCCGAGAATATTGAGGATAGATGCGACGCATCAAGTCCGGGATGCCTACCCCGCTATTCGTATGCCTCGCCTGCTGCAACCTGCGGTGAACTCGGGCATCATCGGGCGATGATGACAACGCGGTTGCCGGGGACGCCGTGGAAGAAGCTGGATTAGTGGCACGAGACCCGCGGGCGGGTCTCCGGCCCACTCGCCTTGATCAGTATTCAAGATTGCCCGTCATAGGACATAATCGGAAAAGGACGAGAAATTACGCATGAGTGTGAGAAGGTGGGCGGAACTGATGAGTCGGGGGGTGGTCCTGCGGCGGCGTCTGCCCCCTGAATTCCAGAATCTGCCGATCTATGTTTCCCCAGAGGCAAGTCTGCGCTATTGGCGGCAGGATCTGGCGAAAGTGGACCCCATGCTCTGTGACATGGCGCGGGAGATGGTAAAGGGCGGCCACGTGGTCTGGGATGTGGGGGCGAACGTCGGGCTATTCAGTTTCTGCGCGTCTGCTCTCGCCGGCTCATCCGGGTATGTCCTGGCTATCGAGCCGGATTTTTGGCTGGCGCACCTGCTGACCCGTTCGGCGCAGGAACTGCCTAAGCATGGCCGCGCGGCCGCTCCAGTGGCCGTACTCTGCGCGGCCGTGGCGGAGAACACCGGGGTCAGCGAGTTCCAGATCGCGGAGCGCGGACGCGCAGCGAACCACCTGGCCGAGACGCCGGGGTCGAGCCAAGCAGGCGGGAACCGCTATTCCCAGCAGACCATCACCGTATCCCTGGATTTTCTCCTGGAGCACTTTCCGTCTCCATCGGTTTTGAAGATTGATGCCGAGGCTGCAGAAGTCAAGGTATTGCAAGGGTCGGCGAGACTGTTGCGCACGGCGCGACCCGTCATCTGGTGTGAGGTGGCCCCGGAGAATTCGGAGGCGGTGGCTGAGCTCCTACACCAGGCCGACTATGAAATTTATGCCGCCGCACTGCCCCAGTCCGGGCGTACCGCGCTGCGACGCGCTTCATGGAACACCCTTGCCATTCCCCGCCCGCTGGAAGTGAACGCCCCCGCCGTCCAACGGAAGGGCGTCTGAAGCTGCTCGGGCGCACCCAACGCCGCCGGTATTTCTATTCGATCGGCTCCACCACTACGGAGTCTTTCGAGGCGACGCTGCGACCCGGGCGCTGCACGATCACGATGGCGGCGAGCACAAAGACGATCCCCAAAGTTTGAATCGGGTGCAGCACTTCGCCCAATAGCAGGGCCGCGAGAAGAATGGAGAACACCGTCTCCAGGCAGCTGGCGATGATGGCGCGAGTGGGTTCCAGATGTTGCAGGCCGAGGAAGTAGAGCGAGAATGCTCCCAGCACCGAGATCATCGAGAACACGAACAGGAACAGCCATTGCGCGGGAGCGTAGTGGGCGGCGGCGATTTTCCAGGGAGGGTTGACGACCAGCCAGAAGGCGGCGGCGGCGGCGAGCGTCCAGACGAGCACGCGCCAGCGGTCATGGCGGGCGAGGATGCGGTGCCCGGCGACGTTGTAGAAGGCGAAGGAGAACGAGGCCAGCAGCGCGGCGATAAGGCCGTAGGGATCGAGGTGGAGCGCTGAATGAGAGCGGGCTCCGAGAAGATCGATGACCAGGGCGATTCCGGTGACGGCCAGGGCGACGGCAGAGACTTTTTGTGGCGTGAGCTTTTGCTGGCCGCGGGCCACCACATAGAACAGAACCCACACGGGAGCGGTGTATTGCACGATGATGGCGGTGGCGACACTCGTTCTTTGGATCGCGACATAATAGAAATAATTCGAGACGGCCACGCCCAGCGTGCCCAGAACGAAGCAGTAAGCGAGATCGCGCGCGGGCAGCTTGATCCGCTGCCAGCCCTGTGAGCCCACGAGAATAAGAAGCAGCACGAGCAGGGAGAATGTGGTGCGGGTTTGCGACAGAATGAGGGGATCGATAGGATGGAGAGCGGGGGAGAGCGCGGCGCTCAACGGCAGTTTTCCGGTAAAAACGGCGCGGCCCAGGACGGCGGAGACTCCCCACAGAAAAGCGGCGGCGGCGATAAAGAAATAGCCGCGCAGAGGGTGCGGGCGCGAGCTTTCGAGATTTGTGTGCGGGATGGTGAGCCCTCGCGAATCGCTTGATGATCAGGCAGCGGAGAGGAACTGGTCAAGGCGGTCGGGATCGAAGCCTTCGATCACCTCGGCGCCGGCCGGGGTGAGAATCACCACGGTTGGGGCGGTGCGGCTGTGGTAATTTTCAAGCAATTCGACGCGCGCCGCAGGGTCGCGACTCATATCGCGCTCTTCGAAAGCGACCGCCTTCGCTTCCAGAAATATCTTCATCACTTCGCAGTTGAGGCAGCCGGGCTGGGTGAAAAGGAAGATCTTAATCGGCATAGGTTTATGGCTGTCCTACGCGTCCATGTATTCGATCTCGGCGGTGATTTTCGCGGTCTTGCCGAGCATGGCTGAGACCGAACAGTATTTTTCTTTCGACAGGCGGACCGCATCTTCGACGGCCTTGCGAGATACTTTACCACCGACGCGGTAGATCAGCTTGATTTCCGTGTAGACGGAGGGCGGGTCGGCCGCGCGCTCGGCTTGGGCGCGCACTTCGAGGCTGGTGAAAGGCTCGCGCTTCTTTTGCAGGATGGAGACTACGTCATAACCGGTGCAGCCGCACAGTGCGATAAGAACAAGTTCCATGGGACTGTTCCCCGCGCCCTTGTCCCCATCGACGACAACGGAGTGACCGCTGCCGGCAATCCCGTTGAAGCGCTGATTCTCAATCCATCTACTGCTGGCTTCGGTCATAAGCTTTCACTCCGCTGGAGTTTTACCTGCGGTTGTCCGTGCTGGGCTCGGGATGAATGAGCACGCGGAAGAGTTCGGGCGCGGCCTGTTTGAAGTGGATTTCAAGCTCGGTCTGAATGTCGTGGACGCGGGCAAGCGGCAGTTCGTCGGAGAGCGTGCAGTGGCAGGAAACGTAAAGGCGTCCACGAACCCGGGTGATGACGAAATCATGAACGTCAAGGATCTCGGGGAACTGATTGGCGACCGCTTTGAGCTGGTGCTCGAGAGCGGCGTCGCGAATCAGTTCCTCCGGTTTCTCTATAGTCGCAGGCTCGCTCTCGATATGGGTGAGGATCTCGGCGATCTCGGGCAAGTCGCGGCGCATGTCAGCTTCGAGTTCGGTGACCTGATCGTGCGCGCTCTTCAGGGTCATGCGCTCGTCGAGTTCGACGTGCTGCTCGACGTGCAGGTGGCCGGCGAGATCCTGCACGCTGATGTCGTGGACGTTGAGGTTGTGGCGGGTGGCAACGGCGCGAATCCGGTCGAAGATATTTTCCGAGCGTTGCGCGCGCGACAGCGGTTGCACAGTGACATCGGCATTAGGAAGAATGCCGTGGACCGCGGCCGTGACCGCCTCGACTAACTGTTCGGAGCGCTGGAAGGTAACCGTGCGAGCCAAACCGACGGCAAGATCGGCGAAGTAGTGGTTGCCGGAGCGGCGAATGCGCACCCGGTTGACTTCAAGCACACCATCCACGCGCCGGACTGCATCGATGATCTGAGCGCGGACTCCAGCGGGAGCGGCGTCGAGTAGAGCGTCGATGGTGCGACGCGCCAGGCGCCAGCTCACGGAAACGATGACGCCGCCCACGAACAGCGCGGCGATTGGGTCGGCAAAGCGAAGCCATTCTAGATGGTAGATGCGCCCGGCCTGAATCAGCGCGAGGCCGATTACTACGACACCGGCTGACCAGATGTCGGTGGAAAAGTGCAGGGCGTCGGCTTCGAGAGCCTGGCTCTCATACTTGGTGGCGATGCGGCCGAGAGCGCGGGAACGCCACCAGTCCACAGCCATGGAAACCAGCATCACGACGAATGCCCAGATTGAGGGTTCGACGTCAACCCTCCGGTAGAACAGGCGCACAACCGCTTCGTAAATAACCCAGGCGCAGGCGATTAGAAGCAGGGCGGTTTCGACGAAGGCCGAGAAGTTCTCGACCTTGCCGTGGCCATATTGGTGGTCCGCGTCGGCGGGCTTGTCGGAGACTCCTACGGAGAAATAGGTAAGCAGCGCCGCAATCAGATCCAGCGCAGAGTGCGCGGCTTCGGAGAGGATTCCGAGGCTGCCCGTGGTAACGCCGACAACGATTTTTCCGCCGGTGATGACGAGGGCGGCGAGCACGGAATTTCCGGCTACCGCGCGCTTTTCGGCGCGCATTGCATTGGGCGAGTAAAGCGCCGGCGTCCCGGACATGATAGGATTATCGCTGGTAAGCGGAACTTGCGCCAGTTGTCCAGAATGTTTTCACTGGCCGGTTCGCTGCGCAGGAGCCACAGCCGCGGAGCGCATTCGAGCTGTGGATTTCTCACCAAAATAAAAGTTCGGCGGGGTCACAGCGTCAGGAATACTCGGTCTGTTTTGCCCAGGATGCGCCCGGTCTATACCCTTCTTCTCGATACCCCCCTCCCCCCTGGGGTCTAGTGGAATCATCGGGTTAGCAGGAAATTCCCCGCAAAATCCGGATGACAAAGAACTTAGAGGTCATAATCCGGAAAACAAAGAAGTTAGGACCGGATGATGTTCCCGCTCGCCTCAGTGAGCGGTAACTGCCTCTGCTGGGGCAATGATGAACGAATTTTTGTAGAGGCGCAAGGTTAGATGTCACAAGGGCGCGCTGTGCGGAATGTGCGGAGATCAAAAGCGCCGCCCCTTCCGGCTCCCCCCTCGACTTCGCTCGGGGCTTCGGCAAAACAGGGCAGGCTCTGTCTCTGCAAAAAACGCAGAGACCCAAGGACGGGGCAACCCAAAGTAAATTTGCAGCGGAAAGGCTGGGTCAGCCCCCTTGACTCTCAATACGAAACTCTCTAGATTGTTGTGCACGAGTGCTTCGCCGAGCATCGCGCTCGGTCTCATTGGGCGGGCCAGAACCAAACACTCTTCCCATACTAACGGTCAAATTCTCACCGGGAACGTTAGGAAGAGGATCATGAGGCCTAAACTATTCGTGGCATTGACGATACTGTCCACATCTCTGTTCTGCTTCAGTCAGGCTGGTACGACCAACGTCGGCCCTGATACCACCGTACAGGATTTCGCCACCGACGCAATCAATCTCATGAAATTGGGTATCAGCATAAAGGCAGCCATCCGTGATAAAGGCGGCCCAATACCTTTTCATGACGCTTTCACTGTTGCTAACTCTTGCACTGTACAGGTATATGACATCCCACCCCACGATGTTGGTCACCGGTGGTCATGCGGTACCTCAGCCTACCCTACAGGTCCTAATAATTTCTTGGGGGCGGCCTTGGAGGCCACAACTAAAAATGTACTTTGCCCAGGTAGTCAAACCCACGCCACCGAAAAATTTGAATATTTTATTCTTTATAACCTTGACAGTGGCACAACCTGGAAGTTCCCTCCTACCGTTATTCAAGATAGTGAGGGATGCTTGGTTCCCAAAGGTGTCACTACACAGTCAATTGATGGTTCTGGTGTAACCCTTGTCATTTCTAGCACATGGACTGGTGAACCGAGTGGATTTGCCTACACGGCTAACGGAGTTTACGCTGCTGTCTTCGGCGGTGGACAAAATGGCACGTCCCTCACCGATTCAAACGGCAATTCTCTTTCTTCCTCAGCAAGCAATCGCGTCGTAACGTATACCGACGCTTTTGCCACGAATCCGGAAACGTACGACCAGGATGCGAATGCGGCAACATGGCAAACTCCGTTAGGACAGGAGCCTGTTACGGTAAGCACCGCCGCGTTCACTTATCAGACAGATTTCGATACTAACTGCGCACATAATACTAGTCCCGCGACCGTAACTTGGCCTACTTCCATAAACTATCCTGACGGCACGACTCTTGGAATCGGGTATGAGCAGGCTTCTGGATACTACACAGGGAGGTTGGGCTCCCTAACGTTACGTACCGGCGGTACAATTACTTACAGTTATGGGGACATGAGTTGTAACGGTTCGTACACTCCGATCCTGTATTCACTGTCGCGTACAGATGCTAATGGCACAACAACTTACTCGACACAAATTACTAATTCCTGCTGTAATCCGAGCAATATTACTACGACTGTACTTGATCCGGGAAACAACAAGACAGTCTATTATTTCACTGGTGTTATATTAGGTGGTACCGTGTACCCGCCCCCTTACCCAACGTATGGGTCTGTGTTGACTGAAGTCCAAAGGTTTCCTAATACCGGGACACCTTCTGGCCCCTCGTATGCCACTACACCGGCTGTAGACAATCTCTATTGCTATAACAATGTGCTGACGGGTTGTCAGACAGCATTAGTTGCTTATCCCATCACTCAGAAGGACATTTATCACACTATCTCTGGTGTATCTACTGCAAGGATGTCGATTAAGCTTGATGCTTATGGCAACCAAACCTCAGTTGCTCGATATGATTTTGGAGGCTCGTCGCCCTCGTTTACTGACGTAACGGCTTTTGGTTCATGGAATGGATCGACTTGCACAGCGATAGGAAGTCATGTCAATGACAAACCGTGCCAGATAATCAACTATGATGCAAGCAACAACATCATTGGAGACCGCTTTTTTACCTATGATACACATGGCAATCTACTGACAAGTAGCAAGTATACTGGAGCTCGGTGGCTCTCTACTTCTTATCAATACAACTCAAACGGCACGGTGAAGCAGCAGACAGACCCGAATGGTACGATAACGTACTACAACTACGGCGACTGCAATGGTTTGTTGCCGACCCATATTCAAGTAAGCCCTGCAAGCGGCGACACATTGACCACTTTGGAAAGCTGGGACTGCAATGGAGCGGTTCCGTCCACATCCACAGATGCGAGCGGCAATGTGACTCAGTTTACCTACAACGATCCATTTTATAGAGTCACGGGCGTCCTTTATGGGGCGGCCGAAACAACCAGTACTTCATATGGCCCAAACACGGTATCGACCACGGATTCTTCAAGCTCGGGGCCTACAGTCGAGCACAACATCGACCGGGATGGCTTGGGAAGAACCATTGATTCACAAACGCAATCGTCCTCTAGCAATTACGATACTGTCTCTTCCATATACACGTGGAGCGGAGTCTTTAGGGAAACGGAGACTTCGGCCCCGTGCTCTAAAGGACTCAATCAACAGTGCACGTCGGCTTATGGCTATGTGCTGCGAGACATGCTTGACAGGCCGGTGTCTAAAGTCCTACCAAATGGCGTGACAACTACGTCCTATTCTTATCCTGACAACGATATTCTCTCGACCCTCAGTCCGGCTCCATCTGGGGAAAATGTGAAGAGCACACAGGCTGAGTATGATGCATTTGGTAGGACTAAATCTAGTTGCGCGATTTCCAGCGCTACAGGGTCTACTTCTTGTGGGCAGAACAATTCTAAAAATGGAGTCGTTACGAACTACGCGTATACATCATCCCCAACGTTTTTGACCACGACTGCTACGCTTGGTTTAGAAACGAGAACGGATGCAGTTGATCTTCTTGGAAGAACCATATCCGATATCAGCCCAGAATCGGGCACCCAGACGACGACCTATGACGTGGCAACTTCACATTGCTCCTCGGCAACTATGGGAGACATGGTTGAGGTTGACTATGCCAACGGCGACTACCTTTGCTACAAATACGATGGCATACATCGAGTGACCGATGTGACCCCAAACAGTCCGAGCGCGACTAATGTTTGTCGTCGTTTTCGTTACGACAATTCAGCAGGCGTGACAGGTGCCATTCCAACTGGGATATCGTTGTCAAATTACGAAGGCCAGATGGTGGAGGCTGAGACTGACAACTGCTCTACGCCATTCACACCGATCACGGACGAGTGGTTTAGCTACGACGTTGCAGGAAGACTGACCGATGTCTATGAAATGACGCCACATTCTTCTGGGTACTATCACACAACAGTGGCGTTTTATCCGAGCGGTCTAGTTCACACCTTTTCTGGAATTCCAGGCTGGGCCAATGGGCTGACTTACAGTTACGATTATGAAGGACGTTGGTTGTCTGTTGCTCAGGGGAGCTCGACTCTTGTCAGCGCTGTTGCTTATAACGCGGCGGGGCAGGTAACTGAAGTTGATATAGGCAACGCTGGCGACAAGGATGCATATGCTTACGACCCGACCTCCAACAATACAGGGTTGATGGCTACTTACACGTTTTCGGTCAAATCCATTACGGACGTAGGCACCTTATCGTGGAATGGAAATGGAACCCTCAACCAGCTTTCCATCAGTGACGGATTCAACTCTGGAGGAACGCAAACGTGCACTTTCTCCTATGATGACCTTGTGAGGCTTCTGACGGATAATTGCGGTTCTGTTTGGTCACAGACTTTTGTGTACGACCAATTTGACAACATCACGAAATCTGGAAGCATTAGTTGGGCACCGGGATACAACACTAAGAATCAGTACACTACTATTGGGGCGACCTACGATGCCTCGGGGAATCTCGGATATGACAGTTTCAATTCGTACACATGGGATTCTTACGGCAAGATGAATGCTGTCACACCGGGAAAAGCTGCCATCACATGCGGTAGCACGGGTACTTGCGTCACCTATGATGCATTGGGTCGCACGGTTGAAAAGAACAACGCTGGGACATCCATCGAGGAGGTTTTGTATGGACCTTCTGGACAAACCGCTCTGATGAACGGGCAAACTGTAGTGGACGCTTGGATTCCTAGTCCGGGCGGTTCGAAGGTGCTAGTTATTGGTGCTAATCAATTCTACCAGCACTTGGATTGGCTAGGTAGCGCACGCGCAGCGTCGTCTATAGCCGGTCAAACGGTGTACTACGATAAGGCGTTTGCTCCTTATGGAGAAATTTATGACACATTCGGAAACACGAATGTTGATTTGGTCGATTTTACAGGGGATCGTCAAGCAATCGTCCCGGGTTTGTATGACACTCCGAACAGAGAGCAGGCTCCTAATCAAGGCCGATGGATTTCTCCCGACCCCGCAGGGTCTGGCTGGAATCTTTATGCATACAGTGCCAATCCAAATAGCGAGACAGATCCAACTGGGTTGGCCAATGGCCAACATCTTCAAAAAACTGGTTGTATTGATGGTTTTGACATAGTTACCTGTGGTGGTTCCACTAATCAGCCTTCGGACGGTGTTACAGTGACGGTTAACGGGCAAGATTCAACACAGGCAGTTCCGCCGACGCCGGATGCTAATAACCAGCCTGCTAACTCGGCGCAAAATGCGGCACCACCGAGCGGGAACGGCTCTACTTCGATCGTAACCGTATCGGCTACGTCATCTGCTCCTGGCACCCTTCTTGGAGGTCTTATAGGTGAATTGATCGAGCCTGTGGGTGGTGGAATCCCGGGAGCCATTCTGGGCAGTTTTGTAGGTACGGGTGTAAACGTATCTAATGTGCCGTCCACTGATTCGTGGTACGCCGGGCCAACGGTGAGCTTTACACCTGCCCTGTTCGGCGGCAACGGGGTTAGCGCAAGTGATGTAATCGTTCCTTCCGGGCAGAGCGCGAACTCGATTGCGAACGGTACAAGCTACTCGGTCACATTCCAGCCAACGCCGCTAACTGGCTCAACAGTCACAAAATCTCCTGGAAGTGGTCCGGCTGTCGCTGGGCCATCTGTTGGAACAAAGGTCCCTCTTTCCTTCAGTGCGTCCCATAACTTTGACATAACGCAAACCGTTCATAGTCTGACCAACATGATGAACAGCGCCATCAAAACTGTTCAAAACTGGTTCTAGGGAGGTGCCCAAGTGAAGCAGGTAATCGGGATGGTTTGTTTTATCGTTACTGTAGTGGCGGTCGTTAGCAACGCCACGCTTATGCTTATCTCGCCCCGAATATGGTTCCGAATCCCACACTGGGCCAGACTTAGCGGCAGTCTGAGTGAAACGAAGTATAGCAGCGGATGGGGTGCCGTTCAGATGCGCGTGTTGGGAGCGTGCTTCCTTGCGATAATGATTTGGTTCCTGCGTGGCTGTGTGTCCGGCAGGTAGGATGGAGGGTGGTCACACAAGCGCCTCTTTCGCCGTAGTTGGCGCAAAATCAGACGCCCGCCCCCAGCCCGCTCCCACCGATCCTCAAACCGGGCGGGTGGCCCAGGCTTTTGATCTCGCCGGCATCAGCAACATTAGTGGGTGCCCCGTCCTTCGCGTTCTTTGCGAAGGGCGGGAGGCGGAAATGCCTGCGCAATTGGGTTGATCATCCCGCACTTTTGAAATCCGGGGCCAGACGGGACGTTCCCCAGTTCTCCGAAGATTAGCGACGGCCCGGAAGTACGGCCAGTTTCAGCGGCTGCCTGTTTCACCAGCCGCTACTGCATGGGGCGGTTCAACGATGAATTTAGGCCGCTATGCTAGGATGCTAGGTTCGGGTTGTCCAACTTCCTGATGTACCAATCCTGGAGGAATCTTGTATGGGTAAGAGTTGGTTGCTGTGTGTGCTTTTGGGAACGCTGGCCTGGGGACAGGCACAGCCGGGGATGACTCCGGCACAGCCGAGCCCGGCTCAGGCTCCGAGCGCTGCCGCTAAGGAGCCGGAGCCGGCAGCGGAAGTGCCGGAGAGTGCGGTTGTGCTGACGATCAAGAGCGTGTGCCCGATGGGGCCGAAGACGGCGGCTGCGTCCAAGGCCGGCGCCGGCAAGACGGCTGCGGCAGCGAAGAAACCGGCGGACTGCAAGACGGAGATCACGCGGGCACAGTTCGAAAAGATTGCCAGCGGGCTTTCGGCGAACGTCACGCCGCAATTGAAGCGGCAACTGGAATCGGCGCTTCCGCGCTTCATGGCCATGTCGGAAGCGGCCAAAGCGAAGGGTCTCGACAAGAGTCCGCGATTCCTGGAGACGCTGAAGATTGCCAAGATGCAGATTCTGACCACAGAGCTGCAGCGCACGGTGCAGGAGGAGGCGGACAAAATTCCGCCGCAGAAGATCGCCGAATACTACAAGAATAATCCGGAAGCCTACGAGCAGCTTTCTCTTGATCGGCTGTTCATCCCCCGCGACAAGCAGGCGGAGGCTGAGGACAAAGACGACGCGAAAGAGCCGGAGAAGCTGACCGAAGAGCAGCAGAAGGCCAAGGAGGCCGCGGATAAGGCCAAGCAGGAGACAGGCGAGCAGGAATTGAACAAATTGGCCGACAGCCTGCGGGAACGGGCGGCGGCGGGCGAGGATTTCGCCAAGCTGCAGAAGGAAGCGTTCGAAGCGGCGGGCACAAAAGTGGATAACCCGACGGTGAACCTGCCCAAGGTGCGGCGCACGGGACTGCCTCCGGCGCAGGCTTCGGTGTTCGATCTGAAAGTGGGCGAGGTGTCGGCGGTGATCAGCGACAATGGCGGGCACTACGTGTACAAGGTGGTGAGCAAAGAAGTTCTGCCGCTGGACCAGCAGTTAGAAAACGAAATCCATAACAAGCTGAAGAGCGAGCGCATGAAGGAAATGATGGACAAGTACACGAACTCGTTCCAGGCGGTACCCAACGAGGCGTATTTTGGACCGGCAGGGCTCCCGGGGGGGCGGCCGGGGCCGCCGCATATGCGTCCGCAGATGCCTGTGCCACAGGCACAGCCGCAGGGTGCGCCACAGCAGAGTTCGCCACCGGCTACGAACGCACCGGCGCCGCCCCCGGCGGCAGCGGCTCCCCCCTCAAAGCCGAACTGATGGCGAGCGAGAAGCCTGTCGTCGTGGTCACCGGCATTGCGGGAAACCTGGGATCCCGGCTGCTCCCGCTGCTGGGGAATTTCTCGGTGATTGGGGTGGACCTGAGTCCGCCCCAAACCGATTTTCCGTTGCGGTTCGAGCGCATGGACCTGGGCGAGGAGTCCTCTACGCGCCTGCTTTACGAACTGCTGCGCGATACGCGACCGGTCTCGGTGGTGCATCTTGCGTTCGTGGTCGATCCGGTGCGCACGGGCGTGCTGGATGTCGAGCGAATGTGGCAGATCAATGTGGCGGGCACGGCCCGTGTGATGGAGGCCGTGACAGAGGCGAACCGCACGGCGGATTCCCCGATCAAGCAATTCGTCTTTCCCAGCAGCGTTTCCGCCTATGGCCCCAACCTGCCCGCGCCGGCGACGGAAGATTCTGTGTTGGCGGCACATACGCTGCCGTACGCAATTCATAAGAAGCAATCCGACGAGGTGGTGCAGCAGCGGGCGCCGGCGCTGCGAGGGTGCAGCGTATATATTCTGCGTCCCCATATTTTTGCCGGCGCCAGCGTTGAGAATTACCTGCTGGGAGCGTTTCGCGGCACTCCGAACGGCAAGGGCGCGCGTGCGGAGAAAATGCGGAGCGAAGGCAAGCGGCTGCCGTGCATGCTGCCGCGCGGGCAACAGTATCTCGACAACAAGATTCAGTTTGTGCACGTGGACGATATGGCGCGGCTGATCGCGCACATCCTGCACCGCGATCCGGAGGCGCAACGGCTGACCGTCCTGAACGTGGCTGGACGCGGCG
Organism: Acidobacteriaceae bacterium; assembly: GCA_003131585.1. Taxonomy (GTDB): domain Bacteria; phylum Acidobacteriota; class Terriglobia; order Terriglobales; family Acidobacteriaceae; genus Sulfotelmatobacter. The sequence continues at coordinate 57,825 of PKVW01000074.1, forward strand.
AACCGCTTACGTTCGGCCGCTGCATTGAGATGGCACAAGCGAAACTGGTGCGCGTTCCCGGAAAGTGGGCGATGCGGCTGGTGCTGCAATTTCTATGGAAGCGGCGGATCTCGGCGATTCCGCCGGAGGCGCTCCACTACATGAGCGGCGAGTACATCATGAATACGGACCGGCTGCGGAGCTACCTGGGCGGGGAGTATGAGAACGTAATGCGTTACACAATCGCCGACGCGTTCGCGGACAGCTTCAAGACCGCTCCCGCACAGGCCCAGAGCGCGAGCGCAAAATAGTTTTTCCTTACCCGTCAGTTTCTCACTTCCATCCGCGATACAACCCGGCAATGCCGAAAGTGTAGGGCGTCCAACTAGCTTCGCGGAAGCCGGCGTTGCGCATACGGGCCAGCATTTCCTGCGGCTCGGGGAAGCGTTCGACCGAATCGGGGAGATAGGTGTAGGGCCCGCGCACGCCCGAAAGCATGGTGCCGACCCGCGGGAGAACCTGCTTGAAGTAGAGGCGGTACAAATGGCCGATCGCGCCCTTGGGCTCGCTGAAGTCGAGGATGCCGCACTCCCCTTCGGGGCGCAAGACGCGAACGATCTCGCGCAGGCCGGCATCGTAGTCCGCCAGATTGCGGAATCCGAAAGCTGAGGTAACGAGGCTGAAGTGCCGGCTGGGAAATGGAAGGCAGAGGGCGTCGGCTTCGATCCAGTGCGGGATTGCAGACTTGCCGTTGGTTGAGATCTTGTCGAGAGACTTCGACCGGGCGCGCTGCAGCATGGCATGCGAAAAGTCGGCTCCCAAAAGCTGCGGAGCGTGGTCACCCGCCTGCTTGCGCAAGGCGAAGGTCATGTCCCCGGTGCCGCAGCAGAGATCCAAAACTCGAGCGTCCGGCTGGGCGAGGATCTGCGCGAAGGAGCGCGCCGCGCGGCGCCACCATAGGCGATCGATGTTGAACGACAAGACATGGTTGAGCAGGTCGTAGCGCGGGGCGATGGAGGTGAACATTTCGCGGACGGCGCGCGCGGCAGAACGAGCGTCACTGGCACCCTCCGGAGCGGCACCGACCACGGTTGACCTTTGGGTTTCAGCCACTGCGTTTCACTTCCCCCAGTCCCAGCCGCCGCGGGACAGGCGGCGCAATTCTTCGACGGCATCGATCACGACGCTATCCGGCACATCGGCGGCGATTTCGACCTTCCCGATCTCGCGGGGCAGCACGAAATGGACCACGCCGCCTTGCGTCTTCTTGTCGGCCTGCAGGCGCGCGAGAATCTTGCGGGCGCTCACCTTGAGCTCCGGCAGGCGGCCCAGGCCGAGGACGGCGTCGGCGATGCGGCCGGCGGTCACGCTGTCCGTGCGCCCTACTGCGAGGGCAATGTTGGTCGCAGCGATCAGGCCCCAGGCGACAGCCTCGCCGTGAAGCAGGCTCCGGTAGCCGGTTTCCGCCTCAAGTGCGTGTCCGATGGTGTGGCCGAGGTTGAGCACGCGGCGCAAGCCGTCTTCGCGCTCGTCGGCCGAGACGACTTCGGCTTTCAGTTTCACGGACTGCGCGATGAGCCACTCGAGTTCCAGCGGATCGCGCCTGAGGATCTGGGCTCGTTTCTGTTCGAAGCGGAGAAAAAGATCGCGATCCCCCACTACGCCGCACTTGAGCGCTTCGTATAGGCCCGCGCGAAACTCGCGATCGGGTAGCGTCCGGAGCACTTCCGTGTCGATGAGGACGGCGCGGGGATGATGGAATGTTCCGAGCAAGTTCTTCCCTGCCCCGAGGTTCACGCCGGTCTTGCCGCCGACCGACGCATCCACCTGGGCCAGGACCGTGGTTGGAATCTGCACCAGTTCCACGCCGCGCATGTAGAGGGAGGCCAGCAGCCCAGTGACATCGCCGACTACGCCGCCGCCAAACGCGATCAGAACCGCTTTGCGGTCGGCGCCCAGGCGGGACAATCTTTCGGCCAGCATTTCAATTGTCCTCAGCTTCTTGGCAGGCTCTCCGTCGGGCATCTGGACTACCTGGGGCTTGAAACCCGCGGAGACCAGGGAGCGGACCAATTTTGATCCCCAGCGCAGGCGCACGGGCGGAACGGTTACTACAAATACCTTGCTGGCTTGCGGCAGCAACTCCGCCAGCAAAATTCCAGCCCGCGCCAGCAAGCCGTTCTCAATCCGGGCCTGGTAGGGCCGTGGCGGGACATGGATGGTGACCTGCGCCATGGGAATTCCATCATAGCCTATGAGCACTGCGGCTTTGATCGCGGCAGGCCAGGAGGTCGACGCCAAAAGCGGGGGGGTGATGCAAGCGCCTCCTGGAAGCGGTAGAGTTTCCCGTTCATTTCTCTTTCTCTTTGCTAGTCTTCCCTCCTTTCCGGATACATTACCGATGCGGCTACTGAGATTGCCAGCACTCCAGCCACTACGCCCAGCGTCGCCATTGTCGGGACGGGGAAACGATCCGCGGTGATCATTTTCAGGCCCACCAGGGTCAGCACCAGCGCCAGCCCTGTGTGGAGGAAGCGGAACAATTTCATCAGTCCGGAGACGGCGAAATACATCGAACGCAAGCCAAGAATGGCGAATACGTTCGAGGTGTAAACGATGAATGCGTTGAGCGTGACGGCGAGGACCGCCGGAATGGAGTCGACGGCGAACAGCACATCCGTGGTTTCGATTACCGCCAGAACTATTAACAACGGCGTGGCATAAAGCCCCGGATTCCCTTTCCATCCGCGAACGAAGAAGCGGCCACGCTGGTAATCATCCGTCACCGGCATCCAGCGGCGCAGAGCTTTCACCGCCGGGTTCGTCGATGGATCGATTTGATGTTCACCCATGAATCCAAGCCGGATGCCGCTGTAGATCAGCAGCGCCCCAAAGACGTAGAGAATCCAGTGGAAGCGGTGGATCAGGCCGAGCCCGGCAAGGATGAAGAGGCCGCGCATCAGGAGCGCGCCAAGGATTCCCCAAAACAACACGCGGTGCTGGTGCTGCTCGGGCACGGAGAAATATCGGAAGATCAGCAGGAAGACGAAGAGGTTGTCCACGCTGAGGGAAAGTTCGAGCACGTAGCCGGTGACGAACTCAAGCGCGACCTGGCGCCCTTGCCAGAACAAAACCAGCCCGGCGAAGGCCACGGCGAGCCCGATCCACATGGCGCTCCAGGCGAGGGCCTCGCGCGGGCGCACAACGCGGCCGCGGCGGTGGAAGACGAGGAGATCCAGCACCAGCATGCCCAGCGCGAAGAGGTTGAAGAGAATCCAGAAGTAGCGCAACGGGCATCTCTGTGGGAACCAAGAATGTTGATGGCTGATTTATCGACTGTCAATTGAAAAGCCCTGGGACGCCGAGGTTTTCATTTAGCGATCGATAATCAACAATTAATCTCAGTTGAATCTATGCAACTAGCCGGTTCACTTCTGCCGTCCCAAGTGCCCGCTCTCCCAGGCATCCCACAGGCCAAAAGCTTTAAACATTTCGTCGGTGTGAGTTTCACGCAAGCTCCGCTCGATCTGCGGGCGAGTGAAGCGCGGGCCGATCTTTTCCGGAAGATTGGCCAGCGCGAAGCTGAACTCGGCAGCCTCGGCTACGTGTTTCTTGAGTTGCGCGAAGTCCACTTTGTCGTAGGTATCGGAGACGGCATGGTAGTTTTCCAGATAGTTCGCTTCCTCCTGATCGGCGACGAATGTGGGGACACCTTCCAGCATGAAATCAAAGTGGTCGGTGCCCCACTCCATGTCGGTTTTCAGTTCTGTCACGCCAAACTGTTGCAGCGGGGCGATGAGGCGCTGGGCGGTATCGAGCACGTCCTTGCGGCCGCCGACGGAGAAGCCGGTTGTCTTGCCCGTGCCGGCGTCGTAGATGATGACTCCAGCAGCCTTATCGAGTTCGGGCCGGTGCGCGACGGCGTAGGCGCGCGAGCCGAGCAGTCCTTCCTCTTCGCCGGAAAAAAGAATGAAGCGGATCGAGCGGCGAGGTTTCAATCCAGACGCCTTGATCGCACGCAGCGCGTCCACCACCAGCGCGGCGTTGCAGCCGTTGTCGAGCGCGCCGGTGCCGAGTTCCCATGAGTCCAGATGCGCGCCCAGAATGACGAATTCGTCGGACTTTTCGCCGCCTTTGATTTCCGCGATCACGTTGGCGGCTTTGATCGGTCCGCCGAGTTGGTTGGGGATGCTCAGATCCGCCCACACCGGATGCCCCGAAGCCAGCAGGCGTCCGATGCGCTCGCCATCTTCGCGCGCCACCAGCACCTGGGGAAGGCGGTCGATTTCTCCCTCCGAAGAATTGGTGTGACGGTAGAGGATGTCGTGCTCGCGCGTGGCGATGAAAGCGACTGCCTTGGCCTTTCCTTTCATGGCCGCGGTGATCACGGGCGGCGCGTTCGTATACTCGGCGAAGAGATCGTCCCACGTCTTCAGCACCACCGAATGGACCAATATGACTTTGCCAGAAATGTCGCCCGCCTTCTTAAAGTCGGCGGGACTGCCTTTGCCCACATCAACGACCGGCACATGCTTGGCCGGAGCCAGCGCGGGCGCCCACGCGATGGAGACACAGCGGACGCGAAACTCGACTTTAGGGATCTGCATGAGTTTAGGATCAAGCGCGGTGCCCGTGGCGCTGACGGTCATTTCCGTCGCGCCCTCCGCCCAGGAATGCGGGATGGTGAATTCTTCGGTCTGAACGCTGTCCGCGCCGGCATCCTTGAACATTCGAACGCCCCATTCGATGGCGCGCTGCATGGCGGGCGTGCCGGGCACGCGGCCGCCGATTTCGTCGGTCAACTGGCGCAGGTTGCTTTCGAGCGGGGAGGGTTGCAGGGCGGCCTGAATGATGCGGGCCGCATCGTCGGTCTCGGCAGGAGGCGTGGCGGCAAGACAGATGGCACTCAGGATGAAGCACAGCCACAAAACTTTCAGGTTTCGCATATCGGGTGCATTAGAAATGAAATTCTGGAAAAGAGCAAAAGGTCACCGCGGAGATCGCGGAGAACAGCCGCGCGTTTTTTCGTACCCTCACTTCGGCGGCAACGGATCCATTCTGTCCAAAATGCCGACCATCTCCAGCATGGTGCTGCCTACAATTTCCAGGCTCTTGGGGCTGAGCTTGTCCACCGTGTCCTGGGTCGTGTGCCAGAATACGTCGTTATAGCCATAGTTGAAGTCGATGAGATCGGCGGAGGGCACGCCTCGCTTTACGAAAGGAATGTGATCGTCACTGAGCCCCGGCAGGGTCCGCGCGAAGAAATGTGATTGATATCCCAGCCGACTCGCCGCCTGGTACACGACCTCTTCCAGCCAAGGTGTCGAGTTCAGGTCGCGATCGATGTTGAGATCCGCGTCTCCGATCATATCCGCTAACAGGAAGGCCTTGATCTTCTTCAGGGTTCCGTCGGCTTGCCATTTCTCCGCCAGATGACGGATGCCGTAGAGGCTGTCATCGAGGAAAGCGACTTCGGTATCGGGTTTTATCGCCTCCTCGGCGTCGTCCCACACCAGCCAGACGCTATAACCCTGACGCTTCTTGCCGCGGAGCTGATTGGCGATCTCCAGAAGGAGCGCGCTGGAAGATCCCCCGTCGTTGGCGCCGACATAGGAGGTTCCGCGCAGCGGATAGTTCGTGTCGTAATGGCTGGCCATCACGATAATGCCGTCGCGCGTGCCGGGAAACTTCGCGACGATGTTTCGCACGGGAAACTTGCCTTCGGGCGTATCCGCCGTGAACTCATCCTCTTCGACCGCGTCGCCGTTCAGATGGGAGGTGATGTAGTTCTCCACCTTCTTGTGATTCGCGCTGCCGATGGGCCGCGGGCCGAAGGCTACGATCTCCTTCACGTACTGCATGGCGCGGACGGAATCGATCGCCGGTGGCGGGCCGTTGTCGGGCGGGAGCGAAAGCTTGGGGAGAGTTGTGTCAGCGGGAGCCGTTTGAGCCGGGGCCTGCGCTCCAGTTGGATTGACGTCCTTATCATGGTCGCAGGCCGCGAAGGTGACTGCGAACGAGAGCAACACAACCGGGAGAGAGATCATCTTGCCTATTTTTCTCGATATCACTGCAAAAACCTCGGCACGAAGCTCGGAATCGACGCTAAGGTAACCGTAGAACGACCTCGCTTATGTTGCCTTTTTTTCTTGCCGTGCCCGGCGCCGCGTGGGATGGACAAACCAGGCGATTCCAATGCTGAATACATACAATGCGACCATGGGCGCGGCAAAGATGCACATATTCAAAATGTCGGGAGTCGGAGTGACGATGGCCGCGATAATGAAAATAAGTAGAATGGCATAGCGGAAATTCTTCCACATGAAAGCGGCGCTGACGATGCCCATCAATGACAGAAAAAAGATGAGAATCGGCATCTCGAAGATCAAGCCCATGCCGAGGACAATGCTGAGAAACAGCGAAGTATATTCGCCGATAGTGATCATGGGTTGGAACTGCCGGCCGAAATGAATCAGAAAACCGAGCGCCTGCGGGTAGACGACTTTGTAGCCGAAGTATCCGCCGCCGGCGAACAACGCGATGGTCGAGACCATGAACGGCACGACGTAGCGCTTCTCGTTGCGGTAAAGCCCCGGCGAGATGAACATCCAGACTTGATACAGCACGAAGGGCGAGGTAAGGAACAGACCAGCCAGCGCGGCAATCTTCAAGTAAAGGTTGAAGGGCTCCGTGGGATTCAGGTAGACCAGCTTCTCCGACATGCCGTTCGCTTTGAGCGCGTTCATAATGGGGCGCTGCATGATGTCGTAGATGCGCTCCACTCTCCACCAGCAGGCGAAAAAGCCAACGGCCACCGCGGCAATGGAGTAAACCAGACGGCGGCGCAGTTCCTCCAGATGGCCGAGAAAGCCCATGGTCGGCATAGAGCCTCCGTTGTTCTCGTCACCGGAACCCTCGGTCGCGGTTTCAAACATGCGACTCCTGCGAGGTCGAGGGGCCGGGATCAGCGACCGCCTCCGCCGACGGAGTGGAAGTCGATGACGTGGCTCGATTCGAACCGGCTGAGGCCGCTTCGACCGTTGGAGCGGCCAGAGTGGCGGGAGACTCAGGCTTGTGAGGAATTGATTCGCTTGCCGCAGGGTTCAGACTGAGGCTGGCCACAGCCCCTTGCGGCGGCTGGCTGGGCGGGAGGATCGTCTGTGTCTTCTCAGGTTCCAGGTGGGCGATTTCGGTTTCGATCTGCGACTTGAACTCGTTTGAGGCGCGGCGGAGTTCGGCGAGAAGACGTCCCGCTTGACGGGCGATCTCCGGCAACTTCTTTGGTCCAAAGATGATAAGGGCCAGGAAGAATAGAAAGATCGTCTCGGAAAAACTCATGGCCTCATCATAACTGCGGGAAGGCAAAGGCGGCAATGCGATGCGGCAGGGCCTGGCAGCATCAAGTTCAAGGAGCGTTTCGGGAAGCCAGAAACCTTCACCGCCCTTGGCCGCATCTTACCGAAGGACCGTTCCGGGATGGTTACCAATGGTGACCATCCGGGTCTGGGAGCGTCTAATCTGGTGATATACTGCGAGTATTCAGCGCGGTAGCTGGGGTGGTCCGACAACCTCAACCGAAGGAAAAATTCAAGATGGCACGTAGTTCTCGCCGCTCACTCCTCCTGGTAGTTTTTTTTCTCCTTGCGTGCGGCTTTCTGGGGATTCTTTTCGCCCAGCGCACAGGACAGCAGTCATCGCTCTCCGGCGACTCCGACGTCAAAGACAGCCTGAAGCAGTTCACCGACGTCTACTCCATCGTCGAGGACAACTACGCGGAGCCAGTCAACCCGGACAAGGCCATCTATAACGGGGCCATTCCCGGGATGCTGCATGCGCTTGATCCGCACTCCAATTTCTTCGATCCCAAGTCTTACGCCTTGATGCGCGAGGACCAGCGCGGCAAATATTACGGCGTAGGCATGACGGTGGGACCGCGCAACAACAAAGTCATTGTGATCTTTCCCTTCACCGGCACGCCTGCTTACAAAGCAGGCATTCATCCCGGCGATGTGATCATCGCGGTTGACGGCAAGTCCACGGAGAATATGAGCACGGGCGACGTCGCCGATCTGCTCAAGGGGCCAAAAGGCACGACGGTACACATCAGCATCTCGCGCGAAGGCGTGGAGAAGCCGATGGAATTCACGCTGGTGCGCGACGAGATTCCGCGTTACAGCGTGGACGTTCACTTCCTGATCCGGCCTGGGATCGGTTACCTGCACGTGACCGGATTCAACGAGACCACGGAAGAGGAGGTCTCGAAAGCCCTGGATGAGTTTGGCGATCTGAAAGGTTTGATTCTCGATCTGCGGGGGAATCCCGGCGGCCTGCTGAGCGAAGGCGTGGGCGTAGCCGACAAATTCCTGAAGAAGGGTCAGCTCATCGTTTCTCATCATGGCCGCGCTTCGGCGGAGAAACGTTACGTGGCGCAGCATGGCAACGGGAATAAGGATTATCCATTGGTGGTGCTGGTAAACCGGTTGACCGCATCGGCGGCCGAAATCGTCTCCGGAGCCATTCAGGACCACGATCGCGGGTTGATCGTGGGCGAAGTCACGTTTGGCAAGGGTTTGGTCCAGACCGTGTATCCGCTGTCGGAAAACACCGGATTGGCCCTCACCACGGCTCACTACTACACGCCCAGCGGGCGGCTGATCCAGCGCGATTACAGCAACATTTCGCTCTACGACTATTACTATAACCGCGCGGCCGAATCCGGCAGCAATGTCAACCGCGAAGTGAAGCTGACCGACAGCGGACGCACGGTTTATGGCGGCGGCGGCATCACGCCCGATGTGGCGATCCCTCCCATCAAGGGCAATCACTTCCAAGACACGCTGTTGCAGCACTATGCGTTCTTCAACTTCGCCAAGCGCTATGTCGTGAATCACCATCCCGCGAAAGGCTTCGAAGTGGACGACGCCCTCCTGCAGGATTTTCGCAAGTCCCTCGACGACGCGAATATTTTCTACACCCAGGCCGATCTGGTGGATAACAACGACTGGATCAGGTCCAACATCAAGGCCGAGATTTTCGTGGATGCTTTCGGTCAGGATGAGGGCATGAAGGTGCGGGCGGAATCGGATCCGGAAGTGCTGAAAGGGCTGGACCTGCTTCCACAGGCCAAAGCGCTGGCCGACAATGCCAAGCGCATCGTGGCGGAGCATAACGGCGCGGGAGCGTTCAACCGGTAGGACGGAATGATTTCCAGCAGGCCCGGACACGTTCCGGGCCTTCGCTTTTCGGGGTTACGGTGGTCTCGCGCCCCGGCGGTCTTCATTGACTTCGGTACCGGGCTGTGTGAAAATCCGCGTCAGCAGGGCTTGTAGTCGCGTTTTCCGCGCCCAAGGGACGGCTTATTTCTTCCCCGCATGGCAGATCGGGACCGGTTTGAACGGGATCGTGCTCGGACTGGCGGTCGCGTTGGCGTTGATTGCCGGGTGGACGGATTGGCGTAGCCGCCGAATCCCAAACTGGCTCACGGTGCCGGGATTCCTGATCGGTGTCTCGGCGAATGTGCTGGTTGGCGGATGGGCTGGGTTGAAGACTTCCCTGCTGGGGGCTGGGCTGGGATTGCTGGTGCTTTTGCCGTTCGTCTTTCTGCGCAGCCTGGGTGCGGGCGACTGGAAGCTGGCCGGGGCCTTGGGAGCATTCGTCGGTTGGGAAATGCTGGTCAATTTGCTGATGGGTTCCGTCCTCGTGGCTGGGGTCATGGCCCTGGGGTTGGTGATTTACAAGCGGAGATTCAAGCAAACCCTGCGCAACATTGGCAGCCTGCTGGCGTCGATGTTCACGTTTCGCATGCCGGGGGCGGAGGTTTCGCTGGATAATCCACATTCGCTGAAAGTCCCGTATGGCGTAGCATTGGCCTTGACCACTTTGCTTTTCGGCATCGGGAAGATGTGGGGAGCGCGATAACAATGAAGAAGCCGGGATGGACAACATGGCGCGGTCTGACGCGGAGCACGCGCGGTTCCGAGATCGCCGAAACTGCCATGATACTACCCTTGTTCTTCATAGTCTTTATGGCTATTTTTTGGTTCGGGCAGGCCTTCCGCATTTACGGCACGATCACTCATGGAGCGCGGCTGGGGGCAGAAGCGGCAGTGGCGCCGCTTTGCACAACCTGCGGCACTCCTCCCCCGACCCTTGCCGCCACCAACGCCAAAACCGCAGTCTATAACGCGCTCGCAGCTGCGCATTTGGACAAAAACGGGCTCGTCCCCTACGGCGCCAAGTGGACACCGCCCGTGCTGTGCCCTTGCGGCAGCGCGAGCACTTCGTGCGTCAGCAGTTCCATCTCTTGCGATGGCAGCGTCGGTGACGTTTGTATTCAAAAAAACGTCCAGTTGTCATATCCCAGCCAGGGCGGAATGGGCACCTGCGGCATATCGGTGAGCGCGCGGTATCAATATCCGTACCATTTCCTCATTCCCTTCACTACCTTGGACTTGGGGAACATGCTCCTACCGGGGCAGGCACAGATGAGGGCAGAGACGCAATGATGCGGGAGGCAAACGCGCCGTGTGGATCGCTGACCACGTTAAAGCGATGCTGGGCGGACGATTGCGCCTCCCAGATTGTAGAGTTTGCCCTTTCGCTACCTTTGCTGGTGCTGTTCGTAGTGGGGATTTTTGACTTCAGTGGAGCGATTTCCCTCAAGCAGAAGCTAACCAACGCGGCGCGGGAGGGCGCGCGCGTCGCGGCGGCAGATCCCGCCAACGACATTGGTACCGCCGCTGTCCCAGCCTCGGTTGAGGACGCTTATTGGGTGGTGGATAACTACCTCGTGTCGGAAAATATCGCCGAATGCGGACTGAAAGCAGCCACGCCAGTTCAAAGTAGTGGGCTTACGTGGGTTTCAACTGCTACAAGCGCCCCGTGCGGAGCTGCTACCGCGCTCGTGCTCACCATCAATCGGGGCTGCAAAAGTACAATCCCTTCGGGAGCCAGCACGACCAACTTAATCGAAACCTGCGTCACCATTCAATACCCGTACAAGTGGCAATTCAACAACGTGGCCGGTTTGCTGGGCGGGAAGTTTACCGGTCCGACTAGCATCACCACCATCGCTACGGCGTTTAACGAGAATTGAGGAATCGCGCATGCTGCCACCGCTAGTCCGCCGCCTACGAAGAGGCGCGGAGCCGCGCTCGAAGGAGCGCGGTTTCACAATGGCGCTGGTAACGGTGGCGTTAGTCGCCATCATCGCCATGGCTGCGGTGTCGATTGACGTTGGCACGCTCTACCAGGCCAAGGCCGAGGCCCAGCGCTCCGCGGATGCGGCGGCCTTGACGGCGGCAAGGGTGATTTCAATTTCGGGCATCACGGGCGATCCCACGAACGGCGGACTCGACGGAAGCTGGGCCCCCGTCTGCGGCGGGGCGGCTAGCCTCGCCACCCTGGCCGCGATCAACCTGGCGCAGCAGAACTTAATCGCCGGTGTTGCAGTCCCCCGCGCGTCAGTAAGCGTGACCTATGTCGCACCAAAGTCAGGTACGTCCAATCCAGACTGCACCGACCTGGGATCGGATTTCGGCGTGAATCCCATTGTTACGGTGATCGTGCAGCGCACAAAGCTGCCAATCTTCTTCGCCCGCGTTTTTTCATTGTTCAACAGCAACTATTCTGGCGCCAGCGTGAGCGCAACCGCCAGCGCGGAGGGATTCAATCCCTCCAAATCGGGCAGCGTTGCTTCCGCCATGATTCCGGTGCAGCCACGTTGCGTGAAGCCCTGGATTATCCCGAACTCCGATCCTGGGAACGCGGGAGCCAACTTCGTCCTCCCGCTAGACGGTACGATTGTCAACCAAGGAGTTTCTCAGCTTGGAGGGGGCGTGATCGGCGAAACCTTCAACTTGACTGCCGACTGTACCCCCGGCGCGCTCAACTGCGGCGTAGGCACCGGCATGATCGCGAACCCGCCGCAGGGTCCCCCAGCGCCTCCCCCGAACACAGCTCGTTACATTCCGGCGTTCGTCTCCGGCAACTCCGGCGCGGCTCCGTCTTGCTCGGTCGCTAATAACTTTCAGGAAGCGATCGGGGGATGTGATCAAAGCACGGTTTACGCGTGCGGAACTCCGCTGGGAGCGCAAGCCGACCTGATCGAAAATCCCGTAACTCCGACTGGCGTCACCGGCGACACGTCCACCGCAGTGCAGTGTTTGACCAATTCCACCGTGGGCGCGGACAGTCTCAATGCGACTCCTGGAACCTTCCCGCTCCAGATTAAAGCGGGTTCTGGCAATCCGCTCGTCCAAAACGGACTCGTCAACAATGACAACATCATTACCACCAGCAATTCCATCGTAACCATACCAATCTACGACGGCGCGACCTTGGTGGGTGTCCAGCCGCCGGTCACGATCGTGGGATTCCTGCAGGTCTTCATCAACACGGTTGATGGCTTCGGAAACGTCAATGTAACAGTGATGAACGTCGCCGGGTGCAGCAACGCGGCCACGAATCCCGCTGTGACCGGAACTTCTCCCGTACCCGTTCGCCTGATCACGCCGCCGTAATCGGAACCGGAGTGCGCGAAGCCGCCGCGATGTGCGCGCAGTTCGACGTTAACTAAATCAACGTTAACTAAATCAGCGTTAACTAAATCAGCGCAAGTGATCGCGGAAGTAAATCCAGAAAAACTCGGGGACTAATCGGGAACGTCGTTATTCGGCGGGGTCTTCGTCTCGGGAGAAGCACCGGGTTGAACCTGGCGGTCGGTCGGCGAGTTCGGCGACGGATTGGGATTCTGAACGACGGGCGGCGCTGGCCGGGACGGAGGCGCGGCTTTGGGCGGAGCATCGGCTTCATCGTCGTCGTCGCTCACGGGCTGGAGCTGAGGCCTCGGGGCCGGCATCGGCCCTTCGGGGCGCGAGCTGAGAATGACGCGGTCCAGAGCGCGGGGATCGCTGGACGAACTCAGAATCAGAAAATTGAACTTCGAACCGTTCAGCAGGTGAGCCAGAACTACGGGCGCGGGCGCGGGGCCGAGGTCGCCCATGACGATTTCTTGTTCCGCTCCCGCCGGAATGGCGATCTCCGCCCCGGTGCGCTGGTGTACCGCGAAAAGAACTTCGGACAGCGTGGCCTTGTTGGAACTGATCGACAGCAGACCATCCTGAAACGAAACTTTAAGCGGCGGCCGCGCCGGAGGCAGTGCCACCGAAAGATGCGCGGTCTGGGCAGGATAAGTCGTATTCACCAGCACTGGCCCGGAGGCAGCATGGAATCCGGCTGTTTCCGCGCCCGCACTTCCTCCGACCTTCACGATCACAGTTCTTCCCGAAGGAAAAACCTGGTAGTGCTGCGGACCGTTCAAATCAAGCACAATCCGGGTGACGGGCGGATTCGATGAGAACAAGCCCACGCGCAGGGACTTCACTTCTCCGCGGTTTACCGCCTGGTTGCGTAACTGGGCCCCGGGGACCGCGTTCACGAAATCCACCACCAGGCGGTCGGGGCTGGTTAACACATTCGTTCGTGGGACGAGGTGATCGCTGGCCTCGATCTCGATCTCAACCAGATTTGGCGTGCGCAGCACTTGCACCCGGCGAATCGACGGCACGCCCTGGGCTTGGCCCGCGACCGGCGCGGCAAAACATACTGCCGCCCATGCCAGCAAACCGGCAGCGGCTCTGAGGGAGCGATCCATGAATGCCCTTTTAGTGCGTACGTTACGCTAGGACGATTCTAGCAGCGATTGCGCGCCGGACCCCTTACGAAAGGATTACAACCTTGGGTCGGCCCCATGCGGGCAGCGGCGCCATTGCGTCAGCGGATTGAGCAGGACGTTAAGATCAGGACGTTAAGAAGATCAGGCTCCCCAGAGACGCGCTCCAGGTGCGGGTTCTTCTCGCCGTCAGAATACGGGATCGAGTAGGTCTGGAAGAACTGGGCGGAAGAACTAGCGGAAGACCGGGGCGTTTTCGACCGGCAATTCGATGGGCCCGGCGGTTCGGCCCTTTCACAACCTCAAACGTGAGAAAGCTTGCGGCGGGCCTGCCAATAGATCGCAGCCAAGCCGGAGACAAACAACACCCACGTTCCGGGTTCGGGCACAACTCCCGTAGATCCGCCGCTGCCGCAAGGACCTAATTTTTTCTTCTTCCCGCTTCCGCCTTCAGTCCCGGTGGTGCCCTTTTTCTTCACCGGTCCGCAAAGGCCCGCCGGTAATGGTGGAGGCGAGACGGATACCCAGTTTCCACCGACAAACGGGTTGTACAAACTCAGCGGCCCCGCCGGCTCCAGGCCGGGCGTTTCCGGCCGGTTGAGCAATGCCGACTCGAACGTCACGGGAGGCGCTTGCATCGCCGTGCCCTCGCCGGCTCCAATCGGTTGATCGAACTTTTCTGCCGTAGGCTCGGCCGGGGAAGCCTCCTGCTGCGGCTTCTCCTCTACCCGGTTGCCGCAGCGGCTGCGCGCCGTCATTCTTCCATCGGTGATGAGCTTTTCGCCCTTGTGGAGCGTTAGTCTTCGACGCGTCCAGTAGATGCGGCCGCCGATGCGATAGGACACATAGACTGTCCGGGCCAGCGTAAGGCGCACCACCTGCGCGCGATCATAATCGAATCCCGCATAGTGTGCCGCGACCACCGGATCGTGTTCCGCCACCCACTTCAATTCTTTCGCATCCTCAACTCCGCCGGGCACCACAGAATAGGGATACACCGGACGCGATAGCTTGGCATGGGAAAGAATCTGATTGAGCGTACCCACGCGGTTGCGGCTGAGTTCGGAGGCGTCGAAGCTGGGCGCGGACTGCCCCGCACGGAATAAGGACGGACTGAAATGCCTTAGCGCGAGCGTCGAGACGCTGGCGGTAAAAACCGCGACCACCGCGGCCGCGAACCAACGGCGAAGGAGTCGATTCCGCCGGTGACGACGGGTTCGCCGACGCCTCCCTACCACCTGGACGTTCCCGTTCTCGGGATCGGACACAAACTACTCCTGCCTGCGGCGGCTATCCTGGGCCCCTGGAACGGGGACACTCCACCACGAAACGATTAGGGGCACTTTGAATGCCATATCGCAGTAGGCGAAACCCACAAACTAAAGGAGATCCGCCTTTTTCTGGCGATCATCGTAGCAGATAGCGAAATGGTTTGCACAGAATATCCTGTGGATTTCCCCGAAAGGCTCAGGGCCGAGTGACTGGCGCCCGGAGTTTTCCCGGCAGCACGGGACCGCGGCCGTGGCCCCGAAAGTGACACTGGTAACGCCCCCAGCGTGCCATTTTCAGACGTCGGGCGCACTGGTAGTCTCAGTTCACGTTACGGGAGTCAGATTCACCGTTGACGGAAATGCCGCCCCTTCGCGGCGCAGCCAGCTTTCAGCAAAGGCTTCATCTCTCCCTTAGATTTGCTGGCCGATCTCCCCCGATCGAAGGAAAGCAGGATACGCTGTCGTGCCATTCATGGGCAGCCATCCTTGTTTGCTGGGAGGCAAACTCATGCGTCTAAGCCGTTTTCATCTCGTACTCTCGGTTATGGTTCTCTCGCTGCTTTTCGCGAGCCCGGCCTTCGCCAACTCAGTCACCATGAAATATCTTGGGGGCACGGGCAGCGGCATCGGAGGCGGAGCCGTCTATCCCTACGAGTTTTCCATCAACGGCAGCAGCACGCCCACCTTTCTCCTTTGCGACAGCTACGACAACAACATCAATCTCAACCAGACTTGGAGCGCGACCGCTACGCCCTTCCTGCAAGGCATTGCGCACAGCATGTTCGGAGCATCGATGACTCTGGACTACAAAGCCGCCGGTTTGATCTTTAAGAGCATGCTTGCCGGAAATCTGACGACCACGCAGGCGAATTGGGCCATCTGGGGCCTGTTCTCGTCGACCGCCGCATCGCAGTCCCAATTTCAGAGCACCGGCGCCGGCGCCGTCGATACCCAGTACCTTGCTTTGGCCGGTACCGCCTCCAATTCGGCTTTCAACGGATTGATCCTCTATACTCCCAAAAATGCAGTTCCGGGCTCGGGACCGCAAGAATTTATAGGCTATAGCCCGGTTCCCGAACCCAGCAGCCTGATGCTGATGGGGACTGGGTTGGTCGGTCTGGCGGGAGCGATTCGCCGCAAGCTCGCCAAGACGTAATCAACCGCGTCGCTCCACCCTTCTGGACGCAACGACCCTCGAACCGCGCTGCTCACCGGCAGCGCGGTTTCTTCTTTGCCGCTGCCCGGAATCGTCGCTTCGGGCGCAGCGTGCCGCTGCAATCGCTTAAGTTAGACGCAGAGTCAGAGGCGGCAGGGAGATTCCCTCGACCTCAACTGTCCAGAGATCGCCTCTGCCGGTCGCATGTCCGGCTGTAAGCGTGCCGGTGCTGATGACGTCTCCAGCGCTCAATGGTTGGGCCGGGAAGCGCCGTGCAATGGCCGCGCCGAGCTCCGCCAGGCACAAAGCGGGGCTCCTCAAAGAGTTCCTGCCGGATCCTTCTTCCACAAACTCTCCGTTCTTCAGCATGCGCACTTTAAACCGCGGCAGCTCGTCCATCAGCGTGGCGATGAGATCCGGCCGCACCCGTATCCGCTCGCCGATCACGAGTGCCGCATGAAGTCCAAAAGATGCGACGAAATCACCGGGCTGAAACTTCCATTCCGGAAAGGGACAATCGATGATTTCAAATCCCGCCGCCAGCCATTCCGTGGATGCAAGCGCAGCGGCGGCATCAAGGCCTTCACCCGTAACCGAATGTTTCAAACCGAAAACAATCTCGGGTTCAATTTTCAGCGAACGAGGACATGCCAGCGTCAGCGCGGCGGAATTGTTGTCGCCGTAATGCACCGTGTCGTCGTACATGTGAGCCCAGACCAGAGTTTCAAGTTTGAGCGCACGCCACATGGCCTTGTTGGCATAGCCAACCTTGCGACCGACGGCTCTGTGTCCACCAGCTTCGCGGAACTGCTTGAGTTTTGCTTCCACCGCATAAGCCGCGTTAAGGTCGAAACCGGGGCGTCCAGACGGCGGAACAGCGACCATCTGCCCTGTCTCATACGCGGACATCAGTTCACGCGCTAAAGTTTCGATCTCATGATTCTGCGACATAAGTTGGTTCAGCTTTCGCGGCACTCTCCGGCGAATTCGGAGCGCGCGAGTGCATAGCGCCGATTCGCGGCATGGGTGGTCCAGACGCTCAGCATCTTACACCAGCCGTTTCTCAGCACGGGACTCCCACAGCGCCGCACCACAAGTGAATTTTGCCGTCAGGCAAATCTCGCTTCTCTCACTTCCTGCGCATCGCTGGCGATGAGACATCACGCCCTCGTCGGCAGCGCACGTCAAACCACCTTAGTCGCCGCGCTGGCGCACCCAGTGGATACATTTGACTCCGCACTGGCGCCCTGCCATGATGTCGCCATGCCGGACCGGAAGCTCAAGATCGTCAAATTCATCGGGAGCACACCTAACACCGCATATTGCGATGTCTGCAAATTAGCCTTCCGGACGCGGCGGGAATTTATCACCGACGCTGACAAAGCCAAACAGCAGCTTCAATCCGACTTCGAAAAGCATGAGTGCAAACCGGAGGAGGGCGCCGTCAATGACGCCCTCGACCACATCCGGTAAGCGGGCACTCCACCATTTCCAATTGAGTGGATAGGAGCCTTGCTAAAGCCGCCTCACCGGCTTTCGGCATTTTTGCGATAGGATAAGTCCAGGGAATAAAAAAGACGCGAGCGCCGCTGGCTTTGCCCAACACTCCGTTGCCGGCAGGGCAGGGCGAAGGATCTGATCCCATGGCATTGCATACTGAAAACCCCACATCGCAATACATGAATTACGCGCCGGCGGATTTGAATCCGCATCAGGATCTCCCCAAGGGATTTTTTGATTTCCTGTTGCCGCTTCACAAACGATTCACCCCCTGGCAACAGAAGCTGGTTGCGAAACGCGCGGAGGTGTTGCAGTTGTCGCATCGCGGGCAGCCGCCAAACTATTTGCCCGCCTCGGAGGCAACTACTTCCGGCTGGCGGATCGAAGTGCCCGATTGGTGCGCGGATCAGCGCAACCAGATGACCGGCCCGGCCGACGACGCCGAGTTGACGGTAAAATTATTGAACTCCGGCTCTCCCGCCGTCATGCTCGACCTGGAAGATTCCACAGCGAACACTTGGGAGAACATCATGTTGGCGATCAAAAACACCATCGCCGCCTACCGGTATGATCTCAGCTACGACGACAAGAAGCGGCAAAAAAAAGTCACGGTGCAGCGCTCGAAAACCGTGACTTGGGTGCGTCCCCGCGGGTTGCACGTCAGCCAGAGCGGAGTGATCAAGGACGAGATCATGTCCGCTTCCCTGTTCGATCTAGCCCTGATCTGGTACCAGATCGATCCGGCTCGGTTGCCGCACAACTTCTCCGTGTATATCCCGAAGAGCGAATCGGCGGAGGAGGCCTTGTGGTGGCGCGATCTCTTCCAGGCTTTCGCCAAACACAAAGGCTTGCCTCAGGACTACATCAAATGCATGGCGCTGGTCGAGGCGCACCCGCTGGCATATCAGATGGAAGAATTTCTTTTCAATCTTCGCGGCCACTGCCTCGGATTGAACCTCGGCCGCTGGGATTACATGGCCTCGCTGATCCATTTCATGCTCGGGGATCCCAATTGGATTTTGCCGGACCGCAACACCATCCCGCACGATGTAGCGTTCTTCCAGAACTTCCGCACCCTGATGCCCGAGATTTGCCACAAGCACGGAGCTCACGCGATTGGCGGAATGACCGCTCTTTTTCCCAGCCGCACCGACGCGGAATTGAACGAGCGCGCCATGCAAGTTCTCAAGCAAGACAAGAAGAACGAAGCCGACTGCTTGATGGATGGAGCGTGGACCGGCCATCCTGACCAAAACGAAATCGCAGTCGCCCAATTCCCCTATCCCAATCAGATTGCAAAACGGCCCAAGCTGCCGGATTCGCATCCCGATCTGCGGCCAATCCCGAAAGGCGTTGGCGCAACCACTCTTGCCGGAACACGAGCGGCCGTGCGCACCGTGATTCGCTATCGCAACGGCGTGCTCAACGGCAAAGGCGCCAGCCTGCTCGATGGCTACATGGAAGATCTGGCCACCGACCGCATCTACCGCTTGATGATTACGCAGCGCGTGCGCCATAAAGTGAAAGTAGCCGGCGACGACGGCAAGCCGATCGAACACTCTCCCGCTTTGGTGACCCGTTTGTTCGACGAAGAACTGACCAAGCTTCAGCAGAACCCGCCAGCAGAAATCGATCAGAAAGCAGCAGCGACACTCCCCGAAGCGCGCCGCATCGCGGAGGAGATGATTGTGCAAGGCCACCACTCGCCGATCTAGGCTTTTGAGATCGCAATTTGTGATCTCAAGCTGTGGGCCAGTTGACGCTGTTGATTTCTCCTCGAAACAAATTTTCGCCGAGGCCATCGCAGCGGGTTAGCTGGTATGCGCTGCGATTCGAAGTCTCGATACCCCCCTCCCCCCTGGGGTCTAGTGGAATCATCGGGTTAGCAGGAAATTCCCCGTAAAATCCGGATGGCAAAGAACTTAGATACTATAATCCGTGAAACAAAGGACTTAGGGGCGTGATGAAGTGGGTTCACCCAACCGTCATGGCCTCGACCATGATTGCGCAACTTCGACGGTGGGCGCAAGGTCAGATGTCACATGGGTAAGTATCCCTTGAGGACAAGTATGCTAAAATCGGCACACGTGGCCTATAATCGCAAACCGCTTCGGAGGGTTCGCCAGCGGGCAGCTAGCTTCGCTGAGGTGGTTGTAACCCTTCCATGTCGCGCAGATAAGCTAGCAGTCGCATTGCGTCGGAAAACGGGATTGCCAGTTCGTACAGTTCACCTGTTCGGAGATTGCACTGTACAAGTACCCTGCTCCGCTCAGGGTGGTCATCGAACGCTTCTAGTGTTGCACCCGCGACCTGACTGACCTCTAGCTTTTTCATCTCTGGAAGTTTGTAGGGCATGTCGCCTCCAAAACCGATTGACTATTCGGCATAGGTGCGCGACACTCCTTCTGGACGCGCACCGCGCCCGCCTCATGGCTACTCGCCCTGCATCTCCGGCCAAGAAGAATCAGGACGAGCCGCCAGTTTTTACAGAGTCCGACTTTTTCACACTTATGAAGAGGGCTTGCGAGACATCGTCTCGCTTGCCCTCTCCAGCATCGCGGCGAAAATCAGGTTCCCGGAATCGCGCCGGTTATAGCGGAAAGAGTACTCGTCAAGGTAGCTCTGCAAGTACTTCGCGCTGACCGAGTGGTACACGCCGCCGATCCCGCGTTTCACTAGACTCCAGAATCCCTCAATCGTGTTCGTGTGGACTTCACCCGCCACGTAGACCTTCGCGCTGTGATTGATGCGGCGGTGCTGATACCCCATGCCCTGCAACCGGGGCAGCGCGTTGTAGGTGGCCGCATCGTCCGTGTAGATCATGGTTTCAGGGAGCACGTATTCCTTCACAAGTGCACTCGTTGCGGCTATCGTCAATTCTGGGCTGACTTGTGCCACGATGCGGCCCTTGCGCTCCACGATTCCCATCACGGTTGTCTTGTTGCCGCGATCCACGCCGAGCAGTCGCCCCGATCCGCCCTTGCGCCGTCCGCCGTGATACATCTCGTCCATTTCGACTCCCGGAGTGCCAGCGCCGCCGAGCCGCAAATCTTCGCTCATCAGTTTCCGAATCTGGTGGAACATGCGCCACGCCGTCTTGTAGGTGACGCCCGTCTCCCGCTGAATCTGCTTCGCGGAAATTCCGCACCGCGTGGAACCCATCAAGTACATGGCGTAAAACCAGAGCCGCAATGAGGTGCTGGTTTTCTCGAAAATCGTTCCGGCCAGAGGGAAGATGTGATTCCCGCACGTCTCGCAAGCGTAAGCGGTGCGGCCCTTCACCCGGTAGTGCTTTCGCGGTTTCTCGCACTTGTGGCAGATGGCCACGCCGCCCGGAAAGCGCTGCTCTTTGATCTGCTCCAAGCAGGCGTCGTTATCCGGGAATCGGCTGTGAAAGTTTTCGACGGTGTAGCGGAGTTCTTTAGGGATTGTCTGTCGGCGGTTCATGCAAGGGGTATGCCATTTGTTCTCCTTGGTGTCAAGGGATATTTACCTGTCACATGGGGGCTGTGGAAAGATGTGGGGAGCGACAAGGCGTTTTCAGTTCTGTCGGAGGACTATAAGACCGATCCGCGCCGAAATAAGAAAGATGCCCAAATGTACTACGACTCGTTGTTCGCCAAGCGGACAAAGTGGGGATGCATGTCTTTCCCCGAAATGACTCTGCCGCAGCGGGACGGAACATCGCATCCCTGGCCTAACGCACCAGAACCCGCTCCTCTACATGCGGACGCTGGATCGCAGAACAAGTAAGCACCGGACTGTACCGATGCCTACGCCATTGCAGCGGTGTTCGTCGTTTGGATGTAATAACTATTTGTAGAGGAAATGAAGATGGTCAAACGTTTTGCGCGGAAGCTTACTTCTCTGTGTTTTATCGTTGCTGGTGTCGTTGCCGCACAGTCGGTGCCGCCTCCAAAGGACATACCAGCGATAGCTAAAGCTGCGAATGGGTCAATCGTAACCATCATCACGGCGGCCAACGATAAGCCCATAGCGCAGGGCACTGGTTTCCTTGTCAGCGCGGACGGCGTGATCGTGACGAACTACCACGTCATCGAGACCGGCAACCTGGCTGTCGTTAAATTCCCCGACGATACCGCGTTTCCGGTTGATGGTGTGTTGGCAGTCGATAAAGTCCGCGACCTCGCCATCATCAAAATTCACGGTAAAACCTTCCGCACGCTCGCGCTTGGCGATTCAGATGATATTCAGGTCGGTGAAGAAGTCGTTGCAATCGGCAATCCGCTCTTGCTTGAATCAACTGTCTCGAACGGAATAATCAGCGGAGTGCGAACATCGAAAGAACAAGGCGGTAAATTCTTGCAGACCACTGCACCGATCTCCCCTGACAGCAGCGGCGGACCTTTGTTCAACATGCGCGGCGAGGTTATCGGGATCAATACCTTGTATCTCAAAGGCGGCGAAAATCTGAACTTTGCGATTCCTGTTAACGACGCGAAGCTCCTGCTCTCGCATCAATCCGCGAAGCTCCAGAACTTGCCCAACGAAGCTATCACGGACAAGCCGGAACCAAACGCATCGAAACCCGATGCGCCGACCGGATTGCCTTCAGACGACGCGTCCTCGGAAGGGGACAAGCGCGTGGCGGCCATTCTGTCGAGCAAAGAGCCTTCTTACTACATTCGTGCTTACCAGCACGGTGCCTACCTGATCGAATACAAAGGCCGCCAAATGCTCGCTACCTGCCGCGAGGCTCTGAGCTGGGCGCGGAGCGATAGCAATGGTCTGGGTGGTCCGATGACGGAACACGAGTGCATGTACATTAATGACAAAGTCGGGAAACACATTCCTGCTTGGCAAATGTGGCGGGGGGACAAGGAGTTGCGTTATGAGCCCTTCGGCGAAGACAACTTACTGAAGAGTTCAGCGCCTGTGGCGGACGTTCTGGACATTATTGTGGAAGCTCCCATCGGCTCGCCCCTTCGACGACCTTCACCCAAAAGTAGTCCAGAAATCTTGAAGACCTTGCACTGGATTCAGAATACGCTCGCTGATGAGGAAGGCACTACAATCTATTCCACTAAGGACGAAAAGGTGGAGAAGCGAGCAAATCTGTTGCCGGATGTGAATGGTTGTCAGGTAACTTTCGTCTACGCCACGAGAAGCGATTGGAAGGAAACCTATCACACTCGGCAGCAAGTTAATCTGGCAGACCTCGACCCTACGTCCATTGAAGTGGACGAGGCTTCTCACGATGTCATCGGGCCAGTGAGTCTCGTCACGGTGCACACCACGGACAAGGTGCCTGCGGTCCGTCTGACTGTAAACGATAGAGATTGGCAGAACCAGATAGGAGAAATGCCCTCTACAGATCTACTGTGGGAACTACCTGCCCCTTATGCTGCTCGCTTCGCCAAGGCTCTTCACCAGACCATTACACTCTGTGGAGGCAAGGCCTCCACCTTTTAGGATGGTTGGCGGGTGTATTCACGCTGAAAACCGGGTCCTGCCCCTGAGATTCCTTCCAGCAGCCGAGAAACGCCAGGCCGGGAAGAAGACCCTAGTTGCGCCGACGGCGACTTCGCGCAGAGGTTATTTCGGCTTAATCCCACACGCCCGAAGAAAATCAGCGTCATCACGTTCGACTCGGGTCCGCCAAATTTGCTTGCTCTCGCTACGATGTTTGAGAGGGCAGGTAAAAGAATAAACAGGAGAATAGGGCGGGTGGCCCATCCTTTGGCGGATGGCCCACCTTTAGCGGTTTCTGTGTGCATCAATCCCACGAGGGTGCCCCATCCTTGCGTTTTTTGCAAGGGTGGGCGACGGTGCTGCCTGTGCTACGGGGTTTGTTATGCCAAAGAGTGCGGGATGATCAACCCAATTGTGCAGGCATTCCCGACTCCCGCCCTCCGCAAAAAGCGCGAAGGACGGGGCACCCACTGTGGTGGTGATGCCAAAGAGATCACAAGCCTGGGCCACCCGCCCGTCCAAACATCGGGCGGCAAGAAAGATACGTCTGTGGTGCAACTTTCAAACAACGTTAACAGCCCGTGGTGAAACTCCATCCTCGCGAAGCAGCGCCTAAAGGCGTACTGATAACGCGGCACTTACGGCACGCATGAATGCGTGCCCTGATACGAATCGTACTTGCACCCCGGGCTGTTAAGGGGGCTTAAGCTACAGCCTGCGATGTTGTGTCGCCCCTCAGAGACGCGACTGCGCTGGCCTCGTCCCGCTCAATATCAAACACAGCGGACAATCGCGTCATCTGGAGCAGGTCGTTTACTCGCTTGTTCAGGTTTATGAGCCTAAGCTGACCACCCCGATTCCGAACAGTCGTGTGGGTCTTAACCAGCTCGCCCATTCCTGAGCTGTCTACATACTGCACTTCATGCAGGTTTAGAACGATCTTCTCATTCCCTTTGTCTAGCAGTTCGCGAACAATCTCGCGGAGCATGACATTTCCCTCGCCCAGTGTAATTCTTCCACTGATTTCTAGAACCGCAATATCGCCTATGTGGCGCGTGGTCGTTTGCATTTTGACGGGCGTGCGGTCTTGCATACCGAGCCCCAGCCGATCAAGTACCTCACACGCCGATGTCGCGAGCTCCTTTGATTCTGTGCGAACCACGATCAGCGAACGTCCCTCTTTGAGTACCTCCCTGAAGAATGCGGCGTCCTCAGCGCTCTTCTCCGGGGTTGTCGGTTTCGGCGCGCGCGCGTCGTTGGTTGCCACCGAACCGACGGTGGAACCCGCACCCGCACCCACACCCGCTCCCGCGAGCAGTGTGGCGGCGCCGATCCCGAGCGCGAACACCGTCCCGATCCCGGGTAGAAGCAGCGATGCCACCACACCGGTTGTTATCCCCGCGGCTCCCCCAACGAAGCCCCCCACAAACGCGCCCAGCTCCTTCGCGATGGTCTTCGCTTCGCTTTCCGACAGAGTTAGGAAAACGATGGATTCTTCTGGCATGCCCCGTTCCCTCAACTCCTTGACTGCCTTCTGCGCGTGATCACGCGAAGTGAATACTCCGATTGCAGTTTCCATGTGAGTCTCCTCTGTACCCGCGATTGGTTGACGCCTTCCCCCTATTCCCGAGGCATCAGATATAGGGGCCGAAGTTTAGCAGACTAGCCTATTTTAGCCAAGCATAAACTTCACTTTTGTAGATGCTCCAAGGTAATGTCACCCTCATCAGCGGCTAAAGCCGCGCTCGCCCCACAACCTTATCGCAGCGCTGGAAGCGCTGCGCCACCCCAAAGCAGAATATGCTCTTGCGCTTGCCAATCTGGCACACCCCGGTGACATACGTCCGCTCTGTACCGTAATATCTTTAAGGTACAGATTGGAAACAGAAACGAGGACTATGAGCGCCATCGAACAGCCGCAGCCGGCCGCACTGCAATTCCCTGCCCTCGAACCGCCCCGCCGCTATCTTTTCGGGCCCGGACCCAGCATGGTTCACCCGCGCGTTTACGGGGCGCTGGCGAAGCCGATCGTCGGGCACCTCGATCCGTACTTCATCCAGGTGATGACAGACGTTCAGCAATTGCTCAAAACCGCTTTCGGAACCAACGACGGCGCGACGCTGGTGATTTCCGGCACCGGCAGCGCGGGCATGGAAGCTGCCGTCGCTAACTTCGTGGAACCAGGAGCCAAGATCGCTGTGTTCGCAAACGGATATTTCTCCGATCGGCTGACGGAGATGGCGAAGCGCCAAGGCGCCAACGTCGTCCGCTTTGAGAAGGCATGGGGTGAGACTTACACGGAGGATGAAGCCAGAGAGTTCATCCGCCGCGAGAAGCCCAAGGTGGTGGCTTATGTTCATGCCGAGACCTCGACCGGAGCGTTGCAGGCTGGCCAGGCGATTTGTGCCGCCGCTCACGATGCCGGCGCTCTGGTCATCGCGGATTGCGTCACCTCGCTCGGCGGAGTGCCGGTAGCTTTCGACCAGACCGGCATCGACGTCGCCTACAGTTGCACGCAAAAAGGGCTGAGCTGCCCGCCGGGCTTATCTCCGATGGAGATGTCGCCGAGGGCAATGGACTTTCTGCGTGCCCGCACTTCTCCTTCGCGCAGTTGGTATCTCGACCTCAAGCTGATTCACGACTACTCCACGGTGTCGCACCGCTATCACCACACTGCGCCAATTTCCATGTTCTACGCCTTACGCGAGGCGCTGCTGGTCATCGCCGAGGAAGGAATCGAGAATCGCTGGGAGCGGCATCGCCGTTGCCACAGATCTTTTGTCAAGGGCGTAGAAGCGCTGGGCCTGCGCATGCATGTCCCCGAAGACCATCGAATTGCGATCCTGAACACCGTGTGTGTGCCCGAAGGTATTGATGAGGCTAAAGTGCGCAAACGCCTCTTGGATGAATCCGACATTGAAATCGCCGGCGGTTTCGGGCCGCTCGCGGGCAAAGTCTTCCGCATTGGCATGATGGGCCCGCTGGCCACCGAAGATAACGTGCAGTTTTTTCTGAAGGAGTTTAAAAAGGCCCTGAATGCCGAGGGCTACTCGAACTAAGCAGCCACTTTGGATTTAGGAGGTTGCGGAAAAAGTTCGTCGAGATGTGGGCGGCGACCCTCAGGCGCTTAAGTGCGCGTATTTCTAGCGGCTTGGCGGCACGAGTGAGCTCGTGCCCTTCCCGTAACGTGACGAATGAGGTATTTTTTCGCAGCCTGCCAGGAGCTAACACTCGACGGAAGCTGCTCGACGGAAGCTGCGACCCGTACTAAGGGCTATAACGAATGACATTGAAGGCGGTAGATACTCTTCTTGACGTTTTACATTTCGCGGACAGTCACACGGCGATTATTGTTCCCGAGCTTGGAATCCGGGTTACCTACGATTCGCTCCGGCAGCAGGTTCTCGACATGGCGAATGCTTTGGCTTCCGCCGGCATTCGGCGCGGCGACGCTGTGGCGATCGCATTGCCGAATGGATTGCCTGCGATTGTGAGCTTTCTGGCCGCTTCCATCGCCGGAACCGCAGCGCCTTTGAACCCGGCATACCTCTATGAGGAGTTTCTTTTTTTTCTCGGTGACACGAATGCGCGCATTTTGCTTTGCCCCCCGGTAGGCGCGGAATTCGTGCGCAGCGCAGCCGCGGATCGCAAGATCCCAGTGTTCTCGGTGGAAATGAACGAGAAGGGCAATGTTCACCTGATCGGCGCTCCTACCGGAGTTTCCGCAACCGAGCCCACGGCGGATGACATCGCCCTGATCCTGCACACCAGCGGAAGCACGGGGCGGCCAAAGCGTGTGCCCCTGCGCCATTTCAACCTGGCGGTATCCTCGGCGAATATCGCGAACACCTATGCGCTTTCCGAGGAAGATGTTTCGCTGTGTATCATGCCACTGTTTCACATTCATGGCTTGATAGGTTCCACCATGGCCACTTTGCTCTCCGGAGGTACGGTGGTTGTTCCCACCAAATTCAATGCCCTTTCTTTTTGGCGGACGGTGCGGGAACATCGCGTGACCTGGTATTCGGGAGTGCCCACGATGCATCAGGTGATGCTGGCCCGTACGCGCCACAAGCCCGCAGAAGCCGCTTCTCTGCGCTTCATCCGCTCCTGCAGCGCGCCCTTCTCGCCAGAGCTCATTCACAAGATCGAGGAGCTGTTTGGCGTGCCCTTCGTCGAAGCCTACGGAATGACCGAAGCGGCCCACCAGATGACCTCGAATCCTCTACCCCCGAGACATCGGAAACCAGGGTCGGTCGGCGTGGGCGCGGGACTTCGCATGAGCATCATGGACAAGGAGGGCAATCAGCTCGGAACCAACCAGCGCGGCGAAGTCGTCATTCAAGGAGCCAATGTGTTTCGCGGCTACGAAAACAATCCTGAAGCCAACGCCCGCGCTTTTGTGAATGGATGGTTTCGCACCGGCGACGAGGGATTGCTCGACGCAGACTGTTATTTGCACTTGACTGGCCGGATCAAAGACATCATCATCCGCGGCGGCGAGAACATCGCGCCTCACGAAGTCGATGAGATTCTGCTGCGGCATCCCGCAGTCGCCGCGGCGGTCACGTTTGGCTGCGCTCATCCCACGCTGGGTGAAGAGGTGGCTGCGGCCGTGGTCTTGCACGAACGCCATGGCGCCACCGAAGCGGCGCTCATCAAGCACTGCCGCGAGTCGCTGGCGGAATACAAATGTCCCAGGAAGATCTATCTGGTGGACAGTATTCCAACCACCGCGACCGGAAAAATCCGCCGGCGCGCAGTCGCCGCGGCGCTCCTGGATGGCCAACTTGGGTGACCAAAGATGAGATTTCTGATCGCCGGGGCGGGCGCAATCGGAGCCTACATTGGGGCCCGCATGGCGCAGGCCGGCTTCGATGTCACGCTCTTCGCGCGCGGGCCGCACCTTCGCGCCATGCAGGAGCGCGGCGTGCAGGTGAAAAGCGTCGATGGAGATTTCGTGGCGCGTCCCACCATCGCCGGTTCCCTCGAAGAAGCGGGGCCGATGGATGTCGTCTTTCTTGGCGTGAAGGCGCACGGCTTGCCGCAACTCGCGCCTCAGTTGAGCCCGGCGCTGGGACCGGACACGACAGTGGTCAGCACGCAGAATGGAATTCCGTGGTGGTACTTCGAGGGTTTTGGCGGTGATTGGGAAGGAATGCGTCTGGAGCGCGTCGATCCCGGCGGCGTGATTTCCTCGGCCATCGAAGCCCGTCGAGTAGTGGGGTCCATCGTTTACTTTTCGACCGAGATTTCCTCGCCGGGCGTGATTCACCACATCGAGGGGAATCGCATTTCTCTCGGCGAACCGGACGGCTCGCGCTCCGATCGCTGCCGCCGCATTGCCGAGGCGCTCATCGCCTCCGGCTTGCGCTGCCCGATTACCGCTCGCATCCGGCACGAGATTTGGGTAAAGATTCTGGGCAACGCGTCTCTCAACCCGGTGAGCGCGCTGACGCGCGCCACGCTGGCTCAGATGGTGCGCGATCCGGGAGTTTCTTCGGTGATTCGAAACATCATGCAGGAAGTGGAAGCGGTCTCCCGCAGGTTGGGCATGGAGTTGCCTGTTTCCATCGATCAGCGCATGGCAGGCGCGGAAAAGGTTGGGGAGCACAAGACCTCAATGCTGCAAGATCTCGAAGCGGGCCGGCCGATGGAGTTGGAAGCGCTGGTGGGCGCGGTCGTGGAGTTGGGCGAGCGGGTGGGGCTTCCCATGACCTGTACCCGCACGGTATACAACTGCACTAAACTGCTGGCCCAATGTGCCGCTCAGCCGCAGCCAAAGTGAGTCTGGCAGCAAGAGGACTTTGGTCAAGCAGCTCACCGCTTCTCTCCCAATTCGCGCCCTCGGCTTCCGGCTGACTATCTTCTTCATCGGACGATCTTCAGCGGAGCTCCGGCGGCGGGTTCCAGGGGCGGCGTTCCAGGTTCCAGGCCGCTCTCGATTGAGTGCCGGTACGCTTCCATCGGTTTTTTCATCCACCCAATAAAAATATTTGCCGGGGGCTTGACAACGGGCGTATACTCCCCTCGTTGTCTGGTCCACTTATCGGACCACTTGGAGAGTTCACCTTGCCCACCGCCATCAAGTCCGACTTCGAGGTTGTCCGCAGGAATAAGGTCTACGAAGAAGTCGCCAAGCAGATCGAACGTCTGATTCTGAAGAAACTGAAACCCGGCGACAAACTGCCCTCGGAACGCGAACTGGCGGAACTGCTTCGAGTCAGCCGCAGTTCCATCCGGGACGCGATTCGAGGCCTGGAACTGATGGGCTTGGTGGAACCGCGGCAAGGCGCCGGGACAATCGTTCGCGAAATCTCGCCCGACTCGTTGGTCAATCCTTTTGCCCATGCCCTGAAGCGCCGGCAGGAACTGGTCAGCGAGCTTCTGGATTTTCGCAGGATGCTGGAACCGCCGCTGGCAGCCCGCGCCGCCACGCACGCTTCTCCCGACGAAATTTCCGAGATGGAAGAGATTCTGCAGCGGCAAGAGAAAAAGCAGGCTCAGGGGGACGCATCTGTCGGTGAAGACACCGAATTCCATTACAGTATTGCTCTGGCTTCCGACAACAGTGTCGTCCTGAAAGTGCTGGACATTCTCATGGACCTGCTGCGCGACACACGCGAACGCTCCTTGCAGGTGGAAGGGCGCCCGCAAAAGTCGCTCGCCGGCCACCGGCGGATCCTGAGCGCCATTCGGCGCCACGATGCCGAAGCGGCAAAGGACGCGATGCGGCGGCACATTGAAGACGTCGAAGAGATCGTACTGAACAAGTTTTGACCAACGGAGGATTTCGCCATGGGACGCCTATTCGCAATTGAGATCATTTACCGGGGAATTTTTCAAAAAACTCTGGCCACCAGAATCAGCCGCGCGATCGTGATCGCCGCTCATCACGAAGGTAAGATGGGCATCTCTTTTGGCCGGTACGGTGACAGTCCCGAGCGCAACGGCATTCCCGCGAAGAACTTCGCGATCGTGGCTACCGACGAACAAACCCTCGAGGAAGGCATGGCGAAGTATGAGCCCAAAGAGGTCGATGTCACCCTTTGCGTCGATGACACGCTATGCAAGGGCGTGGAGTCGTGGGCATGGTACGGTCTTCAGCCCGTCAATAAGCTGCTGAAGCCCGGAGGCACCCTGATCGTGACCTCGCGCGAAGGCCCCGAAGCCATCATCGCCATGGCCCATCGCAAGGAGACCCCGTACCAATTGTCGATTCTTAAGGGTACGGTTAGCTTTTCAGGGCTGTGGGTATACAAAGACGATCACACCGACGTACGCCTTCTAGGCGCGATTGCCAAGGTGCTGCCCGATCTGTTCAGCCTGCAGTCGGTCCAAAAGGCGATCATCGACGAGTGGAAGGATGAACTCAAGGCCACCTCGGCGGCCAAGTCTTACGAGCGCACCAGCAGCATCACGGTGCAGCCAAACCAGGGCAATCCTGAAGTGCCTTACAAGTTCGATCTGCCCAAGTGGCATGAAATGGGCGAAGGCATTGCCATCCCCAGCATTCCGGCCGGCCACAAAATGGACGATCCCACGTCCCATGCCCAGGGTGGATTCCAGCCCGACCGCAATCCCACCTTCAAGAAATTCAGCACCAGAACCATGAGACCGGTGGTGAATTTCGATACCTGCATCAAGTGCACGCTTTGCTGGCTGCAGTGCCCGGACTCATGTTTCGATGTGACTCCGGAAGGTCTGTACGACGCTAACATGCAAGCCTGCTGCGGGTGCGGCGTTTGCGAGGCGGTCTGCCCGGTGAAGGAATGCGTCACGATGGTGAACGAGACGGAATTCAAAGACAACAGCAGCCAGTGGGAAGACTGGCGCAAGGACAAAGACGGTTACAAAGTCTGGCTGCAAGAGAAGATCAAGTCGCATCCGGAACGCTCGCACGGGTTCCGCTATCGCGGACAGTATGAAGAGCAGATTCCGGAGATGCTCGAGATTGCCAGCGAAAAATAAACGTCCGTTTAGAGCGTCCCCTTAGGAGAGTCCGTCATGGCAGTGGCCACAGTAATCGAAGAACAGAAACACAACATTGAGGAAACCGCACTAATCACCGGCAGCGAAGCCATCGCAGTGGCTTGCAAGCTGGCGGACGTTGACGTCATCACCGCTTACCCGATCCGTCCCTACGACACCGTCATGCAGTACGTCTGCAAACTGGTGGCCAACGGTGAAATGGACTGCGAGTATATCGTCGCGGAAGGCGAACACTCGCAGTTTGAAATCGTGAAGCACGCTTCCGCCTGCGGAGCGCGCGTGTTTTGCGGCTCCAGCGGCGTCGGCTGGATGTATGCCATGGAAGCGCTGACCGTCACTCCCGCGTTGCGCATTCCCATGATCGCCATGGTCGGAAACCGGGCGTTGGACGATCCTGGCGCCTTCGGCGTGGAGCACAACGACGCGCTGGCAGTCCGCGACTTGGGCTGGCAGTTGGTTTGGGTCGACAATGTGCAAGAGGCGCTGGACACAGCCCTCATTGCTTATCGAGTGGCGGAGGACCGGCGCATCTTCCTGCCCTGCGCAATCAGTTGCGATGGCGCGTTTCTGACTCACTCGCAGGCCATGGTCAAAATCCCCTCGCAAGAGAAGGTGAACGAATTCCTGCCGCCCTACGACCGCGGGGACCTGCTGCTGCATCCCGATAATCCCATTACCGTGGCGCCTCAGGGCAATGAAGACTGGGTCATGGAAATTCGCCGCCAGAACTACGCGGCGATGGAGCGGGCTTATGGCGTGATCAAGGAAGCCTACGCGGATTTCGAGCGCATCTTTGGCCGCTCCTATGGCAATCCGTTCTTCGAAGAGTACATGACCGACGATGCGGATATCGTTCTGCTGGGAATGGGGACGCTGTCGATCTCGGTGAAAGTAGCGATCCGCCAGATGCGCAAGGAAGGAAAGCGAGTGGGTTTTGTGCGCATGCGCTGGTTCCGGCCGTTTGCAGCCGAGGAATTGGCGAAGTCGCTGCAACGCTTTGCGGCGATTGGGGTCATCGATCGCGACTACTCTTTCGGCTCGCCCTATCTTGGAGGCGTATTGGCCGGCGAGGTTCGCCACGCGCTGTATCCCGGACCCGGCAAGAAGCCCCCGGTGGTCGATTTTATTTGCGGTCTCGGCGGGCGCGAAGTCACCGTGCCCGATGTGCAGAAGATGGCCGAGTCCGTCTACAAAGCTGCGGATGGCAAAGCGCAGCCCTTAACTCAATGGATCGGATTGCGAGAGTAATCCGTTTTTGCTGATGGGTTTCAAACATCAGAGAGGATGAGAAATTATGGATACCTACGTACAGATCGATCCGACCCAGAAATTAGACCCCTTCAAGGCCGTTAAGAAGATCCCCTTGGAGGAATATTTTACTTCCGGGCACCGCACCTGCCAGGGCTGCGAGTCGGCGCTGGTGATGAAGATGATGGCCAAGGCCGCCGGCCCCAGAACCATCGTGCTGGGCAGCACCGGATGCATGTATGTGGCGAACACCACGTATTACAGCACTTCATGGGTGCTTCCCTGGATGCACACCCAACTGGGGAGCAGCGGATCGGCGGCTCTGGGCACCGCCGCGGCGCTGAAAGCGCTGATGCGCAAAGGAAAAATGAAGCAGGAGCCTATCAATGTGATAGCATTCTGCGGCGATGGCGGTGGGGCAGATATGGGTGTGGGAGCGATCTCGGCAACCCTGACTCATCCCGATTACAACTGCCTCATCCTGATGTATGACAACGAGTCCTACGCGAATACCGATATTCAGTTATCGGGCAGCACCCCGTGGGGCGCCAACACCACGTTCAGTTCGCCGGGCAAGGTGAAAAGGATTATGCATCGCCGCTGGAAAAAGAATATGGCGGGCATGATGGCGGCCGGTCATCCCACGTGCCGGTATGTTTCCACCGTTTGCATGTCCTACGGCTTGGCGGCCATGAATTCCATGCGCAAGGCGCTGGCGATTGGCGGTCCCACGTTCATCCACTCTCTCGATCCCTGTCCCAAAGGCTGGGACTACGATCCCTATATCTCGCACGAACTGGGCGAGTTGGCGGTGAATACAGGAATTTGGCCGCTCTACGAGGTGGAAGACGGCGTGCTGAGGCTGACCGGCAGGACGCAGCAAATCGCCGCCAAGAAAATCCAGCGGCAGCCGGTACGAGATTACTTATTAAAGCAAGGAAGATTCGCGCACTTTACCAACGATGATATCGATTACTTTCAAAGTAAGATCGATGAGATGTGGGAAAAGTGGCTGGTTCCCGGTGTGATCCCGTTCCGGACAGAAGTGGAGGCCGACGCCCCGCCCGCGTAGACAACGCTGGCGGGCAAAGTTAAGTCTGGTCGCGCACCTCTGTGGAACAGATCGCAGGCAAATGGGGAACTGGCGATTGAGTACGAAGCCCTTAAAGTCTGACGAGACACACAGGAGGTGTATCTATGGCCGAATCCGCAACCCCTCTTATTCACCCATCGCGCATACCCAACCGCTGGATCCAGTTGGTGGCCGGCATCGTTGCCATGATGGCCATCGCCAATCTGCAGTATGCCTGGACCCTCTTCGCCAAGCCGCTGCAGGCCCACATGCACGTCACATTAACGGCCATCCAGTGGACTTTCGCCTTGTTCATCGCTCTTGAAACGTGGCTCGTCCCCTTCGAGGGATATCTGGTCGATCGCATTGGTCCACGGTTCATGTTAGGGGTGGGTGCGATTATGGTCGGTCTTGGGTGGATCGGGGCCGGCCACGCCGAAACCCTGCACAGCCTCTACTTTTGGTACGGGCTGGGCGGCATCGGTGCCGGTATTGTCTATGGTGGCATCATTGGCAATGCCTTGAAATGGTTTCCTGACCACCGCGGGCTATGTGTCGGCCTGTGTGCGGGAGCCTACGGAATCGGAACCGCGCTCACTGTGGCGCCTATTGCCTCGATGATCAAAGCTTCCGGCTACCAGCACACCTTCATCTTCTGGGGCTTTATCCAGGGCTTCGTGGTGCTGGCGAGCGCGCTTTTCCTGGCCAGGCCTCCAGTTGGCTGGGTTCCGGCGGGCTGGGAAAAGAAAGAAGCGCAGATTAAGCTCCACGTAAACAGTTCTAGCGTCGATATGACGCCGGGCCAGATGGTGCGCACGGGCTCATTTTGGGTGATCTACGGGATGATGACGCTGGTGGCCTTTGGCGGCTTGGTAGTGACGGCGCAACTCGGCCCCATGGCGGTTTCCTACAAAGTAGATAAAATCGTTGTGGCCTTCGGCATGACTGCGCTGGTGTTGGCGCTCGAGGTGGACCGCGTGCTGAACGGACTGACACGGCCTTTCTGGGGCTGGGTATCCGATCACATCGGGCGCGAGAACACCATGGCGATCGCCTTCACTTGCGAAGCACTGGCGGTGCTTGCTCTGCTGCAACTGATCAGCCACCCGATTTGGTTCATCCTGTTGTCCGGTTTGTGCTTCTTTGCCTGGGGTGAGATTTTCTCCCTGTTCCCTTCCATCACCGGCGACGTGTTCGGAAGGAAATGGGCCACCACAAACTACGGCATCGTCTATACCGCCAAAGGCGTAGCCTCCATCTTCGCCGCGCCAGGCGCTGCCTGGCTATTCGCCAGAACGGGATCTTGGACCAAAGTCTTCTGGGCGATGATTGCCTGCGACCTGATCGCCGCGATCTTGGCATTCTTCTGGCTGAAGCCTCTGGCGGCACGCACGGTCCAGGAATCCAACACTGGGCTGCGCGCCGTGAACATAAATGCGCCGGTAAAGGCGCGTGGTGTGGCGTAACGGAAACTGCCGACAGTAAGAAACCTTGGAGGCTCTCTTCTTCGAGGAGAGCCTCTTAGCGTCACACTCTATCGAAAAAGTCCGCTGGTATCGGAAGCTTTTTGACGCGGATCGGTATCGCGCGGGCGAACGCTCCAGGAACTATCGCTTCGCCGCCCACGAACTATCGCTTCGCCGCTTGCAGACGGCCTTCGAGAGCCTTCACCTCAAGATTCAATCCCTCGGGAAGATGGCTGCCGAAATGGGCGAAGTGCTCCTTGATTGACGGTAACTCGGTCAGCCAGCCCTCGATGTCGACGCTGAGCAGCTCGGCCACGTTTGCGGCGGGCATCTCCAGTCCGCTGGTGTCGAGATCGGCCAGCTCGGGAATCCGTCCGATCGGAGTGTCCTTCGCATGCACCTTCCCGTCGCAGCGCTCAAAGATCCATTTCAGCACGCGGCTGTTTTCGCCATAGCCTGGCCACAGGAACTTGCCCTTCTTGTCTTTATCTTTATCTTTCTCCTGGCGAAACCAGTTGACATAGAAAATCTTCGGCAGTTTCGACGCGCTGGAGTGCTCGCCCATCTTGAGCCAGTGAGCGAAGTAGTCCCCCATGTGGTAGCCGCAAAACGGAAGCATGGCCATGGGATCGCGGCGCAAGCGCCCCTCTTTTCCCGTAATTGCGGCGGTCGTCTCGCTGCTGACGGTTGCGCCCAGAAAAGTGCCATGCTGCCAGTTGAAAGCTTCGGTGACTAGCGGAACAATTCCGGCGCGCCGTCCGCCGAAAAGGATCGCATCGATCGGCACGCCCTTCGGATCCTCCCACTCGGGAGCGATCACGGGGCACTGCTTCGCGGGAGCCGTAAACCGCGCATTCGGGTGCGCCGCCTTCCGCCCCGAGTCCGGGGCCCACGGCCGACGCAGCCAGTCCACCAACCTGGAGGGCTTCTGCTCGGTCATTCCTTCCCACCACACGTCGCCGTCAAGCGTCATCGCGCAATTGGTGAAGATGGCGTTCCGGGTTACGCTTAGCATGGCATTGGCGTTCGACCTCATGCTCGTGCCCGGCGCCACACCGAAGAAGCCATACTCCGGGTTGATGGCATAAAGCCGGCCATCCGCTCCGAATTTCATCCAGGCGATGTCGTCGCCGATGGTCTCCACCTTCCACCCAGGAAGCGTGGGAATCATCATCGACAAGTTGGTCTTACCGCAAGCCGAAGGAAACGCGCCGGTCATGTACTTCGCCTGGCCCGACGGGTTGATCAGCTTAAGGATCAGCATGTGCTCGGCCATCCAGCCTTCGTCGCGCGCCTGCACCGAGGCAATACGCAGCGCGTGGCACTTCTTCCCCAGCAACGCGTTGCCACCGTAACCGGACCCATACGACCAGATCTCGCGCGTTTCCGGAAAATGGCAGATGCATTTTTGCTGCGCGTTGCAGCTCCAGGTCGCATCCGGCTGATTGGCGCCCAGCGGGGCGCCGACCGAGTGCAGTCCGCGCACAAACTCGCCATCGGCGCCGAGTGCCTCCAGCACGCGGCTTCCCACGCGGGACATGATGTGCATGCTGACCACGACGTAGGCCGAGTCGGTGATCTCCACCCCGATCTTTGCGATCGCCGAGCCGATCGGACCCATGCTGTAGGGCACAACGTACATGGTGCGGCCCGCCATCGAGCCCGCGAACAATCCCGCCAGCTTCTGCTTCATCTTCGCTGGATCTTCCCAGTTGTTGGTGGGGCCGGCCTCTTCCCTGGTTCGGGAGCAGATGAAGGTCTGATCCTCGACGCGGGCCACGTCCGCGGGGTCCGATCGGACGAGCACGCTGTTCGGCCGCTTCGCAGCATCCAGCGGGATCGCGGTCCCGGTGAGGACCAGCAACCGCAGCATTGCCTGATATTCCTCGGGCGAGCCATCGCACCAGTGAACGCGATCGGGTTTGCATAGCTGGGCCGCTTCTTCGACCCAGCGCTCCAGCGCGGCATGCCTGTGCCGATTCGCGGCTGCCTCAACTTCTATGGTGGTAGTGGCCATGGTAAGTGTCTC
This sequence comes from Acidobacteriaceae bacterium, assembly GCA_003131585.1. Classification (GTDB taxonomy): domain Bacteria; phylum Acidobacteriota; class Terriglobia; order Terriglobales; family Acidobacteriaceae; genus Sulfotelmatobacter. Next base: position 94,643 of record PKVW01000074.1, read on the forward strand.
TCCGTAGAACGAACTGCGGATTGCAGTGCCTGTCTCCGAACACGGTTGACGTCCGGCAAGCGTCGCCGGCGAGATAACGCGAGACGCCGCCGGCATCGCACGGGCTTTCAGACCGCAGTAAACAAACCCCGCTGGCGCTGGCCAGATTGTCCGTGAGGCGGTTTGAGGTGCCGCAGGATAGCGCCCTTCTCCGCCAGACACGGCCCTAGTATTCTCTCTCACTTGCGGACATTATTCCAGCGAATGATGACGATGAGCCAGGAGCGAAACGGCGCTTAACGGAAATAACTTCCATACGTGAGTGAAGACATGGTGGAGCTAGTCGGGCTCGAACCGACGGCCTCGTCGTTGCGAACGACGCGCTCTCCCAGCTGAGCTATAGCCCCACGAAGCGGATGCACTGCTGGCCTGCGGACTTATTTTACCAGCGTTCGTTCCTCCGCACCACGATCCGTATTCGGGCGGTTACCAGAGTTGAAACCAACGGAACAAAAGAACCTTGACGAATGGCCCCCTTGCGCGTCTAACCTAACATCTAGAGCAGTGGGCTGGCAGGGAGTTTTCTCAGAGATGTTTGCTCAACTGAATCCCGGGACATCAAGAAATCAGCGCCGAGTGCTGGCGGGCTCGCTGGCGCTGCACGGCCTGCTATTCGCCTGGCTGCTGCATACCCCGGAGCCGCAATTGCTGACACCGGCTTCCATTGCAATCGGACACAATGGTAAGGTGGTCACCCGGCTCTACTTCCCTACCCAGTCGCCCGACGACAGCACCACCAGTTCCCCGGACAGCGCAAGCGAGGTCTATCGCCACCAGCGCCTGGGACGCGAGAAGCTGACTTTGAAGCAAAATTCCGGGCTGGCCAAACTGCCTTTGCCGTCGGCCCCGCTCACTCCTTCCGGGGCTGAAGACAGCGCAGAAACAGCAACGCTCTCAAAGCTCGGCCACGGCGCGCCTGCGGGACTTCCCTACGGATCTCTGCCGGGAGGCCCGGTGTATGGCGACGAGATTCGGCCAGCTTTGCCCATCGCGACTTCCGATCCCTTGGTCTACCCGTGGCAACGGCCGGATTCCGAAGGCAAAGTCGTCATCGAAATCACGATCGACGAAAGAGGAGAAATCGTCCGCAAAACCGTGCTGCAGAGCCTCGGCTCCATGATCGACAACAAATGCCTGGCGGCGCTGGAGAACTGGCACTTTCACCCCGCCACTCACAACGGAGCTCCCATTCCGTCGAAGCAAGATGCCATTTTCCCCTTCAAGGCGCGCGGTTAGGCAAATCCCGGGATCGCGCTCGGCTGATCGCACAACGCTATAATCAAACTGTGCCCACCAACACAGTTCAACAAATCGCCTCCGCGGATTTTCCCACACGCTGGGGCAAGTTCCGCATCTACGGCTTTCGCGCCGATTGCGGCTCGGATGGAAAGCGCCGGGTTGAGGAAGCCGTCGCGCTCGTGATGGGAGACATTCATTCCAATCCTCCGCTGGTGCGCGTTCACTCCCAATGCCTCACCGGCGACGTTTTTCATTCGCTGCGCTGCGACTGCCGCCAACAGCTCGAGATGGCTCTCTCCATGATTCGCGACCAGGGCGCGGGAATTCTGATTTACGAACAGCAGGAAGGCCGTGGCATCGGTCTTATGGCTAAATTACAGGCTTATGAGTTGCAGGATGCGGGTCTCGATACGGTCGAGGCCAACGAGCGGCTGGGCTTCAAGGCCGACCAGCGCGACTTTGCGCTGCCTGGCGAAATGCTCAAAGCGCTGGGCGTAACCAGAGTGCGCCTGCTCTCGAATAATCCCGGCAAGGTCGAGGCTCTGCAGCGCGCCGGCGTCGAAGTCGTGGAGCGCTTACCGTGCGAAGTCGAGCCCAGCCCGCACGCCGAAGAGTACCTCAAGACCAAGAAAGAAAAGCTCGGCCACCTCCTCAGCTAGTGATCAGCATCGTCCTATTTTGCTCAAGCTTTAAGAATCTTCTCCAACGCGGCCCGCTTCTTCGCAGGCAGATCGCGCAGCGCCGCGCGCGCCAGAGCAACGTAGACTTCCCGCGCTGCCGGAACCTTACGCAATACCCTTAGATGCTTCCTCACTGTCGCCACATCACCGCGCGCGATAGGACCGCTGAAGGACCCCGCCGCGCCCAGCCGCGCGTAGTTAGCCAGGGTTTGTCTGAGCATCGGCAGCATCCTCTGTCTTGCTGCCTTTCGGCTGATTCCGGCGGCAACGGCCACGCGCTCGCTGGCCGCCAGCAAGGCGGTCAACAGCGGCGAGGCGAACATTCCCCAGGCGTGATACGCCTCTTTCTGCCGCTTGCGGATGGCAAACGGCTGCCCGCGCAAATCCAGAACGATGGCACGCGCGGTCCGCACCGCTTTCGGACTTCCCTCCACCGCGAACGGTACTCCCGCGAGCGGCGGCCGCGAACCACGCACAAACGTCATCAGCGGATGCACTGACGCGACTGCCGCTCCTAGCCGCCGCAGCACGGCAAGCTCATCGCTGGTCAGAGCGCCGCTCGAATGCAGCGCTACTTTACCCGTCCAATCCGCCGCTCTCGCCAGGGATTCCGCCGCGCCGGCAATCGCTCCGTCGGGAACGCAAAACCAAACGATCTCGGCCCGAATCCGCGCCCGGACCGCCGCCACGGCGGTTGCCCCGACCTGACGCGCCAGCCGCCGCGCCCGCCGCAAAGCCGCTGCCGAATCGCGGGCCACGATTTGGTCGATCCCGTATCCCGCTCCGCGCAGCGACACCGCCAGCGCACTGGCCAGATTCCCTGCACCTACAATTGTGATACTCAGCTTTGCCGACAGCTTCCGAGACATGCCCGGCAGAATAGCAGAATCCGTCAATTCTGCATTCTGACTTCTTACTTCTGCATTGATCCTGAAGTTCAGAAGTTAGAAGTCAGAATGCAGAAGTAAGGCCTCTGGCTTCCGGGCCGTGCTTTATATTGTTCTCATGCCCAAGTCTCCGCGCTGCAAGTCGAAGGGTGCTAAATCCAGCGCTAGTTCACACCCCAAGGCACGGTTGATTTCTTCGCGCACCGTGTATCGCGGCCCAGTCTTTTGGGTGACCACGGACGACGTGCAGGAGCCGGGCGGCGTCCGCGCCCGTCGCGACGTCGTTCACCACACCGGCTCGGTGGTCGTTTTGGCCGTCGACGACTCGCGTTCGACACCGCGCGTAGTGCTGGAGCGCCAATATCGCCATGCCGCCAACGACTATCTGTGGGAACTCCCGGCCGGGCGCATCGATCCTGGCGAAAAGGCTCTGCGCGCGGCACAGCGCGAACTGCTTGAGGAAACCGGATACACGGCGACCCATTGGCGGCGCATCCTCAACTTCTACGCCAGCCCCGGATTCGTTGCCGAAACCATGTCCGTCTATCTGGCCACCGGCCTTCGCGACGGCCCGGCACAGCCCGAGGCCGACGAAGTGATCCGCAAGCGCCTCATTCCGCTCTCCACCGCGGTTCGCATGATATTAAGCGGCACGATTCGCGACGCCAAAACCATCTCCTCGGTCCTGTGGCTCGATCACCAGGCGGCGAACAATCGTCCTCTCCGGTCGCGGCAAAGAATGATTAGGGCGCCGCGTAAGAGTCGCTAGGGAATCCTTGGGATTCTTGCCTCTGGGTCACTCCGTGTCCTCTGCGGTTGAGATTTAGGACACGCAACCGTTTCGCCTTGACACCCTCTCCCAATCGCTCCAAAATGCATCGTATGCGGGCACGTCTTTCGGCTCCCCCACTGAAAGACGTGCGGAAAGCGGGGGTATGTGGAACGTCTAAAAGGCACGGTAAAGTGGTTCAATAACGCGAAGGGTTACGGATTCCTCGGGCGCGCGGACGGCCCGGACGTTTTTGTACATTACAGTGCGATCACCTCCGAAGGCTACAAGAGCCTGCAGGAGGGCGATACCGTGGAGTTCGAGATCACCGACGGCCAGAAGGGACCACAAGCGGCGAACGTTACCAAGAGCGCGTGAATTCACCAGCTCAGACAAATCGTCGGAGGCCCGGCGCAGGCGCCCAAGCGACGATGCGACCGGTTTGAGCGATTTTGTCTTCCGTACTTTTTCTTCCGTACTTTGTCTTCCGAACTTTGTCCTCCGAACAATGCGGCTCTCCTCCGCCCAGCGCTGGCACTAGACTCCGATCTTGTTTAATCTTTAGTGCGTGAACAACAAGGCGATCGCCGGCATTCTCTACGAAACCGCGGATTTGATGGAAATCGACGCGGCCGACTCGTTCCGCATCCGCTCCTACCGCAATGCTGCCCAAGCCATCGAAAATCTGACCGAGCAGATCAAAGACATCATCGGAGAACCCAAGAAGGTGCTTGCCATTCCCGGCATCGGCAAGGGAATGCTGCTGAACCTGCAGGAACTGTTCAACGACGGCCGCCTCAGCGTGCAGGCCGAACTGCTCAAGAAATATCACCCTTCGATGCTTCAGTTGCTGAAGATCCAGGGGCTGGGACCCAAGACGATTGCGCTGATTTGGAGCGCCTACCAGGTCTCGGACGTCGATGGCGTGGAAAAGCTGGCGCGCGAAGGCAAGATCCGCGAACTGCCGCGCATGGGCGAGAAGCACGAACAAAAGCTTTTGAAGGCGATCGAAGACTACCGCCGAATCTCGGGAAGATTTCTTATCGACGCCGCCGAGGCCGAGGCGACAAAGCTCACCGAATATCTTGCCAAGTTCCCGGGGATCGACCGGATTACCCCCGCCGGCTCGTTGCGCCGCGGCCGCGAGACTGTCGGAGATCTGGACATTCTTGTCACGGGCAAGGCCTGCTCGACCGAGGCCGAACGCGAGAAGGCGGTGCAATATGTCGCGAAATATCCGCCGCTCATGGACATCATTGCCCAAGGTGATAACAAGATCAGTTTTCGCCTCCGCAGCGGCATGCAGGTGGACGTTCGCCTGTTGCCTCCGGAGTCGTTCGGCGCGGCCATGCAGTATTTCACCGGATCGAAAGCCCACAACGTCGCCCTGCGCCAACGCGCCCTCAGGATGGGCTACACCCTCAACGAGTACAGCCTCGCCGATCTCAAAACAGAGAAGCCCGTCGCGGGCAAGACGGAAGAAGAAATCTACGCCAGGCTGAAGCTCGACTACATTCCACCGGAGCTGCGCGAAAATCTGGGAGAGATCGACGCCGCCGAAAAGCGCGCGTTGCCGAATTTAATCACTTTGGACGACCTTCAGGGCGACGTGCACATGCACACTGTCGAAACCGACGGTCGCAACACCATCGAAGAAATGGCGGAGGCGGCCAGGGCGCGCGGCTACAAATACATGGCCATCACCGACCATTCCAAGAACCTGGCCTTCGCCAACGGCCTCGATGACAAGCGCGCCGTGGCCCATATCCAGCGAATTCACGATGCGAACGAGAAGATCGCGGGCATCACCATCTTTGCTGGAATCGAAGTGGACATCCTGGCCGATGGCGACCTCGATCTCTCCGGCGATGTTCTCGCCCAGATGGATGTGGTCATCGCCAGCGTGCATTCCGTTTTCAATCAGGAGCCGGCGAAGATGACGGATCGCCTGCTCAAAGCGATCGGAAATCCGAACACTTCCATCGTTGGCCATCCCACCGGTCGCCTGCAACTCCGCCGCGACGCCTACCACTTCGACATGGATGCGGTCCTCGCCGCGGCGGCAAAACACAAAGTCGCGATGGAGCTGAACTCCTACCCCGACCGGCTCGATCTCAACGACGTGCACCTGCGCCAGGCCAGGCAGCGGGGCGTGAAGATCGTGATCAACACCGATTCCCACCACACTTCTCATCTGGATAAAATCCGCTACGGCATCCTGCAGGCGCGGCGGGCCTGGCTGACCAAGGACGACGTCCTGAACACTCTGCCGGCACAAAGATTTGCCAAGACGATGAAGCATGAGTGGGATTGAACTCGAGTTCGCGAGGGAAACTCGGGAGTGGAAGCCGGGGAGTAGAATCGGAAAGCGCCAAACAAACCATGCCTGATCAGATGCCAAACTCCGCTCCCGTCGCTCCAGCAAACCCGACCGCGCCCGCAGACAGCAAGCCGCCGGCCACGGAACCCGGGCCAACGATCAGTATTGGCGACGAATTCGGCACCGCCAAGCGCAATCTGCCTCCGGTGAAAATCCTGCTGCTGGCCACAGCTGGAATACTCATCAGCGTCGCGATCTATTCCTTTTTCCAGCGTGCCAAACCGCAAGGCGCCGGTTCGCTCGACAGCGTAACCGCGGTAGAAATCCCCGGCCAAAACGCCGCCCTGGTCGCACTCACCTTCACCCTGCGCAACTCCGGTGAGAAACCGCTCTGGGTGCATGGCATTCAGGGCAAGCTCGTGACCTCAAGTGGAGAACTAAGCAGCGACGCAGTTTCTGCTGTCGATTTTGACCGCTACTATCAGGCTTTTCCCGCGTTGAAGACGAATGCTCAGCCCGCTCTCGCTCCGGAAGACAAACTTCAACCCGGCCGGGAACTCAAGCGAACAGTGATGGTCAGCTTCCCTGTAACCCTGGAAGGCTTCAACCAGCGCCGCTCCGTGAGCGCAGTCATCCAGCCCTACGACCAGCCCGTGGCGATTGTCCTGAATAAGCAAGACCTGAGCAAGTAAGACGTGAGCGAATAAGACCTGAACAAGAAAGTCCCGAGCAAGCAAAGCGCCTCCGCAGTCGCCACAACCCATTACTTTTTCTGAATGAATCTCCGCCGCACCAGATGGGTATTGGCGTCAGGTTTGATCTCGTCATATTTCAGGCAACTAATCGAGCCGTCTACTTCCAGCACGGCCAGGGCCACATCGTGAAGGTCTGCGATGCCATGCTCGCGCAGCGCGCGCTGCAATTCGTCCATGCTGACGTGCTCTTTCGCCATGTGCGACTCGATGGCTTTCCCATCGTGCACCAGAAGGCTGGGCTGACCCTCAACCACGCGCCGAAAGCCGCGGCTGGAGCCGGAGAGATTACCTACCGCGTAATTCAGCAAAAGCAGAGTGGAAGCCGCCACCACGCCACCGATCAACGACGTGTCCGGCCCGGTCATCGCGTTCTGCACAGAGTTGGAAATAAGCAGCAGGAGCGTCAGATCGAACGGCGTCATCTGCCCGACCTCGCGCTTGCCGCTGAGGCGCACCCCAATCAGCACGACAAGGTAGATCACGCCCGTCCGCAGTGCGATCTGCAGCACGACCTGCCAACCCGCCGGGAAAAGCACTCCGTTCAATTAGCCGTCACCGGCGTGGGGGCGTTCTTCGGAGTGCTCAGGTATCCCGTCGCTTTGTTCTTGTCCACTGTCCAAACCACCAACTCAAACAGCAAGTGATCGCGTCCCGAATAGAACTGAATCGGTTCGGCGACGGTGCGATCCTTCTTCTCGATCGTCTTGTCGTCGGCGGACACGTTCACCGTAAACTTGCCGCGCTTGGCGTCAGCCTTCTTAAGCTGAAGGCTCACCGTTGCCACAGGCTGCGGCTTTGCCCCCCGGAGCAGGGTGAATTCGTAGTAGTTGCGGTCGCCCTTATGCTTGAGCACCTCCAGATCGTCGCGAGTATGGGCGATCAAGCCGCTCTGCATTCCGAGGTCGCCCACCGCGCTCTGCAGCTTCGCCTTGGTGGCTTCCAGATCCGCTTTCGTGGAGGCCACATCCGTCTTGACCCCGCCCACGTCGCTCCTAACCCCAGCCACTTCTCCACTCACCTGCCCCATCTGCTCCTTCTGTGCCTGTTCCAGACGGGTTTCGGCCTCCTGCTGTTGTGCCTGAAGTTGGGAGGCGCGCTGGGCCAGATCTTTCTTCGTCATCCCCAACTTTTGACCGAGCGTCTCTTCCTGAGCCTCCGCGGATTGCATGCGCTTCTGCAGTTCTCCAACTTGCGCCTGACTATCGCTCAAGTCTTTCGTCAGTTTCTCGACGCGCTGTTCTGTGGTTACATACCCATAGACCGACGCCGCGACAAAAATGATCGCGACAAAAACTAGAATCCATTTGCCCGCGTTCGACTGACGTTCAACGTGTATCTGTGCGTCTTCTTCCGGCATAGCTCCTCCCAGGATTCACCACCCTTAGCGGCTGGTCCTTCAATTGTTTAGCACAAGCCCGGCAGTGTCAATTAGCTCTGGGGATGCCCCGACGACTCGCACGGCTGCAAGAGATGCGTATCAGGGCGTGCCTTCAGGCACGCCGTAATTGCGGCAGACTGTCAGAGCGCCTTCAGGCGCTGCACTTCCATGCGTTCTTCTACAATGCGGTGGTGAAGAGTTGGGACGTAATCGTCATCGGTGGCGGCATCATTGGACTCTCGCTATCGATTGAACTGCGTAAAAAGGGCGCGAGTGTTCTGCTCGTCGAACGGGGCGAGCCGGGTCGAGAAGCCTCGTATGCCGCGGGCGGCATGCTGGTCGATTGCTCTCTCGAAACGCCCGCCGCTTTACAGGCACTGGCCACAGCCAGCGCACATATGTATCCCGACTTCGCCTGCGAGTTGGAAATGGAATCGGGCATGAGAGTCGATCTGCGGGACCAGGGCACGATTCTTTTTCTGTCCGACACACATACTCATCATTCGCCTTCGCAAGCTGGAGCTTTGCTCCCGGCGAATCCGGTTGAGCTCGAACCAGCTCTTGCCGCACCCAATCGGCCCGCTTTTTATTTGAAGGGACCGGCTTTTTATTTGAAGGAGCGCAGCGTCGACCCGCGCGCTCTCGCCGCCGCCGCCATCACCGCGGCAAAGCGCCGCGGTGTGGACATTTCCTCGGGAGATGCGGTCACGGCAGTTAATCTTTCCGGCGGCGGGGTCAGCGGAGTCACCACGACCAAAACCTCATTCCCTGCGCCCAAGGTCGTCAACTGCGCAGGCGCATGGTCGGGCCAGATCGCGCCCCACGCTTTTCCTACCCGCCCGGTCAAAGGACAAATGCTGTGCCTGGCTTCGCCCTCCCGCAATCTGCTCAAGCATGTGATCCGTTCGCCGGAAGTTTACCTGATCCCGCGCAGCGACGGAAGAATCCTGGTCGGAGCTACGGTAGAAGAAGCCGGATTCGACAAGCGCACCGACGTCACAACGATGCAGCGTCTGCACCGCGCCGCGGTCGCCATGGTTCCAGAATTAAGGAATGCCAGGATTCTGGAAGACTGGGCCGGCCTGCGCCCCGGAACTCCTGACGCGTTGCCCATTCTCGGCGCAACCGCCACCCCCGGCTACTACGTTGCCACCGGCCACTTTCGCGACGGCATTCTCCTCGCCCCAATCACCGCGCAAGTCATGGCGAACGTCATCACGGGAACCGACTGCAGGTACGACCTCAAACCATTCTCCCCGGCAAGATTCTCCAACTAATGGTTCTCCAACTAGCGGAGCGCCCCTGTGGGGAACAGGCGCCCTTCGACTTCGCTCAGGGCAGGCTCTCGGCTGTCCGCCGAGCAAAGCGAGGCCCTCTGGCACGCTGCCCAGCCGGCCCATCCCCGATTCTTCGGGTATACTGAAGCGTTTTCCGCAACCGCATCCGTCGCACTATTGCGCTCTCGAGAAAGGATCGACTCATGGCCTCGCCCGCAGTCGCTTTTGCCCGCAATAATCAGCAGCGTTTCCTCGGCGAACTAAAAGATCTCCTTCGCATTCCCAGCGTCAGCACGCTCGACGAGCACAAGCCCGACGTTCAGAAGGCCGCCGACTTCGTGGCCAACGAACTGCGCCGTATCGGCATGGAAAACGTCGAAGTCATCGCCACCAAAGGCCATCCTCTCCTCTATGCCGACTGGCTGCACGCGCCGGGAAAGCCCACCGCACTCTGCTACGCGCACTACGACGTGCAACCGCCCGACCCTCTCGACGAATGGAAGACTCCTCCCTTCGAGCCCACAGAACGCAACAACAACATCTACGCCCGTGGCGCGGTCGACGATAAAGGCCAGCTTTGGATGGAAGTAAAGGCCCTCGAATCGCTCATGAAGTCCGGTAACGGCAAACTCCCCATCAACGTGAAGGTCATCTTTGAAGGCGAAGAAGAAGTCGGAGGCGAGTCCATCGCGGAGTATGTCCGCAAGCAGAAAGCCAGGCTGAAGGCCGATTTCGCCCTGGTCTGCGATACCGAACTTTTCGCTCCCAATCTTCCCACGCTGTGCGTCGGCCTGCGCGGCCTGGTCTATACCGAAATCGAAGCCGTCGGCGCCATGATCGACCTGCACTCCGGCGTGTACGGCGGCGCGGCTCCCAATCCCTTCTTCGCTCTGATCGAAATCATAAGCAAGCTGAAGGACGCGAAAGGTCACGTTCTGATCCCCGGTTTCTACAAAGGCGTGAAAGCACCCAGCAAAGACGAACTCAAAGCCTGGAAGCGCCTGCCCTTCAACGAAGAACACTACCGCAAGACCGAAGTCGGCTCGAAAGTTCTCACCGGCGAGCCCGGCTACTCGGTTCTGTATCGCACCTGGGCGCGCCCCACGCTCGAAGTTCACGGCATGCCCGGTGGATTCACCGCCGCCGGCGCCAAGACCGTGATCCCCGCCAAAGCCGCGGCCAAGGTCTCCATGCGTCTGGTGCCTAATCAAGATCCAGACGATATCTTGAAGCGCTACACGAACTTCGTGAAGAAGCTAACGCCCAAGGGCATCGAGACGAAAATTAAAGTGCACAGCAAAGGCCCGGCCTGCGTGGTCGGCACCGACAATCCCTACATCAAAGCCGCCACCGAAGCGCTGCACGACACATTCAAGAAGGAAACCGTCTTCATCCGCAGCGGCGGATCGATCCCCATCGTCAACGATTTCTACCAGGGTTTGAAGATCCCGAGCGTAATGATGGGCTTCGGCCTTCCCGACGACAACCTTCACGCCCCCAACGAAAAATTCCACATCCCAAATTTTCATCACGGGATCGAGACGATCTGTCTTTTCTTCGAAAAGCTGGGAGCAAAGTAGCGGGACCGGAAAGAAGATCGGCCATGCGGGGCGGCCGCCTCGACTGTCCGGTTGCACGGGTGATATCATAAGTTTTATGGCAAACGGAAGCGTTAAGCTTGTGGCAACCGAGGTCGTGAGCAGGCCGGTCACTGTGAAGTTCAAAACGAAGTCAGGCGAGACCGTCTCGATCAAGGCTATCAAGACCTTCGAACGGAAGGTATCCGTCGGTGCCCGCCCGAAGAAGAAGTCAAAAGGAAATGAAGCGCATTTACCTCGATAGCAATATCCTGATCGCTTACTACTGTTTGGACAAAGCCGAAGAGAGCAAGAGAAAGATGGTCATAGACGCTTTGACCGTCTTCCCCCACTTCAACGAAACTCATCTCTGCACCTCCATGTGGGCGATAACTGAGATGGTCAATATCTTGGTCTCTGCCAAGAAGCTGGAACATGGGACAGTTGCGGAAATCGAAAGTCAGTTAGTCAGCGAGAAACGGCTGCAAGGCATCAAGATACAAATCATCGAAGTGAGTCCGCAAAAAGACTACGACTTTGCGGAATTCTTCTTCCATGTGAAGCAGGGTATTCTCATGTATCACTCAGGGGTTGGAGACGTGATTCACAGCGTCATTATGAAAAACAATGGTATTGCCGACATTTTGACGTTCGATGAGAAAGACGATTTCAAGCAGATCCCCGATCTAACGGTCCTCCACCCCAGGGACATTAGAATCGAAAGGTAGCAGCGCGTTCCTGAATCGTTTGGAGAGCATTTGGCACGGCGCCGGCTCTTGGTGAACCTGCCGGCACAAATCCCGCCCCGTCCGTCAAGATCGTCAAGGTTCTGACAACGCGGAACTAGCGGTCCTCTCAGCAGCTTTTCCTCGAGGTCGTTGTCTTCGGCCGTCAGTTGCGCTACCATAATCCTGCTCTCGCGCTTCTCCCACCTCGTCCTTCCCTCACCCCAAAACCAGGCATTTGCTGCAATGTGGGTGCAACCCAACGCGCCCGGGCGCAAGGCCATACAATATATAGTGTTATATTGCTTGACCCCGCCCCAATTTCACCGTTACAGTAGCTCTAATTCGTGCCCGCCTCTCCAGCCAAGGACGGCATCAGTAGTAGCAAGCACCGTTTCGGCGCTGGAGGTATCTGTCTGGTAAACAGTCAGCAAGCGGCACAACGAACGACTGGCAACTGGCCACTGACAACTGGCCACTGCCTTCTCCAAGGAGTTCACGTTGCTTAAACTGAAGCGGCTTCAGATTCTCGGCTTCAAATCGTTTTGCGACCGCACCGACCTCAAGTTTCACGGGGACGGCATCGCTGCCATCATCGGCCCCAACGGCTGCGGCAAGTCGAATATTGCCGACGCCATTTCCTGGGTGCTGGGTGAGCAGTCCGCCAAAACCCTGCGCGGATCGCGCATGGAAGACGTGATCTTCGCCGGCACGCGCGACCGCAAACCCACCGGCATGGCCGAAGTGTCGCTGACCCTGATTGACCCCGAGGAGTATCCCGGCCCTGACGCCGGCGCGCCTACCGAGTTCGACATCCAGGACGAACTGCCGGTTGCTACCGAGATTTTAAGAAACGCAGCCGATTTCCCGGACAACGACTGGGACGAAGCCGCCATCCGCGCCCGCGCCGCCGAAGAAACCGAGCGCGCCATGGAAGACGCTCAGCCCGGCAAAACGGAAGAAGTGGAGGTCCCGCGCTCGAAAGTAACCACCTTAGCCGTGGCCTTCCCTGACGACGAGCCGGTCTTCGCTCTGCCTGTCCACAACGTGGTCGCGATCACGCCGATTTCTTCAGCCGCTGTCAGCGCCGCGCCGAACGTTATCCTCAAGATTCGCCGCCGCAAATTCAACCAGCAGCAATTCCATGCCGGTGAAATCGTAGTCACGCGGCGGCTGTTCCGCTCCGGCGACAGCGAATACCTGCTGAATGGCAAACTATGCCGCCTGCGCGACATTCAGGAACTTTTCATGGGCACCGGCCTGGGACCGGAGACCTACGCGCTCATCGAACAGGGACGCATCGGCCAGATTCTCAGCAGCCGTCCCACCGACCGCCGCGCCATCCTCGAAGAAGCCGCGGGAATCACGAAGTTCAAAACCAAGAAGCGCCTCGCCGAAGCTCGCCTCGAAGATGCCAAGCTGAACCTCGCCCGCATCAACGATATCTTTGACGAAGTCACGCGCCAGATGAATTCGCTGAAGCGCCAGGCCTCCAAGGCCGAGCGCTATGCCAAGCTGCGCGACGAAATGCGTGCCCAGTTGCGCGTGGTCCTGGCCAGCAAGTTTGCCGCGATCGACCAGGAGAGCACCGAACTCGACGCCCAGCTCAACGCGCTGGCCGAGGACATGCGGCACCGCACCGAAGCTCTCCAGCAACTTGAATCCGAGCACGGCGAAGGCGCCGAGCGCGGCTATGCCATTGAGACTGAGCTGCGCGAGAATCGCGACCGCCTGAGCCAGATCGATTTGGAAATCGACCGGGCACGCGCCCGCCGCCGTCACAACGACGAACGCTGCGCCGAACTGGCGGTTCGCTCCGCTTCGGCGGAAGCGGAACTGGCCCAGGCCCGTCACCGCCTGACCGCGCTCGAGGCCGAGCGCGATTCCAACCGGCAAGTGCTGGAATCCGCCGCCGCCGATCTGGCCGCGGCCCAGCACGAGCTTGCGTTCTCCCAGCAGGAAGCAGCGGCCGCAACCACTGCGCTGGCGGAACTCGAACACCAGCAGGAAGAGTCTCGCGTCGCCACCTTTGACACGGTGTCGTCAGCCTCGCGGCTCCGCAACCAATTGGCTCAGGCCGAAGAGCGCCTCGCGGGCGCGGATCGCGAAGCCCGCCGTCTGCACTCTGAAATCACCAACGCCAACCTCCAGGTGGAAGCTTTCGGCGGCCAGCGCGGCCAACTGGCCCTCGAGTTCGAAACAGTGACGCAGCGTGGCGCCGGAATCACCGAAGAGATCGGCCAGCTTCGCCGCTTGCTCGAAGCCAAGCGCCTCGATGAGACCAAAGCCAAGACTCATCTCGACCTGCTTCGCGCCGAATTTGCCACGGCGCTCGGAAAGAAAGGATCTCTCGAAGCGGTCATCGCCGAGCATGGCTACTCCACAGAGTCGGTTCGCCGCCTTTTCCAATCCGGAGTGATGCAGAGCGGCCTCGCGCCAGTCGGCGTGCTCGCCGATTTTCTTGAGGTCGATCCGCGCTTTGAGCGTGTCGTCGAAGACTTCCTGCGCGACGAATTAAACTACATCGTGGTCAAGTCCTGGGACGCCGCCGACGAAGGCCTCCGCCTGCTGCGCAGCGACGTCGACGGCCGCGCCACCTTCCTGGTTCATCCCGAGGACTCGCAAGCCAAGTTCTCCTTCATCCTCGACGAAGCCGCACATTGCGCCCCACCGACCGCGTCTATCGTGCCGCTGAAGCACACCATTCGCGTTCTCAACGGCTTCGGAAAGTCACTGGAAGTAATCTTGCCGAAGCTGCGCGATGGCTACATCGTTCCCGGCTCCGACACCGCGCGCGGTCTGGCGCTCGAGAATCCCGACGCGTTTTTCCTCTCGCAATCCGGAGAGTGCTTCCACAACGTGACGGTCACCGGCGGCAAACAGCGCTCCGAAGGCCCGCTTTCGATGAAGCGCGAACTCCGCGAAGTTCTCCGCCAGCTCGACGACCTGGAGCGCGCGCTCCGTGAAGAAGAAATGCGCGTGCTCACGCTCGGCCGAGAAATTAAAGACTTCACTTCCCTGCTGGAACGTCTCGACGCTGAAAAACGGGAGGCCGAACATCAGTCGATGACCTCCGGCCACATGCTGCAGCAGCTCGATTCGGAGATGGCCCGTGTCGCGGAGCGAGTAGGCATTTCGCAAGCGGAGTTGCAACGGCTTGCCGTTGAGCGAGCCGAACAGGAATCGACCATCACCGCCCGGCAAGCGGAAATCGCCGCACTCGAACAGACTCGCGCCCAACTCGAGCGGCAAATCGCGGCGGCCCAGGAATCTCTCGGCGCATTGCGTCAGCGTCGCGAAGACGCAGCCCAGGCGAGTTCGCAGCGCGTGGCTCGGGTCGCGGCGCTCGAGGAGCGTCATCGCTCCGCGACCGCCGTGCTCGGACGCATCGAGTCTTTACTCGCCGAAATGAGCGAGCGCCTCCATGCTCTCGTCTCGCAGATTGAAGCTGCCGCCGCCGAAAAGCTGCAGCGCGAATCCGAAAATCTTCAACTCGAGCGGCAAGCCGCCGACTTCGCGGCCGAGCGCAACGCGAGCCAGGCTCGGGAGGGGTTGCTGCAATTCGAAAAAGACCAACTCCGCGCCCGCCTCTCCGAAATCGACGAGCTTCTCCGCGACGCCCGCCAACTGCTCGACCAAGCCCGCGACCGCCGCGGTGAGCTCCAGGCCGCCGCCGCCAAGCTGCAAGCCGACGCCCAATATATGGCGGACACCTGCCTGAACGAGCTCGGAATCGAGCGCGCCGCTTTGCTGGCCGACACCACGCTCGTCCTGGTCACCGGCGATGAACTGGCCACCTGCGATCAGGCGCATCGCGAGATGCGCGCCAAACTCGAAGCCATGGGACCGGTCAACATGATGGCGCTCGAAGAGTACCGCGAAACCGCCGAGCGCCACACGTTCCTCAACACTCAGCGCACGGACCTCATCTCCTCCATCGAGAACACCACCGCCACCATCCGCGAGATCGACGAAGTTTCGCGCCAGAAGTTCCAGGAAGCCTTCGCCAAGATCAACGAAAACTTCCAGGCTACTTTCAAAAAGCTCTTCGGCGGCGGCCACGCCTTCATGAAGCTCACCGACGAGGAAAATTCCGCCGACAGCGGCATCGACGTAGTCGCCTCCCCACCGGGCAAGCGCCTGCAGAGCGTCTTGCTGCTCTCCGGGGGCGAGAAGGCGCTTACCGCGCTCGCCCTGCTGGTCGGCATCTTCCAGTACACGCCCAGCCCGTTCTGCATCCTCGACGAAGTCGACGCTCCGCTCGATGAGGCCAACATCGGCCGCTTCACCGAACTCGTGAAAGAGATGAGCCTCAAGACACAGTTCGTCCTCATCACGCACAGCAAGAAGACGATGAGCATCGCGCCCGTGCTCTACGGTGTCACCATGCAAGAGCCCGGTATATCGAAATTGGTTTCAGTACGCTTCGGCGCGGCCTAGTTCCCGTAGAGCTGTAGCGCGGGGCACAGCCGCACAGCCGCCGCAACTGTCCGCCGAGCGCGGCGGTGAGTTTCCGGCGGTCCACTGCCGGCAAAATGGAGACAACCGCAAGGCCCACGAGTAAGGGCGCCGCAAACTGTCGGTGGCTATCCGGTTCCATGCCGCGATATCCACGCTTATCCTCAGCTTTTCCACAATCTGCCGGCAAAAACTGCCTACTGTTCCTCGTTCCCATCATGCCCCCAGGCCCGCCAACGTTTTCCTTCTCAATAGGATACGGACTTCCTTCCCCCCTGTGATCTCTGCCGTTGACAAAAATTTCTGAGAGGCTAAAATACGCCTCGCTGCTTGCCTGTAAAATTTCAACATGAGCCCTAAACTTCTCGATCCCGTAATCCTGCAAACTGATTTCCCAGATCTCCAACTTCACGCCAGCGGCAAGGTGCGCGATGTTTACCAGCTCGACCACGAGCGCCTGCTGTTCGTCGCCACCGACCGCATTTCCGCCTTCGACTATGTGCTCGCGACCGGGATCCCCCACAAAGGCCGCGTCCTGAGCCAGATTTCGCTTTTCTGGTTTGACTTCCTTTCCGACATCGTGCCCAACCACGTGATCACCGCGGATGTGGAGCGCTATCCGGAAGCCCTGCAGAAGTATGCCGATCAGTTGCGCGGCCGCTCGATGATCGTGCAACGCGCCCAGATGTTTCCCGTGGAGTGTGTGGTGCGAGGCTACATTTCAGGCTCGGCCTGGAAGGAGTACCAGGCGACCGGCAAAGTCTGCGGCATCGAATTGCCGGCGGGGCTGCGCGAATCGGAAGCCTTCCCCGAGCCCATCTTCACGCCGGCCACCAAGGCCGTGAGCGGCCATGACGAAAACATTTCGTTTGAGCGGATGTCCGAAATCGTAACTGAGGAGACGGCCAGCGCGCTTCGCGACATCACGCTTCTGATTTACAGGAAAGCGGCCGCGTACGCACGCGAGCGCGGTATCATCATCGCCGACACCAAGTTCGAGTTCGGACACACCGCCAAGGGAATCACGCTGGCGGATGAGGTGCTCACGCCGGACTCTTCCCGCTTCTGGCCCGCCGATAAGTACGCGCCGGGACGCTCGCAGGAATCCTACGACAAGCAATACGTTCGCGATTACCTGGAAGAAATTCGCTGGAACAAACAGCCGCCCGCGCCCGCTCTGCCCGCCGAGGTGGCCAGCCGGACCAGCGAGAAGTATCTCGACGCCTACCTCCAGGTCACGGGGCACAAACTGGATGTGTAAGCGCCGGGCGGTCCGCGGCGGAACCGTCCGCGAGAAGCCCCGAGGAAGAGTAGTCCGCGGGAAAGCGGGCGGGAGAGCGGCATGACCGCGGCGGACTGGCTGATTGTCGTGGTGGTGCTGCTGAACGTAGTTTCG
Organism: Acidobacteriaceae bacterium; assembly: GCA_003131585.1. Classification (GTDB taxonomy): domain Bacteria; phylum Acidobacteriota; class Terriglobia; order Terriglobales; family Acidobacteriaceae; genus Sulfotelmatobacter. Next base: position 112,143 of record PKVW01000074.1, read on the forward strand.
GCCGCCATCCAGGGCTTCTTCGCGGAGGCTCTGAGCATAGCTGGCCTCGTCATCGGTTATATCGTTGCCGCCTGGCAGTATCAGCGCCTGGCGGAGTGGTTGCTGTCGTTTTTGAAGAACGAGTGGCTGGCCGATATTTTCGGCTTCCTCATCATCTTCTTTGTGATCCTGATTCTGTTCAGCATTGCCGGCAGGATCGCGCGCAAGTTGATGAAGGCAGCCGGCCTGAGCGGGTTCGACCGTTTCCTGGGCGCATTGTTGGGCCTGGTAAAGGGCGGGCTGGTCGTGGCCGTGGTCCTGATGGGAATGACCGCGTTCACGCCCACCTCGAACATGTTGGAGAAGTCGGAACTGGCGCCGTATTTCCTGGTCGTCGGAAGGGCCGCGATCTGGGTGGCGCCGTCGGCGTTGCGGGCGCGGTTTTATGAGGGACTGGATTTTCTGCATCGGGCCCCGAAAGATTTGACCGGCACTCCCGCTTCCAAGCCGAAATAAATGCTGTGGGGCAAGCAGGCAGTTAGAGCCAAGACATTGCACGAAGAGAGAGACCCAACGTGAAAGATCAACTGGAAGCACTCATCCTGCAGATGTACAAGAGCAACATCCTTTACTCCGAGGGCGTGCGCGAATTCAAGAAGCGCTTTATCCTCACTGTCCTCCAGGAGAACAAAGGCAACCAATGCCGCGCCTCCCGCGAGTTGGGGATGCACCGAAACACGCTGAGCCGGACCATCGATGAGCTCAAGATCGATGTCCGCCAGCTGCGAGATGGGGCGAAGCGCCCGCCCCGCAGCGCGCGGCCGTTGTCGCTGGATAAGGATAAGAAGACGGCGCGCTAAAGGGACAAAAGCCATTCACGGCCTGCATGGCACCGGCTCGCGGCATTCGTATTCCTGTGGCCCAAAAAACCAAGGCAGCCCGCGTGGGCTGCCCTTTGCTCGAATCGGACGTGTACTAATTGGCGGCTGGTTTGTGGTGAACCGGAGATTTCTTGGCCGGGACCGGCGCCGCGGCCTTCAGCAGTTTGCCTTTCTCCATGGTCATCATGAACGGGGTGGGAGTATACGACGCCGGCTCGCCCTGGAAGTCCAGACTGGCGCCTTCTTTGGGGATGAGCTTCAGCGGAACCTTCTCTTCAAAGGTGAGGGTGATGTCGGCCTTCTTGGCGTCGATGTCGTCCGAGCTGGCGGCCATATCGAACTCAGTCGCCGTGGCCTTGATGACGATACCGTTCATTTGCACAGCCTTGCCCTTGATGCCATTCCAGACGGCATCCTGGTCTTCTTGTTTGCCGTTGGAGAGCACGAACTCCCAGGTCGCGAAGTCCATCTTCTCCGGCGTCGTGGCGCCCACCATATTGTGAGCCTGTTCGTCCGGAGTAGGAGCGGGTTTGATGGCGAATCCGGCGGGCTGAGCCGGGCTGGCCTTGGCCTGTGCCAGAACATCCGCCCAGCCGTCTTCCCCACCGTGGTACTTCATGTATTGGTTCTTGGCGTACTTCTCGATCTGCTGCTGATACTGGGCGTTCGGCGCGACCGTAGAAGCGCGGGCGGCGAACCAGATCGCATTGATCGCATCGGGAGGAATCTTCGGGTCCGGCGGAGTGGGCCCGGCATAGGCCAGCGCCAGGGGATACACCACGCTGAAATCCTTCTGAAAGTCGGGGCTGCTATCGACGGCGGCGCGCAAGTCCTTCCTCGCGGTGTCATAGTCCTTGTCGGTAAGGGCGGCGATGCCGATGGCGGCGTTGAAAACCCCGGTCATTTGATCCTTCATCTTCTGGAAATCAGCGTCAGACGTGCCATCGGGCTTGGTGAATTTTGACAGGCCATCCAGTCCCATCTGCCCGTACTTCCTGGCATCCACCAGGTCCTGCTTGGCATTGGGGTCGCCGCCTTGCGCCTTCAGGCGATCGAAGAAGGCCAGCAAGAATACCGCTCGCTCGTTGCTGGGATCGGCCGCCACCAATTTCGTGGCCGCATCGATGGTTTTTGGCTGATTATTCGTCTGCTGGTAGTCCTGCATGAGAGTTTGCAGCGCGGCAACCTTCATCACGCTATTGGGATAGGTCGTCAGAAACGCTTCGAGGCCGCTGATCTGCGTCGCGGGATCCTTCTGTTGGATGGCGCCGACGTAGGCGTTGTACTCGGCAGGGTCCTTAATGACCGGCGCCTGCGCGGGTGCCGCGGACGGTTGCGGCTGTACTGGCTGTGCCTGTGCTGGCTGCGGCTCTGCTGGTTGCGCTTGTGCTGGCTGTGCCGGCTGAGCAGCGTCCTGGGCCGCTGCCAGCGCAGCGACCGCAAGCACAACCGCGACCAGAATTGTTTTCATCAGTATGGCTCCTTGGGTCTTCATAAGCTCTTGAGTCGTCATGGCTCTTGGGTCTTCTTTGAATCTTCAGGGCTCTTGAGTCTTCGGAAATCGACAATACCGGTAATGACTATTGCTTAAATTTGGGGCTGCATTCCAACTCGACAGCTCAACGCACTCCCGATACTGGAGGGGAACGCCGTCGCTTCACGCCGACCTTTGGGAAAACGGGCCGAGCTGCGGGAGGCAAGGCGACCGACCTTCATTCCCGGTTGCCGGATTATAAGTACCTCTTCCTCCGAAGGCAAGCGACTTCCCCAGTGCCTTCCGCGCTATTGTATAAGATGCATAGGATGCGCCGCGCGGATAGCAGCCGAGTCGGTCCTCGGCGCCGGTCTCGCGCCGAGAAACACAGGAGAGCATTTTTCATGGAGACAGTTCAAGCAGATTCCGGCCGCCCCCTGGCAGGGCAGGTAGCGGTGGTTACCGGCGCGGGCCGGGGTATTGGCGCCGCCATTGCGCATGAGCTGTCGAGTCTGGGCGCAACCGCCGTGCTGTGCGGACGCACGCGCGCCACTCTCGAATCGGTTGCGCAAGCGATCGCTCATGCTGGCGGGAAGGCAGAAGTGGTCCCCTGCGATCTGACCAGCCTTCCGTCGGTTGAAGCGGCGGCCAAGCGCGTCGAAGCATCGTTCGGGCGCGTCGACATTCTGGTCAACAACGCGGGCATCGGCGGATTCGGCGGCCCGCTGCACCAACTCCCGCCCGACTCCTGGGACCAGATTCTGAACACGAACCTGCGAGGCGTCTACTACGCGGTGCGTGCGTTCGCGCCCCTGATGATTCGCGCCCGCTCCGGCCACATCATCAACATCTCGTCGCTCGCGGGGAAGAACGCGCTGCCAAATGGCGCCGCATACGCCGCCTCAAAGTGGGGATTGAACGGACTGAGCTACTCCCTGGCGGAGGAGCTGCGCGGTCACAACATCCGCGTGGCCGTGATCTGCCCCGGCTCGACCAATACGGATCTGAGCCCGCACGCTGGCAAGGACCCCGCGAAGATGTTGCAACCGGAGGACGTGGCGCATGCCGTGGCCATGCTGGTGACGCAAAGCCCGCAGTCGTTCGTGAGCGAGATTATGCTGAGGCCCACGCAGAAACCTTAGGCGAAGCGGCTCAGCCGGCGCATTTCACTTCTTGAATAAATTCTCAAATGCCTGCCGGGCGTCGCTGGGGCGCAGGCTCGCGGGCGTGGAAGTTTCCTTCTCGCTGGTGATGCGGATTTCGTAGAACGTGCAATCGTTGCGCGCATCTTTTCGCTCAATCCGCTTCGGTATCGGCTGCATGCACTCGAAGCGGCTTCCGGGATCGAAATACATGCACTGCTTGCAGGAATGCAGTTCGAAACCGCACTTGGGACAAAGGCCCGTGGGCGGAATCGCCTGCAGCACCGTGCCGCACTGCACGCAGCGGGAAACGGCGCGCGTCCCGGGCATCTGCACCGGTTTGGGCCCCATGCTGTAGTCGTTCTTGGCGGGCTTCGCAGGCGCCGAGGCTGGCTTTTCTCCAGACTCCTTGCGCGGCTTTTCCGCGCGGTCCCGATCTTGATATCCATGCTGACGGTATTTAGCTGCCACAGAACCTCCGAGCACGTTGGCGTATTGTCTCGCCAGCAGCGTCCCCACGACAAGTCTCAACCTGGTTCGTTCCGGTGTTGCTCCCGTACTCGGTACACGCAACTCGGTACTCGCTACAATGGAAGCATGATCCACGAAATCTTTCCGGTCGGGCCGCTGCAGTGCAACTGTTCGATTGTCGGCGACGAGACCACGCGCGAAGCGATGGTCATCGACCCCGGCGACGATATTGAGGACGTGCTCGCACTCCTCCGCAAGCATAACCTCCAGGTCAAGCAAATCGTCATCACGCACGCCCACATCGACCATGTGGGAGGCGCAATGAAGCTGCGCGCGGCCACCGGAGCGCCCATTCTGCTCAACCAGAACGACTATGCCCTGCTCAAAATGCTCGATGAGCAGGCGGCGTGGATCGGCATGGCGGCGCCCGGCGCGGTCGAGATCGACCAGAGCCTGAGCACCGGCGACACGGTGAAGGCTGGGGCGCACGCGGCCAGCATTCTGCACACGCCGGGGCACACCGAAGGCAGCATCTGCCTTTACTTCCCTGCCGAAAAAACTCTGATTGCGGGCGACACGCTGTTCGCCGGATCAATCGGCCGCACCGACCTGCCGGGCGGCTCGATGCAGAAGATCATGCAGTCATTGCACAACACCGTGCTCGCTTTGCCCGACGAGACTGTGGTCGTCCCCGGCCACGGTCCATTGACCACCATTGGAGAAGAGCGGGAAAGCAATCCGTTCCTGGTTAAGAAATGAATCACACACCCGCGACTTCCAGCAGCCTCTTAATCCCCTCGGCAAAGTCATCCCGCGGCGTGATCAAACTCAACACCAGATAGCCGTCGCTCGGGAAGTCATAGAAGTGGCCGGGATGCACCAGAACAGATTTGCGGCGGAGCAGATCGACCGCCAACTCCTCGTCGGTCTGCGTTACCGGGACGCGCAACACCGCGTACCATCCGCCTTCCACGCTCAAACGCTCACAAGTTGTTTGCGCGGCAAGTTGGCGGTCAAATTCGGCGAGATTGCCGAGCACACGATCCAGCAATTGCTGTCGAATGCTGTGCCGCTGATGCAGCAGCGCCGGAGTCGCCCACTGGATGGGCGCATTCATGGAAAGATAAGTGTCGGCGATCACCTCGAGCCGCGCCTGCGCCGCTTCAACCTCCGGCGCGGGGCCGCTGGTGGCGATCCATGCCACCTTCATTTGCGGCAGCGCCGCGATCTTGGAAACTCCACTCAGCGTGAAGGTCAGCACATCGTGGTTGGCGGCAAAACTTTGCTGCGGGGCCCGATCGTGGGCGTAGTCGAGAAAAACCTCGTCGGCAATCAACGCGAGTCCATGTTCCTGGCAAAAGCCATTGAGCGATTCCCGCTCGGGCCGATGTACGAACGAACCCGTGGGATTATTGGGATGAACCACGACCACGCCACGGGTGCGGCCTGTCACCACCTTCTGCAGCGAGGGAAAATCCATCTGCCAGCCGTGGTCGTAAAGCAAGGGATAGGGCACGAGCTTGACGTCCTGCAAGTCGGCCAGAAACTCGAACAAAGGATAGCTGGGCTTCGGCACCAGAAGCTCATCGCCCGGATTGCAGAGCAGGCGGAACACGAAAGAATAACCTTCGCTGGTGCTGGTAGTGAGAATCAGGGCATCGAGGTCGAGATGGTGAATTCCATGCGCAGTCTGGTAGTACGCCGCAACCGCAGCGCGTGCGCTGGGCAACCCCTTGGGCTGGGGATCGTAATCCATGGCGTGCGGCGAGGCCAGCGATTGAAGAATGAGCGGCTCGTCGTAGCGCAAGCCGGCGCGGGTTGGGTTGGAGATCGTCAGATCGAGCACGCGAGCGCCGCTCGATCGTACTTCTTCGAGCGCCTCGGTCAGGCGATTGCGCGTGAGCTTCCAGTTGGTGCGGTCGGAAAACATCTAAGGTTGCGGCGCAGCCGTCAGCATCAACAAACCTTGCACCTTCCCCCAATCGTCGGTCAGCCGGTCGAAGGAAACCTGCCGGCGCGCATTGGAAAATCGCGCGTCCAGCAGTAAGAACTTGCGGATCGCATCCATTCTCGCGCCCGTGGAAAGGTCCAGAGTCTCGTCGAAGATCACTCCGTAGACAACATACAAGCGAGAGTTCCACTCCATGAGCGGCGCGTGTTTCTCCATGAGCGCGCCGATCAGTTGACCGGAATTGACCGCAGCCGCCGGCAGATATTCCGCCGTGACCAGGAACGGGCGGCCATCGCTCAACAGATGCCTTCCCTGCAGCCTGGCGCCAATATCCTTCAAAGACATGGGATCCGCCCTTTGGACGCTGTCTTCAAGGGCGGAGTTCTTCCCACAGCAAACCTCCTTATCGCGAAAAATGATCTCCACCGATGCCACCAGCACATCGGAGGCGTCCCTGGACTTTGCCGTCAGCGAAGGCAGGTCGCCGATGCGAACCTCTTGATTCGGGTAATAATCTTGCCCGTGCGCGAAACAACACACCGCGAGGCACGAAGCCACGACGCACCTGGCCACGGCGTACCTAGCCAGGATAAGAAACGCGGGCCGGCAAAAGCGAAACCGGGTCACGCATCACCTCTTTCTTCTTTCTCCAGGAGACTTCGGAAAGACTCCGAACTAAGAGGATGCGGATCTGGCGCTTCATGAAGTCTTCGGAGGGAATGGGACCGCGGCTGATGTCGTCCTGCACGCCTCGCCATTCCATGCTCGGCCAGTCGCGAATCGCAACCGCCGGACAGATCAGACTCTGGCCTTCGGCACGCAGCAATTGCCGCAACGTCTGCACTCCATAGAACAGTCCCTGGCCGGTGTTGGCGGCAACGATCAGGTGGGAGTTGTCGGAGAACAGCAGGTAGCCCTGGTCTCCGATGGAATCCGCCTTCAGGCCTTTGGATTCCAGAAACTCCCGCACGACGCGGTCCCGCAGGCGCGCCAGAACGATGGCGCCTGTTTCTCGTTTGGATTCTTGTTTGGATTCCGCCTTGGCGCCGGTAATGCTCAATTCCAACCCGGACTCATCGCGGATTTCTTCCACCAGCGTTTCCGCGGCGATGCGGTCTTCGGCTTGATGGCCGAACTCCACCAGGATTCTGGTGGTTGGCCGTACGCGAAAACTGCCCTGATGCATTTGCACTTCCTTGGGCTCAGGGATCAACTTGAGTTGGCGCTCCGGGCCATGGGTCTCGGCAGACATCCCAGGAATCAGAAGCAGCAGGAGAAACGGAAGAAGAAAGAAGCCGTATCGCTTTTTCATTCGTATCCTTGGGGCAAAATGACCGCTCCTACATTCTAGCGGGAACGAGCGAAAAGAGAGATGTGGACAAAGAGTATACCCCCCTTAGAGCGTCCGCTCCGCATTGACTTGACCGCAACCACGACCTAACATGCTCATTCCCAACGGGTGAGGTCCAGCTTAGGTGATCGGCCAAACCATCTCGCACTACCGCATCCTCGAGAAGGTGGGCGGCGGCGGGATGGGTGTGGTCTACAAGGCTGAGGATGTTAAGCTCGGCCGCTTTGTCGCCCTGAAGTTTCTGCCCGAGGACGTAGCCAAAGATCCGCAGGCACTCGCCCGTTTTCAACGCGAAGCCAAGGCTGCCTCGGCGCTGAATCATCCGAACATCTGCACCATCTACGAAATCGACGACCAGCATGGCGAAGCCTTCATCGCGATGGAGTTTCTGGAGGGCTTGACGCTCAAGCATCGCATCGCGGGAAAACCTCTTGACACCGATGTTCTTCTCGGCCTGGCGATTGAGATTGCGGACGCACTGGATGCGGCGCACTCGCAAGGTATCGTGCATCGCGACATCAAGCCCGCCAACATCTTCGTCACCAAGCGCGGTCACGCGAAGATTCTGGACTTCGGGCTGGCGAAGGTCGCGCCCACAACCAGTTCATCGAGCCAGAGTGCATGGGCTAACGAACCGACGGCCACCATCGACGACCACAACCTGACCAGCCCGGGAACGATGCTGGGCACGGTGGCTTATATGTCACCCGAGCAGGTGCGGGCGAAAGAGCTCGATCCGCGAAGCGATTTATTTTCCTTTGGCGCGGTGCTGTATGAGATGGCGACCGGGAAGATGCCGTTCGAGGGCTCCAGCTCGGGAGAAATCTGCGGCGCGATTTTGCACCAGAAGCCGCGGCCGGCGTCGCAGCTCGATCCGCAGGTGCCGTTGCAATTGGAAGCCATTATCGATAAGGCTCTGGAGAAGGACCGCGATCTCCGCTATCAACATGCCGCAGAAGTTCGCCTGGATTTGCAACGGCTGAAGCGGGACACCGAGAGCGGGCGTAGTTCCGGGGCAAGCACGGGCACGGTGGCAGTGGCAGAAGTTCCTGCGGTTGGGTTTGCGAGGCTCTGGAAGATTGCGGTTCCGGCCCTAGTCGTCCTCTTGCTGACTGCCGGTGGGCTTTACTATCGTTCGCATCGGTCAGGCAAGCGCCTGACCGACAAGGACACCATTGTTCTCGCCGATTTTTCCAACGGCACCGGCGATGCCGTATTCGACGATGCGCTGAAGACTGCGCTCAACGTTTCCCTGCGGCAATCGCCTTTCTTGAATGTGCTCTCCGACAGCGAAGTTGCGAAGACTCTGCAACTGATGACCCGGCCGGCCGGCACAAAGCTTACGCCCGAGGTAGCCCGCGAGCTTTGCCAGCGGGCGGGCAGCAAGGCTTACCTTGCAGGGTCGATTGGCAGTCTAGGCAGCGAATATGTGCTGGGATTGAAAGCGGTAAATTGCCAGAGCGGAGATACGCTGGCGCAGGAGCAAGTCATCGCCACGTCCAAGGAGAAGGTGCTGGACGCGCTAGGCGGGGCAGCCTCGAAGCTGCGGGCGGAACTGGGCGAATCACTGGCTACGGTGCAGAAATTTGACGTCTCGTTGGACCAGGCTACCACGGGTTCGCTGGAAGCGCTGAAGGCGTACAGCCTTGGCTGGCGTGCGGAGAGCCAGGCCGCGGCGCTCCCTTACCACCAACGCGCCATCGAGCTTGATCCGAGTTTTGCCATGGGTTACAGAGCAGTGGGCAACGACTATTATGGTCTCGGCCAAACCGAGCGGGCTGCCGAGTACTACACCAAGGCATTTGAGTTGCGGGAACATGCCAGCGAATGGGAAAAGCTGGCGATCACTGCCGATTACTATCGCAATGTAACCGGGGAGCTGGATAAAGCGGCCCGGACGTATCAAGAGTGGATCAGGAGCTATCCGCGGGTCGGCGGAGCGTACGGTTATTTGGGCTTGGTCTTGGCCTCGCAGGGCCAGTACGAGAAGGCCGCGGAGATGACCAGGCAAGATATACGCCTTGCGCCCGATGATCCAGCTTCGTACAGCAATCTGGCCGGCTACTTTGTGGCATTGCAGCGCTTCGATGACGCCCGGCGGATCATCCACGAGGCGCAGGCGCGAAAACTGGATGAGTATCCGATCCACAATGATCTGTATGCTCTGGCCTTTCTCGGAGCGGACTCCGCGGGAATGACGGAACAGCAACAGTGGCTGGCGGGCCAGCCCGAGGTGGAAAACTGTGGACTTGCGCTGGCTTCCGACACCGAGGCATACGCCGGTCATGTGGCCAAAGGGCGGCAACTGAACCAGCGGGCTGTGGACTCCGCCGTGCGGACGGACGGCAAGGAGGGCGGAGCAATTTATCTCGGCAACGCTGCGGTGCAACAAGCAGCTTATGGAAATGTTACGGAAGCGCGGCAGTCTGCGGCAAAGGCTTTGAAACTTTTTCCCGGGAGTCAGGGGGTCGAGAGCGAAGCCGCGCTTGCCTTTGCCATGGCGGGCGATACGGCGCGAGCCGAGTCCCTGGCACAAGACCTGGGGAAGCGCTTCCCGCTGGACACGCAAATCCAGTCGCTTTGGCTGCCCGTGATTCGGGCAGAGTCGGCGCTGGTAAGAAAACAACCGGCTCGTGCCTTGAATGCGTTGCAGGCAGCTTCCTCCATCGAATTAGGGGATTTTACGTTCGTCAATAATATTTCCTGCCTCTATCACGTGTATGTGCGCGGAGAAGCATACTTGGCAGCCGCACAAGGAAATGCCGCCGCCACCGAATTTCAGAAAATTCTCGACCACAGCGGCATCGTCTGGAACTGCTGGACCGGCGCGTTGGCGCATCTGGGAGTGGCTCGCGCGAATGCTTTGCAAGCCAGAACCTCACAGGGAGCGGATGTGGATGCCGCCCGCGTCCGGGCGCTTGCCGCATACAAAGATTTCCTCACGCTCTGGAAAGACGCCGACCCCGACATCCCCATCCTGAAGCAGGCCAAGGCGGAATATGCGAAGCTGCAGTAATCTGCGCTCTTAGGACTTCCCGAACGCCTCCTTGTTTACGACATAGGGCATTTTCGTAATATCGCCTCCATAGTTGGCTTCGAGCACGTCGATCAATCCCTGCACGCAGCGTCCCGCCATGCCTTTGTTGGGATCGGTGGAGAGCCGCGTGATGCGCGCCGCGCTGGCAAAGTGCGGCATCAGGCGGCAACGGTCGGCAATCGCGGGGTCGCGCAGCGGCGAATCGGCGGGCAGCGGCTCTTTCTCATATACATCGAGGGCGGCGCCCGCGATCCAGTTTTCGCGCAGCGCGCGCGCCAAAGCGGCCTCGTCCACCACCGGCCCGCGCGAGTCGTTTACCAGGAATGCCGTCGGCTTCATCAGCCGCAAGGTCCGCTCGTTGAACAGATGGTAGGTGGGCGTTGCGCTTTCGCCCGGACGCAACAGGGGCACGTGCACGCTGACGAAGTCGGCCCCGCGCAGGGCCTCTTCGAACGGCACATACTTGATCCAGTTCTTTTCTTTCGAAATGCCGCGCGCGTGGCGCAGGTCCATGTTCTCTTGAATGGCCTTGATGTAATCGTGGTTCTCATACGCCGGGTCGTAGCACAGCATGTTCATGTCGAAGCCGGCGCACTTCTTGATCAGGGCCAGCCCGATCCGCCCTGTTCCGACGATGGCGATGGTTTTGCCGGTCACTTCGTCGCCCAGAAACGGCAGGTAGGGATGCCAGTATCCCCACTGGTTGTCGCGCGTAAGGTGCTCGGCGGACCACATCTTGCGCGCCAGCATGCCGAGCATGAAGAAAGCGAACTCCGCAGTGGCCTCGGTCAGGACATCTGGCGTGTGGGTGAAAGGAATCTTGCAGCGGTTCGCATCGGCGCGGTTGATGTTGTCGAACCCGACGGCAAACTGGGCCACGACTTTCAGGGTGTTCTTCCCCGCTTCGAAGACCTCGGCGTCCATGGGATCGCGCAGCGTGGTGATCAAGCCGTCGACCCCAGACTTCACTTTTTCGATAATCAGGCTCTTCGGCGGCGCTTCCGGTTGGGGATAGACCTCAACCTCATAACCACGGTGGCGCAGCAGGTTGATCGCTTCTCCAATGTCGCAGGTGGCAAAAACGCGAAATTTCTGGCTCATGGTTTTCCTTGTAAGATGGTGTTCCTTGTAAGAAAGACGATCGACTGAACTGCATAGGCTACCTTACTTACTTCCACCGCGTGGACTTCCCTACGAATTCCTTTTCCCACAAGCCAAACACCACGCGCGGACGCACCGCGAAGACCGGTTCCTTCATCGAGAGGATGGCCTGCTTCATGCCTGACATGTCGAACTTGTATTTGCGCTCATACTTGGGAAGGAACTTGCGTCGAGCCAGCACGTCGGCAATTTCGGCGGTGCCCTCGACGATGACAGCTTCGTGCGCGTGCTCGGTGCAGACCACGCTGTTCGCGTTTTGCGCCAGGTTGCGCGCCTTGCGCGACTTGCTGCCGGTGCTGAACACGAAACGGCCCTCCTGCCACAGGCCCCAGACCACCATGGTGTGCGGCGAGCCGTCGGGCTTTACGGTGGTGATCCAGTAGTTGTGCGATTTCTTCAGACGCTGCTCGGCCCAACTCCACGGGAGCAGGCCTTTGTTGCCTCCGGCAGGCCGTAGTCCGGCATATGGGGACGGCTGGGCTTGGGTCTTGCTGCTCGCGCTGAAATCCTTTTCGGCATAACCCATCTGATCCGATGTGCGCTGACCTCAGAGATTCTTCCGGGTCCACTGGTCGATGCGGTCGAGGGCCTGCTGCAGGTTCTCCAGAGAGTTGGCCACGCTGAAGCGCAGGTAGCCCTCGCCGAAGTCGCCGAATGCCGTGCCGGAAAGTGCCGCCACGCCGGATTGTTCCAGAAGAGCGTCCGCGAGCGGCTTCGACTTCCAGCCTGTCTTCGTGATGTTGGGGAAAACGTAGAACGCGCCCTTAGGCATGCGGCAGGAAAAGCCCTTGATCTTGTTCAGGCCGGCGACGAACATGTCGCGCCGCCGCTTGAACTCAGCGCACATGTGATCCACCGAACTCTGGTCGCCGCGCAGCGCCTCGATCCCCGCCATTTGAGTGAAGCTGGCGGTGCACGAATTGGAATTTGTCATTAGCCGGGTGATGTGCGCCGCGAGGTCCGGCCGCATTACGCCGTAGCCCATGCGCCAACCGGTCATGGCGTATGTCTTTGAGAAACCATCCAGCAGGATGGTCCGCTCCTGCATGCCGGGCACCGACATAATGGAGAAATGCTCACCTTCAAAAAGCAGGCGGCTGTAGATCTCATCCGACAACACCAGGATGTTGCGGTCGCCGAGTACCTTGGCAACCTGTTCGATATCTCTGCGCTGCATTACGCCGCCGGTGGGGTTCTGCGGCGAATTCAGAATAATCAGTCGGGTGCGGTCGGTGATGAGCGCTGCGAGTTCATCTACGTCCAGGGAGAAATCGCGCTCCTCGCGCAGGCGGATCGGCAGTGCCCGGCCACCAACGTAGCGGATCATGGACTCATAAATGGGGAACCCGGGGTTGGGATATATAACCTCATCTTCTTCGTCAATTAAAGCCAGAATAGTGAAGAAAATGATCGGCTTACCGCCAGGCACCACGACTACTTCTTCGGCGGTAACCTTGATCCCGCGGGTGCGGCCGACGTAATCGGCAATGGTCTGGCGCAGCTCAGGCAAGCCGGCGGAGGGACCGTAGTGAGTCCAACCCTTATGCAGCGCGTCGACGGCGGCTTCCACCACATTGGCGGGAGTGTCGAAGTCCGGCTCGCCGATCTCCAAGTGAATGATGCTCTTGCCCTGACGCTCCAGCGCCCGCGCCTTATTCAGAACCTCGAAAGCGGTTTCGGTGCCCAGCCGCGACATGCGGCGGGCCAGTTGCAATTCGTGCTGCGTAGTTTGTGCCATCAACGCTCCTAACAATCCCAAGGGGCACATTATACGCTGGGTCTGCATGTACATTTGCGGCAGTTGGGTTCGTTGGGCTGCTTTGAAATCTGGCGGGTTGTGCTCCGGTATTGCGTGGGAGCGACTGCCGGAGATCCGGTGAAAATGGGCGAAAGGCGGCAGCGCGCTGCCTTCAGCGCCTGAGGGCGGTGTTGAAGAGGCGGCTCTCGCGGGGTGCCGGAAGGCACGCCCGATACGAATCTTTCCTTTCAGCAGTCTGACGAGGGACTACTTCTAAGTTTGCTTTCTGTGCTTTGTATTCTTTTTCGTTATCTTCTCTTCCTCAAACTTCAAGTTTTAAGCTTGGAAGTGATCACTCCCACAACGGGCGGCAGCCCTGAGCTATTCAGGGTAGCTTACCTGACACGCCCTGGATTAGATGTCCCTCTGTCCCTCACTCACGTGGGGAGGTTGCGGGGGCCGTGAGTTTCCTAGGACTAGGCACGGCGCACATCCAGGCCTTACATTGTCAGATTAGGACGGGGCGTCTGTGCAAGGAAAGGTTAGATGTCACAACGGCAAAGATTTAGTTGTGGAAAACGGATGGGCGGGATCTTGGCGAGGGCGCGCAAAGGTCGCGAAGAGAAGCCGCTAAGGACGCGAAGGAGAGCGATAGCCAGCAGCGGGGTTTTGGCGCCAACAGCCGCCGGGGACGGCGGCGCTACATTATTCCGAGACGCTGTGCTCTTCGTTTTGAGAACGAAGGACGCGATCGACGGAGTAGGGAGCGCGGTGGCGGGGTTCGTGGTAGTGCCGCACCTGCATCTCGCCGAGCAGTCCGATGGCGAGAAGATTTAATCCGCCGAGCAGCAGGCCGAGGGCCAGCATCATCAGCGGACCGTGCGAAGCCATTACAGGAACGTGGCGCAGGAACTTCTCCGCACCCAGCCAGGCCACGATGGCGCTGCCGCCGAACATGCTGAGCAGGCCAAAGGTTCCGAAGAAGTGCAGCGGGCGGGAAAGATAGCGGAGCAGGAAGCGGATGGTGATGAGATCGAAAACAACGCGGAAGGTGCGGGAGATGCCGTAGTGCGAAGCGCCGCGTTCGCGGTTCACGTTGCGGATGGGCACTTCGCAAATGGACGCGCCATACCACGACGCCAGCGCGGGGATGAAGCGGTGCAACTCGCCATAGAGCGGAACCTGCTCGAGGATCTCGCGGCGGTAGGCTTTGAAGGTGGTGCCGAAGTCGTGAATATCGACGCCGCTCAACTTGGCCATCCACCAGTTCGCCATGCGGGAGGGGATGCGGCGCATCCAGAAGTTATCCACGCGCACCTTGCGCCAGCCGCTGACAATGTCGTAACCGGCCGCAATCTTTTCCAGAAACAGCGGGATGTCGGCGGGATCGTGCTGCAGGTCGCCATCCATGGCGATGATGTACTCGCCGCGCGCATGGTCGAAACCGGCGGCCAGTCCGGCGGTTTGGCCGAAGTTGCGGCGGAGCTTGACCACGGTGACGCGGCTATCCACGGCCGCAATCTCGCGCAGCATGGCGAAGGTGTGATCGTTCGAGCCGTCATCGACCAGCACAATTTCGAAGGTCTCGCCCGCGGCCTCCATCACCACTTTCAAGCGGTCGTAGAGATCGGTGACGTTCTCCTGCTCATTGTGGAGAGGGACGACGATGGAGTACTTGGGCACAGGCCTTTTATTATAGCTCGAACCGCCCAATGCGCACGTTCAATTTCGTCCAGGAAACGTAACCCGGGGGTGACCCCGCCCATAGCGACCCGCGCGGCAGAATGGGTACTGAAGACGCAGCGCCTAAAGGCGCGATGGCCTGCGTGCTCTTGCGGCATCGCTGAAGCGATGCCCGATCGAATCTCACCTGCACCACGGGGCTGGCGCCTCAGCACGAGGCGGGGCTTAGCCTTACTCTTTGAGCTTGAGCCGGGATTTGTTCTCTTCCATGAACTTCTTGAGATCCTCCGCCGTTCCGAGCAGCCGGTTCCACTGTTCGTAATACAGCGTGACCGGGAATCGGCCGAGTCCGTAGACACTGACGCCGCCTTTTTCGCCGACCTTGAAGATCAGGTCGCCGCTCCGCTTCTTGGTGTCGACTTCTTTTTCCAACTGGGACAAACGGGCTTTGAGCTCTTCGTAACTCGGTTCTGACATAAGTTCCCTCGCTTGTGAAGTTTGAGGTCTGCCTTGCCGCCTTACCTCAGGCCAACATAACACGCCGCTCCCATAGTAACTTGCCCGGACCTTGCCTTGTGCGATGCAGCCGTTATAGGCTAAAAAGAATCTAGCCCAATGCAGGAACGCATGCGGTTTACTTCTCGATGGTTGACCTGGCTCTGCCTGTCCTTGATGTTGTGGACGGCGGTGGCGGAGTCTACCCACAACCATCCAAACAAGACCGAATCTGCATCCTGTTCCATCTGCGCGGTGGCCCATAGCACCACGCCCACAGCTACTTCCAATCAGGTCAGGCCGGTTTTTGCCGCGATCGGCCTGCTGCAAGAAGAAGAAGTTATCGCGAAGGCCCGGCTCAGCGTTTTTGACTTGGGCATTCGTGGCCCTCCTGCCATCTAGGGATTCTCTCAGATCAAAGGTCAAGATCCGGCATGACATGCCGGGCCGATCCCTATTTCTCGATTTCGCCATTTCTCGACTTCCTCCAGGAGGATTCATGCCTACATCTCATCTTCATCCATGGCACGGCGCTGTCGTTGGCGCCATCACATTCTTTCTGTCCGCCACTTTTAGCCTGGCCCAGTCCGTCGGGAGTTCCACCTCCATTAGCGGAACAGTTGCAGATCCCACCGGGGCCGTTGTCGCCAATGCCACGGTTGAAATCCATAACCCAGTCAGCGGTTACGACCGCTCCGTCACCACGGATGCCTCGGGACAATTCGGGTTCGCCAACGTTCCCTTCAATCCCTACCATATGAAGGTGACGGCAACTGGATTCAATCCAACGGCGCAGGACGTCGAGGTCCGGTCGCTGGTGCCTCAGACGGTCGACATCACCCTTCAAGTCGAAGGATCCTCCACCGAAGTGACTGTCGAGGCTGCTGGAGACCTCTTGGAAACCGAGCCAACCTTTCACACCGATGTGGACAAGAGCCTGTTCGACAAGCTTCCTTTAGAAAGTGCGTCTTCGTCACTGAGTTCGCTGGTAACGCTTTCAACGCCGGGGATTGCCGCCGATTCCAACGGCTTGTTCCACGGAATGGGGGATCATGCGGAGAACTCGTTCTCCGTCGATGGCCAGCCCATCACCGACCAGCAGAGCAAGGTTTTTTCCAACCAGGTTCCTCTGGATTCAATTCAGTCGCTGGAGGTAATCGCGGGCGCGCCGCCGGCGGAATATGGCGGCAAGACCAGCGTGGTCATCAACGTCACGACGCAGTCCGGCCAAGGAATGACTACTCCTCACGGCACCGTGACCGCGTCATACGGTTCGTTTGGCACGTCCAATGCTGGGTTTACCCTCGGTTATGGCGGCCAAAAGTGGGGGAACTTCATTTCCGCCAATGGACTGAACAGCGGCCGGTTCCTGGATCCACCGGAGTTCGCCGTGATGCATGACAAAGGGAACGAAGAGAACCTTTTCGACCGCGTGGACTATCAACTCTCAAGCGCAGACTCGCTTCACTTGAATTTCGGTTACTCGCGCTCCTGGTTCCAAAATCCTAACTCGTACGACCAACAATTTCATAACGTCAATGGCGTCCAACTTAGCGATCCGGTAACCGGCAATCCTCTGGGGACGACGGACCAGGTTTCACAAATTAAGACCTTTAACGTTGCGCCGACCTGGACGCGCTTGCTCAGCTCGAACGCAGTGTTTACGTTGGGCGGCTTCGTACGGCACGATCAGTACAACTACTACCCCAGCGGGGATCCGTTTGACGATTTTTCTCCCGATCTTCAGGGCGAGACCGTCATTCAGAATCGCACGCTCACGAATGCTGGAGTTCGGTCCAACGTTTCTTACGTGAAAGGGATTCACAATGTGAAGGTGGGAGTCACGTATGAACACACGTTCCTCACGGAGGATGCCGGAATCGGCATCGTCGATCCAGGGCTGGTCGCGGGCTTCACGCCTTCCTGCCTGGATCGAGTGACGCACCAGCCCGTTCCGGGCACGGCCTGCGCGATTCTGGCGCCTTACGACTTAACTGGAGGAGGCGGCCTGTACGCCAGAGGGGATCTGTTCTCCTTCCACGGTCACACGGATGTGAAAGAGCTGGCGCTCTACGCCCAGGATGCGATCACGAAAGGAAACTGGTCGTTCAACCTGGGATTGCGCGGCGATTTTTACAACGGCCTATCCGCCGGCCGCCAGGCAGAGCCCCGCCTCGGCGCTGCCTACAACATCAAGAGGACTAATACCGTGCTCCGTATCTCTTATGCCCGGACCCTGGAAAGCCCCTTCAACGAGAACCTGGCGATAGCCAGCACGGGATGCAGCATCGCGTTTCTTGCCACGCTGGTTCCGCCACCCGGTGTTCCCTGTAACTCAGGCGCGATCACGCCGGGCTACCGCAATGAATTCCACGCCGGCCTGCAACAAGCTTGGGGACGCTACCTGGTGGTGAGTGGTGAATACATTTGGAAGTACACACATAACGGCTACGACTTCGGTACCGTCGGTAGCACGCCCATCACCTTTCCGATTGAGTGGCACAACTCCAAGATCCCCGGATTTGCGCTTCGCGTGAGCGTGCCTAACTACCGTGGGTTCTCGGCGCAGGTGGTCATGTCGAGCGTGGCGGCGCGCTTCTTCCTGCCGCAAGTGGCCGGGTTGCCTATTGTCCCCCCTGCGACCGGCGTGTTTCGAATTGACCACGACGAGAAATACAATGAGACAACTCACCTGCAGTATCAGCCGTGGAAGCGCGGGCCATGGGTTGGGTTCAACTGGAGATATGACAGCGGGCTGGTAGCGGGCGCGACGCCGTGTTATAACCCGCTGACCGCTACTTGCGCGGGGGCATCGACCACGATCAGTGGCGAACCAGCCGTGAACCTGATCAACACCATTACCGGCGCGCCTTTGACAGCGGATCAGGAGTTCCAGGCTGGATTCACCTGCAATGGCGTACGCGCGACTCCCACTCAAGCTCTGCCCAGCCCATGCCTGGCGTCGCAGTTTGGGTCTACGCTTATCAAAGTGCCAGCACCGGGAACAGAGAACGACGACCACAATCCGCAGCGCATCGCACCGCGGAGTCTGTTCGACATCTCAGTGGGCCACGACAACTTGTTCCATGGCGACAAGTACAAAGTGAGTGCGCAATTGACCGCCATTAACCTGACCAACAACTACGCGCTCTATAACTTTCTTTCAACATTTAGTGGGACGCACTATGTGACGCCGCGCTCGCTGACCGCCGAGGTTGCGTTTCACTTCTAGAGCGAAATGTTGAAGGCGGCTTTGCAGTCCTGAAGGCACAGCCATTCTGGGAATTTACGGCGTGCGTGAAGGCACGTCCTGATACGAGTCTTGCCGCGTTTCGGCAGCCCGTGAGCCCTGCGCCGAAAGGCGCGGTTTGTAAATCAATGTAAAACCGCGGCAAGAGTCGGGGGGGACAGCAATCTGACTGGTAGAATGACGATATCGTCGTTTCGGTTGTCAGCGAGATTCGATTTCAGGAGAAGTGCGTGTCGATGAAGTTTGCCGCCCGATTGGTTGTTGGCTTTGTACTTGCAATCCTTCTTTCTTTTCCGTCCGCGGCGCAGCAGGCGCCGCCGCCAACAAACCCTGCGCCTCCGGGTTCGACGCAGCCTCCGCCGGACAAGGATGACAAGGATAAGGATAAGGACAAGAGCGCGCCAAGTACGAGCGGCCAGGGGAAAAATGCAGGAACGTCGAATGACCGGCTCTTCTTTGCGCTGCCGAACTTCCTGACCCTGGAGAATGGCGGCAACGTGCCGCCGCTGACCACAGGACAGAAATTCAAAGTCGTGTTCCGGGGTTCATTCGATTATGTGCAATATCCGTGGTACGGTTTTCTGGCGGCCATCAGCCAGACGGAAAACAGCGAACCCGGTTTTGGTCAAGGCGCGGAGGGTTATGCCAAGCGCTTTGGATCGGCCTTTGCCGACGGCACCATCGAAAACTTTATGACCGGCGCGATTCTTCCGTCACTGCTGCATCAGGATCCGCGCTTCTTTCAGTCGGGCAAAGGCGGGTTCTCGCGCCGGACTGGTTATGCCATCAGCCGAATCGTTGTCACCCGGACCGATTCCGGCGGTCAGCAATTCAACTATTCCGAAGTTCTTGGCAGCGCCTTATCGGCCGGAATTTCTACCTACAGCTACCATCCAAGGGCGGACAAAACTCTATCGAATACTGCCAGTGTTTGGGGAACGCAGGTTGGATACGACACCATCACGATCGTGGTGAAAGAGTTCTGGCCCGATATCCATCGCAAGTTGTCCCACAAGCACAGCAAGGGCGACGTGGCCCAGGCCGGCAATTCCAATCCGTAAGCCAGGACTGTGACGACATTCGAGAGGCGTGCGACCTACCGAGCTGCCGCCGCTTCCGGCTTGAAGATGATGCCCTGACTGGTTCTGCTGTTCATGACCACCCGCAGCGGCGCATCGAAGCGCAGATGGCGGACGCATCCGTCTTCGTCCACGGAAGGTCGCTCGCTCAACCACTCCCAGTCCACCGAGCCTTCTCCGGCATCCGGATTCACGGTGAAGTAACCGATCTGAAATGCGGTGAGATTCTGGAAGAAATGACTGCCCTGCGAAGGCGTGACGCGAAAATCGCGAAACCCGGCCTCGACAATGACGCGCGCGCCGGAGATTTCGTCCCACTCCACCGGAATTCCAAGCCACGGATCGTTCGATCCCCACCGCCCCACCCCAATCAGCAGATACGGCCGGTTTTCGGCGCTGAGTAAACCGTTGAAATGGGCCACCGCTTTGGCCACCTCCTGGCTGCGGCTGCGCTCGAAGCGCTGTGAATCGACGACCACCACGTCATGCAGGTTCTCGATGCGCCCGTTGCCCAGAACCTTGCCGCTTTGGCAAAGCAACTGCCGCGGGTCTACATTGTCGAGCGACAGGTCCTGGTGATCGCGCGCCAGCGTGAGCGGGCGGACTTGCAGGAAGCCAAACTCCGCGGCTTCGCCCGGTTCCCGGGGCAAGCGAACCGCAAACTCGATTTCGACGGGATTGCCCAGAGCGTCTTCTCCGGCTTTTACCAGCGTCTCGAGGATCGTTGCCAGCGGAAACAATCCGTGTTTGAGCATCGGAGCGAAGCTGACAATGCGGACTCCCGGCCGGCTTACACCGTCATATACCGCCTGGTTGTCGACCGAATAGGTGGAACCGACCGCGGGCAGCGTGCCATCGGCCTCGGCCGCATCCAGGCCGAAGCGCATCTCGCGCAGGTGCCCGGGACGGCTGTGGGGAACGCCCTCTAACTCGAGCGCCCAGAACTCCGTCTGCGAGTTCGCGAGGATGTCGTCCACCGACGAGAATTGCACCAGGCTTTGGGGATAGCGCGGACAGAAGGTCAGACACTTCCCGCCGTCGACCACGGCCCGGCCCAGGCCCAGGGCCACCGCGGCAATTCCATCCGCAAACGTCATCGGCGGCACAGGATAGAAATTGTGCGAACGCACCACACCCGAGAAATCGGGATAGAACCGTGGGCCATGCAGTGCGCCCACAACTTGCTGGACAATGACGGCCATCTTTTCTTCTTCCAGGCGGTAAGGCGTGGCTCGCACATAGGCCTTGGCATGGCGGCTGAAGGTGGAGGCATAGACGCGCTTGATGGCGTCGATTAACTCCGCGAGGCGCACGCCAGGATCTGCCGACTGATTACTCAGCATGAAAGTTTCATACACTCCGGTGAACGGCTGGTATTGCGAGTCTTCGAGCAGACTCGAAGAGCGCACCGCGAGCGGATACGCGATCTGCGCGAGGAACGCCCTTAAATCTTCCTGCAACTTGACAGAGAGCGGAGCGGCCACAAATCTCTGGACAATCTCAGCGTCGTCCTCGCATTGCAAAGCGAAATCCAGCAGGTTGTTCTCCGCCATGAATTGGTCGAATGCATCCGTCGCCAGCACCAAAGCGGGCGGCACCGCAATGCGGATGCCGGGAAACCGCCGCACGATGCGGTTCTTGCGCAGGAGATGGCGCACAAACGCGAGGCCGCGAGCCTTGCCTCCCAGGGATCCGGCGCCGATCCGCAGAAAACTCGACTCCGAGGGCTTGAACGTATCGGCGTTGAAGTCGCCGATCAGCAGTTCACTTTGCTCGCGCCGGTACTCGTTGATCGATTCGATCAAGTCGTGGCGCAAATGCTCGGGACCGTTAAAGTCCGAGACCTTGCGCGGCCGCAACTTGGCGGCCAGAGCAAACTCGGTTCGCGCCATGAGCCAATGGGAGAAATGGTTGCTCTGGGCGTGAAAGGTGAGGCTTTCGGCGGGAACCGTCTGCAACTGTTCTTCGAGCTGATTCAAATCCTTGGCGCGGCCTACTTCCTTCATATCCGGCAGACGAAATACGAAATCGCCAAAACCAACTTGCTCGGTGAGAATTCGACGCAAGTCTTTCAGCAATGTGGGCGAGCGTTTCCGCAGAAACGAATACCCCGCAGCCAGCGCGCGCGGACGAAACTCGGTGCGGCTGGTTTGAAGGACTACCGGCACATCCGGCACCAGCGCCTTCATCAGGCGGGCGAGCTCAAAGCCAGCCTCCGGGCTGAGCTTGCCCTCCCAGGGAAATTCCACGTCCGACACCAGGCCAATCAGGTAATCGCGATACTCTTGCACCAACTGGGCTGCATCTTCAAAGTTCGAGCTGAGCAGAATTTTCGGGCGGGCCTGCATCCGTACCAGCTTATGAGCGACGTTGATGCCTTCCTGGATGACCCGCCGCGACTGCTTGATCAGTTCGGTATAAATCACCGGCAGGAACGAAGAGTAGTAACGGATGTTGTCTTCGACCACCAGCAACACGGGCACTCCCATAGCCCGCGTATCGTGCAACACGTTGCGCTTGTCCTCGATGTACTTGACGATGGCGATGAGAATGCGCGCATTCCCCTGCCAGAGGAAAATTCGTTCGATATCGGTGACGGGGTTTCGACTGATGAAGTTTTTGATCTCCCGGTAGTCGTAAGCCAGCACCACCACCGGCACATCCAGGCCGGCACGCTTCACCTCGCGCGCCAACTGCGCGGCGGTCATATCCCGAAGCGCCAGGTTGGTGACGATCAGATTGAACCGCGGCTGCGAACGCGCCAGGTCGAGCGCCTCGGCGCAGCTCGAAACATGCGTGATGCCCGGGATCTGCTGCAGGTTCAGTTCGAGCGATTCGTCGATTAACAGTTCGTTGAGGCGGCCGTCTTCGCGGAGAATGAAAGAGTCATAGAGGCTGGAGACTAGAAGGATGTTCTGGACCTTGAAGGGCATCAGGTTGTCGAAGCCTTCGAGGCGCGCTTCGGCGTCGAGGAAGGGCTCGATGATGGCGTGCGTGGTCATGATCGCGGCTTAGTTTTGGATCGTGTGGGGACAGCCGCTCTCGGCTGTCCGGTCGAGCGAAGCTCGACGCCTCGCTGCCAGGCACGCACACGTTTGACGGCGACCGCCTCGACTTCTTCCCGGATTCCTTCGTCATCGAGAAAGCTGTCATAGGTCGAGCCGGTGTGATTTCGCTTGGGAATCCTCATTCTCCTCATTGTAGTCAATTGAAGCTCGCGCACATTACTCATTCCAACGGTCCCAAGCAGTCGATCACTGAAACGGTGCCGGAGGCACGTCCGAAAATAGCCCGCCAGTTCACTGGCGGGAAAGCTCAGATCAATGGAAACTCGTGCCGGAGGCACGGCTGAAATCTTTCACCGTCACGCCCCTTTGATGCTTCAGCCGTCCCTCCGGGACGAGGTTCCCATCATCGCGACGCACTTCAACCGTTGCCGAAAACCGTTTTCGGCTGTGGGGCGATTCCTTTCCGGAATAGTCGGACGAGCCATTCGTGTATCTCTGAGCTCTGGGGCGGCACGTCCAACACAAACTCCTGACCGTAGCCCTTGCGCTGGGGCTTCCAAAATTCTCCGCTCGGGCTGGGCTGTTTTCCCATATTGGAGAGGCCGTGGAAGAAGCTCGGAAGCCTCCATAGCGAAGGCTGCGCTTGGCTTGGCGCTGAAAGGCGTCTGGGGTCGTCCTCGTCCAAACGAAACGGAGCATCAAACAGCCCCGAACCGGCCAGGTTGTCGCAGAACGTCAGTTTCTCACGGGGCAAATAGATCGTATTGTTCCGCTTGTCCTTCGAGCGGCGCCGTAGTTCTGCCTCAACGATGAAGGACGGAATCGCGTGAGGATGTCGCTTCAGACTGACGGGGACATCGTCTCCCGGCAACCGTAGGATCCTGTCCACCTGAAGCCACCCGAAGATCACGTGCAACTTCCGTGCCCGCGAAACGTAACGCCAACCTCCCGACATCTCGACGTGCTGATAGAGCCCGAAGAAGAGGAATAGGGCTTTATCCTCAGTTGCGGTGCTCTTCCTCACAGACTGATTCTCGAGATGCGATTGTGCGGTGCCGACTTGGCCGAACGCCGGCTGAAAGACGTTCCTGCTAATTGCGTTCTTACGCAGATCCGGATCGAGATGCAGTTCTGACTCTCCACGCACCCTCCCCCGGGTTAGGCCCTCCACCAAGTTGCCGATCTCGACCTGATTGTCGTGCGACCGCAAGTCCCTGAATCTGACGCCGGACCCGCAGTCAGGGATCGGTAGGCTTAGCAGGGTACCGTCCGAAAAAATGGGACTCGGCTTTCCGCCGGCCGAACTGTCCCAGCCTTTTCGGCTGAGGATGATTCTATGGGGGAGATGATCGCCAGAAGCCATGCGTTCCTCCAAAAACTTACGGGGTGGAGCATCGTCCACCCCGCATCATACTTCCGAAAAGGACAGGAGATTACACCAGGCCCTGATCCAGCATCGCGTCGGCGACTTTCAGGAAGCCTGCAATGTTAGCGCCGTTGACGAGGTTGCCGGGCGTGCCGTATTTTTCGGCCGTTTCGTAGCAGTTGCGGTGTATGGAGATCATGATCTTGTGCAGCCGATCATCCACTTCCTCGCGTGTCCAGGAGATGCGGGCGCTGTTCTGCGACATCTCGAGACCCGATGTGGCCACACCGCCCGCGTTCGCCGCCTTCGCAGGACCGTAGAGAACCTTGGCATCGAGGAACAGCTTCGTTGCCTCCAGCGTGCTAGGCATGTTGGCCCCCTCGGCGACCAGCTTGATGCCATTCTTCAGAAGGTTCGCTGCATCTTTCGCCGTGATCTCATTCTGCGTGGCGCTGGGGAAAGCACAATCCGCTTTGATGTTCCACAGCGGGTTGTGCTCCAGCTTCACGTCCGTAGGCATGAAGATCGCCTTCTTGTAGCGGTCGGCATAATCGCGGATGCGCCCGCGGCGTATGTTTTTCAACTCCAATACATAAGCCAGCTTCTCACGATCAATGCCATCGGGATCGTAGATCACACCGTTTGAATCCGACACGGTCAGCGGTTTCGCGCCGAAGTCGAGCAGCTTCTCGATGGTGTATTGGGAAACGTTGCCGCTGCCGGAAACCAGGCAGAGCTTGCCCTCGAGTGAGTCCTTGCGGCTCTTCAGCATTTCCTCAGCGAAATACACGCAGCCATAGCCGGTGGCCTCTGGACGAATTAAAGACCCGCCCCAGTTCAGGCCCTTGCCCGTGAGCACGCCGGTGAATTCGTTGCGCAGGCGCTTGTACTGGCCGAACAGATAGCCGATTTCGCGTCCGCCCACGCCGATGTCGCCGGCGGGAACGTCTGTGTTCGGACCGATATGGCGCTGCAGTTCGGTCATGAAGCTCTGGCAGAACCGCATCACTTCGTTGTCGCTCTTACCTTTGGGATCGAAATCCGAACCGCCCTTGCCGCCGCCCATGGGCAGCGTGGTGAGCGAATTCTTGAAGACCTGCTCGAATGCCAGGAACTTTAGAATGCCGAGGTTCACCGAGGGATGGAAGCGCAGCCCGCCCTTGTAGGGCCCGATCGCGCTGTTCATCTCGATGCGGAAGCCGCGGTTCACCTGCACCGTGCCTTGATCATCGAGCCAGGGCACGCGGAACATGAGCACGCGTTCCGGCTCCACGATTCTGTCCAGGATGCGGTTGGACTGATACTCGGGATGCTTTGCCAGCACCAACCGCAGAGAATCGAAAACCTCCCGGACCGCCTGATGGAACTCAGGCTCGGCGGGGTTCTTCGCCTTCACGCTGATGATTACTTCTTCAATGTAGTCCGCCGGAACTTTGATTCCGGTCGAGGTCAGAATGCCAGAAGTCATAGTCCTACCTCCATAGGTTCGTCAGCCACAACACTGCCTGGGACTAGGTACCTCGATCCCGGCCCCTGAAAGGATACGCCTTTCGGCTCCGCAAACAACCGGTAAAACTAATTGACCACGGAGGAAGCAGAGGACTGGCGTTGCCGTTCTTCATGGTGCGGATTCGAATTCCCAACGGCCTGTTTGCGATCGAACCAACTGCGAGCCATTGCCGGTCTTACGCGCCGCGCTGGACAAAACTGACACGAGCATCAACGACGGCGGAACAATTGGGGATGCGCGAACTGCCAGTGTGTGTGGGGGCGGTAACGATGTGCTCCGTATCCGTTTTCATCGTCGGTTTGCCGTCAGGGTTCAAATCCGTCGAATTGTAATCCACGGCTGCGTCGAAAGTGGTGTATCCCGTCCCCTGCTTTTCGTCCCGGAATTCCAGGTAACATGCCTTCGCCTGATCAAGCACTTGGACACGGTATTGTATGTCCGCGTTGTTCGACATCTTGATCCAATCAGTCTGCTGCTGACCAAGCGTGGTTCCAGCCAAAAGAAGCATGGACACGACCACTGCATCGACTTTCCTCATCATGTCCATCACCTCTCGAAGAGTATCCCAAGAAACCCTGGCGTATCCTGTTCTCAGCATTGTCTGCATGGCCGGCGCGCCATCTGGAGGGTGTTGAAAAGATGGAGCGGGAGACGGGGATCGAACCCGTGACATCCAGCTTGGGAAGCTGGCGTTCTACCGCTGAACTACTCCCGCCCACTGGCCAAGATGAAAGATACAAAGGTGGGCAACTCCCTGAGATTACGCCAAGCAAAGTCTAGCACTCGCAGCGGCTGGAAAACAATCAGCTGGAACGACTCAGCTTGCCGCACGGAAACCGAACGGAATGTTTGCGGAAGCATGACATGGGCTGCGGCGCACAACCACCAGACACTCATTTCATTTAGACTGCCTGAAGAGAGCAACAGTGTCTTCCTCATCCATGTCGAGCAGAAAACACGCGGCCACCGGCGGCGTCAGCGATCAGGCCGCGGTCCCGGAGCCTTCATTTTCGGAGCGGGCGCGCACTTTGGTGTACTTGGGCCGCGTTGGCAGCCTTTCAACCCTTTCGCGCAAACAGCCGGGATTCCCCTTCGGCTCGGTCATGCCCTACGGGCTGGATGCGCGCGGGCGTCCGATCTTCCTCGTCAGCACCATGGCCATGCATACTCAGAATCTGCAGGCGGAGTCGCGCGCCAGCCTGCTGGTAACCCAGCCTGACGCCAGCGGCGATCCTCTGGGCGCGTCGAGGGTAACGGTACTGGGAAATGTCATAACCATACCGGAGCTTGAGGTCGCGGAAGCGCGCAGACTGTACCTTGAGCGTTACGCCAACAGCAAGTACTGGGTGGATTTTGAAGACTTTTCCTTTTACCGAATGGATGTGATGGACGTTTACTATGTGGGAGGCTTTGGGGTGATGGGCTGGGTGGCGGCATCGGACTACGACCAGGCGCAACCCGATCCGCTGGCCGATGCCGCAGCCGGGATTGTTGAACACATGAATGCCGACCACAAGGACGCGCTCATCCTGCTGGCCCGGGTGTTTGCCGGCGTTGAGTCGCAGCAAGCGGCGATGACTTCGGTGGACCGTCTCGGCTTTCATGTGCGCCTGAAAACCCCAGATGGGATGCGGGGTGCACGCATTGCGTTCCTGCGGGAAGTGAGCACTCCGGCGGAAGCTAGGAAAGTTCTGGTGGAGATGGCGCAGCACGCGCGTCAAGGGCTCTGATATTCGATATCCCGTGTGCAGGGCCCACTCTTTAAGGACTGCACCATTCAGCCACTCAAACATGATAGAATGTATTTGAGGTGGTTTCCGCCTTCTCCTCTTCAGGTCTCCTGAAC
This sequence comes from Acidobacteriaceae bacterium, assembly GCA_003131585.1. Classification (GTDB taxonomy): domain Bacteria; phylum Acidobacteriota; class Terriglobia; order Terriglobales; family Acidobacteriaceae; genus Sulfotelmatobacter. The sequence continues at coordinate 139,565 of PKVW01000074.1, forward strand.
TAAGTCAGCCCATCTGAAGTTTTTCTCTTCTTAGCCTTCTCAGGAAAGCCGCGTACCCCATGCATTCGAATGCGATCCTGCACGAAGTTCAGCAACTCTATTGCGTCAGCGACCGTCTTGACTCGCTGGCGGGGGAACATCCCCTGGTCTCAGAAGCGCTTATCGGCATCTCGGGAAGCGTTCGTAATACCGCCACGCTACTGGAAGTGCTGATTGCGACAAAAATCACGCCGCTCTTCGGATTAGCTCCAGCAAATGCCTGATTTTCGCGGCCCCGTCTTCTTGAGCTGTGCTTTGCGATTACGGCGTGGGAGGCTTAGTCGTGGAGAACGATATTCAGAAGTGAACTGTGAACTTGCAGCCCGGTCTCGCCATAGTCGACGAAGCCTAGCTTTCTGAACCGGTTCATAAAGAAACTCACCCGCGAACGGGTTGTGCCGACCATCTCGGCGAGGGTTTCCTGACTGATCTTGGGGATTACAGTCTCTGGCACGCCTTCCTTGCCGAAGTGGGCAAGCAGGAGCAGAATCCGAGCCAATCTTTTTTCGCTGGAATTGAAGAGTTG
>PKVW01000039.1 GCA_003131585.1 Acidobacteriaceae bacterium
CGGGATGATGCAGAACGTGCAGGGATGGTCGCAGCCCTCCGCGATCTTGATGTAGGCGGTGTGCTTCGGGGTGGCGAGGATGCGCGGGGTCTCGTCGTCATACAAATAGTTGGGCAGATCAGCAATCGCCCCGTCCCATTGCCCGCGAGAGAACCGCCCCTGTGCCGCCCGCGCGTCGCCCTCGGCCCGCGAAGGCAACACCACGAATGGGGAATTGTTGTTCGCCGGAGCAGCGTTCGCCGGAGCGGCGTTCGATGGAGTCGGGTACGCCGGCGCCGGGGCCATGCCAATTGCCACCAGAATGTTCTGCAACTCCCCAGTCCCCACAACGGCATCCACTTCAGGAATGCGCTTGCGGATTTCATCGCGAAAGCGTTCGACCAGGCATCCGGCGACGACCAGCTTTTTTGCCCGCCCCGAGGCCTTGTGTGCGGCCATTTCGAGAATCGTATTCACGGACTCCTGTTGCGCGCTCTCGATGAACGAACAGGTATTAACCACAATCACGTCGGCGTCCTCGGCCCGGGGCGACAGCTCGGCTCCGGCTCGCGCTAGAAGGCCCATCATCACTTCGCTGTCGACCAGGTTCTTGGGGCATCCCAGGCTGACGAAACCCACTTTCTGTGGACGCGCATCGTGCGCGTGGTCTTCCGACCGAATGTCCGCGGTTTCTTTGCTGGAACGTGGGATAGTGAGGTTCTTCGAGGGCATGCAATCTGGCCATTTTAACATTTTTCGGCGTACGGATCGGTGCAGCCTATCCGGAGGGCTTAGGGTATCTGCTGGGTCATTTCACTGCGGCACCACCAAAGACAGTAATCTGTGGATTAAAACTTTACGCTTCATGCTACGCTAGGCGTTACCGACCAAGCAGTTATCCCGCGTCCTGGAGGGGAAATGTCTGGGAAACAGGCCGTAATCGCAGTCGTAGTAGTGACGATGTCGATTCTTGGCGCCTCAGCGGCGGCCCAGGACGAGAAAAACGAATTAACCGGCATTATTGGCCGCACCTTCATCAGCGACCAGGGCATTCCGGGCGCGGCCTATTTCAATCCCTTCGTGCGCTCCGGCAAAGGCCTCAGCTTCGAAGTTAATTATGCGCGCCGCCTTTTCGGCACTCCCGTCTACGCTGTCTCCGGAGAAGTGCCCGCGGTCTTCAATCTTGACGAGGATCTCAACTCCGGCGCCAATGTCGTTCCCATCGATTACAAACAGATCTTCGTTACCCCGTCGGTTCGCTTGAATCTGTTTCCCGCGACCGCGGTTTCACCCTGGGTGAGTTTCGGCGGCGGTTTCGGCCGCTTCAGCGAGAATAAAACCTTGATCTACGGCGGTACGAACCCCGCCAGCTCCTCGACCACGGGCGTAATCCAAGGCGGACTGGGCCTGGACGTTAGGGTCTGGCACCGCTTCAGCATTCGCGGCCAGGTCCGCGACTTCTGGTCCGGCACGCCTGATCTGCCCTTAGCCGCCACGGGCAAGAGCCGCCAGCACAATTTCTTCGTCGGCGGTGGCGTGATCTGGCACTTCTAGTCGGGCTGCGGATCATCCCCATGCTGCGTGCTGCATGATCGGGAAAGGCGCATCGCCAGTCGTGCCATGGACCCGCGCCGATAAACCCGGGTTCTCCGGGCGTCATCGCTCACTTCTTTGTCGCCGACTCCACCTCTTCGTACAACTCCGGCAACCGTAACGCATCGTCTGCAGAATTCCCAAACCGCGCCGATTCGTAGGCGTCAGTGAACCGCCCCACCCGCGTCCGCAACCGCTCGTCTTCGATGACGCGCACAAATTCCTGCGCCGTTTGCGTCGTGGATTTCTGCACTCCACGTCGCGCCAGGTATCGAGCCATCCGCTCGTACCACATCGCAGCCGCCTGATCCGGCGATCGTTCCGGATGTGCCCGCAGCCGTCTTCTACGGAGCATCCGGGAAATCCGCGCCGCATTGGCCAGCGCCAGCAATAGGAACGCAACCGCGACGCTTCCCCCGAACCACCGTCCCGGCGCATGCTCCGCCCCCCGCTGACTTTTCCGCGCCCAATTCAGCAGGCGCGCATAACGCAGCCGCGCCCACATGCGCGCCCGCTCCCAGGAACCGCGCGTCCCGCTCCGCACCGACTGACTCAGAATGTACTGATGCGAGGAGTCATAGCTGATCACCCACTCCCGCCAGAACGATGCCGCGGCATCCAGATAGAGCATCGCCCGGCCCCAACCCTGCTGCGACCCGATACCGCCGCCCGGCGTGGGATCGAACGTGACCCAACCGTAGCCGGGAAAGTAGGCTTCCACCCAGGCGTGCGCATTCCTTGCCCGGACCACGTAGTTGCCGGTGAGGTCGTTGAATTCATCGCTGCGGAAGCCGTTCACCACGCGCGCCGGAATGCGCAGCGTCCGCAGCATCACGGCCATCGAAGAAGCGAAGTACTCGCAGTGTCCTTGCTTACGCTCGAAAAGAAAGTTGGCCAGAGGATCGGGAACCGGCGAGCGCGGCAACTGCAGCGTGTATCCGTAATGCGTCTTCAAATATCTTTCGAGCAAAGCGGCCTTGTCGTAGCTGCTGGAAGCGGAACCCGAGATCTGCGCCGCCAACCGCGGAATGCGCGGATCGAGCCCCGGTAGCTGCAAATAGGCCAGAGCAAATCCCGGAAGGTAATCTCCGGCCCCTCGAAGTTGCTCGGGAGAAGGCGTAGAAATATCCGAGTCCGCCTCATAAAGGCTCACCGAGCGCTGGCTGTCGAGATCGGACACCGCTCCGCCCATGTCGATCTGCAACGTGCGATACGCTCCACTGACCCGGCGCGCCCAGGGAGCGAGAAAGAATACGTTGGTGCCGATCGGCTCCATCAGCACGCGGTAATGGATGAGGTGATTCAGGCTTCCCGGTGCCGTCTGGCTCCGCGTCGGCGCAGCCTGGGCCACTCCCTGGCTAAAGAGGGGAACGGCGAATCCTCCGTCGGTCTCCCGCCGGAGCACGTACTGCTCACGCGGGTTGGACCAGTTCTTGCCGTCGAAATTCGCCAGCGCGACGCCACGCCAGTGCAGGGCGTACTTGCCCTCCTTGTCCCCGTCAATCTGGATGTGCATCACCACCGCGTTCGACTGCTGAATCTCTCCGATCCGGCCCAACTGCACCCGATCACTGAAGCCGGTGGAAAAATCGGTGCCGAACGAATAGCCGCCCAGGTAGCCCGCCGACATGCGGGGCAGAAGAAAAAATACCGCCGCCGCGCCCACCAAAATCATCAGCACCAAAGTCGGCGTCACCCGAGCCAATGAGAAGGCCAGGTGCCGGTGCTCCTGCATATCGCGGGAGTGCCGCGCTTGAAAGCGCGCGGCTCGCACGGACCGCCGCATCTCCATCAGAATGAAGGTGGCCACCGCCATCAGCATGAATCCCGCAAAGAACAATAGAAAAACACTGTCCACGGTCAGCACTGCGGACGCCAGTACCATTAGGAACGCCAGGATCGCCAGCGTCGTATAGTCACGATCACGCCGCAGCGAAAACGTGCGTACCACCACGGCAAACAGCACCAGGTGTACCGTCGCCGTCAAGAAACTGCGCGAGAGCAGGAGGTAATCCGCTGCGTAAAAGACGAAATACGCGATGGTCAGGGGCGTAGTCCAGCCCTCCGAAATCACGACGCTCCGCCGCTCAACCAGCAGATAGCCGCGCACAGCCAGGGCCGCTCCCACCAGCAGGATCGTCGGCAGATCGAGTCCGCCAGTACTAGCGAGCGCCCCAAATCCCATCAACACAAGCAGATAAATGGAAAGCTCGAAGCATCTGTTGATTGCCTGGGCCACGGAGATTACGGCGACTGTTTGAGCGGGCTGCGTCATCGAGTGTCGCGGATGGCTGTCAGAAATCCATCCGCCTTCCAGGTTTTTTGCTCAACCGCGATTGTTCAACCTCTATTGTTCGACAAGTTCCATCGAGAAGGGAAGGCCTTCGCGCGCATTTCTTGCACCAAAAGTCACCAGCCCTTTGCCCGGCGATACCGCGATGCCTCGGAGGAGGGAATCTGCGCTCGCGTTTGCTAGAATGATTCAGGTCAGGCATCGGTCTCATGCGACGTACTCTCGCCAACCCCGCCAGGTCCGGANNGAAGCAACGGTAACGGGCTCTTGCGTGTGCAGTGGGCCCCCGGTGCCTGGCTTATTTCTGCCCCGGCCATCTCTCGTTCCACGTCCCACCCGTCAAAATAGAGTTCGTTGGTAGTGTCCTATTTAATAGGACACTACCGAGTTCGTTCTCTCGTTGGACATTCCATTTCGGTTCCGACATAATGTGCATCGCCAACGTATTATGCCCGACGAGTTCAAGAATCGCGTGTGGCGTCCGCCTCTATCAACTGTTCGTGGAGCTGGGCCGGTGGGCGGCTCGACTGAGTAGATCTGGTTAGACATTCTGCGTCCAATCCTGCAAAATACTGAGTCTCATACCCGGGAGCACTCATTGACCACACCGATTCGCGCCAAAATTAGCGCCCTCGGCACCTACGTGCCGCCCAAACTTCTCACCAACGCCGACCTCGAGAAGATGGTCGAGACGACGGACGACTGGATTCTCAGCCGCGTCGGCATCCGCCAACGCCACATCGTCGAAAACGGAGTAGCCACCAGCGACCTCGCGGTCGAGGCAGCCAGGAAAGCGCTGGCGCAGCGCGGCCTGGCTCCCAGCGATCTCGATGCCATCATCGTCGGCACGGTCACGCCCGACATGTTCTTTCCCTCCACTGCCTGCCTCGTTCAGCACAAACTGGGCGCCGCGGGCGTTTGGGGGTTCGATCTTTCCGCCGCCTG
>PKVW01000049.1 GCA_003131585.1 Acidobacteriaceae bacterium
GGCGCGCGTGATCGCGGTGGCCGATACTTTTGATGCATTGACCACGAACCGTCCTTACCAGCATGCGCACACTCCGGAAGAAGCGTTGACCATCATCCAGAATCTTGCCGGCAAGCGGCTTGATCCCGTGACGGTGGCGGCGCTGATGGCGGTGTACGGCCGCGGCGAGATTCGCATCCAGCGCATCGCGATCAAGCGGCCGGTGGCCGCGGATCCGGCCGCTACTAACGTCCCACCCCCGCCTGTCCCGGCGCTGCCCGCTCCGGAAGCTGCCAACCTCGAAAGAACCCGCGTCTAACCATAATTTCTTGCCCATCCTCCGCCCGCCAGCCGCAGGCTGACCGTTTCTGACCGCTATAATCAGGTCTTAGGTTTCCTCATGATTCAAACCTTGTTCGGCAGCACCGAAGAAAAGAAAAACGGACTGTTCGAGCGCATGAAGCAGGCAGTCACGCGTACACGCGAGAATCTGGCCGAGCGCATTGAAGAGGTGGTTGCCTTCGGCAAGGAAATCGACCGCAACACGCTCGACGATCTTGAGGCCACGCTCATCGGCGCCGACCTGGGCACTGCGACCACCCAGGAAGTCCTGGGCAAGCTCCGCGAGAAGGCCGACCGCAAACAGATCAAGGATGTGCAGGAACTGAAACGCCTGCTTAAAGAAGAATTGCTGGCAATTCTGAATGCGGCCAATATCCGGCCTGTCCAAAGAGTAGAAGGCGGGCCGGAAGTGATTCTGGTTGTGGGCGTGAACGGTACCGGCAAGACCACGACCATCGGNNATCGATCAACTGGAAATCTGGGGACAGCGCACTGGCACGGAAGTGATCAAGACCAAGCCCGGCGGCGATCCCGCGGCCGTGTTGTTCGACGCGTTGCAGGCCGCAACCGCGCGGAAGACAGACTACGTGATCGTCGACACAGCCGGTCGCCTGCATACGAAGACAAGCCTCATGTCCGAGCTGGAGAAAATGCGCCGCACCGCCCAACGCATTATTCCCGGGGCGCCGCACGAGACGCTGCTAGTCATGGACGCGACCACTGGGCAAAACGGCTTGCAGCAGGCGCGCCTGTTCACGCAATCGGCGGGCGTCACCGGCATCGTGCTCACCAAGCTCGACGGCNNCCGCCAAGGGCGGCGTGGTGGTCGCCATCTCCCGCGAGTTGGGTTTGCCAGTGCGATTCGTTGGTGTGGGCGAGAAAGTGGGCGATCTGCTGCCCTTCGACCCGAAAGAGTTTGTGGATTCGCTATTCGAATAGGAGGGGCACATGTTTAAGCAATTACCGGAGTGGCACAGCAAGATCTCATTGCGTGGCGCAATGTTCAACGCAATCGGTTTCGGCTTTGTCGCGGGCACGACTTTCGGGATATTGATTTTGAGTGTTTTCCGGCTTCATGTAGCTAATCTGGAAATAGGTATGTTTTTGTTTTACCTGGTGCTATCTCTGGCTCTTGTAGTGCGGTTTTACTTTCTTGCCATATCCCGCGTACGAGCGCAGCATTCGTCACGGGCTTGAGCGTGACCCCCGAGGTCGTCGTCCCGCGTTTTGAAGACGGGTCTTCGTGTTCGCACTGGAGTCTGTGCTAAGCGCAGCCCAATGGCGCCTCATTAGTGGATTTTTCCAGAATGCCCGACCACTCGACTGACGAGCAATTCCTTCGCCGTGCGCTTGACCTCGCACACCAAGGCCTCGGGCTGGCATCGCCCAGTCCTTATGTCGGTGCAGTCATCGTCGATCCGCAAGACAACATCGTGGGTACAGGTGTTTACACCTACAGCGGCGTGAAGCACGCTGAGGTGCAGGCGCTGGAACAAGCCGGCGCAAATGCCCGCGGTGGCACGCTCTACATCAATCTAGAACCCCACTCGCACCAGAGCCGCACGCCCCCATGCACGGACGCCTTGATCGCCGCCGGGATTCATCGTGTGGTTGCATCCATGCCCGACCCCAATCCTAAGGTGAGCGGGCGAGGCTTTGAGAAGTTGCGCGCGGCGGGCATCCGCGTGGATGTTGGGCGGATGGAGGCGGAGGCCCGCCGTCTAAACGAGGGCTTCGCCCGCTACATCCGTCACGGCATCCCCCTGGTGACACTGAAGGCCGCGATGACGCTTGACGGCAAGATCGCGCCGCCGCCAGCGGCGGGGCTGAACCGCGCGCCAGGAACTCCTGCCGGCGGATGGATCACCGGCGAAAGTGCGCGTGCCCACGTGCAGCAACAACGCCACCAGAGCGATGCCATCCTGGTGGGAGTGGGGACGATCCTCGCCGACGATCCGTTGCTTACCGATCGCAGCGGCAATTCGCGGCGGCGTCCGCTGTTGCGCGTGATTCTGGACTCGCATCTGCGACTACCGTTGGAGTCGCGCCTGGTGCAGAGCGTCGCGGATGAGCGCGCCTTCGAGAATGATGTGCTGGTTTTCTGTTCGTCAGCCGACGAAAAGAAAAAGACTGAACTGGAGGCCCGCGGCATTCGGGTCGAGCAACTTCCGAGCGCTGCATCGGACGGACGCCCGGATATTCGCGCGGTTCTGCGCCGCCTCGGACAACTTGAAATCACCAGCGTGATGGTTGAAGGCGGAGCCGCAGTGAATGGGACGGCGCTCGCCTCAGGCGTGGTCGACAAAGTTTTTCTATATTACGCGCCGAAGATCCTGGGGGGCACGGGATCGGTTCCGCTCGCCTCCGGCGCGGGCTTCCGCCAAATGAATGAGGCCCCGCGGGTGAACCATTTGCATATCCATCGTTTTGGAGAAGACTTCGCGGTGGAAGGGTACTTGCGCGACCCGTACGAGGAGTGAGCTTCTGTTTCACCACGGAGGCACTCTTCGGCTTCGCTCAGGGCAAGCTCCGTCACGGAGAAAGCCAATCCTGGAATGTCTTGCTCCGTGCCTCCGTGGTGGGTTTATGATGTTTCGTTAAGCGTCGAGGCCCTCATGTTTACTGGCATTATTGAAGAAGTAGGGCGCGTCACCCGCATCGAACAACGCGGCGAGAATCGCCGCATTACCATTACTGGCGAGACCGCACCGAAAGAACTGAAAACGGGCGACAGCGTCGCGGCCAGTGGCGTCTGCCTCACTGCTCTCGACATCAAGCCGGAATCGTTCTGCGCGGATCTGGCTCCGGAGACTTGGGTGCGCACGTCATTCTCGCGCATGCACGAGGGCGCTCTCGTCAACCTGGAGCTGCCGATGAAAGCCGATGGCCGATTCGGCGGGCACATCGTGCAAGGCCACGTGGATGGCGTCGGCAAGTTCATTGCCCTGGAGCGCATCGCTGGCTCAGAAAACTTCTGGCTGCGCATCGAGTTGCCCCGCGAGGTGGAGAAGTACACTGTCTACAAAGGCTCGGTCTGCATCGAGGGCATCAGCCTTACCGTGGCGAAGCTCGAAGGCAGAAGCTGCACTATGGCAATCATTCCGCGCACCGTGGAGATGACCAACCTGAAGTCTCTCAAGCCCGGCGATCCCGTCAATCTCGAAGCCGATCTGATTGCGAAGTATGTAGAGAAGATGATGACCAATGAACCGGAGGAGAGCGGGCTCACGGTGGCGGAGCTGGCGCGGCAGGGATTTTGAGCGAATGCGCGCTGTGACTGGACAGCCCCCACGTATGGCCTTTGCAAAAAAAGAAACCTGGGATCCGTTAAGTCTGGGATTGTGCAGCGACTGCGCGCACGCCCGGCGAATGACATCCGACCGGGCCTCGACGTTCCTGCAGTGCCAGCTTTCGTTCACCGACTCCCGCTTTGAGAAATATCCGCAACTTCCGGTTCTCACTTGCAACGGCTACGCTAAGCAAGCCTCGAATGGATAAAGCCCCTGTCGGCCTCCGCCGGATCTGACGCAACCTGAGTCCGTCGGGTCGCCTAGGCTGGGCTGATCTGGATTACAAACAAAATCAGATCTCGCCGGTTAAATTATCTGGAATCAGTCACTTAGCCAAATCGTGGCGGCTAAAATATTGATTGTAAAGATATTAGTGGTAAAATCTTTAGAATCAATGGGTTGCAAGGCAGTCTTTTCAGGCTAAGTGCTTTGTAATCAACAAAGTGATTTGCGGCAGATCTTCCGGCGCTCCGCTAAAATCTTTGCCACCAACGAGTTGCCCGTAAAATATTGAGGTTCATGGAGTTAGCATTTTGCTATTTAGTTGTCAAAGAACTACTGCTTTAAATCAATTAGAACGCGGCGAGTTTGGGATGTCAAGAGTAATCTTCGACGATCACGTCAGCCTCCTCAGTCTTAACGTGGCTCGTGAGAATGGGCACAACCTCTACACTCCCAACTTCAGCTCATCCAGGTCGAGGAACTCCTGCACGATGGGCTCAGTGGACTTTTCCATATCCGCCGAGGCGCCGAAGAAGATCGCCTTGCCTTCGTACAAGAAGACAACCCGGTCGGCCAGCTTTTTCGCGAGGCGCATATCATGCGTGACCACGATGCTGGTCAGGTTTAGTTGAAGCTTGAGGCGCTTGATGAGATCGCCGAGTAGTTGCGCCATTAGCGGATCCACCATGGTGGTGGGCTCGT
>PKVW01000060.1 GCA_003131585.1 Acidobacteriaceae bacterium
TCGAACGCGAGCGCGCCATCGTTACGTCCACACCGGGCACCACTCGCGATCTGGTCAGCGAAACGGTCGCCATCGGCGGCATTCCAATCCAGCTTGTCGACACCGCCGGAATCCGGCAGGCCCTCGACGAGGCGGAATCCATCGGCATCCGTAAATCCATTGAGGCGCTGGCGGATGCGGATTTAGTACTGGTCGTGCTCGACGCATCACAGCCTGTGACGGCGGAGGACGACGAGTTGCTGCGGCATGCAGAGGGCCGCCCCACAATCGTCGTGCAAAACAAATGCGATCTGGCGGCAAGTGGTCAGTCGTCAATCGTCAGTGGCCAGTCTGCACCGGTTCGCGCTTCCGCTCTCACGGGCCAGGGCATCGCCGAACTGCGCGGCGAAATTCTGCGCCATATCGGCGGCGAAACCGGAGCGCAAGCCGAAGCTGGATTTCTTACCAACGTCCGCCATCAAGGCCTGGTGCAAGACTCGCTCGCCGCGCTCGATGCGGCCACCAGCGCCGTGACGGCCAAAGTCCCTCACGAAATGCTGCTGCTCGATCTCTACANNACCTTCTGCATCGGAAAATAATGTTGGACCGCCTCGGAGCAGCGCATGGCAGCAGGTCAAGAACCTGGCTCTGGCCTGCCAGCAGGACCGCGACCTTTACTTGCGCTTTGTAGGCAACTGATGTGCAAGGAACAAAAAAGAAGAGTTGTTCGCCAGAGTTCGCTAACCGCCGGATTAGACCGTTACTTCGAGAGTCCCGCGATTGCTTCCCGGAACATCGCCTCGAATGATCCGCTCTTCTCGCTCTTGCCCGCGCCGTTCTTGACCACACTCGCCAGGGCCTTCTCGGCTGCGGCACGCTGGTAGCCCAGGTTGACCAGCGCGGACAGAACATCTTCTTCCATCTCACTCATCGCAGGAACGGCAGGAGTGGAAGCCCCTGGCGTCGGGGACAACTTGTCGCGCAGCTCTAATACCATGCGTTCGGCGGTCTTCTTGNNCCCGCCATTTCGTCGGCCGCCATTCCGCTCAGAATGGTGATGGCCAGCCTCGCCCCGATGCCACTCACGGTCATCAACTTCTCGAATAGCTGCTTTTCGGCGGGACGGAGAAATCCGTAAAGCGCAATCACGTCTTCCCGCACATGCGTGTGGATGTGTAGTGCGACCTCGGAGCCGTTGGCGGGCAATTCGGAAAAGGTCGGGACGCTGATGCTCACTTCATATCCGACGCCGCATGTTTCCACCACGACTTGATTGGGATGCTTGGTCAGAAGTTTTCCGCGCAGATGGGCAATCATGCTCCAGCCATTGTAGACGCAGGCGGCCGGTCGCGGTCACGTTTGGCAAGCAGCGAAAACGGCAGGGCCGACCCCCTGCCGTTTTCGTGGAATCCAAGACTTTCTGTGCGTTACTTCTTATTGACCGTTTTCTTCAGTTCGGCCCCAGGGGTAAACTTCGCGACCTTGCGGGCAGCGATCTTGATCGTGGCGCCGGTTTGCGGATTGCGCCCGTTCCGCGCCTTTCTCTGCGATACCGAGAAAGTGCCGAAACCTATCAAAGCCACGCGATCCCCTTTCCGCAAAGCGGCGGTAATGCTGCTTACGGCGGTATCCACTGCAGTCGTAGCCTGCGCCTTGCTGATTTCGCAAGCGCCTGCGATCTTGTCAACCAGATCGGCTTTATTCATAGTTTCTCCTCGCAGGTCTCTTTCATACCCAGCGCACACCGGGAGGACAAAAGCTCGTGGCTGAGTTGGGAAACCTGACGGCTGGTATTCTCCTCTCTCCGCGCAGAATGTCAACTGTGAAAATCCGCGCCCGAAGCCTGTTTCGCACTCCTGTGTCCCGGATTGGGCCTGAGCGGGTGGGTTCTGGGGCTGGGAACGATCACTGGAAACGGCGTGCCGACCCGCACAGGCCGCCAAAACGTCAGGCCGGGGGCGGTTTTCCTCCGCCCTCCACAGTCCCGACCATCCCTTCACAGCTTGTACACAGGTACCTGGCACTTCGCGCTTGCCGGAAGCCGGCGTCCTGGTGCAAAGTCAGAGAGTACAGTTTAAGAAGGATCGAATTGAGAAGTATCCAAGAAGCCGGGTTGAAGTTGACCAAGACGGCGGCGGGAGTTTGTCCGCTATGCGCAGGTACGGGTTGGAAAACGCTTTCCGCCAGTTCCAGCGCGCCCAGAGACCGCCGGGTCACGCGTTGCGATTGCCAGTTGCAATCGCGGGCTGGGGCCTTGCTGGCTGCGGCGCGCATCCCCAGGAGATACGACCACTGTGAACTGTCGACCTTCGAGTTTGAGGGACCACACTTGCATCTCGCGACCGCGCGCATGGCCGCGTGCCGGTTCGTGGAAGAGTACCCGGTGAACAGGAGCGGTCTGTTGCTGGTGGGTAAGGCCGGACGGGGTAAGACGCATCTTGCTGTCGGCATCGCGAAGGCGCTAATTCGCGAAAAAGGCGTCGAGTGCGTTTTCTATGACTATGCGGAACTGTTGAAGCAGATACAAGACTCATACAATCCCTCAGTGCAAGCAACCGAGCTGGACTTGCTCCGGCCATTGTTCAAGGCCGAAGTGTTGGTACTCGACGATCTCGGTTCGGTGAGACCAACTGAGTGGAGATGGGATACAGTGCGTTTGATTCTGAACACGCGCTACAACGATAGCCTCACCACGATCATCACCACTAACTTCGCGGATGAGCCAGCCGCAGGAACTGGTGACCTGGACAGGGCGAGGACATCTGAGTCCTTTGCAACTGCGCGGGCGGCGGCGCGGGAAGATACTCTCGGCGATCGCATCGGCGAGCCTATGCGCTCCCGATTGCACGAAATGTGCCGCCTCATCAAGATGGAAGGCGAAGATTTCCGCCAGAAATTCCGCAGTGCCAGCTTTCGGTAACTTCGGTGGCCACGGATCTGCTTCCGTGGTAGATTCCCGACAGATTGGCACCTAGAATGTCTTCGTGCTGACCGAGCGCCTGGAGTTCGTCCCTGAACGCGAGGCCGAAATCTTCGCCGCTGTCCCATCTGCGCCGGCCGTATTCCTGCTTCGCGGCGAGGATGCACAAGCGGAGCCTTACGTCAGCAAGACGGCGAATTTCCGCCGCCGTCTCCAACGCCTGCTGGGCCCGGTCGAAGAACGCACCAAGAAACTCAATCTTCGCGACCGCATTCGCTGGATCGAGTACGCGCCCACCGGCTCCGACTTCGAATCCGCCTTCCTGCTTTACCGACTCTTGCGTTCCACTTTTCCCAAGACCTACAGCAACCGCATGCGCTTCCGCTTCGCGCCGCTGGTGAAGCTGCATCTCGAAAACCAATATCCTCGCGCCTCCATCACCACACGCATGGGACGCCTCACAGGCCGCACGCTTTACTACGGCCCATTCCAGTCCCGTGCGGCCGCCGAGAAATTCATGAACGACTCGCTCGACTTCTTCAAGATGCGCCGCTGCGTGGATGACCTGCATCCCGATCCCAAGTTTCCCGGCTGCATCTATTCCGAGATGAAGATGTGCCTTGCCCCCTGCTTCAAAGGCTGTACCGACGAGGAATATTCCGTCGAAGTAAACCGCGTGCAAGCCTACTTCGATTCGGGAGGAGAATCTCTGGCTCGCGACTTTTCCGCACAGCGCGATGCCGCGTCGGCCAGCCTGGCATTTGAAGACGCCGCCGCAATTCACGTTCGCCTGGAAAAGCTGAAGCCTGCACTGAGCCAGTTTCCCGAGATCGTCCGCCGCCTCGACCGCTTTTTGGCGCTGATTATTCAGCCATGTCACCAACCGGACTCGGTCACCTTCTTCCGCGTGGAAAGCGGAGCAATCTCCGGGCCGGCGGTTTTTCCCATCCAATCCGCCGAGCACACAAAATCGCAGTCCATGGAATCGCGGGTGCTGGCGGTTCTCGAGTCGTTTCCGCCGGCGAAAACGCCGCCCGCGCTCGAAATCATGGAGCATCTCGCGCTGCTTAAGCGCTGGTACTATCGCGGCCGCCGCATCGGCGAAATATTTCTTGCGGACGATAAAGGTGTTTTTCCCATGCGCCGCATCGTGCGTGGCGTTGGCCGCGTGTTAAGGGGCGAGGGACCGGAAGAAGATGTCCCCGTGCACACTCAGGATAGAGCGGGAATGACGGAAATCCAAAGTTAAGAAGAAAGGAAAGAAGGACGAAATGGCGACTAAGGATCCGCACGGCAAGCAACTGCGCGAGCACATGTTTGACCTTCTCAATGGCGGCGGCGCCCACGCCCGGTCCGGCGATGTCGTGAAAGACATGCCGGAGAAGTTGCGCGGCGTGAAGCCCAACGGACTCCCGCACTCCGCCTGGATGTTGCTCGAGCATCTTCGTCTGGCGCAGTGGGACATCCTCGAGTTCAGCCGCAATTCCAAGCACAAGTCTCCCGAGTGGCCCAAGGGTTACTGGCCCAAGACGGAAGCGCCGCCGAGTACAGCCGCATGGAACAAAAGCGTTCAACAATTCCGCAAAGATCTAAAAGACATGCAGGATCTAATTGCAAATCCAAAGACAGATCTGTACGCCCGCATCCCCTGGGGTGACGGCCAGACCATTCTGCGTGAGGCCTTATTGCTCGCCGACCACAACGCGTACCACCTGGGCCAGTTAGTGGATTTGCGCCGCCTGCTGGGTGCGTGGAAGGAATAAAGGATTGGCGTGTTCGTTAGCTGCGAGAAGAGAGAAGCCGATAAACATTGGCGGCTGCACCGCCGCACTCGCCAGAACCGCGACGAAATATACGACCCAGCCGTACCATGCGGTCGATCGAAGTTGGGTTGGAAACAGGAACGTCAGTCCATAGTGGGCCGCGTACCACGCCACGTAGGAACCAACCACGGATTCAACAACCAGCAGAAAGAGGAAAACCTCGTAGCCATTGCTGAGCCGAACGCTCTTCTTAACTGCGGCCCAAACCCCGATAGCACCCGAGAGAATTAGCGGAATTGCCATTCCAAACCAACTGACGATGCTGGCAACCAGCACGTAACCGATGAGGACCGCAACGAAGTTGAACCGCGAAAAGTGTGCCCAGCCGACAGCGCGGATCAGTGCGAACTCGACGTCCACGTCCAGGCGGTTCACCACCGTCGCGATTGCCGCTACAGCAAAACAGCCGAGAAGCCAACTTATGAAAAAGCTGCCAGAGCGCAGGACGCTTGTCTCAGCGATTTTGCCCCAGTGAAACTGAATCTCGCCGCGCGGAATGCTTCTGTATATCGCGCGGATCCTGTGGTCCGCCATCAAGAGAACCACCGAAGCCAGAAGCGAGGTTGGTGCCGTAATGCCGAACCAGCGGCGGAATTGACTTCCGTAGAGGGCGTACACATTCTTGAGTAGCAACCCAGGGCTGGGCTGACCGCCAAGTTCAACTGGCTGAACGAATGAGAAATTCGGGTCCACGTCTTGTGCTCCGGTCGGCGCGCTTCCGGAACACGACTTTTACTCCCTCGCGCCACCGCTCGTCAATCCCCACAAACTCCCACTCAATCTCGGGTGAAATGTAGCGCAGCAACGTATCCATAGCCGGATGCACGTGCAACGCGGGAGCCACCAAAAACAGCAACGGCTTTTCGGGTGACAACTCGCGGCCTTCGAAATATCCAAAGCGAGGAAATTCGCCGCGCGCATGATGCCATTCGACGCGCGACCAGTAATCCAGCCCTTGTAGCGGCAGGTGGATGTCTTCGTCGGCCTTCAGTTCCACCACCGCCAGCCGACCCCCACGCGTGGTCGTGAGCACATCGATCATCGCGCGGTCAGAAGCGGAGAACGCCGGAACCTGTGAATACCTGCACGATGGCTCCAGTCGCCCATCCACTACGCTCACGTCGCCCACTACCAGCGACTCCAGCCATCTCTCCGGACGCAGCCGCCACAACGGATGTTGGCGCGGTCCATAAGGATGGCGAGTATCGCGCAAGCAGGTCACCAGTTCCGTGAATGCGTCTTGGTTACCTGTCTCCAGAATCCGCTCCTCTGCGCCCACGCCGAACACAATTTCCTCGGTGCTGCGAAACGATCCCGGGACGCCCCCCAATCGCGCGCGGGCGAATTCCAAACCGCGCCAGCGAAAGACAATCTCCGCCGCCGACAGCACGCCAACTTCGCAATTCGGAAGAACCTCCCGAATTCTCGCAATCGACACCTTGAAGCGCTGGCGTGCCGCCTCATCGTCGGCGGCGTGCACCAGCCGCGTCGCTACATTGCCGCGATCCGCGCAGTCGATTTCCACCAGCGCGTCGTGCCGTTCGTCCAGCTCAAACAAGGACCACTTGGCGGCCTCCCGATTCAGGTTTGCCATCCGCTCCCGCACCAGCGCGGAAGTTCCACTGGGAACAAACAGCTTCAGACCCTCCACCAGCACGGTCGCCGCCTGCGCCCGCCGGCAAACGTCGAGCCACAGGATGCCGAAGGTAAGCGCAGCGTCAATTGAGGACTGCGTCTCCTGCGCATTCACCCCGAGCAACGCACAAGCAGTGCGTCCCTGCCGCAACAGCCCGCGCGCATAGATCGGTCCAAAGGATTTCTCCAGATCCATGCCACTCGTTAACCTCGCGATCTTGAATTCGGGAAAATGCCGCTCCAGCGTCCCACGGAGCTTTTGCTCATACGCGGCCCGGGCCGCTCGTCGGGCCGTAGGGGAACGGCGATCGCGTTCGCGGCAGATCTCCAGCTTCGACGGACGCGCCTGTCCCAGCCGCTGCACGGCCAGCCGCAGCGTGCCATTCTTGACCTCAGCGTCCAGCACGCGCCGCACCGCGTTTCGCTCCGCCGACCACAGGTGAAGCAGGCACCGGTTGTACTCGCCTGAAATGGAGTATTTGGATTGCGTCAGGTCAAAGGCGACAACGCCGTTTTCCAGCACCACAGCGCCTGCGGCCTCACTGAGAAAGTCCTGCACCGTACGAGTTAGAGCTTGCGGCGTCACCGTCGGCATATGGCATCGTCCATTCCAGATTGTCCCGCTTCGATTAGACAACCTGAGCAGGTCAGCCGTCTGTGACATGTGACCATCGTCACATTTCCGCTGTGGATGTTTCGCCGGTCCCGCTCTGTTCCGTGTGGGATAATGAGCAAATCCGCCCCACTGAGTCTGCCTGCGGTCCGGCGGCATCTAAATCGTTGTGGGTGATCAACTTGGATAAGCAACTTCTTGTGGATAAGCACGATAAGCAACGGTTTTTCTTCGATCACTACGGGGTCACAGAAAACGATCTCGAACACTACCTGGCGGCGGCGCTTTCGGCCGGCGGCGACTATGCTGACCTCTATTTTGAATATCTCTCCACCACCTCGCTGATGGTGGATGAGTCCATGGTGAAGTCGGCTTCGCAGGGCATTTCCGCCGGCTGTGGCGTGCGCGTGGTTTCCGGCGAGCGCACCGGATACGCCTATACCGACGATCTTTCCGCCAGCCGCATCCTGCACGCGGCGCGCACTGCGGCGCTGATTGCCAGCGCTCCCGCCAAGACTTCCGTCGCCGGTTTCCAGCAAACGGCGGCGCGCAGCCTGTACCCCGTGACCCTGCCGTCGGTCGATGCCGAGATTACCGCCAAGGTTGAGCTGGTGATGCGGGCCGACAAGGCTGCTCGGGCGTACGATCCGCGCATCCAGGAAGTCCGCGCCAGCTACGCCGACGAGTTGCGGAATATCCTTGTCGTTGCTTCCGACGGAACCTTCGCCGAAGATTCCCAGCCGCTCGCCCGCATGAACGTGTCTTGTATCGCTAAAACCGAAAACAATTCAGCTCGCGGCGGTTCCGGCGGCGGCGGACGCGTCGCTCTAGACTTTTTCTTCGGCGACAAGAATCCTGAGTTCTTCGCCAGGGAAGCGGCCCGGCAGGCGATCCTTCAACTCGACGCACGCGAAGCTCCCGCGGGCGAGATGGAAGTTGTTCTCGGCCCGGGATGGCCTGGCGTTCTGCTGCACGAGGCTGTCGGACACGGCCTCGAGGCTGATTTTAATCGTAAGAAAACCTCAGCCTTTGCCGGTCTGATCGGTAAACGCGTAGCTAGCGAGAAATGCACGGTCATCGATAATGGAACCATGCCGTGGCGCCGCGGCTCGCTGAACGTGGACGACGAAGGCGCGCCCACGCAAGAAACCATGTTGATTGAAAAGGGAATCCTCAAGGGCTATCTAAGCGACAAGCTCTCCGCGCGCTTGATGGGCATTGCCGACACCGGCAACGGACGCCGCGAGAGTTACGAGCATATCCCGATGCCGCGCATGACCAACACCTACATGCTGGCGGGCGACGACAATCCCGAGGACATCATTCGCTCAGTGAAACGCGGCATCTACGCCGTCAACTTCGGCGGCGGCCAGGTCGATATCACCAACGGCAAGTTCGTGTTCGGAGCCTCCGAAGCGTACATGATCGAAGACGGCCAGATTACCGCGCCAATCAAAGGCGCAACGCTGATCGGCAACGGCCCCGACGTTTTGACCCGAGTCTCGATGGTAGGCAATGATTTGAAGCTCGACGAAGGCGTCGGCACCTGCGGCAAAGATGGACAAGCCGTCCCCGTCGGCGTCGGCATCCCGACCATCAAGATCGATCGCCTGACCGTTGGCGGGACTGCCAAGAAAGATCCCGGCGGCTTCATGCAGTAGAAGTGTCTTGATAAGCCGAGGCAAGTGGAGAAGCCGCCGCATGGATTACAGAGACCCGACTTATTCGGCGCGGACGTTGTTTTCGGATATCCGTGTTCATACCGAGAATTGGCGCCGATTCCATGAGGCAGCAAGAACCTGGCCGACGCTTTCCATCGCGACATACGTCGGGCGCTTTTTCTTGATAGTCGGCGGGGTTGTTCTTGGCATTTGGTATCAGGTGCATCACGATCTGTCTAAGGGACAGGGTTTCCTGGTTTTTGTTGCGATCCTGGTTCCTGCCATTTTCATCTGGTTCATCGTGGAACAATTCGCGTGGAACTACGACCTTCGACAAAAAAGACTTAGCTCAGATCGTGACACTTGGAAAGTGAGCCAGTTCCCACAGGATTGATGCGTAGTCCCACGGGCGGCTTTGATGCCCTCTATAACAACCGCGCCGATATCCCCTGCGCCGTGAGCATCTCCACCGCCTTTTTGTCAAACGAAACGAACGTCTCCGCGCCCAGCCACCTGCCCTCATAGGCAATCGCGCCGTCGGCAAAATCCCCCCCCGCGTCNNCCCGCCGCTACTGCAGGACGATCCACATCTACGTTGCCTGCCGCAATCAGAGCACGGATCACGGTGGCTAATTGTGTCGCCGAAAACCCATACACTCGGCGCAGGACCCACGCCAGTTCGCAGAGGCTCGGTACAGCGACCGCAATCAGCTTGGCATTGCGCAACAGTCTGGCGGCGATTTCCCCCTGCGCCTTGTCGTCACGCACCACGGCCCTGACCAGAACATTGGTATCCGCGGCGACCTTCACTTCTTGGCACTCCCTCTTTTTCCAGCCCAGCCCTCTGCTGCCGCCTCATTCAACTCCTCGATCGTCGCGACCTTGTTCGTTTTTCCCGCAAGCAGCCCAATGAAGTCATCAATGGTTCCTCCCGGCCGCGCCGCGCGGATCACACCCCGCCCATCGGGTAGCAAATCCAATTCAATCTTTTCTCCGGGTTTGATCCCAAGGTGCTGCAGCACTTTCTTCCGAAACGTCACCTGTCCTCTCGCCGTTATGCTTAATGTGGTCATCCAATTCCCTCAGGGGGTATTATAATGCGAAACTACATTACCTGTCTATCTCGGCAGTTTGCCCCATGGATTTTCCGAGTTTTGGATCTTCAAGTATCGCCACCCTAAAGCGGAGTTCCCTGGTGTGTTCTCTGTGCCCTCTGGAGTGAGATATCCTTGTACTTATGCCCTCAACCGAATTGGAAATCCGCCCGCAACCCGCCACCGACCTTCGCGACTTAGCGCAGGACATCGTCCGCCGCGCCATGAACGGAGGCGCAACGGCCGCCGAATGCGTCGTGCGCGAGGGCGATGAGTTCTCCACGCTGGTCCGCTTGGGCCAGGTTGAAACGCTCAAAGAATCTGGATCGCGGTCCATCGGCGTGCGCCTCTTCTCTGGCCAGCGCGCAGCCAGCACGTACTCGAGCGATTTCTCCCGTGCCAGCCTCGACCGTATGGTGGAGTCTGCTCTGGAACTTTCAAAGATCACATCGGAAGATCCGTTCGGCGGAATTCCCGAGCCGGCGCAGCTCGGCTCACTCACCGGCGACCTCGATCTCTATCACGAAGACGTTTATTCGCTACCCGGCCCGGATCGTATCGACTACGCCCGCCGCGCCGAGAAAGCCGCGCTCGACTTCGACCCGCGCATCAAGAATTCCGAAGGCGGATCGTTCGACGCTGCCACCGGACACAAGGTTCTCGCCAACTCACATGGTTTCGTCGGCGAATACCGCCGGTCATATTGCTCAGTCTCCGCCGTTCCCATCGCACAAACCGAAGACGGCGCGATGCAGCGCGACTATTGGTACTCGGTGGCGCGCACTCTGAGCAAACTTGAATCGCCGGAGCAGGTCGGCAAGGTTGCGGCCGAGCGAACGCTGCGCCGTTTAGGTTCGCGTAAAGCTAAGACGGCGCAAGTACCGATCATCTTCGATCCCATGGTTGCCACGTCAATCCTGGAGCACATCTTCGAAGGGGTGAACGGGGACTCGGTGTACCGCGGCGCTTCATTTCTCGCTGGGAAGCTAGGACAGAAAATCGCCGGCGCCAACGTAACCATCATCGACGACGGCACCATCCCCGGCGGCTTCGGCACCAGTCCTTTCGATGGCGAAGGCGTGCCCACCCGCCGAACGGTCGTCATCGAGAAGGGCGTGCTGAACTCTTACCTGATGAATACGTACACGGCGAAAAAGCTGGGACTCGCGACCACCGGCAATGCTTCGCGCGGGCTGGCGGGCACGCCGGGCATTGGCCCAGGCAACTATTTCCTGCAGCCCGGACCCAGAACACCGAAGGAACTGATTTCCGAAATCAACGAAGGCCTCTACGTCACCGAGTTCCTTGGCCACGGCGCGAACCTGGTGACCGGCGATTATTCCCGCGGCGCGTCGGGCATGTGGATCTCCGGCGGAGAGTTCGCCTACCCGGTCGAAGAGATCACCGTGGCCGGAAACCTGAAAGAAATCTTCTTCAACATCTCCGAGATCGCAAACGATCTCGAGTTCCGCGGCTCGGTAGCCTCGCCCACTCTGCGCATTGACGGACTCACCGTGGGCGGGGAATAGCGGGGACGGCCCTCTGCAGACTGATCCTGATTTGCCAATTTAAGACGCTTGTTCCGTTTTCGTAACAGGATAGAACGCTTACCAAGAAATACTGATACTCACGCTAGGCTGGTCACTGGGAGAGTGAAAGAGGCTCATGCAAGACCCAAGTCCTGGCAAGCGCAAACCCTACACCCAGCCAATCCTGAAAAAACTAACGCCAGAACAAGCCACCTTATTCCTGGTGGGCCACGCCTATATCGGTAACCCTGGAGCCAAAGAGTTGTTGGAGCTGCTGTTTCCGGAGCCAAGTGACTTGCCGCGAACGGTGGGGACAAAATCACGAGACTCAACGGGCCTGCCCTGATCGCCAGTTTGGAAGCTACGCACTCTTCGGTCTACAATTCCGTTCATGGGCGGCCTGATCCAGCCAACCCCGGTAGCCGCAGAGCGCGATTCCAGCCGGCGGACCATCGCCATCGCGGTTGCGGTCGTCATTGCCGTTGCCGTTATCATGGCGCTTCTTCTTCGCAGCCAGCCCAAGAGCGCATCCGGACCGCCTCCCTACGCCACCAGCCTCAAGCTTTCCGATTTCAAAATGAGCGCCGCCGAAAACTTTGTGGGAGCCACCGTCAGCTATGTTGACGGGACCGTCACCAACGCAGGTGGCAAAACCGTCACGCACGCGATCGTCGAAGCCAGATTTAAAGACGACATGGGACAGCTCGCCCAGCGGGAAGAGATCCCGATGCAGGTGCTGAAAACCAGCGGCCCGTATCCAGAAGCCGTGGACTTCAGTGTCTCGCCGCTTGGTCCCGGCCAAAGCCAAACCTTTCGACTGACCTTCGAAAGCATCTCCGCGCAGTGGAACCGTCAGTACCCCGACATCAAGGTCACCAATGTGGGGCTGAAGTAGCGTCGCATCTGACCTCAACTCGGTTTCTACAAGCCACCTGGCTATCTCACAAATGGGTTCGGGAAGGGAACGGCTTCAGCCGTGCCGCTCGAATCGCCAGAAAAGACCCGGGCTTTAGCCCCTGAGGGAGCCGCGAGTTTAGCGTTTTGGTCCACCGCGAGATGGCTTCTATTCAAGACCCGGCACTCGCAACTCGGTACGCGCAACTGGGTACAATGAAGCCATGGCCGATGCCAAGCCATTCCGGTTAACCGAGTCGGTAAAAGCCGCGGGGTGTGCCTCCAAGCTGAGTCCGGCGGCGCTGGACACGGTGCTTGGGAAATTAGCCCGGCAACACGACCCGAACGTTCTAGTCGGCTTCGATCACGCCGACGACGCTGGAGTGTATCAAATCGCGCCCGATCAGGCGCTGGTCCAGACCGTCGACTTTTTTACGCCACTCGTGGACGATCCCTACGTTTTCGGTAAGATCGCCGCGACCAACGCGTTGAGCGATGTCTACGCGATGGGCGGAAAGCCGCTCACTTCGCTGGCTTTGGTATGTTTTCCCGAGAAGGCAGACTTGGAAATTCTCGAACGCATCCTCGCGGGCGGTCTGTCCAAGATGGTCGAAGCCGGTTGCATCGTGATCGGCGGCCACAGCATTCGCGATGACGAAACCAAGTTCGGATATGCCGTTACCGGCCTCGTCGATCCGAAAAAAGTTCTCACCAACGCCGGCGCCAAGCCGGGCGATGCTCTCGTTTTTACCAAGGCGCTGGGCACGGGCGTGATTTCAACGGCAATTAAGAAAGGTAAAGCCGAACTAACTTGGATCGACGCTGCGGTTCAGTCGATGACCACATTGAACAAGCAAGCCGCGGAAATCATCAGGGGAAAGGAACATCAGGTCCATGCCATGACCGACGTTACAGGCTTTGGGCTGATCGGCCATGCCCGCGAAATGGCGCTGGCCAGCAACGTCGCGTTGCGATTCTTTTCTAAAGATATTCCAATTCTGCCGGGAGCCCTGGAATGCATTCGCACGGGCTTTATTCCCGGCGGCCTCAACAACAACCGCGACTTCGCCGAGTGCGTGGTCGGCTACGAAGCCCCCATCGGCGCCGAACTCAAGACCCTACTCTTCGACCCTCAGACTGCCGGCGGACTTCTCATCTCGATCGCCGAGGACGATTGCGCGAAGCTTCTCCTCGAATTGCAAACCGCTGGAATTCCCGCGCGGCGCGTTGGCAATGTCACTGAATCCCAGAAGCCGCTGATCCGCATCTATTAACTAGCGCCCGTTTATCGATCCAGCATGGCTTCTTCCGGCGCAAAGGAAATCATCATGCAATTTCGCGAACTTGGACGCAGTGGCCTCAAAGTCTCGGCGCTCGGACTCGGCTGGCATGGGCATGTCGGAGTTCTATGGTCCACGCAATGATAACGAGTCCATCGCCACCATTCACCGGGCCCTCGAACTCGGCCTCAACTTTCTCGATGCGGCGGATATGTACGGCCCGTACACGAATGAAGAACTGGTGGGCCGGGCGATCAAAGGCAAGCGCGACCAGGTCGTGCTGGCCACGAAATTCGGAATCGTCCGCGATCCCGCGAACCCCGCGGTGCGCGGCGTCAACGGCAAACCCGACTATGTGCCGCCGGTCGTGCGAAGGCAGTTTGCGCCGGCTGGGCATTGAGGCAATCAACCTTTACTACCAGCATCGCGTCGATCCCGCCACGCCCATCGAAGAAACTGTCTGTGCGCTGGCGCAGCTTGTGCAGGAAGGAAAAATCCGTCACATCGGCCTTTCCGAGGCTTCGCCACAAACGCTGCGCCGCGCCATGAAAATCCACTCCATCACCGCCCTAGAAACGGAGTGTTCGCTCTGGAGCCGCGACCCGGAAGACGAACTCCTCGCCACCTGCCGCGAACTCGGCATCGGCTTCGTCGCTTACAGTCCGCTCGGACGCGGTTTTCTAACCGGCCAGTTCACGCGCTTCGAGGATCTTCCGGCGGACGACTACCGCAGGTTCTCTCCGCGATTTCAAGGCGAGAACTTCCAGAAGAATCTGGACTTGGTGCGCCGGGTCGAGGAAATCGCGGCAGAGAAAGGCTGCAAGCCCTCCCAGTTGGCGCTGGCGTGGGTGCTCGCTCGGGATAAGAACATCGTCCCCATCCCCGGCACCAAACGCCGCAAGTATCTGGAAGAGAATGTCGCGGCGATCGATGTGAAGCTGACCGAGGAGGATCTGCGGCGCATCGGCGAAATCTTTCCCAGCGGCGCCGCTGCCGGACTTCGCTATCCCGAGCACATGATGAACACGGTGAACGGATAATCTCGGCGAAAAATCCAAAGGCGGCCATCAGGCCGCCCTTGCTCACATCCAGAAAACGACAGACGATCTCTAAGCTCGCACCGGACTTTCCCCACCCTTCGCGATGCCCCGTCCCGGATCCGGCTTCAATACCTGCTGCACGCCGCCATCATCGGGTTTTGAGGGAGACTTCATCGGAGGCAATCCCTTGCCCTCCACCAGCATCATCACTTCGGAGGCATCCAGCACTTCCCGCTCCAGCAAAGCCAGCGCAATCTTTTGAAGCGTGTCGCGATTCCCTTGCAGGATCTGCTTTGCCGTTTCATAGCCATTGTTCACCAGCTTGCGGACCTCGCCATCAATCTTGATCGCGGTGTCTTCGCTGTAATCGCGGTGCTGGCTGATCTCGCGGCCCAGGAATATCTGCTCCTCTTTCTTGCCGAAGGTGAGCGGGCCCAGATCGCTCATGCCCCACTCGCACACCATCTTGCGCGCCATTTCCGTGGCCCGCTCGATGTCGTTTCCCGCGCCTGTGCTCATCTGGCTGAGGAACAATTCCTCGGCCAGACGCCCGCCCATCAGAATCGCGAGATCGGTCTGCAAATACTCCTTGGTGTAGTTGTGCCGGTCATCCACCGGCAACTGCATGGTCACGCCCAACGCCATGCCGCGCGGAATGATCGTGACCTTGTGCACCGGGTCCGAGCCCGGCAGCTTCGCCGCCACCAATGCGTGCCCGGCTTCGTGGTAGGCCGTGACCTTCTTTTCGGCGTCGGAAAGGATCAGCGACTTGCGTTCCACGCCCATCAGCACTTTGTCCTTGGCGACTTCGAAGTCGAACATCAGCACAGCCTTGCGGTTCTGCCGCGCCGCAGCCAGTGCCGCTTCGTTCACCATATTGGCCAGGTCCGCGCCGGAGAATCCAGGCGTGCCGCGCGCCAGCACCGTCAGATCGACATCCTCGGCAAGAGGAATCTTGCGGGTGTGTACGCGCAGGATTTCTTCGCGGCCGCGCACATCGGGACGGCTCACCACCACCCGCCGGTCAAAACGTCCCGGCCGCAGCAATGCCGGATCCAGCACGTCAGGCCGGTTCGTCGCCGCCATGAGAATCACGCCCTCATTAGACTCGAAGCCGTCCATCTCCACCAGCAACTGGTTCAAGGTCTGTTCGCGCTCGTCGTGACCACCGCCCAGGCCGGCGCCACGATGCCGTCCCACAGCGTCAATCTCGTCGATGAAAATGATGCACGGCGCGTTCTTCTTGCCCTGCTCGAACAGGTCGCGCACGCGGCTGGCGCCGACGCCCACGAACATCTCCACGAAGTCCGAGCCCGAGATCGAAAAGAAAGGAACGTTGGCTTCGCCGGCGACGGCTCGAGCCAAAAGCGTTTTGCCGGTTCCCGGAGGTCCAACCAGCAGCACTCCCTTGGGAATCCTTCCGCCAAGTTTTTGAAACTTCTGCGCCTCGCGCAGGAATTCGATGATCTCGCGCAGCTCTTCCTTGGCCTCTTCCACGCCGGCCACGTCCTTGAACGTGACTTTCTTTTGCTGCATCGAAAGCAATCGCGCGCGGCTCTTCCCGAACGACAACGCTTTGTTGCCGCCCGTCTGCATCTGGCGGATCATGAAGAACCACAAAGCGCCCAGCAGAATCAGAGGAGCCCAGGTCCCCAGCAACTGCAGCGGCCAGCTTCCGCTGTTGACATCCTTGATATTGACCGACACGCCCTTGTCGTTGAGGGTCTTGAACATGTCGGGATAATTCGCCGGAACCGTGCTATGGAAGGCGGAGCCGTCGCGGTATTTTCCCTTTACCTGCTGGCCGTCCAGGGTGACTTCATGCACGTTCCCCTGACCCACGTCACTCATGAACTGCGAGAAATTAACTTCCTTTTCCTTCGGCCCGCCGCGTCCCTGCTGAATCACGGTCCACAACAGAAGAGCGGACAGCCCAATCACCACCCAAAAGACTACGGTTTTTACTGTCGAATTCACCAAGAAGCTCCTGAAGAAACCGGGGTGCTGCCACTAAGCGCAAAGCCCCGAGGCTCCTACCTCTAAATTAGATGCCGTTCGGCCAATTTCGATAGGGAAATTCCCTAAGACCACTATTCTACCTTTTCTCTGGGAAAAAGGCGCGTCGTCTCCCGCGTGACTTAAGTCATCTGCGGGACCGGGGTCGCAGCCAGATACGGGATATTGCGGTTAGTCTGCTCCACCGCACCCAAGCCATAGCCCACTAGGAAAGCCTCATCCACCAGAAAGCCGAAATAGTCCGGCTGTAAGGCTACGCGGCGGGCCGACTGGCGGTCCAATAGCGTCACCAGCTTCACCGAAGCGGCTCCTCGAGCGCGCAAGTCGTTCATCAGGAACTCGCTGGTCACCCCGGAATGCACCAGGCCCTCGACCAGCAGGATATGTTGGCCGCGAATATCCGGTTCATGACTGAAGAAGATTTCCACAATCTCTCCCGCCTGATGGCCTTGCTGCCTGCTGTATTTCGGCTTGATGAACTGGCACACCACGGGAACCTCGAGCGCCCGCACCAGGTCGGCCATGAACATGAACGCATTCTCCAGAACGGCCAGCGCCTGGATCGTCTGTCCCTGGTAGTCATCGGAAATGTGGCGCCCGAGTTCCTTCACCCGCTTCTGGATCTGCTCGGCCGCAATGACCTGGCGAAGTGGCTCGACTCTCAGTTCGTCCATGAAGTGGCGTGCCCTCCCGTTCGACTGCTGTTAGACCAATTCTAGCTGGAGCTGTGGACCTGCAGTGCAATGTCGCTTAGTCCGGGGGGTGCGGAGTCAGCGGCTCAGTCCTTGCCAGAGTTCGAAGATCTCAGCCCCGAATCCCGCGAGCATCTGTGCTGCCTTCGGGCCGGGGTCTCCGTAAACCTCGAAGCCGCCGAGGCTCACCGTCTCGAGGAGTTTCGGCACAAGGTCCTGCACCACCGGACCTGTCAGGTGCGCCAGCGCAGCATTCGCATCCGCGTAGGTTTCCACGAGCCGGCACCGCTTGCGATCCCCACTCAAACACCAATCGTACCCGAGGGTACCCGGTTCCTTCTGGCTGCCCGCGATCATCGCCTGCGCAATGGCTTCGAATTCGTCAAACTTTCCCGCGTTGATGGAGAGATCGACGGTGAAGCGAACTATGTGCTTATCCATACCCAACTTCTCCATGATCTCTAGATCTCGGATCTCTAGATCTCGTTCTCCTCAACTGCCCAAGGCATCTCCCGGATCAGCACCGCTTCCTGCTTCGCTTTGGCGCATAATCTGGCGGGAACCGGAAAGCCGCGCATCCACACGATCTCGTCTCCGCTCGCTACGACCGGCCAGAGCCTGCGCCCTTGTTCCCCAATATGACGCGCCACCTGCCGCTCTTGCAGCAGATCCTTGACCTTCTTCGGCGACTTCGTATGCGCCGGCCAAAACCGGTCTCCCGGACGCCAGTTCCGCACGATTAACCGTCCCGGCAAAAGCTCTGCGCGAAGAAGTTGCTGCGGATTATACTCCGCCGCCTGCGACTCCGGAATGATCGACCCTGCACTGACGCGCAACGCTTCGATTACCGCCCCGAGTTCCGGCACAAAAGCACGCCCCGGCACCGGAAGAGAGTATTCGTAGTCCGGAACCCGCTGCTCACGCCGCAAATCCGGCGTAACGAAAACCATGGCCTCGGGCTCGCGGACCAGCTTCCAACCCAAGGGCAATGACAACTCTTTACCCGACGGACCTTCCTGAGCCGCGACGCGAAGAATTTCTTCGATGTGCTTGAACTCCAGCGGAATCCCCGCCTGCTCGCCGATCGCCTTCAACACTCTTCTTTGCACCGCCCGTGGCTCGGTCAGCAGCCAAGGCCGGCTCACGGAAGCATTCATTACCAGCCAAGGCACATCCGCGATTCGTGACCGCAAACCCAAATCCATTGGCAGACACTCGGCTTGCGCGCCGCCCACCGGCTCGATCTGAACGAAACTCAAATCCTGCACCTCGCGGGCCCACGCAGGTTCAGACCACTGCACCACCGTCCCCAGCCAACCCGAGATTTCATTCTCCCAGTAGTCTTCCTCGTCGCGGGCGATCTCCGCCAGTTCGGCGAAACTCTCCACCACGGCAGGATTGAACTCCCGCTCCAGCAATGGAAGCACAAGCTTGCGCACGCGGTTGCGGGTGAACTTGGCATCGGCGTTGCTCGAATCTTCCCGCCAGGGCTGCTTGAGATCGACCAGATACTGCTCCAGTTCGCGCCGCCGGATTCCCAGCAAAGGACGGACGATTTCGCCGTGACCCTCCCCATCATTGTGCTCGACAACGATTCGCGGATAAATTCCCCCAAGCCCCCGCAGTCCCGTCCCGCGAATCAGCCGCATCAGCACGGTCTCGGCCTGATCGTCGAGCGTGTGCCCAGTCGCGATCTTGCTCCAAGCACTCTCTTGATTTTGTCTTTGAAAGGGCACGGCTTCAGCCGTGCCGTTGGGCGTCAGTTCAGAAAAGGGCTTTAGCCCCTGAGTCTTTGCGCTCTTGGGTGGCGCAGCGCTTCCAGCGCTGCGATAAGCGGACTCGCGATCCTGGGCTTCAACCCCTGAAGTCCTTGAAGCCTCTGCCGGAGTTGGTTTCGGGAAGGGCACGGCTTCAGCCGTGCCGCAAGGCTCCCCCATAGACTCGGACTTTAGCCCCTGAGGAACCTCTGGCTCGATCTCCCTATCGGCGCCCTCGCCCGCACCCAGAAGCCGATGAAAGAATCCGTACCGCAGTTCACGCGCAGCCGCCTCCAGCCCGGAGTGTTCCTCGGCAGCAAGCCGCGCCACGTCGCCGCTCGCAGCATGAAACTCCAACCCATGCTCACAAGCCAGCTTTGCGACAAACTCCCGATCCGCCTCTGACTCCGCCCCGCGCAGCTTGTGATTGAAATGAACAACGGAGAGGACGATGCCGAGTTCTCGACGCAATTCAATCAGCAGCCGCAGAAGCGCAACCGAATCGATCCCACCCGAAACCGCAACTCCGACCCGGTCCCCGGCCCGCAGCAGTTCCTGCCTTCGGATATGCCCCAATACGCGCTCCGCCAGTGAATGCACAGGAACATGGTACAGGCCAGCCGGCCATAACAAGGCAGCTAAAAAAGGCTTTTCTCCGTGTCTCCGTGGTGAAAAATGTTCTAAAGCACCGGACTCTTCTCCGCAATCAGCTTCTTAATCTTCTCCACGAAGTCAACAGCCGCCATGTCCTCAGTCTTCTCTTTCCCGCGGCTGCGCACGTTCACCTTCCCTGCCTCAGCCTCTTTATCTCCGACCACCAGCAGGAACGGCACCTTCTGCATGGCATGCTCGCGGATCTTCGCATTCATCTTTTCGTTGCGCGCATCCACTTCCACGCGCACGCCGATCGCCTTAAGCTGATCCGCAACTTTGTTCGCATACTCCGCATGACGCTCACTGATGGGAATCATCGCCACCTGCACCGGCGAGAGCCACACCGGGAACGCGCCCGCATAGTGCTCAATCAGCACGCCGAAAAACCGCTCCACCGAACCATAGAGCGCGCGATGCACCATCACCGGCTGTTTGCGCGTGCCGTCTTCCGCCACGTACTCCAGGCCGAACCGCTGCGGCAGGTTGAAGTCGAACTGCACGGTCGATAGCTGCCACAACCTTCCGATGGCGTCCACCAGCTTGATGTCAATCTTCGGCCCGTAAAACGCCGCTTCGCCAGGGATGGTCTTGTACTCGATCTTCCGACCTTTCAACACCTTCTCAAGCGATTTCGTGGCGTGGATCCATTGCTCTTCGCTGCCCACGAAATTCTTTCGGTCGTCAGGATTCCACGTCGAGAGCTCGGTCTGGAACTTGTCGAAGCCAAAATCCTTCAGCACATCCAAAGCAAAGTCCAGACAACTGGCAATCTCATCTTCGATCTGCTCCGGCGTGCAGAAGATGTGCGCGTCATCCTGGGTAAACCCGCGCACGCGCAACAGCCCGTGCATCACTCCCGAACGCTCGTAGCGATACACCGTTCCCAGCTCACCCAGCCGCACCGGCAGATCGCGATACGATTTCAGCGAATCCTTGTAAATCAAGATGTGGCCCGGACAATTCATCGGCTTCAGCCGGTATTCGGCGTCGTCGAGCTCCATGGCGTCGAACATGTTCTGCGCGTAATAGCCCTCGTGCCCCGAAGTAAAAAACAACTGCCGCCGCGCCACGTGCGGCGTGTAGACCAGCGAGTAGCCGCGCTTCAGATACTCCTCGCGCATCCAGTCTTCCATCTGTTTGCGGATGATTCCGCCCTTGGGATGCCAGAAGATCAGCCCCGGCCCAGCCAGTTCCTGGATCGAAAACAGATCGAGCTGCTTGCCCAGCACGCGATGATCGCGCTTCTTCGCTTCTTCCACCTGCTGCAAGTGGGCGTCGAGGTCTTTCTTCGAGAAAAACGACGTGCCGTAGATGCGCTGCAGTTGCTGATTCTTCTCATCGCCCAGCCAGTACGCGCCCGCGACGTTGAACAGCTTGAACGCCTTAATTTTGCCCGTGGAAGGCAAATGCGGCCCACGGCAAAAATCCGTGAACTTGCCGGTGCGGTAGATCGAAATCTTTTCATCGGGCTTGGTGAATTGCTCGATGAAATGGCACTTCATGAAGTCGCCTTCTTTTTTGAACTCCGCCAGGCCTTGGTCTCGAGGCAAAAACTCGCGCGCATAAGGGATATTCTGCTGCACCAGCTCCTGCATCTTCTTCTCGATCTTTTCGAGATCCTCCGGAGTGAAGGCCGTGGGCCGATAGAAGTCGTAAAAGAATCCGCTCTCCGTCGCCGGACCGTGCCCGAGCTTGGTCTCCGGAAAAAGCTCCAGCACGGCTGCGGCGAGCAAATGCGCCGACGAGTGCCGGTAAACTTCCAACGCCTCGGGATCGTTGTCGGTCAAAATACGCAGGTCGGTATCTGTTTCGAGCGGGCGGGTGAGGTCGATGAGATTGCCATCGCCATTCGGCCCTCCCTCGGAAGGCGCAAACGGCCGCGCCTTGGCCGCCAAGGCCGCGTCCGCCAGCCGCGGGCTGATGGACTTCGCAATCTCCAGCGCAGTCGTGCCCTTGGGAACATCCTTCACGCTCCCATCCGGAAGCTTCACATGAATGCTGTCTGCCATAAGTTGAGACCTGCAGGTGTACTGAATCTTTCAGTTTATTGGAGGGATTCGTGAGGGTCAAACGTGGCCCCTCTGTGGCTTGCGCCGACCGAAAACGGAAAACTCCAGAATCAGGCAGGCTGAGGACGCTAGCTGCTGTTTAACATTACCCATAGAGCCACGAGTCGTGGTACTTATCAACTATGGCTGCTTCGGCCCCTGTCAACCGACCACAGATTAGGTCGGCACATCTTTGATATGCGTCGCGATAGACCAGGTATTCCCGAACGGGTCCGTGACGCCCGAGTTGCGGTTGCCATAAGGCTGGTCCGCGGGTTCCTGGATCGATTTCGCACCCGCCGCCAAAGCGCGCTGGTACACCGCATCGCAGTCCGGCACATACACATAGAACGTCGATTGCATGGGCTGGCAAGGCCCGTGAGCCTCGCCCATTTCGACCACCGAATCGCCGACGCGAATCTCGGCATGATGGACAACACCGTCGGGCGAAGCGTACTTCGCAAGCTCCTCCGCGCCGAAGGCACGCTTCAGGAAGCCGATCACCGGCTCCGCCCGCAGTGGATGCATATACACATTCACGTTATGCAATCCCTTCGGAATGTAACTCTCGCCCGTGTGCGTGGCGATATACCAGTAGTTGCCGAACGGATCTTTCACGCTGGCGCCACGCTCGCCGTATTCGTGATCCTGGGGCACGCCGATTGAGGTCGCTCCCGACTGCAGGGCCTTTTGGTAGGACGCGTCCGTGTCCTCCACATAAATGTGCAATGCCGTCGTGTTCGGCTTGGCGTGGAACGGCTGGCCCCGGAACTCCGCCGCCCATCATCAGCATCGTGTCTCCGATGCGCGCCTCGCCGTGAATCCCGCCAGCTCCGCCAATCGTCCTGAAAGTTTCTTCCGCGCCAAACGCATTTTTCGCGAACGCGAGCATCGCGTCTCCGTCTGGCGCGATCATGTATGGCGTCACTGTGTGGAAGCCGCGTGGAATCGAATTCATCGCCGGGATCATCGGTTCTTCGTCTCCTTATCGTTTTTGCCGCGATCATTTTTGCCGCGACTAAGCCGCGTAGTACAAACTCTCGATGGCCTTCTGCACTTTGGCCGACACCGCTTCCAAATCCCGCACCGTCAATCCCGTGGTCGAAATCGGCTTGCCCACACGCATCTCCAGCGGGCGGCATTTGATGTGGTAGGTGTCCATCGGCAGCAATTCGTAAGTTCCCACCAGAGCCACCGGCACAATATCCACCTGCGCCTTAAGAGCGAGAAAAAAGGCTCCCGGCAGAAAGGGTTTGATCTCGCCGTCCGGCGTACGTCCGCCCTCGGGAAAAATTACCAGCGGCATGCCGGCTTTCAGACTCTTCACCGCCGAACGGATCGCCGCAATCGAATTTGTCGGCTTCTGCTGATCGATGCAGACCTGCCCCGAGCGCTTCAACTGCCAGCCCACAACCGGATAGATCAGCAGTTCCTTCTTGAACACAATGCGAAATTGAAACGGAAGGTAAACGTAGAGAACCGGAATGTCCACCGCCGAGGCGTGATTCACCGCGTAGACATGGGGCTTCAGCGTGTCGATCTTCTCGAGGCCTGTGACCTTCACCGGCGACAAGATCGTTTTCATGATGAGCCACGACCAGGCCCGCGAAAACCAGTGCAGCCGGCGTCCGCTCCGGTCGAACCATCCGCCGGGCAGCGCAAGCACTCCCAAGACCAGCGTGTACACCCAGATCAGCGGATCAAGAATGAAATACGACCGTAGGCGGCTCAACCAGCCGTGCTTCTCCCCGGGAATCGCATGCGGACTTCGCCGCGGCGCAACCACCCGTGCGGCCTCTGCGCCGCTTTCCACTTCCACCGATGAATTCACTTCCTGCACACTTCCATTCTAGGGGAAACCGCTCCCGGGCGCTGCTTCAGACTTCCGCCCCAACCATGCGCATGACTGCGCCCACCAGATAGATCGACCCTGTGATCACAACCACTGTCCCCGCACTCGCGAGCAATCGGGCCCGCTCCACAGCGCCATGTACGTCCTCTACCGCTTCAATTTCAATTCCAGTTCGGGCCGCCGCTCGCTGAATCTCCTCTGGCGACGCTGCGCGCGGATTCTCCGGCCGGGTCGCAATCACTCGATCCGCCAGCGGAAACAAAATTTCCGCCATCTCCGAGATTGCCTTATCCCGCATCGCGCCGAAAACAAAAATCAGTGGACGATCTTCGTACCGTTCCGAAAGGGCCGAGCGCAGCGCCCATGCGCCCGCGGGGTTGTGCGCCACATCGATAACCAGCTCCGGCCACCGCGGCCGCGCCGCGATCACTTGAAACCGCCCCGGCCAGCGCGTCTCGCGGATGCCGCTCTCGATGCTCTTCGGCGTGATGCCGCTGAATCCCTGCTGATTCAACTCTGCCGCGGCCGCAATCGCCAGCGCTACATTGCGCAATTGATGCCGCCCCACCAAGGGCGTCTCCACCAGGATCTGTTCTCCCAGAACCTGAAGCGGGTAGCGATACACGAACCCGGGGTTGCCCTGCTCGCTACTCGGTACTCGGTACTCGGTACGGCGCGCCATGTACCCGGCACTCCCCGGCGAAACCGGCGGCACATACGGAACCGCGTTCACCGCCCGCGCTCCCAGTTCCAGGATCGTATTTCCAATGACGTCATTTGCTTCGGGCTGCTGCGGCAGCGTCACCACCACGCCGCCTGCACGAATAATTCCTACCTTCTCCCGCGCAATCTCGCCCACCGTATTTCCGAGAAACTTTTGATGATCGAGCGCTATATCGGTAATCACGCTCACTCGCGGCTCAACCACATTCGTCGCATCCAACCGCCCGCCCATTCCGACCTCGAGCACCGCCAGGTCCACTCTCTCCCGCGCAAAATACTCGAAGGCAATCGCAGTCATCATCTCGAAAAAACTGGGATGCCAGGGCAGTTCCGCCCGTTCCACCAACCTTTCCGCAACCCGATCCACCTCGGCGTGCAGAGACGCAAAATCGTCGTCGCTGATTTCTTCTCCGTTCACCCGGATCCGCTCGTTGATGCGCACCAGATGCGGCGATGTGTACAAACCCGTTTTCAATCCCGAGGCCCGCAGGATCGAGGCCAGCGTCGCCGCCGTCGAACCCTTGCCATTCGTGCCCGCGATCAGCATGCTCGGGAAACGCCGCTCCGGATGATCCATCCCCTGCAACAGCACCCGCATATGCGCCAGATCGAATTTGTGCGAAGGCATCTGCGCCAACTCATGTCCCAGCGCGAACATGCGGGCCACCGCGGTTTGGTAGGAAGTGGGCAAGATTTTCAGCTCTTAAGGTCTTTAGCCGTTTGCTTAGCTGTTAGCTCCAGGTTCGCGGCTTTTCCTCATTGCAGATTATCAAACGGACTTGACGATTCAGGCAGATACTTCCGAAAGTCATTCGGCAGGAGTCAAGTCGAAGAAGTTAAATCGAAGGTCCGGAAAGCAGTAAACGCCGGCCTGTGGCTACAGGCCAGCGACTGGAAGCCAGGAGCTATGGGCGAAGAGCTGGAGCTAACAGCTTCCCACCATGAAATCCAGCGCCCGCGCGATGTACGGCTTGAGTTCCTTGCGATGCACCACCGCGTCCAGCATCCCATGCTCCAGCAGAAATTCGCTGCGCTGGAATCCCGCCGGCAATTTCTGGCGGATCGTCTGCTCGATCACTCGCGGCCCCGCAAACCCAATCAGCGCCCCAGGCTCGGCAATATTCAAATCGCCCAGCATGGCAAACGACGCCGTCACGCCGCCCGTGGTCGGGTCGGTCAGAACGGAAACATACGGAACCTTCGCCTGATCCAGCCGCGCCAGCGCCGCCGAAATCTTGGCCAGCTGCATCAGGCTGACCACACCCTCCATCATCCGCGCCCCGCCCGAAGCGGACACAATAACCAGCGGCGTGTGCGAATCCACCGCGCGCTCGACCGCCCGGGTGATCATCTCGCCCACCACCGCGCCCATACTGCCGCCAATGAACGCATACTCCATCACACTGGCGATCACAAGCCGGCCCAGCAGCTTGCCTTGCGCGTTGATCACCGCATCTTTCAGTCCCGTATCGTGCTGCGCCTGCCGCAGCCGCGACGCGTACGGCTTCAAATCCACAAACTTCAGCGGATCCGTCGACGACAGATTCGCGTCAAACGTCTCATACTGATTCTCATCCAGCAGCAGCGCCAGTCTCGTCCGCGCATCGATCCGAAAATGCTTTTCGCATTTCGGACACACGTTCAAATTCTCTTCCAGATCTTTCTTCCAGATGATCTGCCGGCAGTTCTCACACTTCACCCACAACCCTTCGGTGCGAACCGTCTTCGCGCCCGAAGTGTCCAGTTCCCCGGATTCCCGCTTGAACCAAGCCATAAGAATTTAGCGATTGAGCGATTTTGTGATTTGGCGATTGAGAATCGAACCAAGACGCTGGAAAAAATCGCCCAATCGCCCGATCACAAAATCACTCAATTTCAGTACTCGATCCCCCTCTGCGCCATCACGCCTTTCTCGTAAGCGTGCTTTACCTGCCGCATCTCCGTCACTGTGTCCGCTGCCTCCACAATTGTGGGATGCGCGTTCCTCCCCGTCAAGATAACATGCACCATCTCCGGTTTCTTCTTCAGGCTCTCCACCACTTTCGCCGGGTCAAGCATCCCATAACTGATCGCATAGTTGATCTCATCCAAGACCACGAGATCCCACTCGCCCGATTGGATCGCCCTTTCCCCCTCCGCCCACGCCTCCTCTACCATCCTCACGTCTTCGGGATCCGGTTTCTCCGCGCCCACCTTCACAAATCCCCGCCCCATCTGCTTCATCACGAACTTATCTCCGAAAGCCTTCACCGCATCCAGTTCCCCGTAGTGCCATGAGCCCTTCAGGAACTGCAGCATCAGCACCCGCATCCCCTGGCCCACCGCGCGCAGAGCCGTCCCCATCGCCGCGGTCGTCTTGCCTTTGCCCGGCCCGGTGTTCACGATGATGAGACCGCGGCGTACGTCAGTCATGGTTGCAAGATGCTTGATTCTACTAGAACGCCCCCTCGAAGGGCAGGCGAACCCTGAAAACTCGTGGCGACAAATCGCGGCGATTCTTAAACCAGAAAAGAGCGAACAAAACGCGCGGACGACCGCTCTTTCGCATCGCGCCGTACTTCGTCATCGGCGTCTGGCATTCCTTCTTCGTTATTTGGAGTTAAGATGCAGCTTCAAAAGTACCGGATTTTCCACAGAACTCGCGCATCCAACCTTGCGTATCCGGATGCAAGCAGATCTCTGTCCCCCGGCAGACTGCGGAGGTCTCGTCGTGATCGACAATCGTATTGTGTTATTGTTTTGCGTGCTCGCGGCCTTACTTGCATTTTCCGCTCAGCACGGTGCCCTTCACCCCAGGCCCGGCTTCGATTCCGGCGACCAGGAAACCATTCGCCAGATCGTCGACATGGAGCGCCAGGCCAAAGAAGCCAGCCTGCGCCGCGACGCCGACTTTTCCCTGCGCATCCTCGCCGCAGACTACGTCGCCATCACCCCCCTCGGGCAGGTCACCACCAAGGAAGAAACTATTTCTGCCCGCCGGAGCGGGCAACTCCGCTACGAGTCCATGAACGTCACCGACATGGTAGTCCGCCTCTACGGCGAAACGGCAGTAGTCACCGCCCGCGCCGACGTCAAAGGCCACCAGTTGGGCGAAGATTTCAGCGGACCCTATCGTTATACTCGCGTCTGGGTGCGCCGTGGCGGACACTGGCAAACTGTCAGCTACCAGGCCACCGTCACGCAGTAAATATGCGCCGCAGCGGCCTACAATGACCTCTCGCATTCGCGGAAGGCCTGCCTTTCGATTTCGCCGATCTCAAGAGTAACGTCCCCGCCATCGGCAGGCGACCTCGCCAGAGAGATCTTGAACATTCTGGTTGCCGCTCCGGAAACAAAACCCTGAAAGCGGGTGCCAGAGCAATCATCCCAGCTTCCCGGCTCCTTTGATGGCCACAGGCGTCGTCGAAGCTGCGGCCGAGCCTTCTTCTCCGCCCAACAACGGCAACGCGATCCGCAGCGCCTCGACTTGCCCTTTTACCTTCAACAACTCTCGTTCTTTCGCCCGCAGCAGTTCCATTACGTCTCTCATGACTCTTCTCTCCGATGATGCGCCAGTGGAATCGATGCACCCCTAATTCACCTCGACAACTGTAGGCGGCTGCATGGTTCGAGAACAACACACGAAAGTGCACGCCGCGGCCCGCACCGCTTCAATGCCCCGAATGATAAGGATGACCCTTCAGAATCGTGAATGCCCGGTAGACTTGCTCCAGCAATACCACGCGAGCCAATTCGTGGGCCAGCGTCATCCTGCCTAGCGAGATTGTATGCTGCGCCGCGCTGCGGGCCGCTTCGCTGAATCCATCTGCCGGCCCCACCGCGAGGACCAGCGGCAGCGGATTGCCATCCCGATAGTCTCCAAGAAAACGCGCCAACTCCTCCGACGAGAGCTGCTTCCCCCGCGAATCCATTAGCACCAGCGTCGACTTCCCGGCGCTCGTGGTTTTACTCGCCTGGGCCGGCATGGCCCGCCCGCACATGCGCAGAAGCGCGGCTTCATCCCGCAGCGCCAGCCCTTCCACCTGCGCATAACGCGAGATGCGCTTCAAATACTCGTCCGTCAGCGACTGCATCGCCGGCTCTTTTGTCTTTCCCATCCATACGATCTTCATCTTCACGGCAGGTAGTCCGGAGGCACAAACGAAACGCAGTTCGCTCCAGGGACGACGAAGCTACGCTTTCTTGCGACGAGGAGCGGCCGCGGAAGAGCGCTTGCGCGACGTTGTCTTTGTCTTCGACGTCGTCTTTGTCTTCGGCGCCGCCTTCGGCGTCATTTTCGGTTTCAATTCCGAGGGCTCAAGCCGCTTGGCCGTCTTCCACAGGCGCTCCAGATCGTAGAACTTGCGCGCCTTCTCGGAAAACACATGCACGACAAAGTCCACGTAGTCGACCAGAATCCACTCGCCCTGCTTGTAGCCCTCGACGTGCGCCGGCCGCTGGCCAACCACCTTCAGGCGCAGTTCCACCTCGTCCGCAATGGCCTGGACCTGCCGCGGGTTGGTGCCGCTGCACAGCACGAAGTAGTCGGTAAATGCTCCCGACCCCTTCTCCATTTCCAGGATGGAAAGTTCTTCCGCTTTCTTGTCGAGGCAGGCCTGAATGGCTGCCGCTACCTGTCGCTTCAGATCGTTTTTTTTCATGCGGAGGGTTGGTCGTTAGTCGTTAGCCCGCGCACGGGCTGAGTCTCTATTGTAAACGACTGTTGCTCTGCACGGTCGAGGATGCGCCCTGCGGCACAAGTCTTGGCGAACGACCATTGGCGAACGACCATTGACTAACGACCAACCACTAACGACTACCGCCCCTTGTACAGTCCAATTTTCTTGATGTAGTCCGCCACGGCGGGGTCCACGAATCGGGCAAGCGGCTTGCCGGCGGCAGCCGCCTGGCGAATCGCGGTGGAGGAAATAGGCTGGTAGACCTCGTCGAGCAAATGGATGGTCGCACCGCTCAGCACCAG
Source organism: Acidobacteriaceae bacterium (assembly GCA_003131585.1). Classification (GTDB taxonomy): domain Bacteria; phylum Acidobacteriota; class Terriglobia; order Terriglobales; family Acidobacteriaceae; genus Sulfotelmatobacter. The sequence goes on from PKVW01000060.1 coordinate 29,171, forward strand.
GTCTCCTGTGGCGGCTTGCGTTTGAAACGGACGTGTCACTTCCAGCCGTGGGCGCAGGCTCGCGGGCAATGCATTGGCTACATCGGCGAGGGAATATCCTGGCCGGCTGGCGACCACGAACTCACACTCGCGAAACAGATCCTCCGCCTGGTGCCACTTGGCGATTTCAGAGAAGGCATCGATGCCGATGAGCAAAAAGAGCAGGTCCGCTTTTTTCAACGACTGCTTGAGGCGCTTGACGGTATCGATGGTGTAGTTCGGCTTCGCCACGCGCGTTTTTTCTCTGCGGGGGTTGTCAGGCTCAAAGTCCTCGGGCGCTTCGAGCAGCGAAGGCGCGAAAGTTTTTTCCTGCGCGGTGGCGAGAGCAAGCATGGCATAGCGATGCGGGAAGGCCGACAGCGGCTGCCGCTGCTTGTGCGGTGGAACGCTGGCGGGTACGAAAAGGATGCGGGAGAGATTGCAGCGCTCACGCGCGGCGCGGGCCAGCGCGAGATGCCCGCGGTGGACGGGATCGAAGGTGCCGCCGAAAAGGCCGATGTTCATGCGCGCCTAGTGTCTTCGTTTGCCAGCTCGATTGGCAAGCTCAACCTTCCGGGGCAGGCATCGATTGTAATGGTTTCCCATTCGTAAGCAGGAAGGTTCAGGGGCATTGGCCGATGGGCCACCGGCTTGTCTGGCCAACCGTTGGATGCCACGGCGGCGATTCCCATGCGGCGCGAGAATTTGGAATGGACTCCTGTAATCTCGCGCGTTTGAAAACCTGGCACTAGCATGGGTTCCATGCGAGTAACCCTCCCCCTACTTCGCATCCAACCGACGCGCACGACGATTCTGCGCTACGGGGTCGCGGTGCTCAGCACCACGCTGGCCCTGATTCCGACGCTCTTGCTGCCGGATGTCGCGGAGAGCCGCCTCGCCCTGTTCGGCGTGGCCGTCATGGTGAGCGCCTGGTACGGAGGATGGAAGCCGGGACTGGCGGCCACGGCTTTTGCTCTGACGGTGAGCGCGTATTTCTCGCTCGCCGGAGAACACACCCCGGCCCAGTACCACACGGCAATTGCCCGTCTGTCGCTGTTCTTTTTTGTGGCGCTTCTGATCTGCTGGTTCAATGCGGCATTGCGAGCGGCCCAGGAGGGATTGCGGCGCTCCGAAATGAACTTCCGGTCTTTGGTGACCAACGCTCCCTACGGGATTTGCCGCTGCGATTCCGCGGGCCAACTGCTGGATGCGAATCCGGCCCTGCTGGCGATGCTGGGATATTCCTCCGCGCAGGAGCTGGTGGGGAAGCATCTGGGAGCACTCTACACGGACACGCATCAGTGGTTCCAGCTGGCGGATTATCTGCGCTCCGTGGCGCCCTTCAATGGGCTGATCGTCGAGTGGAAGCGAAAGGATGGGACGGGCACCGTGGTTCGCGTTTCCGGGCGCTCCGTTTCAGATGGCGGCAAGGGAAAAGCCTTCGAGCTGTTTGCCGAAGATGTTACGGAACGGCACGCACTGGAGCAGCAGTTTCGCCATTCGCAAAAGATGGAGGCGGTGGGCAGGCTTGCGGGCGGCATTGCGCACGATTTCAACAACTTGCTGATGGTGATTTCAGGGTACTCGGAATTTCTGCTCGACCGCCTGGGCCCGGAGCCGGCGCTGCGCGCTCCGGCGCAGGAGATTGCCAGCGCTGCGGGCCGGGCGACGTCGCTCACGCGCCAGCTCCTCGCGTTCAGCCGCAAGCAGATGCTGGCGCCCAAGATTCTCGATCTGAATGGCGTCGTCACCGAGAACCTGAAAATGCTGACGCGCATGATTGGCGAGGATATCGATCTGGTGATGGTACCGACGACCGGGCTGGGCGCGGTGCGGGCCGACGCGGGGCAGATCGAGCAGGTCATCATGAATCTCGCCGTGAACGCGCGGGACGCGATGCCGTCTGGCGGAAAGCTGACGATCGAGACTTCCAACGTGTCGCTGGACGAAGACTACGCGCACTTTCACGCGCCACTCAAGCCGGGAAACTACGTGATGCTGGCGATCAGCGACACCGGCGCCGGCATGGATTCGGAAACCCAGTCTCACGTCTTCGAGCCTTTCTTTACCACGAAAGGGCCGAAAGGGACCGGCCTCGGGCTGTCCACGGTCTATGGGATCGTGAAGCAGAGCGGCGGTTACATCTGGGTTTACAGCGAGCCGGGCAAGGGCACGACGTTCAAAATCTATTTGCCCCGCGTCGCGGAAACGGTTGAGAGCCCCGCGCAAGTTGCCGCTCCCGCAGAATCCGCCGCCGCCGAGCCGGGAACGGAAACGATCCTGCTAGTGGAAGATGAGGCCAACCTGCGTTATCTAGCCCGGCAATTCCTCGAGAAGCAGGGGTATCGGGTGATCGAAGCGGCGGATGGCGCGGCGGCCATGCAGATCGCGGTGGCCCATGAAGGAGTGATTCGTCTGCTGCTGACCGACGTGATCATGCCCGGCATGAACGGCCGCGAACTGGCGCAGCGGATTTCGGAAATTCGCCCCAACGTGAAAGTGCTCTACATGTCCGGTTACACGGAAAATGTGATCGGGCGAAACGGCACGCTGGACGCGGGCGTACGCCTCCTCCAGAAACCCTTTACCCTTCGCGACCTGAAAAGTAAAGTTCGCGAGGTGCTGGATTCCACCCCATTCCCGCGGGAGGTTGCCATGCCAGTTCGAACCGCTCATGTTCATGTTGCGGCGCCCCAAGGACCTTATCCATCGTCTTTGTCGCGCGCGCAACGTTTTCAACTTCACTTGCCCTTGAAATACCGCTGCCTCGACGAAGAGAAGTGGCACGATGGGGAAACCAGAAACATCAGCCGCTCCGGTTTGCTGTTTCAGGCGGAGGATCTCTTGCAGCCGAGTGTGATCCTGGAAATCAATCTGGTGCTGCCGGCGGAGATAGCCGGGCTTTCGCCTACGGAAGTGGTTTGCCGCGGAGAAGTCGTGCGTACGGTCGAGCCTAACGGAGACCAAATGCCTCCCGCGCTGGCCGCGAAGATTCTTCAGTATCACTTCCAGCACGGATCGCAGTTGCCGCGGGCGCAGGCGTAGAAGCTGGGCGTAGAAGCTGGGTGTAGAAGCTGGGTATAGAAAAAAAGCTTCGATCAGGCTCAGGCGCTTTGGCCGTCACCGGCGTCGGCCTGCTGCAGCGCCCGCTCGCGCAAAGCATCCACTTCCTTGGCCATGGCGTACTTCAGTTCGTCGATTCCCTTGCCGGTCACGGCTGAAATCTCGTAGAGCTTCAGCTTGTGCTTCTTGCAGTAACGCTTCAGCGCCGCGACTTTGTCTGGGTTGGCCACGTCGATCTTCGACGCCACCATGATCATCGGTTTTTCTTCCAGGTGAGCGCCGAAGCTGGCCAACTCAGTGAGAATCACTTCCACGTCTTTCACGATGTCAGCGCGGCCGCTGGCGTCCGACACATCGGCCAGGTGAACCAGCAGGCGCGTGCGCTCGATGTGCCGCAAAAACTGGGTGCCCAGGCCGGAGCCGGTGTGCGCGCCCTCGATCAAGCCCGGAATGTCGGCGACCACGAAGCTAACTTCGTTGTTGGGATCACCGACCGCAACCACGCCGAGGTTGGGTTCCAGGGTGGTGAAAGGGTAGTCGGCGATTTTTGGCCGGGCCGCCGAGATGCGCGAGATCAGCGTGGATTTGCCGGCATTGGGATAGCCGACCAGGCCGACGTCAGCCAGCAACTTCAGCTCGAGCCGGTAGTGATGCTCTTCGCCGAGATGGCCGGGCTCGTGCTCGCGCGGAGCCTGATGGACGGAAGTGGCGAAGCGCGCATTGCCGCGGCCACCGCGGCCGCCACGGGCTATTACGACGCTTTGATCGGCGCTGGAAAAATCGAACACCTTCTCGCCCGTTTCCTCGTCGTACACAATTGTTCCGACCGGAACCTTCAGAACCACGTCAACGCCTTCCCGTCCCGTCTTGTTCGAGCCTTCGCCGTGGCGTCCGCGCTCGGCCTTGTATTCGGGATTGAAACGGAAGTGGACCAGCGTATTATGGCGCTCGCTGGATTCCATGACTACGTCTCCGCCCTTGCCTCCGTCTCCGCCCGAAGGCCCGCCGCGCGGAACATACTTTTCGCGACGGAAGGCCATGCAGCCATTGCCGCCATCACCCGCTTTGACCCGAATTCTTGTCTGGTCGATGAACATGGGTTCCAGAACTGCTCTCACAAACAGGAGACACCGCTGGCGCTACAAAACAAAAGCCTCGTCCCGAAGGCGAGGCTGAAGCCGCGTCGGATAGCTCGCCGCGGCCGCTGAAAACGCGATGCCGTTTACGCCGACGGACGCGAACTACTCCATGACTTCCATCGGCTCGACCATGACGAACTTGCCCATCGAGCCCTTGTTCAGGAACTTGATGCGTCCCGTGATCTTGGCAAACAAAGTATCGTCCTTGCCGCGGCCCACATTGAGCCCCGGTTTCACGCGGGTGCCGCGCTGGCGCACGATGATGGTGCCGCCGGGCACGATCTGTCCCCCGAATGCCTTGAATCCCAACCGTTGCGCGTTGGAGTCGCGGCCGTTTCGTGAAGTGCCTTGTCCTTTTTTATGTGCCATGAATCAATTCCCAACTCTCAGTTCTCGATTTTCCGATTCCGCTTACTTCTTTTTCTTACGTGAGGATTTCTTGGCCGCTTTCCTGGGCGCAGCTTTCTTCTTTGCGTGACTCTTCTTGGCATGGCCCTTGGCGGTCTTTGCTTCGTGCGCATGAGCTTCGTGCGCGTGAGCCTCGTGCGCGTGCACCGCAGCGGCCTTCTTCGGCTTGGGTTCCTTCTTCGGCAACTCGGGAGCCTTGAAGCTCTGTCCGTCAAAGGCGATCTCGACGATGCGCACCGCGGTATATGCCTGCCGGTGCCCGCGCAGCTTCTTGTACTGCTTCTTGCGCTTGTAATGGAAGACCAGGATTTTCGGACTGCGGCCTTCTTCCACCAACTGGCCGACGACGCGCGCGTCCGATTGCGGCTTGCCGATCTTTCCCTCGCCGGCTGACACCGCCAATATCTCGGGGAACTCCACCAGGCCGTCGGTGCCCGTGGCCTGTTTCTCCACTCGAATCACATCCCCCGGCGCCACCCGGTATTGCTTCCCACCGGCGCGGATGACCGCGTACATACGTCTGCCTCCGTCAAAATATCGTGAACGTCAGATCCTCTCACGTAACCCAAAACGCAACCCACGCGGAACGGGCGCACTCTTTGGGGACCGCTCAACTTCCTGTGCTTGCTGTGTTTCCGCCACGGCGCTTCGGCAGCCAAGGCAGGCGTCCCCAGAACGGGTCGGCGAGTACAGCCAAACTCGTCTATTCTAGCGTGCGCTGTGGAAACCGGTCAATGCGCTCATTGCAGATTGCGGGTCAGGACGGCAAGTGGACGATCATTCACGAACACGTCTCTGCGCCCTTGCAATAGGATACCTCCGCCACCCGCAACGCGAAGGCATTGGCGGAGGGCTGGCGCCGAAGGATCGTCGGCCTAACCTTTTCCCTGTCGAAGCGTCGAAAGTTACGGAGCAAGTCATGAAAATACTCTTGCGCACAATTCTATTGCCGTTTCTTTCTTTCTCCTGCCTCTTCTCCCAGCAGTCCACGGCGCAGGCCGCCCCAAACCCTTGCACTACCGCGGAGCAGAAGCAGTTCGATTTCTGGGTTGGCGACTGGGCTCTGACCTGGCCGGGCCAAAACGCCGGCGACGTTGGCCGCGGTACGAACAACGTTAAGCGCATCCTCGACGGCTGCGTGGTGCAGGAGAGCTTCTCCGGGCAGGACTCGATGCCCATGCGCGGAACCAGTTTTTCAGTCTTTGACGCAACCGCCGGCAAGTGGAAACAGACGTGGGTCGACAACGAGGGCGGCTATCTCGATTTTGCCGGCGAACTCAAAGACCGGCAACTAATTCTGCAGCGCGAAGCCACGGGGAAAGACGGCACGAAAATCCTGCAGCGCATGGTTTGGAAAAACATTACCGCGAACGAACTGGACTGGAGCTGGGAAGCCTCGCGCGATGGAGGAAAGAGCTGGCAGGTTCTATGGCCGATTCACTACAAGAGAAAGAGCTGAGCGGCCAGACAAAACAACATGAGACTGTTCCGCAGCGAAGACGCGTTGCGGAAAATGTTTAGCTTAGAAGCGTTCCGCAGGGGCGTCCCGCTAACCGACATATCGAAGCCGCGTCCAACCAGCGTGACGGAAAGTTGCAAGAGTCACGGAACTTTCAATCGGGCGGGTACGTAGTTCACAAAGAAGCGGGCCAGGCGCGGAACTCTCTGGTCCATCTTTCTTACGACAGTCTTTGTTAGGACAGTTTGTCACAACAGCTTTTTGCGGGGTTAGGGGATTCTCTCGCACTCGGTTTGGCGGCCCAGGTGAGAAAACCCCCGTGCACAGCGCGACCGGCCTTGCGGCTTGTCGTCTGAACCCCGGCGGCTGCATTGTAAGCGATTCGCGGCAAAACACAAAGGTGTTTCTCGCGGAAGTCGTGAGCCGGGCCGCCCCAAAACCGTTTCCCGACGTGATTTCGGGAAAGAAAAAGGAGCAGTCATGAAGTTCGCGACAGTGTCAGTATCGAAGAGCCTGGTGTTGGGGTTGGCGTTACTGTTGGCCTCGAGCGCCTTTGCGGCAACGAAAGCCAGTTTGCAACTTAGCAATCCGGTCACGGTCAACGGAACTCCGCTGAAGGCGGGAGACTACAAAGTCCAGTGGGAGGGTAACGGTCCCAACGTGGAACTGAGCATTATGCAAGGCAAGAACGTGGTGGCAAAAGTGCCGGCGCATGTGGTTGACTTGCAGACGCCAGCCGCCAACGATGCCGCAGTGACACGTCAGAATGGCAGCGGACCCAACTCACTGGCCGGCCTCCGCTTTCAGGGAAAGAAATTTGCCCTGGAGTTGAGCGAAGGCAGCGACGGCATGCAGGGTGGTTCGAGCAAGTAACCGCGGCACAATACGGCACAATACGAAACAATCACGGGAGCACACATCGTGCTCCCTGTCTTTTATTCGTTTCTAGTTGGGCGAAGCCAGCACGTCGTCATAATAGTTGAGCAAGGCTCGCCGCGGCTTCGCCTTCAGGCCTTTTAGCGGAACCTTCTGCTCGACCGAGGTATTCCCAGTCAGCCTCGCGCGCCCCAGAAAGAACATGCCTCCGTCGGCCAGTTCCAGGTAAATCGGCACGGGCATGCGGAAATCGTCATTCACCTTGGACTGCGTTACCTTGAAGCTGAAGACGACGACGCCGTCCGCTCCGGTGTCGAACGAATAGTCGATCTTGTATGCGGGCAACTGCGTGCCATAGACATATTCGTTGAAGAACCAATCCATTTTCTGGTTTCCCTCGATGTCCATGTCGTGGGTCATGTGCTTCTCGATCATGGCCTTGAAATCTTCGGTGGTGGCGGAGCGGCCGGCGTAGGTACTCACGAAATCGTGCATGGTGTCTTTGAATCGCTGATCGCCAGTACGATTGTCGCGCATCATCATCCGGATCATGTGCAGGATGTAGGCGCCCTTGGGATAGATGAGGCGCCGCGTCACGTCGAAACCCGTGCGGGAATTGCTCATGCGATATCCCATGGTCACTGGGCCGGCATCGATGGCGCGGAAACCCTCCGCGTTGCGCTCCAGCAGCAGTTCGCGCTCGTCGTTCCAGAAGCTGATGAACTTTTGCTGGCTTTTCTCAATGTTGTACAAGTAGATCGAGGCCGACATATCGGCAAACCCCTCGCTCATCCACTGGTCGCGGTACGAATCAAATCCCACGGTGTGGCCCCACCATTGGTGCGCCACCTCGTGCGGCGTGACCACCTTCCAGTAGCCGCGGTCGCCAAAATCCATGCCCAACTGGTGGCGCACCGTGGTGTCGAAGAAGTAGCACATGGGAATCCATACCAGCTCCGGCCAGGATTGGCCATACCTGCAATCCGTTTGCTGCGTGATCGCGAGGCGCTTGAATGAAGAAGGTCCGAAGTAGTCGCTATAGATTTCGGTCGCGAGTTCTCCCTCGGCCAGCGCCTTCTTGATGAGCGTGGTTGTGCTCATCGTGCCCAAGGCCATACCCGACCCTATGTGGGATCCCATGGTGGGTAAATCGTTATTGACCGCATGTTGCAAGCTCTCCACCCAGCCCGGTGGCTCCTGGTTGGCGAAGGACTGCACCAGGTATTCCGGTTTGGTCAGCTTGACCTCTTCTTCTTTGAATTTGCCGAAGTTGAATCCCGCGAACGTTTGCGGAACTTCGCTCTTCCACACCGTCACGTTCTGCCCGCCATCGTTGGTCTCGCTGACCAGTTCGCCGGTGGCGGCGATCTTCATCCCTTTCGGAATGCGGAAAGTCATGTCATAACTAACGCGATCGCCGACCGCGCTATTGGGATACCAGTCTTGGCGGGCGATCGGGTAGTAATTGCCTCCGCCTTCGTCAAACACCGCGTCTTTGCCGCCGTAGATTGTTGTGATGGAGAATTTGTCGCCCGCAGCCAGCGCTTTGGGAAGGATCACCGAGAAGCCCGCATCTTCATTCTTATCTTCCTGGATGAAGGACAGGCCCTGTCCATCCGCGCTAACGCTCTGCACCCGCAAGGTAGGGAACAAATCGAAAGGGATCACGCGCGAACCGTTGACTCGTACGACAAACGTTGTCGTGGCCTTCCCCGTCAGGTGGGCATTTTTCTCGATGGTGGTATCCAGCAGTTGGTGTTCAATATGGATATGGCCCCGTGCCGTACCTCTTTTCTGCCCACCCGACATAGGGAAAGCGGCCCAAACACCGTACTTATTGTCGTCGTAGGTCATCAACCCGACGTCTTCCTGCATGACATAACCCGCCCCATGCGGATCGATCACGAAAAGCTCTTTGTCGTTGTAGCGTTTGCCATGGACGAAAGCCACGAACAGCGTGCCCGGCTCCGGGCTGAGCACGTCTTGCAGAATGCGCGCGTCAAGGTTGTACTTCAGTTCGTGGCCATGACGCATCGCGTTCTGGCTATCCTTGAGCAGGCCATTGTCGCAGCCGCCCGCAGCCGCGCTCCCGGCTTTCTTAATTTCGTCATAAGTCGAGTCGGTAAAGCGCAGCACCAGGTGGCTGAAGTTTTCGCTGAATTCGTTCTCCTTGGTAAACAACTTCAGCATGCTGATCTCGGAGGGCGGCGGCGAGAGCACGAAGTTGCCGTCCCCCGCGAACACCGCCCCAGTAACTTTGCCTTGCACGGGAGCCGTAAAGCACACCGTTCCGGAGCGCAGATGAAACGTTGCCGCGTCGCGCTTGAGATCGAAATTGCTCACGCTAACCGCTTCGCCCCCCAGCGCGAGGTTGCGCAGAGCCTGATACGTGGGATCGGAGTTAGGCGCTAATGGCGCGGCATTCTGGCCGTAGGCTGCCGGAGCGGCGGCAAGCAATAATCCGGCCATTCCGAGGAAGAAGAAGGTCGCCACACACGTAAACGCCTCCGCCAGGCACACTAAGGCGGAGCGCAGGGACCGGATGAAAAAACGCATGGAACCTCCCGGGGGGAAGGAACGGCCATTATGACGAGTCTGGCCAGAAATGCAAGGGCCGTGATCAAAAAGGTTATCCGATTCGGAATGGGCTACCGGCAGCCCGCTGCGGCGGCGCTATGGATTCGACGCCTTCTCCAGTTCCGCATTGAGGTGCACACTGCTCCCGCCACTGACTTTCAACTTCCGCTCCCAATCCTTGAATCCTGCTTTCTTCACCGTGACCGTGTGCTCGCCCTCCGTGACCTGAACGTCGGAAGGTGTGTTGCCCACGAAACTACCGTCGACTTCGATGTCGGCACCATCGGGAACAGAAACTACGGACAGTTTGCCCGTCAGAGAAACCGCTGGAGCTGCGGCCATGACCGCAGCTTGCGGCGGGGGCGCGGCGGGCTTACTCTGTTCTGCTGCTGCAGCCGCGGCGGCGCGAATCTCTGAACCATGCTCAGTCCAGTCTTTGCCGATCGCTTCACACGCATCCTGAACCGAGCCACCTAGCGAAAGAGTTGACTTGCTCACGATGGAATCGCCCGAGACGCGCGCGAACACGGCGACCTTGTTTTTGTGCCGCAAGGCCCCTTTGCCGCCCTCATGGTCAAGAAGCACGATGTAATCCGTCTTCGCCTGGATATTGTTAACGATCACATGGGGGCATCGTTCCCCGAAGGTCTTGATGATCTCGGCCGTTTGCGGACGAGCGCCGCCCGCCATGGAGCCTCCAAATGCTCCTCCGGCGCCTCCGCTCTGCGCGGCGATTGACCACGACTGGCTGTCGGTTATGAAAACTCTGGCTCTCTCTGGGTCAGCAGCCGCTTTTTGGTTCTCCTGCGCGGGAGCCGAGCACAACCACAAGAAAGGGGACAAGCAGGCAAGCAATGCACCTAAGCTTCTCTTCATGGCAACCCTCCCGGGACTCCTCAAACGACAGTCATCACTGACCGGTTAGCTTTTCCAACTCGGCGTTCAGATGTACGCTGCTGCCCGCGCTGACTTTCAGCTTCCGCTTCCAGTCCTGGAAGCCCGTTTTCTTCACCGTGACCGTGTGCTCGCCCTCCGTGACCTGTACGTCGGAAGGCGTGTTGCCCACGAAGCTGCCGTCGACTTCGATGTCGGCACCCGGCGGATTGGACTCGAGCAGCAGTTTCGCGGTCGTGGAGTCCACCGCGCTTTGAGTTGGCGCATTAGGAAGTGCAGCCGGCTGAAATTTCGCGATATCGAGCCTCATATCTCCGTTTACATACGCCGTGATCTCGGTCCCCTTCGGAATACTGATGTCCTTGCCGTGCATGAATAGAAAAAAGGGTGCGGCAGGAAAGAAAATCAGGCTCGTTGCTACCATTCCGCCCACCATGCCGCCGGTGTGACCGCCGCCTTTAACGTCCTTTACCGCTCGCAGCGCCGCTTTCTCCCCGCTAACCAGTTTCACATAGTCGATGTTGATGTCCAGTTTTCCACCGCGAGCCATTCTTCTCTTGGCCTGAGCTTCGGTAACGGTCGCGAAGGCGAGGCCGCCTTTTGGTATGACGAGGGTACCATTTACGGTAACGTCGTCCAGGACCTCGAAGTCCACGTTGTCGCCCACGTGCGAATCAGCAGAGGATATGGTTCGATTCAGTCGTAGCCTTACGGGCGTTTCCTCTTCGAGCACGAATCCCTTGGTGGACGTAGAGTTCGTCTGCACAGGTTGCTGTTGGGCCGCCTGCTGTGCCGGTTGTTGCTCGGCCGGAGCGGCAGGAGTTGAAGACGCGGCTGTCTGAGCTACCGAAGCACAGGATAGAAACAGCAACGCGAGCCACGAAGACAGATACATTTTCACAGGGACCCTCCGGTCACGCGAATCTTCAGGATGTTGGGGGAAAACCCGGGGATACGCCATTATCCTCATGGCGGAAATGAAGTCAATCCAAATCTGCGAGTCCGTTGCCCAGCAAAAGGGAAGATTCTCGCGCTGCAGCGCCTGAAGGCGGGTTGTCGAGGCGGGCAGGTGCGGTACGGCTGAAGCCGTACCCGGATACGAATCCGCGTATCAGAAGATGTGGATTTGAATTAGCTTCGGGGTCGAAAAACTGGAACGCGCCCGCACGCACAGGTCACAGCGGTGCCTGCGAGTGCAGGGCAGCACAGCTAGGCAATAGGCGAGAGTCCTCGACTATCGCGGTGTGTTCCCGCGACGATCCTCGTCTGCTTCGTTCTGGCAGGCTTACTCGTTCTTCTTGTTCAATCTTCTGGCTTTGTCCAATCTTCTGGGGTTGCGTTGCGTCCTTTCAAACTTTAATGGTAGTGATCACCACCAACAACGGGCGCCAAGCCCTGGGCTATCCAGGGTAGCCTATCGAAGCGCCCTGATCAGATGTCCCTCTGTCCCTCACTCACGTGGGAAGGTTGCGGGGCCGTGAGTTTCCTAGGACTAGGCACGACACACATCCAGGCCTTACGATTCCAACATTAGCGCGATGATTGTAGAAAGGAAAGGTTAGATGTCACAAGCGTGCGAATTTTTCTGTGGAAATGTGCCGGTTGCACCGCGGCGGCTAAAGCCGCGTTAATTTTGTGGGGCTTTGCGGCGTCGGCGGAAAGCCGCGCCCTTTCAAAACGAGGTCGCAGACCGGGGTCTTCCGAAAAACTGGCAACTGGTCCGCTGGCAACCGGCAACTATTCTTCAATACTTCGGCACCTTCGGATCCACGCGGTCGGACCAGGCGGTAATCCCGCCGGCAAGGTTGTGCACTTTGGTGAAACCCGATTGCTGCAGGAAGGCGACCGCCTTCGCGCTGCGTCCTCCCATTTTGCAATGGACGACGATTTCGCGGCTGGAATCCAGTTCGTGCACGCGATTGGGCAGGTCGTTCAGCGGAATCAGATGTCCGCCGAGGTTGCAGATCTGATACTCGTTCGGCTCGCGCACGTCGAGGACGAAAAGATCTTCTTTCGCGTCCAGACGGCGCTTCAGCTCTTCCACTTGAATTTCCGGAACTCCCGTTCCCACCGGTTTCTCCTCCCCGCGAATGCCGCAAAACTCGTTGTAGTCTATCAGCTTCGTCACCGTGGGATGCGTGCCGCACACCGGGCAATCCGGATTCTTGCGCAGCTTGAGCTCGCGGAACTTCATGCCGAGAGCGTCGATCAGCAGCAGCCGCCCGATCAGAGGCTCGCCCGCTCCGAGAATTAACTTGATTACTTCGGTGGCCTGCATTACACCCACCAACCCCGGCAGAATGCCCAGCACGCCGCCCTCCGCGCAGGAAGGAACCAGCCCCGGCGGCGGCGGCTCGGGATAGAGGCAGCGGTAGCACGGCCCGGCTTTTGTGGCGAATACGCTGGCCTGCCCCTCGAAGCGAAAGATCGAGCCGTAGACGTTGGGCTTGCCGGTGAGCACGCATGCGTCATTCACCAGGTAACGCGTGGGGAAGTTGTCGGTGCCGTCGGCAATAATGTCGAAGTCGCGGAAGATTTCCAGCGCATTCTCGCTGCTCAACCGCATGTCAAACTTCCGCAGATTCAGGAACGGATTGATCGCCGTCAGCTTTTCCGCCGCCGAATCCAGCTTCTTCCGCCCCACATCGGCGGTGGAGTGAAGGATCTGCCGTTGCAGGTTGGTGTAATCCACCACATCGAAATCGACCAAGCCCAGCGTGCCCACGCCCGCCGCCGCAAGATACAAAGCCAGCGGCGAACCCAGCCCTCCGGCGCCAATGCACAGCACGCGCGCCGCCTTCAGCTTCTGCTGGCCCTCCATGCCGACCTCGGGCATGATCAGGTGGCGCGAGTAGCGCAGGATTTCGTCCTTGCTCAGGGTTGCTGGAATTTCGGTAGTGGTCGTAGCCATAAAATCCTCGATTGAAATTCGAAATTGCTGGATTTCCGCAGCGCCAGACGAGACAGGATGCTACCAACAGGAAGGACAACAACAGCGCTTTGTGGCGGAAGGTTTCAACTTTGTAATCCTGGCAAGTCCGCAGTCAGACGGCGCCTCCGGCAATGGAAGGCACGATAGAAATGTTATCACCTTCCTTCACCGCGGTCGCTTCTTTCTGCAGGTAGCGGATGTCCTCGTCGTTGACATAGAGGTTGACGAAGGCGCGCAGCTTTCCGTCCTCGGTGTAAAGGTGCCGGCGTACCTCGGGATGCTGCGCCACCAGTGCGGTCATGGCTTCGCCCACGGTGGCGGCCTTCACTTCCACGATGGATTGCTTGCCCACATACTGCCGCAGAGGCGTAGGGATGTGAATCTTGCTCATAGGTCTAAGCATATTAAAGATGCGACGGGAGAACGCGAGGATTCAGGACGGTCGTAGTTTGGTCCCACACCAGCACATACAGCGATGATCGGCGTGCCGTAGAATGCAGGAGACAAGGGAGAGACTATGATGACGATTTTCGATCCAGCTCGGGGCAGAATTATTGACGGCGGCGGCGGCGGCGCAGGACTTCTGCGCCTGATCGGACTTGGCATTGCCGCATTTGTATTGGTCATCTTGCTTTTCAGTTCCGTGACCAGGGTGGGCACCGGCCGCGTGGGCGTGCTCACGCTCTTTGGCAAAGTGCAGACGGGCGGGACCCTGGGCGAGGGAATCCACCTCATCAGCCCGCTCAAAACCAATAACGAACTCTCCATCCAGACGCAGACGCTGAAAGAATCCGCCAGCGTGCCTTCCAGCGAAGGCCTAATGATAAGCTTGGATACTTCGCTCATTTACCATCTCAATCCCGATCACGCCGCTGACGTGTTCCAGAAGATCGGCGCCGATTACGAAAACGTCGTGGTCGAGCCCACGCTGCGCTCCGCCATCCGTGAAGCCAGCGCCTCGCATACCGCGAACGCCCTCTACACCGGCGAACGCGAAGAAGTGGCCAAGCAGATTTTCGACCAGGTCAACGCTCAGCTCACTCCGCGCGGTGTGATCGTAGAGAAAGTTCTCTTGCGCGACATCCAGCTCCCGGCCACGCTGAAGGCCGCCATTGAAGCCAAACAGCAGGCTGAGCAGGAATCGCTCGCCATGAGTTTCCGTCTGCAGAAGGAAACCCAGGAAGCCCAGCGCAAGCGCATCGAAGCCGCCGGCGTCCGCGACTTCCAGCAGATCGTAGCCCAGGGAATCAGCGCGCAACTGTTGGAGTGGAAGGGCATCGAAGCCACCGAGAACCTGGCCAAGAGCGCCAACACAAAAGTGGTAGTCATCGGCAACAACAAGAACGGCCTGCCCCTGATCTTGGGCCAGTAGATTCTGGGCCAGTAGATTCTGTGCGCGGGGAACATAAGGTTCACGCGTGGACGGCCACCCCGTCGGCGTCGCTCAGGGCAGGCTCGGTTGTCCCGCCGCGGCAAGGCGACGGTTTCGCGGCGCTGCTACCATGACACCGTGCCTCCACTGCTCGACGTCCGCCACCTGAACGTTGAATTCCCCGCTACCGCCCGGCCTACGGGTGGACAGCCCCTTCGGCTTCGCTCAGGGCCGGCTCAGGCGGCTCTCCCCACACAGGCACTTCCCGCCGTCCGCGACCTAAGCTTCTCCATCGCGCCCGGCGAGGTACTGGGCCTGGTGGGCGAATCGGGTTCCGGCAAGTCCATCACTTCTCTTGCCATCATGCGCCTGCTGCCGCCACAGGCAAGGGTTTCCGGAGAAATTTTCTTCTCGGAGAACGGCACAGCCCGCAGTCTCCTCGCATTGCCCGATGACTCCATGCGCCAACTCCGCGGCTCGCGCATCGCCATGATTTTCCAGGAACCCATGACGGCTCTCAATCCCGTCATGCGAGTCGGCGACCAGATCGCCGAGGCGGTGCTGGCTCACGGCACCCGTTCCAAGAGCGAGGCCGCGAGGCTTGCCGTCCAAGCCATGACGGATGTCGCCATCCCCGAGCCCGACCGCCGGGCCCGCGACTATCCTCACCAGCTTTCCGGCGGCATGCGCCAGCGGGTGATGATCGCCATGGCCATCGTGAACCGCCCGCAATTGCTCATCGCCGACGAGCCCACCACCGCGCTCGACGTCACCATTCAGGCTCAAATACTCGATCTGCTTAGCGCACTGCGCGCCAAGTTTGGCCTGGCCATGCTTTTTATCTCGCACGATCTCGCCGTAGTTTCACAGGTCGCCGGACGCGTGGCCGTGATGTATGCCGGCAGCGTAGTGGAACTGGGAACCAAACGTGAAATCTTTCAGGCCCCGGCACACCCATATACGCGCGGCCTGCTGCACGCCGTTCCCGACCTGAAGACGGAGCGTGGGCGTCCGCTTGAAACTATCGAAGGCACGGTCCCGCCGCTGCACGCCATGCCTCCGGGCTGTGCCTTCGAGCCGCGCTGTGAGTTCCGTCTGCCCGAGTGCACCCGCGCCCTGCCGCCCCTGGTAGAGGTTGCCGAAGGACATTGGGCTCGCTGCCCGGTTGTAAATAGGAAATAGCGATGGCGGAAGAAACTCTGGCATCTATCCTCTTCCGTTCTCCTCGTTCTATAATCGCCATCCGTCTGGTGTTCATTGCGCATACTGCTGCTTAGCGACATTCACGCCAATCTCGAAGCGCTGGAGGCCTGCCTCTCGGCGGCTCCAGCGTTCGATTTCGTAGCCAACCTCGGCGACGTCGTGGGCTATGGAGCCTCGCCCAATGAAGTCATCGAGCGCGCCCGCAGCCTGGGAAAGACTTTCGTCCGCGGCAATCACGACAAGGCCGCGACCGGGCTGCTGGAACTGGATGATTTCAACCCCATGGCCGCCGCCGCCGCAATCTGGACCCGGGATCAGTTGACGCCGGAGCATCACGAATGGCTGCGCGCTTTACCGCAAGGCCCGCTTCCTCTGGAGGACTTCCCGCACGTGCAGCTGGTCCACGGTTCGCCGGACGACGAAGATGTCTATGTCGTTTCGCTCGGCGATGCGCTGGTGCCGCTCCTCGCCCTCGCGACGCCGCTGACTTTCTTCGGCCATACCCACCTGCAGGGTGGATTCTTCGCCAACGGTTCCAGTGCCGATGGTTTCCGTCCGGAATACCGTACGATCGGGCAAGCCGAGTCGGTCTCGTTGCAACTGAAGCCGGCCACGCGTTACATGATTAATCCCGGCTCGGTCGGACAACCGCGCGACGGAGACTGGCGCGCCGCCTTCGCCCTGTTCGACACGGAAGCCCAGGTCGTCCACTTCCACCGCACGCCTTACAACCTGAAAGCCGCGCAGGACCGCATCTTCGCCGCCAACCTGCCGGCGCGCCTCGCTACGCGCCTAGCCGCCGGACGCTAAGTCACGTGTGGCGCGGGCGCCCTCGCCCGCGACTCTAACCACCACCCCAACGGTCGCAAGGCCGTAGGTCCTGGCCAGCATCGCATGTCCTGATTTGTCCAACCCAACTGCCGTTGTAAACTCGGACACATGCCTTACCGCCGCAGCGCCGGAACTAGAGCTCTCTTTCCCCATCGCGAGAACTCCCAGCGCGAAAATCCTCCCGAGCACTACCTGATCGCGCACAGCGACGGCGGCGCGCGCGGCAACCCCGGCCCCGCCGGTTATGGCGTCGTCATCCAGGATCAGTCCGGACGCAAAGTCGCCCATCTCAGCGAGTACCTCGACCACCAGACCAACAACTTCGCCGAGTATCAGGGCCTGATCGCGGCGCTCGAATACGCTCTCGAGCACGGTCCCAAAGCCCTCAAGCTGATCAGCGACTCGGAGTTGCTCGTCCGCCAGATCAAGGGCATCTATAAGGTGAAGAACGCGACGCTTAAGGATCTCCACGGCCGCGCCAAAGAATTAATCGCGCAACTCGAATGGTTCTCCATCGGCCATGCTCTCCGCGAACATAATCGCGAAGCCGACCGCCTGGCCAACGAAGCCATGGACAAAGGGACGGGACGGGTGTAGCCCGCGCCCTCGCCCGCGAACGCCGACCGAGGCAAAGAACCTGAGGGCAAAGCAGGAGGTGTGGGCACCGGAAGCCATTCGGGCACGGGCGACACCCCCGCGCGGTCATCCCCCAATCCCAATCTTGCGCAGCAGGAACTAGAAGGCGTGATTCGCAACGGAGTCGTGGAGCTGGTGAACGGCAAGCTCCCCGACGGCACCCGAGTGCAAGTGCGAGCGAAAAGGGGAGTATGAGCTCGGAGCTAGCGGCCAGAAGCTAAAGCTGACTTTCACTCCGCAGCCGAAGTATGGTCGTGCACAATCTTCCATCCCTCGGGAAACTTGCGGAACACCAGCGTGAACAGTCCATGCGGCGTCTTGCCATCGGGCATCGTCAACAGCCACGCCCCGCGCACGAAGGCCGCATCCGAGCCCAGCACCTCGACGCGCAGACCGGAGAATTCCAACTTCCCCATCTCGTGCCCGGGACTGGCATACGCCGCGCGGTAACGATCAATCGTGGCCTGCCATCCGTCATGCTCTTTCGCGCCAGAGAAAAATGTGAGCTGCGGAGAATTCCAGTAGCCCGCCATGAAGCCCTCGAGATCGTGCCGGTTCCAGGCTTCCTGCTGCGTTCGCAGCACGTGCTCGATGGCAGCTTTCGCGCCGTCGTTGCCCGAGCCGCTCGATGCGGCCTGGGCAAGGGCCTGATCGCTGGTTGCGAGGAGCATGACCTGCGACCAGCCAAAG
This sequence comes from Acidobacteriaceae bacterium, assembly GCA_003131585.1. Lineage (GTDB taxonomy): Bacteria > Acidobacteriota > Terriglobia > Terriglobales > Acidobacteriaceae > Sulfotelmatobacter. The sequence goes on from PKVW01000060.1 coordinate 47,269, forward strand.
AAGAAAAAGAAGTAGAGGATAAACCGGTTGCGCATGCAACCTCCGGATCTTTGCTAACCCGAGCGCACCAGTTTCGCACAACTTCCGACGGGGGCACAGAATTACGGGAGCGATTTCGAAGCGGACCGCAGAGTCGGTGGCTAAGACGCAACGAAGCTACGTCTCCTTGGAACGCGATGCTTAAAAACTTACGCCCGGCCCTTCTTGACCGCGGCCGCTTTGCCGGCAACTTCCCAGGGCCGCTTCGGCCGGTCGACAGGCGCCTCGTCGCGATCCTCAACGCGGTCGTAGTGGTAGGACTCGCTTACCGTCCCGAGCGATTCGTTGTACAGGCTGGGGAGTCCAAGCGCCACTTTCAGCTCTTCGGTAAACGACTGCAGCGCTTTGAGGTGTTCGGCAGTGGCGGGAACTTCCGTCTTCGAGTTCTTCAAAAACTGCTGGTAGCCGCGGTTGACCAGCTTCGAGATCTCGCTGCCGATCAGGTATCCGGGATAGGCGAAAATCTTCACGCCATCTTCGGCCGTCTTTTGAATCGCGGACGAGACGTTGTATTTTCTCAGGAATACGCGCCCGTTCGTACCCGGCGCTTCCAGCACGTCGAAACCGTGCTCGCGCAACCAGGTTAGGGCTTCCTCGTAGGTTCGTGCTTCCATCGCTTTGGACATTTTCTACGCTTCCAATCCCTTTGATGCGGGGCGCGCAAATCGCGCGACGCTCATTTCGGGCTGCATCGTCTTGCAATCTGTCATCTAAAGACACCATACTACATAGCGTATTTCGCGCTTTCCTGCATATTACGATAGTCACGAGGAATGCTTCGATCATGGTTCAGATCCCAGCCGGGCGGGCGGCAACCTTCCCGGCTCATCATGCGCCGGAACCCGCCATCCCCCGTCCGGGGCAGAGTCTGCTGGACCGCATCGGCAACACGCCGCTGCTGCGCTTTGATCGGCTCACCGCGCATCTTCCCAGCGTGACACTTTTGGGCAAGGCCGAATGGCACAATCCCGGCGGCTCGGTGAAAGACCGCGCCGCTGCCAACATCGTCGCCGAAGGCCGGTTGAGCGGCCAGTTCACTCCCGGCAAAATCCTGCTCGACGCCACCAGCGGCAACACCGGCATTGCCTATGCCATGCTGGGCGCGGCTGAGCGATTCCCGGTCACCTTGTGCATGCCGCAGAACGTTTCCGCCGAGCGTAAAAAGATTTTGAACGCTTATGGAGCGAACATTATTTATACCGATGCCGGGGACGGCTCCGACGGCGCCATCCGCGCGGCTCGCGAACTTGCCGCCCAGCATCCTGATTTATATTTCTACGCCGATCAGTACTCCAACGACGCCAACTGGCTCGCGCACTATCACGGTACGGCCAACGAAATCTGGCAACAGACCGGAGGGCGGATCACTCACTTCGTTGCCATGCTCGGTACCAGCGGCACGTTCACGGGCACGTCGCGGCGTTTGAAGGAACTGAATCCGACGATCCGCTGCATCTCGCTGCAACCCGATTCCGCCTTTCACGGCATTGAAGGCGCGAAGCACATGGCCAGCGCCATCGTGCCTAAGATTTACGACCCGAAACTGGCGGATGACAATCTTGAGATCGCGACCGAAGACGCCTACGCCACGGCCCGCCGCATCGCCCGGGACTGCGGAGTGCTCCTGGGAATCTCGGCCGCGGCCGGCATCTTCGCCAGCCTCAAAATCGCCGAACAGCTTCCACCCGGAGAAGAGCAGCAGGCCGTGATTGTCACCATTCTCTGCGACTCCGGCGACAAGTACCTGAGTGAGAGATTCTGGACGGAGGAATGAAACCTCACAACTGAAGGCGAAGGGTGTCTCCGTGGTAACTTCTGATTTCGATGCTGAAACTCGCGCGTAAAGATTATGAAGCCCTCCGCCAGCACGGCGAGGAAACCTACCCGCATGAATGCTGCGGCGTGCTGCTCGGTCGAGTGGATAACGACGACGGCGACTTCCGCATCGTGACCTCGACGGCACGTTGCGGCAACACCCGCACCGACTCGCCCCAGAACCGCTACAACATCGATCCCCGCGAACTGGTGCGCGTCCAGCGCGAGGGCCGTGAGCGCGGCGAGGATATTGTCGGGTTCTACCACTCCCACCCCGACCATCCGGCGCGCTGGTCGCAGACCGATCTCGCCGAAGCCCACTGGTTCGGCTGCTCCTACGTCATCACCAGCGTGGAAAAGGGGAAAGCGGCGATCACGAACTCGTTTGAACTCGCGGGCTCCGACGAGGCTGACAAGCAACTCGTCGCCGAGAAGATCGAGGTGATCTAGGTGCAGCCAGACGCCACCGCAGATGTGGGGACAGGCGCCCTCGGCTCTCCGTCGGGCCGGAGGCCCGATTTCTGTCTCTCCAAGTCTGTCTCCCTAGGAAGGAGCCGCGGTCCCCCGCATGTTCCACGCTCTTCGCCGGTGTCGGACTTCCGGCCGCACATGGACAAATCCCTTGCCTGACGCTGGGTTTCTCCATTTTTCACAATGACGCAAAGGTCTGCCTGTGACTGCAAGCGCGTTTCTCCCTAATACTTTGGGATCGCCAAAAAACTGTCTGGCGTGCCTTCTGCGCGGAATTACTCCCGCCGCTGCACCAATTCCGGTCACCCGCCTGTGGACAGCCTGCACTTGCCTGAAAACACGAGAGTTACAAACGTAAACTTTTGATTGACTCCTAAAATAGAAGGAGTACAAACATAATCGTTCTTTGATGGCTTCTAAAGTTTTTCCGGTTGGTGCCGCGTCCGGGACTCAAGCGTAGTCACCCTCTGCATGAAAATGCGGAGGGAAGGCAAGCAAGGGTCTATAGCAAAGCGCTGGTCGAGGAGAACAAGAAGAAACGTCGAAGGCAGGATAGAGTTCCGAGGCGTTGGGTAGGTTTTTCCGGTTGGCGGTAAGCCCGGAGCCCGAGCGAAGATCGCATGCGGCACCCCGCAAGGGAAGCTGCCATAGCAGGTCAAGCAAGGGTCTAACGCGAGCTACTGGCCGAGACGAATGGACCCAACACCACCTCGGAACTCTTATTTCTTGGTTCCCGCCTCAGCAACCTTGCATCTATTAAGTTCCCGGGCTAAAAACTTACTGGAGGGGATGCTGCTAGGTTCGAACGTTCGAATTGCCCAGCGACGCTTAACGGAGATCGGCAAACTGCACGTCGAGTGACGCTGGCTCTCCGATTCCTATTGACGTCAGAAATGCAGGGGCATCACCGATTCCGTTCGCGCGAAGAGCTTCATGGAGGTCTTCGAAGATGGACAGCTTGAAGAATAGCTTCTTCGGAGCAAGATAAAGGAGAACTTTCTTGTGGGCATTCAGTAGGCTGACAACATTTGTCAGCGTTCCTTTGCTCTCGCCATCCCACAACATGAAGCCGCACTTTGCATCTTTGGCCATCGCCAAGTCCTTAATGCCGTAGTAATGGCGATCATGCCTTGAACCTGTGTCCGCCGAATGCACTCGCATAGGCCATTGTCCGACATTGTTGCGACAGACCTCCATACAGTAGACCACCACCTCTCGATGGCCACACTCCGCGAGATATCGCTGTACCGCCTTATCAACCCCGTTGGCGTCGCCGACCAGGACCGTGAGGCTTTGCTTGATGATGTTGTCGAGTCGCTCCCTGACTTGCGAGTTCAGCCTCGGCACAGCACGCGAGCCAGCAACAAAAACACAGGTCATTCTTAACTCCTAGTGCGCGTGAGCGCGATTGCGTAAACCGCTTTCGCTCGGCCCTGTTCCTTAAGTGTCTTCGCCACGACGTTCATGGTTGCACCAGATTGAAGCAAATCATCGATCAAAGTATTCGCTTGCCTTCGAGATCCTTGCCAACGTTGAATGCGATGTCCAGCGCCGCAACTCGTTCTGAGTAATCGCCGATATCTTTCATTTGAGGGGTAGTTTTCGTCTTCTCGAGCGACGTAGTGTCGAGAGCGATCCTCAGAGCCTTGCTCAACTCTGAGGCGATCTCAATGACCGGCTGGTAAGGTCGTTGGAGCTTCGACGGCGGCATCGGGACGATCACGTCCGCATGGATAGCCCGACCTTGCAAGAATAAAACAACAGCTTCGACGATTGATGGAATGGCGTTCCTATCGCCTTTGTACTTCAGGCGGTAGACCGATTCACCGAGCGGTGACCTTTGAGTGTCGAACTCGGGGTGTCCGAATTCGTTGTACCCGATCATAGTGCTTGATATGGTATGCCGATCCAGAACATACCCCTTATCCCATGAGCCCTTGATCTCCGTGGGTTGGATCTCCAACGGCGACTTTTTCTCGTCTGGAGCCATTTACAAATAGGCTATCAGTTTCTACTACAGCGGTATATTCCCATGCTTCTTCGGCGGGTTCTTATCCCGCTTGTTCTCCAGCATGGCCAGCGCCTGAATCAGTTTCTTCCGCGTCTCCCGCGGTTGGATGATGGCATCGACGAAGCCGCGGTCGGCGGCGACGTAGGGGCTGGCGAAGCGGTCGCGGAATTCTTCGATCTTGCTCTGGCGCAATTCCTGGCGCTCTTGTGGATTTGCCGCGCTGTCCAGTTCGCGCTTGTAGACGATATCCACCGCGCCTTCCGGGCCCATGACCGCGATCTCGGCGGTCGGCCACGCGTAGTTCACATCGGTGCGGATGTGTTTGGAGGCCATTACGCAATAGGCGCCGCCGTAGGCTTTGCGCGTGATGACCGTCACCTTCGGCACCGTGGCTTCGGCGAAGGCGAAGAGCAGCTTCGCGCCGTGCTTGATGATGCCGCCGTATTCCTGCGCGGTGCCGGGCAGAAATCCTGGGACATCTTCGAACGTGATCAGCGGAATGTTGAAGCAGTCGCAGAAGCGGACGAAGCGCGCGCCTTTGACCGACGCGTTGATATCGAGCGTACCCGCCAGCATGGCCGGATTGTTGGCGACGATGCCGACGGAGCGGCCGTCCAGGCGCGCGAATCCGACGACCATGTTTTTCGCGTAGTGCTCCTGCACTTCGAAGAAGTAGGCGTCGTCGACCACGGCGTGGATCACATCCTTCATGTCGTAGGGCAGATTCGATTGCGCGGGGACGATCGTGTCGAGCGCGGCATCGGCGTGGGCGTCGTTACGGGCGTCGTTATGATCTTCGCCAGGACTGCGGGGATCGGTGCAGGCCTTGCGCGGCGGGTCGTCCAAGTTATTCGACGGCAAAAAGCTCAGCAACTCCCGCACCATCGACAAACACTCGGCATCGTCGTGCGCCAGAAAGTGCGCTACGCCTGAAGTCTCGTTGTGGGTCATGGCGCCGCCGAGCTGCTCTTTGGTGACTTCTTCCATCGTCACGGTCTTGATGACGTCTGGCCCGGTGATGAACATGTAGGAAGTCTTGTCGACCATGAGGACGAAGTCGGTAATCGCGGGCGAATAGACGGCACCGCCCGCGCACGGGCCCATGATCGCCGAAATCTGCGGCACCACTCCGCTATACAAGGTGTTGCGCAGAAAAATGTCGGCATATCCGGCCAGCGACGCCACGCCTTCCTGAATGCGCGCGCCTCCGGAGTCGTTCAACCCGATCACGGGCGCGCCCATCTTCGCCGCCAGATCCATGATCTTGACGATCTTCGCCGCGTTCGTCTCCGAGAGCGAGCCGCCAAACACGGTGAAGTCCTGCGCGAAAACGTAGACCAGACGGCCTTCGATGCGGCCGTAGCCGGTGATAAAGCCGTCGCCGTAGGGCTTTTGCTCGGCCATGCCGAAGTCGTTGCAGCGGTGGGTGACCAGCTTGTCCGTTTCTTCGAACGTACCGTCGTCGAGCAGGAACTCAATGCGCTCCCCCGCCGACATCTTGCCTTCCTTGTGCTGGCGCTCGCGCCGCTTCTCGCCTCCGCCGGCTTCGGCAAGATGGTTGCGCCTTTTCAGTTCTGCGGCTTTTTCTTCGAGATTCATGTGCGGAAGGATTATAGCGGGTGGGTGGGGCAGGTGTGCGTTTGGGGTAGGGACCTCAACTGCGGCTATGCCGGCCGCACAGCCGAGAGCCTCCCTTGAGCGGAGCCGAAGGGGCGGCTGTTCCCACACGTGCAAAGTGCAGCCGAACGCTACTCCATGTCCGATCCCAGTATCTGGTAGCGATACTTCTTGCCGTCCCAGAAGACGACCGATGAAGTTTCTTCGCCCTCGCCCTTCTCTTCCATGTAGACGCCGAGTATGGTCCTCTTTTTCAACGCGAGCCTTTTCACGGTGAGCGTTTTGAAGGGAAGGTTGATCAGCAGGAACTTGGGCTTCGGTTTGTCGGAGCGCCAGGCCTCAGGGCCCACGCCGTGAACGATCAGCAGACTAACCCCTTTGCGCTCCGGCTCATCCGAGGCAAATGTCGAAGTGACTTTGACCTCGCCGAAGCCCAGAAAGCTGTTATAGGGATCGGCCACGAGAAAACCGTATTCGGCCTGATCCGCCAGCGGATTCTTGCAGCGGCCAGCCACCACAAGGTCATCCACGCCGTCGCCATCGAGATCGCCGACAAACTGCGGAGGGCCCGCCAGCAACGAACAGTTGTCGCCAAATTCCTTGTGCACATACTCATCGGTGACCGCGGGCACAGGAGATTTGGCATGCGTCGGTGGCGGCGGCTGCTTCTTCGACTGAGCAGCGAGCGTTGCAAACGCGGCAGAGATCACCAGCAAGCCCAGCAAAACACGGAGGAAGGCAATTCGGGAGAACGACATGTCCCTACTCTAATCCCGATCTTTGCGGGAGGGTATAGACACAGATGGTGACCGGTGACCGAGGTACCCACCTACTTGCGGAAGTGTTCCCATCCCCGTGCCTCAAGTTCGTACCCGACGCCGGCGCGGTTCCTCAGGAATATCTTTCGCTGGCGCGTGATGTGCCCGATGTGGGCGATGGGTACTCCCGCAATGCGGGATGGGATGCATTTGCCGCGGGGCGCGGTGAACAGCAGTTCGTAGTCTTCCCCGCCGTGCAGCGCAAACTGTAGATCGACTTCCCGCGCCGGCTTGCCCAGGCTGGCCCGGGGGATGCCTTCTGCCTGAACCTCCGCACCCACGCCGCTTTCTTCACATAGGTGGGCCAGGTCGGTCGAGAGACCGTCGCTGGTATCGATCATCGCGGAGGCCAGACCCTTCTCGCGCAGAACGCGGCCCAGCTCAATTCGCGGCTCAGGGAAGAAATGCCGCGGATACTCCCGGGGATTCAACTTCCGCCTGGGCTTTTTCCGCATTTCTTTTCGCATCAACCAGACTGCCGCAGCCGAGCCTCCGAGTTCCCCGCTTACATAGATGCGGTCGCCGGGCCGCGCCCCCGAGCGCAACATGGCCTTCCCCCGCGGCGCGGTTCCCACGACAACAACATCCGCCAGAATTCCATTGGGCGACTCCCCCGTGTCGCCGCCTGCCAGAGTCACGCCGTATCTGTCCGCCAGGTTGATCAAGCTGCGCGCAAAGCGGCCCACCCAGCTCTGCGGCAGGTCGCGCGGCAGCGCTAGCGAAAGAAACGCCGCCACCGGCTCCCCGCCCATGGCCGCGATGTCGCTCAGCCCTCGCGCCAGGCATCGGTGTCCCACCGATTCCGCCGAATGCCAGTCCCGCCGGAAGTGGATTCCCTCCAGGGTGAAGTCCGTCGTAACCAGAGTGTCGTTTTCCTTGCCCCGTTTCTTGCCTCGGCCCGGCAGAAGTCGCAACACGGCGCAGTCGTCTCCGATTCCAGTCGGAATGGCAGCATTCGTCGCAGCCCTCGCCATGCGGCGAATTCGGGCAATCAGCGCTTTTTCGGCAATCACCACGGCAACTACTATAAGCGAGGTCCACCTAGCGATGCTGCCCATCGTTCCCAGGGCTCACCAAGCCTGAAACAGTCTGCCCGACGCCTCGAAGTAACTCGTCCCCCGGTGGCATTCGATTACCCCTCTTAGGTAACTTCTAATGTCCCTCCGCGTCGTTGACAGGGGGAACCTAGTTTGTTACCTTTTACCAGTCATTAACAAAACCTTAGCTGGGCTAAGTTCTGCATCCCGTAGGAATTGCAGACGAGAGGTTTTCGGCTTGGTCCTCGGTTCCGGTAGGAAAAGGGCACGTTAAGAATCTCCATTCCCAAGATGGGAAGCGTAGCCCGAAAAATCAGGTAGTCCGAACAGGCTTTCTGCAACCTCAGAACTTTGCCTGGAGTTCCGGCCCTGATCATTCAAAAGGGAAGAAGGACGGCATTTGCAGAAGCGCTTTTACATCCTTTTCGTGGCTCGCGGGGACGACGGGCAGTTGCGCAAGATCTCCATCCCGGTCCAATACCTGTATGTATTTGTAGTCGGAGCGGCGATTGTATTCCTCAGTCTCACCGGGATTGCCAGTTCTTATACGCGCATGCTGCTCAAGGTCTCGCACTACAACGAACTGCGCACCGAAAAAGAGCAGCTCAAGGATCGTTATTCCCGGCTGGAAGAGGTCGCCAAGGAGCGCGACGTCCAAGTCGCTTCTCTGGGCTCGATCGCCAGTGAAGTATCCGCTCTTTACGGATTGAAGTCGCGGCCCATGCTGGTCACGGCCTCGCAGCAGCAAATCCAAGACGCCGACGTCACTTCTTCGCTGGACCAGCTTGGCGCCCTGCGCGCTTCCGCCCTCACCGGCGCCGCCACGGTTGGCATCAGCCTCGGCATGACGCGCAACGCCACCACTGCCGACTGGTTCCGCGCCAACTCCGCGCCCAACCTCTGGCCGGTCGAGGGCCAGGTCACCGGCAGCTTCGGTGAGCGCATCGACCCATTTAACGGGGAAGGCGCCTTTCACAGCGGCGTGGATATTGGCAGCACTTACGGCCACCCGATCATCGCGCCCGCCGATGGCGTGGTCACCTTCGCCGACTTCCTTGGCGGATACGGCAAGGCCATCATGGTGGATCATGGCCACGGCATCTCCACCCGCTACGGCCACCTTTCCGGCTACGCTGTCGCACCCGGACAGCAGGTCCATCGCGGCGACACCATCGGCTATGTCGGCCTCAGCGGCCGCTCGACTGGGCCCCACCTCCACTACGAAGTCCGCATCAACGACACTCCGGTCAATCCTTACAAATACCTTCGCATGACCGTCGCCCACAGCGGCGGCTTCCAGACCGGCAGCTAGAGCACCTCGCAGTTCTCAGTTCTCAGCCCTTGCACTCTTTCCCTCGCTAGGCTACGTTCATGAGGAAGAAGAAAGAAAGTTTCAATCCCGGTTCTCCGTTCTCAGTAACGGCGCGCAAACGCCAATCTGAGAAGCAAGCACTCTGAAGGGTTTTACTGAGAACTGAGAACCGAGAACTGCCCCATGACCAGCTTCTTCCACTCGGTGCGCGAGGACGTTGCCGCTGTCTTCGAGTCGGACCCCGCTGCCCGCTCCTATCTCGAAGTCCTCATCTGCTATCCGGGTCTGCATGCAGTGTGGGCGCATCACTTGAGCCACTGGCTCTGGGGCCACGGCATGCGCTTCCCGGCGAGATTCGTTTCGCAAGTGGCTCGACTGTTCACTGGGATTGAGATTCATCCCGGCGCAGAGATTGGACGGCGTCTCTTTATCGATCACGGCATGGGCACGGTGATCGGCGAAACGGCCATTGTCGGCGACGACGTCACGCTCTACCAGGGTGTGACCCTGGGCGGAACCGGCAAAGAGAAGGGCAAGCGCCATCCAACCATCGGCAACAACATCTCGATCGGCTCCGGCGCAAAGCTGCTGGGCAACATCACGATCGGGGACAACTGCCGCGTGGGCGCGGGCTCGGTCGTGCTGCGGAGTGTCCCGGCCAATTCCACGATTGTGGGCGTGCCGGGACACATCGTTCTGCGCGACGGCAAACGCGTCGTCATCACCGACCCCAAGGACATTCGCGACCCGCTGTCCGACGTAATCATCAAGTTGGCGGCGGAAGTGCATGAGCTGCGCGAGAAGTTTCAGGACCATTCGCACGCAGCGCTGGGCGCTGAGCCTGACCTGAGAATCGATGAAGGGACGGCGGCGCCGAATATCTCTCCCCAAGACCTGTTCCAGGACGATTACCAGATCTGAAAGGCAGTGGCCAGTGGCCAGTGATCAGTGGTCAGTGGCCAGTAAAACCAGCCCGTCAACTAGGTCGTTTTCACTGGACACTGATCACTGGACACTGATCACTGCGCTACTGCCTTAGTCCCATCCAGCTTTCCGAAATCACCAGCGAGTTGCCGGGATTGTGCGGGTCGTACTTCACCGAGGTGTGCAGCCCCAGCCGGCAGGAATGCAGGTTAATCCACTGGCGCAGGTAGGTAACGTCCTGCGAGCACTCGTACGACACACCCGCGACGTCATATTTGTAGATGAGCAACACGGCGGCGTGATGGCCGTTGTTCGGTGGCAATTCCTGTACATCGATGACGGTGCCGTCGGTGATGCGCCCGATGCCGTCAAGCCAGGTGCGTCGTTCGCGCTCCAGATCAGCCGGCCCCTTGGGCTTGCGCCGCAATAGCGCGTAGACCCCAAGAGCAACCGCGCTGCCCACAGCAACCAGCGAATAGAGACTGAATGAATCCATACTGAGGGTATAGAGACGGCCCGCGTAACCGCCAACTACGTTTTCGTTATCAGCATATGACGGAAGCGCCATCTGCGGAAGTGGACGCAGAGTTACCGAGGTGCCACCGAGGCGCCAGCCTGTGGAAATCCGGCCTGGTGAAGATAACAGCGCGGAGCAAGTGAGATTCGTGGCAGGGCAGGCCTTCAGGCATGCCGTACGGGCCGCGCTCTCAGACCGCCTTCAGGCGCGGGTTCTAGACCGGAGTTCCCAGAGCGGGATGCGCGTGGTGCTTCGCTCTATTCCTGCTTACAGACGAAGTCTCTAGCCATCGCTCCGAAGCCGCCTTCCGCCAACTGTCCGAACTGATCGTCGTGGCGAGTCTTTTTGCTGACCACAAGTTTGCCACCTCGGTCGCGGGAATAGAACCATTCCGAGTTCGTCACAACGCTCGGCACGGCGCTGCCGCCGGCGCAGTTGAAGCGAACCCGCGCCCGCAGTTCCACGAAGGGACCACCCTGCGGCAGTTTGGTGGGTTCTTTGTATTCGACGCGGATCCAGGCGGTGCGCAGACCGTGCTTCTGGGCTGAAACCGAGCTGACCAAAACCTGATCGCCGCCGGCGGTAGCGCCAATCTGCCGCCAATCCCCAGCAGCCAGCGCGACCAGCCCGACAAGCAGAACCGGGGCCAGCACCACGGCAAAGAGGATGAAGAGGCCTTTCTTCACTGGGGATGGGGGTAAGGCCATAAGCACGCCGGAGACACTTTGTTCCAAAAGTGTATTTCTGTCAACTCGGGGCGGCTGCCGAAAGGCTGCTCAATAAAAGTCCGGGATGCAACTGGCGAATCGTCTGCTATGGTTGTTGGCTGCGACGAGGATCAGTTCCCCATGGAAACCCTTCACACCACAAACATGGACTCGGCGATTGGACCGTTGTTTCTGGCAGCTTCCAGTCACGGACTGGTTGCCCTGGAATTCGACGCCAGGTTGCCGGGACAGCAATCGATTCGTCCGAACCCTCGTCATCTTCGCGAAGAACAAGAAGGCTTCCGGTTCGAGGATTCCGCTCGCCGGATGCGGCCTTACTTCACTGAGCTCGAAGAATATTTCGCTGGCAGGCGGCGCGAGTTCACCTTTCCGCTCGACCTTCGCGGCACAGATTTCCAGCTTGCCTGCTGGCGGGCGCTGCTGGCGATTCCGTACGGAGAGACCCGCAGCTACGCGGACATCGCCCGCGCCGTCGGCAAGCCAAATGCGTTTCGCGCCGTGGGCATGGCCAACAATCGCAACCCGATGGCGATCGTCGTCCCCTGCCATCGCGTGATCGCCTCCGATGGCACGCTCTGCGGCTACGGTGGCGGCCTCGATGTGAAGCGAAAACTGCTGGAACTCGAAGGCGCACTGAGCGGTACGCTGGCGGCGTAGAGATTTTGGAGTAAGAGATTTGGAGTAGGGGTACAGATTGCCGATGGAGACGTCTATCACCCCAGGTTTTCAATCGGCAGGATTTCAATCGACAATCAGCAATCCACAGTTTTTTTGTTGGGCGCCGCCGCTGACAGCAATGCCCCGTGCGGCGATTTCGAGGGCGCTCCCGGCGCGAAGAAACTCCGGATCAAGCCCCAGTAGGCGGCGATTTCGGGTCGCTCCACGGGCGAGATCAATCGATTTAGGTAATTATCCCTTGACAGTAGGTATTTCACAATTCAATACTGTAACCCTATCGCCGGGTAAATTCCACGTCGAAAGGGGCTACGATCCTACTGTGCGCGTCCCCGATAATATCTTCAAGGGCATTGCTTTTATTGGCGAAGTGGCGGGTCGGGATACATCCGGTCGCGCGCACGGCGATCTTTACGGTACGGGATTCTTTGTGCAGGTCGCTAGTCCGAGATTTCCGCATCTGCGCTTCGCCTATATCGTCACCGCGAAGCACGTTATTGCCGATCTCAAAGATAGAGAAATTTACATTTTAGTGAATGACACAGAGGGAGGCGTAACTCAGTTAGCCCGCATCGGGCCTACATGGTGGCTGCATCCCGATGACTCGCCAACATCCTACATAGACGTTGCTGTCCGTCAGGTAGGATTTCAAAACAATGTTGACCTGTTCGCAGTGACAGAAAAAGATTTCATAACGAAGGAGGCAATCAAAACGGGATATGTGGCTCTGGGAGATGAGGTATTTATGACGGGGCTGTTTTCTCCAGCTCCTGGAACCAAGCGCAATATGCCCATTATCCGACATGGCAATGTGGCTATGTTTCCAGAGGATCAAATCCAAACAGAATTTGGCTTCGCGGATGCATACCTAGTTGAAGCAAGATCAATCGGAGGCCTAAGCGGGTCGCCTGTTTTCGTGCGTCCCCCTCTGCGCTACGGCATTGAAATGCCAGAAGGCTCTACCGCTTATTTTGATGCCATCGGCAAGTTTGGTCTGCTGGGGTTGATGCACGGTCACTGGGACATTAAGGAAAGCAAGATCAATGATCCGCAGATAGAGCATGACCAGAAGCGTGGCGTTAATCTCGGCATCGGCATTGTAATTCCCGCGACAAAAATTCTTGAAACAATCAATCAGACAGGATTGGCTGTGTTGAGGAAGTTAGGCGAAGAAAATATGGCTAGACAAAATAAAAGCGTTCCAGGTGCGGATTCGATAAGAAAGCCCGAGTCAGATGCCGAAAAAGCAACTTTTACGAAGGAAGACTTCGAGGCTGCATTAAGGCAAGCCTCGCGCAAGAAGTCCGACCAAATTTAGACAGTCAGAATGGTTCGAGCATCGGCACATCGCGGCGCACAACGGCATCGCGCTTCTCGATTCGCTGAATGAAGCTGAGGAACATCGGTTGCGTGTCGAAGCGCCGATTGTAACGAAAGCTGTACTCGTTTAAGTAGCTTTGCAAATAATGACGGCCAACATTGTGATAAACACCACCAATGCCGCGCTTTATCAAGCTCCAGAATCCTTCCAGCGTATTGGTGTGGGCATCGCCAGCGACGTAGACCCTCTCTGTGTGCCGGACCCGATGGTGATGGTAACCGCGAACGCCAAGCCCGTTGTAGACGTTGTATTCATCCGTGAAAACCACATTGCGTGGCATGACATGCTCACGGATCAAGGGATAGATGGTTTCGATTTTTGTGTCCTGCGCGACGAAAGCGCGGACGTTGCCTTTGCGCTCGGCCATGCCAATGATTGGAGTCTTGGTAGCAACAGAGCGGCCCGGCTTGCCGCCCCTTCCGCCGAAATAGGTTTCGTCAACTTCGACTCCCTTACCTCTGCCCCCAAGAGGGGTGACGGGGGTTTCCTCCAGCATGGAGCGAATCTGTTTGAACATGCGCCATGCGGTTTTGTAGGTAACACCAGTCTCGCGCTGAATCTGTTTCGCGCTGATGCCGCACCGCGTTTGGGCCATGAGATAGATCGCATAGAACCAAGTCGTGAGCGGAGTGGGCGATTTGTGGAAGATCGTGCCAGCGGTCGGGTGAACGTGATGGCCGCAATGGTCGCAAGAGTAAGACGGACGGCTCACAACGCGATGGTGTTTGGTGACCGCTTCGCAGGCATTGCAGTAGATGCCCTCTGGGTAGAGGCGATTGCGAAGCCACTCAAGGCAGGTTGCATCGTCCGGGAACTGTTTCTGGAAATCTTTCAGCGTGTACGGCAGCATGTTCGGCTTGCGGTTGTTATGGGCCATTTGGGTTACCTACTGTCAGGTAAAATCCTACCAAATGAGCATACCTACTGTCAAGGGATAATTACCTCGATTTAACTTGCCGGATTAAGTGCTGTGTTTTGAGTGAGATACGGACCTAGTTTTCCACATACCACGCCTCCTGTAAGGGCCGGGAAATAATGGGTTTGACGGGTTAAGCACCATCGCTTGTGCAATCTACCCCTGCTTGCCTTCGAACTGGCGTAAGATATACAATTGCTGTGTATATCCAAGAGGAGCGCGTATGCAGGTTTCGAAGTGGGGAAACAGCCTGGCAATTCGTTTACCCGCCGCGGTCGTGGAAGCGCTGGAATTGAAAGAAGGCGACGATATCGAGATTCGAGTTGCTGGCGAACGCGTGTTCGAAGTGGGCCGCGATGAGAGCCGGCAACGCGCCCTGGAGACTCTGCGCAAGTTGAGCCGTCCCTTGCCGGCCGGGTTTGTCTTCGACCGCGAAGAAGCACATGAGCGAGGAAGCAGGAGCGATGAGCGCTAAGGCGTTCTTCGACTCCAACGTGCTGATCTACGCGATGGTGAGCGGCGATCCCCGCAGGGAGCGGGCTCAGCAGCTAGTAGCGCAAGGCGGAGTTATCAGCGTTCAGGTTCTGAACGAATTCGTCGCGGTCGCACGACGCAAGATGCGCATGCCTTTGGAGGGAGTGATCGTAGCACTGGACGCAGTTCGAATCTTATTCCCTTCGCCGGTTTCAATCACGCTGGATACGCATGAAGGGGCGTTGAAGATCGCGCAGCAGTACGGGTTCGGCATCTACGACGCGCAGATTACCGCCTCTGCGCTCGAAGCGAACTGCTCTACGCTTTATTCGGAAGACCTTCAACATGGGCAGGTGATCGACGGTGAGCTGACTATTCGGAATCCGTTCCGGTGACCATGGTTCCCTTTAGAGGAGGCCTTGCGGCGCGGCTGAAAGCCGCGCCCTTTCAAAGCTCGCCATCACAGCACCGCGGTTTCGTGAATCAGTCGATCCTCGGCGAAGCGCGTGAGATTCAGCAACGAAGCATCGATCAAGTCCGTTTCCCCGGTGAGAATGAGGTCGCTGAGAATCTTTCCCGTTGCCGGAGCGTGCATCACGCCATGTCCGCTAAAACCGTTGGCGAGGAAAAAGCCCGGCACTTCCGGAGCCTCACCCAGAATTGGATGATGATCCGGCGTCATCTCATACAGCCCGGCCCATGCCCGCTTGGGATTCACCGGAAGATTGGCGAAGCAGGGCACGCGGTCCGCCGCGCGAGTTAGGATCTTCTCGACAAAGGCCGCGTCGAAATCCGTCTTGAATCCGGGCGTTTCTTCGGGATCGTTCCAAGCCAGGAGAAAGCCGCGGGCCTCGGGACGAAAGTGGAATCCGTTCGACATGTCGACGATCATGGGCGCGGTATGGGGGAATTCGTCAAACGGCTCGCTCGGCACCAGCATGCGGCGCAGCGGCTCGACGGGCAAATCCACGCCCGCGAGCCTGGCCACACCCGCGGCCCAGGGACCGGCGCAGTTTACCACCTTGCGAGCCGCCACAGGGCCGCGCGTCGTCTCGACGGACGCAATCCCGGTTGCGTCCCGCGTAAAACCGGTGATGACGGTATTCTTCCACAACGTTGCGCCCTGCTTGGCCGCGCAGGTCATGAAGCCGGTCATGGCGCTGTACGGATCGACGAAGCCATCGCTGGAGCAGAAACTTCCGCCGATAATGTCGTCGGCGCGCAATCGCGGAAACATGCTGCCGATCTCATCGCCCGCCATCAGCCGAACGTTCTTCAAACCCGCCTTCACTTGTTGGGCATAGTTTGTCCGCAGATAAGCCATGTGTTGGTCCGTGGTGGCGCAGAACAGATAGCCTTGCGGCCGATAGTCACAGGGGCAGCCCAGGCGCTCCTCGAACGTGGCGTAGAAAGGAATCGAATAGAGCGACATCTGGATGTTGACCGGAGTGGAAAATTGAGCTCGCACCCCGCCCATGCTCTTGCCCGTCGATCCTTTGCCCTGGGCCGATTCGCGCTCGATGACCAGAACGTTGCGGCAGCCTTTCTCCGTGAGGTGATAGGCGATACTGGAGCCGACGATTCCTCCGCCGACAATGACGACGTCCGCTGTCTGCATAGGGCCGTTTGACGCGACCCAGCATTTTAACCCAGTGGTCAGTGGCCAGTGGTCACGTGGCCAGTGGTCAGTGAAGGACAAACCCTGCAAAGATTTCGTTTTTACTGGCCACTGGTCACTGACCACTGGCCACTGCCTCACGGTAACTTGCCGCAGTTACCGCGCCTGCCTAGTCTGGACTAGTATGCCCTTGCGCTGCCTCTTATTCTCGTCGGACGAGGAGATGGTCCAGCCGATCTGGCAGGTACTCACCGATCTTGGGATCGAGGGAGAGTACTGCCGGAGCGCGGTGGATGCGGTGGAGAGGGTTACGACCCAACTGTTCCAAATCGTGATCACCGACTGGGGGGATCAACCCGAGGCGGCGTTCTTGCTAAAGACGGCGCGGGATTTGAAGGCGGCGCAGCGCCCGCTGACTTTGGCAATCGTCAGTGATGATGCCAGGCTGCCGGAGGCCTTGAAGGCGGGAGCCAATTCAGTCCTCGTGAAACCGATTCGCGCCGAACAGGTGCGCGACACGATGAGCACGGCGTGCGAACTGCTTCGGGCGAAGCAGCAGCCGGCAGCGCCGCACCCGGCAGCGCCGGCGGTCCAACCAGAGGCGACAGGAATCGTCGCTTTGGCTGCGGCGGCGGCGGCTGGCGCGGTTTCGACGCCGGCCTCTGTGAAGCAAGCGCCGGAGAGAACCTTCCGGGCGGGAGAATTCCTGCAATCGCCAAGTTCCGCGCTCAAGGCGCAATTCGACACGAAACGTGACGTTCAACAATCGCTGGATCAAGCCACGGCCGTCGAGGCTGACGCGCTCACGGAGCTCGATCCGGCGGCCGCTGGAGTGAAAGATGCAGCAGCACAGGCAGCCAAACCGCAGGAGGCGCTCACCGGCTGGGCATCTCTGCAAGCCCGGTTGACCCGAGCGACACCACAAACGGCGAATGATGCTTCCGCGAAGAGCGTATTGCTATCGTACGGCGAAATGTCGTCCGATGGAGCGTCGCCAGCGGGGTCGTCAGCGGGGTCGCCTGCGGGGTCGCCTGCGGAAGAGGGCAAAGATCCAGCGAAGGATGAGCCGCGACAGGACGCCGAATCTGAGGCTGCTCTTTTCGCCTATCTGTCCGAAGGGCCGAAAGAGCGCGCGCAGCCAACGCAGGAGCCTCGTTCAAAGCGCGGCAGAACTTTACTGATGGCGGCGTTGGCGGTTGCGTGCGCGGTTCTGTTGGCGATGCCCCGAGCACGACAAAGTTTGCGAATGCTTTATCGGAATGCCGCGCGGGAGGGAGGGACTTGGCTGAACCCATCGCCTGCGCCCTTACCGCAGGCTGTGGCACAGCATGACAGTTTTGGCCAGTCCGGTGATGAGTACAAACTTCCCACGCCGGGGAATATCCCGGATGCGACGACGGACCCCTCCCAGATTCGCGTGCTCCCTGTGATTGACCCGACGGCGAAACCGGAGAAGGTGTCGGAGGCGAACGGCGGGCAGGCGCCAGCGACTACCGGCGGGGACAATCCCGGGGATCAAAGCCAGACAGGACAAAGCC
>PKVW01000008.1 GCA_003131585.1 Acidobacteriaceae bacterium
AACCTCTGTGTCCCCTGTGGTTAAGAAAGAAAGCTTGAACCACAGGGGACACAGAGGTTCACAGGATAAATCCAGGCGAACGATTCAGACTATGCCGCTTTCTTTTCATAAGAGGCCAGGGCTCGTGGTGTATGTGACTTGTGGGGATCCGGATCTCGCTACCACGCGGGCGGTGATTCTGGCCGCGATTGAGGCTGGTGCGGATGTGATCGAGCTAGGCGTTCCGTTCAGCGATCCGGTGGCGGATGGTCCGGTGATTCAGCGGGCGAGCGAGCGGGCGCTGAAGCGGGGGACGTCGCTGGCGCAGGTGTTGAGGCTGGCGGCGGAGGTGCGGGAGCGCGCGCAGTCCACGGGGCTGATTGTGTTTTCGTATTTGAATCCGATCTTGCGGATGGGGATGGAAAAGTTCTGCGCAGTGGCGCGGCACGCGGGAGTGGACGGCGTGCTGGTGACGGATTTGCCGGTGGAAGAGGCGGGCGAGTATTTGCGGGCGATGAAGGCGCATGATCTGGCGCCGGTGTTCCTGGCGGCGCCGACCAGTGGGGATGGGCGGTTGAAGCGGATTGCGGAGGCGTCGCGAGGATTTGTGTATGCGGTGTCGCGGACGGGGGTGACGGGAGCGCGGCAGCAGTTGGCGGACGATGCGCAGAAGTTGGTGCGACGATTGCGGTGCGTAACGAAGTTGCCGGTCGCGGTTGGGTTTGGGATTTCGACTGCGGAGCAGTTTGCCGAAGTCGGCAGGTTTGCGGATGCGGTGGTGGTGGGAAGCGCAATTGTGGAGACGATTGAGCGGAATCGGGGACGGGAAGCGGCGGCTGTGGGAGAATTTGTGCGGAAGCTGACAGGCAGTTAACGGTCAGCTATCACCTTAGAAATGGAGAATCCACCTTGGCAAAGTGCTGAAAAGAGGGGGTACATGGGTCTTTCATGAACATCGCGGATTGGCGGAAGAAAATTGATGAGCTCGATCGGCGGCTGGTGGAGCTGTTGAGCGAGCGGGCGCGGGCCGCGGTGGAGATTGGGCGGCTGAAGCGGAATACGAATCTGCCGCTTTACGAGCCGGAGCGGGAGCGGATTGTGTTTGAGAACGTGCAGGAGATGAATCGGGGTCCGCTGCCGGGGCGGGATCTGGTGCGGATTTATGAACGGATCATGCGTGTGATGCGGAATATTCAGAAGCAAGGGATGGTGACGAAGGCGGACGGCGCGAAGGGGGAGACGGAGTTGGATTCAGGAGTGAATGGCTAGAAGCCGGGCCTGGAAAGGGGGAAGCGAATTCCTAACAGGCTGCGGAAAACCTCGGGGTGGACGCAAAATGCGACCACTGGGGCTAAAGCCCGCATTGATGGGCGCTTTACGCGGCGCTGAAGCGCCGCTCTTCCACTTCTCGAATCGACCGCTTTTGCCGGCAAGAACCTGGCCGCCGCGGACGTCTTCAGTGAAGCATCAAAGATTCAATCGTTCTTCTCCGTGCCTCTGTGTCTTCGTAGTTAGATTTCTTGGTATGGCGATTCGGCAAATCACGATTATTGGGACGGGGCTGATCGGCGGGTCGTTTGCGCTGGCGCTGCGGAAGCGGGGGTTCGCGGGGCGAATTGTGGGGTGCGACCGGGAGTCGGCGCTGAAGAAGGCGAAGATGCGGGGGGTGATTGACAGCGGACTTGCCGAACCTGGGGATGCCGTACGCGGGAGCCAGTTGGTAGTGCTGGCGACGCCGGTGCTGGCGATTGTGGATTTGATCGGGCGGCTGGGTCCGGGGCTGCCCGCGAGCACGCTGCTGACGGACGTGGGCAGCACGAAGGCGGCGGTGGCGGAGCGGGCGTTGCACGTGTTTGGAAAAAATGCGGGCAAGCGATTTCTGGCGGGGCATCCGATGGCGGGCAAGGAGCACAGCGGCGTGGATTATGCGGATGCCGATTTGTTCCAGAACGCTGTATGGTTCTTGACGCCGCTGCCGGGACAGAACGTGAATGAAGGATTGATCGCGGAATTTGCGGGATGGATCGATCAGATTGGAGCGCGCATTGCGATGCTGCCGCCGGAGGATCACGACCGGTTGTGCGCGTGGATCAGCCACCTGCCGCAGATGATTTCGACGGCGCTGGCGGCGGCTCTGGTGGAGGAGTTTGGCGAAGAGGCGCCGTTGCTTCCGGCGGGCGGGCGGGCGCTGCGGGAGATGACGCGGATTTCGGGAAGTCCGTATTCGATGTGGCGGGATATCGCGATCAGCAACAAGAAGAATCTGGAGGATGCGCTGTTGAAGGTGGAGCAGCGGCTGGCGCACATCCGGGAGAATCTGGGAACGCGGCAGTTGGCGGAGGAATTTGAGCAGGCGCATGGGCTGCAGAAGAGTGCAGCGAAAAAATAACACCCACCACGAGGCACGGAAACACGGAGACACGGAGGAAAACAAAAGGAAGTCTTCATCCCACTTAAGACTCACGTGTTGGTTTTCTCCGTGACTGCGTGTCTCCGTGGTGGGTTTTCATTTAGAATGCGGACGCTATGAACAAGGTTGTGGGTGGCGCGGATGAGGCGATTCGCGATGTGGGGGACGGCTCGGTCATTATGATCGGGGGGTTTGGGCTGTGCGGGATCCCGGAGAATCTGATTCGCGCGCTGGCGCGGAAGGGATCGAAGAATCTAACGACGATCAGCAATAATGCGGGGGTGGACGGGTTGGGCAACGGGCTGCTGCTCGCGGCGGGGCAGATTCGGCGGCACATCGGAACTTACGTGGGAGAGAACAAGCTGCTGGAAGCGATGGTGCTGACGGGAAAGATTGAGCTTGATCTAGCGCCGCAGGGGACGTTCTCCGAGCGGATTCGCGCGGCGGGCGCGGGGATTCCGGCGTTTTTTACGCCGACGGGTGTGGGCACTGTGGTGGCTGAGGGCAAGGAGACGCGCGAGTTCGACGGCCGGACTTACGTGATGGAGCGCGGGTTGAAGGCGGACTTTGCGTTTGTGAAGGCGTGGAAGGGCGACCGGATGGGGAATCTGGTGTACCGGAAGACGGCGCGGAATTTTAATCCGATCATGGCGACGGCGGCGAAAGTTACGATTGCGGAAGTGGAGCAGTTGGTAGACGTGGGAGAGCTGGATGGAGATTCGATTCATACGCCTTCGGTGTATGTGAAGCGGATTTTTCAGGGGGAGTTGTATGAGCGGCGGATTGAGAAGCGGACGGTGAGGAAAGTCAGTTGCTAGTACCGAGTACCTAGTACCGAGAACAAGCCAAATGAACAAGCCTGGGAAAGACATCGACAAGCGCGAGCGGATTGTGAAGCGGATTGCGCGCGAGTTGCGGGATGGGTTCTATGTGAACCTGGGCATTGGGATGCCGACGCTGATCGCGAATCATGTTCCGCCGGGGATGGAAGTGATTCTTCAATCCGAGAATGGGATGCTGGGGATTGGGCCGTATCCGGTGGAGGGCGAGGAAGACGCCGACCTGATCAACGCGGGCAAGGAGACGGTGAGCGAGATGGCGGGGACGTCGTATTTTTCGAGCGCGGATTCGTTTGCCATGATCCGAGGCGCGCACATTGATTTGAGCGTGCTGGGGGCGATGGAAGTGGATGAGGGCGGGAGCCTGGCGAACTGGATGATCCCGGGAAAAATGGTGAAGGGGATGGGCGGCGCGATGGATCTGGTGGCCGGAGCGCGGCGCGTGGTGGTGGCGATGGAGCATACGACGAAGGACGGCGCTCCGAAGATTTTGAAGAAGTGCACGCTGCCGCTGACCGGGGTGAAGGTGGTGGATACGATTGTGACGGAGATGGCGTACATCCGGGTGACGGAGCGGGGGTTGGTGCTGGAGGAAGTGGCTCCGGGGTTGACGGCGGAGGATGTGCAGCGGGCGACGGAGGCGAGGCTGGTGGTGAGTGAGGGGTTGAAAGTGATGGAGAGTTGAGGTGAGTTCGGGGCTGAAGGCTATCTTCTATTTCTAAGCTTTACGCGGTGCTGAAGCGCCGCTCTTCCACGGGATCCCACGCTTTCGAGAAATTCCTTTTACCCCTACTGACCCGTCTAGATGCGCGATGGCGCGGATAGTAGCCTTAACGGAAGTGTGATCGCGAGATAGATTATCTCGAGGACTCCATCGACGGCTACTCCGAGGATGCGGAACGGGAGCAGGAGTAGCCAGACGAACGGGTAGGCTACGAGCGCCAGGATCGCTAGCGGCCAGCAGAAGACGAAGAGGATGCACCAGAGGAGGAAAGCGAGCATGAGGAGACCTCCTTTTTTTCTTTTTAATTGTACGGAAGTGAGGAGAGGAAAGTTCCGAGCGGTATGCGTCTTTCGCCCCGCTGGGGCTGGTTGAGGTCGCGTTTGTTTACCCACGGCTTGCGCCGTGGGCTGCATTCTGTCGCCGCTTCGCGGCTGATCGGCGGGAGCCTCTCAGACGACGGAAACTTCAAGATAACAAGACCGCTGAATAGGAATGCCTTGCGGAGCCAAAGTGAGGGACAGTCAAAGGGATCCCCTTCGGCTTCGCTCAGGGCAGGCTTTCGACTGCGGTTGTGCTTCGCGTTCGCGAAGCACAATCCTCGCTCAGGATGACAAGTCTTCAGGGTTGCCGATGGTGTGCACTGATTCCTATTCGTAGCGGAGGGCTTCGGCGGGGAGAGTCCTGCCGGCGGACCATGACGGGTAGAGTGTGGCCACGAAAGAAATTCCTACTGCGACGAGCGCTACCAGCACGCCATCCATCAGGCGCGGGGCGAACGGGACGTAGTCGATGGAGTAGACCTCGGGAGAGAGCGAAATCATGTGGTAGTGGCCTCCCGCATACGAAATAGCATAGCCCAGGAGCAGGCCGATGGCGGTGCCGATCACGCCGATGAGCACTCCTTGAGCGATGAAGATGTTTCGTACTTGCGACTTGCGCGTACCCATCGACATCAGAACCGCGATGTCTTTGGTTTTTTCCATGACCATCATAATCAGAGAAATCAGAATGTTCAGAGCGGCCACGAAGACGATCAGACCGATGGTGATGAAAGTGACCAGGCGCTCCAGGCGCAGGGCGTGGAACAGAGCTTTGTTTTGCTCCATCCAGTTGGTGGCCATGAAGCCTTTGCCGGCGGCGTCTTCGAGCTCGCGCGAAACTTCGTCTGCCTTGTAGATGTCGTCGATCTTGAACTCGATCACTGAGATGAGATCGCCGAGGCCGAACAGGCGCTGCGCATCTGACAGCCTGGTGAAGGCCCACGACGAGTCGTAATCGAAGAAGCCGGAGTTGAAGATTCCGGCCACGCGGAAGCGGCTGTATTTTGGGACCATGCCGAACGGGGTCAGTTCGCCCTGCGGGCTGGTGACGAGGACGACGGAACCGACCGTCGCGCCGAGATTGTCGGCCATGTCCTTGCCGAGGATAATTGGAGGCATGGCTGCCACGCGCGCCTGGACGCCGGCCAGGGCATCGGGAGAGTCGGGCGTGGCGCTGGCGCCGCCGGTTGCGGGGTTTTTCCGCGTGTCGGTTTCCGATGAGCGCTGACCGGATGGCGGGGACGTTTCTTCCAGGGCAGCCGCTGAACCTTCTTTTATTGTGTTGAGCAGATCCCCGACCTTGCGCTCATCCTCTGGGATCATGCCCTTGAGGACTGCGCCGCGTGCTCTGGGTCCGCGGGAAATAAGCACCTGCTCAAAAATTGCGGGAGCGGCGGCGACCACGTGCGGTTGTTTGGAAAGCCGGTCGAGTAGCGGCGGCCAGTTTTGGATGCCGTCGTCGGCTACGCGTAGCAGGCTGACGTGAGACGTGGACCCGATGAGGCGCTCTTGCAGATCCTGCCGAAACCCGTTGTTGATGGCGAGCGCGACGATGAGCGAAGCGACGCCCGCCGCCACTCCGATGATCGAGATGCCGGTGATGATGCCGATAAACGCCTGGCGGCGCTTGGCGCGCAGGTAGCGGGTCGCGATGAAGAGTTCAAAGCGCATGGAGGGAACAGCCGTCAGCAATCAGGAGTCAGCCTTCAGCCAGGTCGGATTATAGCTACTGGCTCTTTGCTGTGTGTGGGGTTTGGGCAAATAAAGGCTTTCGACGCAGAGGGCGCTGAGGAGGCCGCGGAGTTTGGCTGCTTCAGTTTGATCCATTCATATCTTAGAGCTTTGTCTTGGGCAGAACGGCTGGGACCGTTGATCGATACTGGCGATATTCTTCCCCGAACCGGTTCTCCAGTTCCTTATCCTCCATCTTTATCATGAATGCACCGGTCACGATCGCCAATGCTGTCAGCGCCCAGCAGACTGCCAGGCCTGTGCCCACGCTCCAAGCCAGCATCTCGCAGAGATGGCCCAGATAGACGGGATGGCGCACGTGGGCGCGAATGCCTGTTGTCACCAGACGCTGCTGGTCGTGGTCACGCAGGACCTCGGGCAGTCCGCCGAGTTGGGCCAGGCTGAATTCGCTGTGAGCGAGCTTGTAGAGGATCAGCCCAGCGCAGAATAGGACTCCGGCGGGAATCCAGGTCCAGTCGTTTTCGTAGAAGAGTGCGCCGCGCCACGGGGCCGTGATCGTGGCCACGAGCGCCCACATTCCGATCCACACGGGCAGGAGAATCCGGTACGGCGATCGTCGGAGTGAGCGCCAAAAGTCGGCCCGTGGATGAATCAGCAGCCAGAATGCGGGGATGGTTGAGTAGACTACGCAGGCAATCCATCCGATGGTTCGGAACAGCGCGAGCATGAGTCGATTTTAGACTGCGGCGGCAGGCCGGCAGGGATGCTGTCTAACCGAGCCGTGTAATCCCTGGGAACCCGTCAAAGCCGGCATCGAAGGTCAGGATTTGCTCGATGCCATGCCGTTCCATAACGGCGAGATGCACGGCATCGCGTGCGGAGAGATGCCAACGTCCGAGAACAATTTCTTTCGCACGCTCAACATGTGCGCGCTCTACAGCCAGCACTTGATCCGCCAGTCCCAGCAAGGCGTCGAATGCGGGTTGAATCGCGTCGCGGCGATTGATGGCAGCATAGCGATGGAGAATTTCCTGCAGCACTTCGGCGTCAGTAACCAGGCGCTGGCGCTCGCTCACCAGTTTTTCGAGCCATCGTTGTGCGTCGCTTCTATGGGGGTGCGGGGCACCGACGAGATACATCGGAACGTTGGAATCGACGAAGATCACGGCTGCGGCCCGGTGCCGTAACCGCTCTCGATTTCCGCCAGCATCTGGTCAATATCCCCTGTGGGAAACTCATGCTTGATAGCCGCCCGAATGACCTGG
The DNA here is from genome assembly GCA_003131585.1 of Acidobacteriaceae bacterium. GTDB lineage: Bacteria > Acidobacteriota > Terriglobia > Terriglobales > Acidobacteriaceae > Sulfotelmatobacter. The sequence goes on from PKVW01000008.1 coordinate 7,230, forward strand.
AGTTTCTTTCCAGCATCGCCGAGAGGCTCGCGGTGCCGCGCCCGCTCCAGGGCCTGGCGCACCCACTCGGCCAACGACATGTGGCGTGCGCGCGCCGCGCGCTGGATTTCCCGGTATTCCGGGTCCTGAAGAATCACTTGGAGTCGTTTAGCCATGCTATGAGTTTAATTAACTCATATAGGTGAGTCAACCCAGTTCCGCCGAATGTTACTTCTCTCGGATACTTCCGGCATGCGCAGCCCGCTTTTCTATGGCACATTAGTAGATCCATGCCCGCACCTGCCGACTCCAGAGCTGGACGCATCGCGTTTACGCATCCGGACTTCGTGCTGTTTCAGATTGCGCGCTTTCTCATCGTGGCCGCGGTCGAAATGCAGGCGGTCGCGGTGGGATGGCAGGTTTACGACATCACCAAGCGCGCCCTCGACCTCGGCTTGGTCGGGCTGGCACAGTTTCTTCCGGGCATCCTGCTGTTTCTGGTTTCGGGCCACACGTCCGACCGCTTCGACCGCCGCAAGGTGCTGGGGACGTGCTATGCGGGATACGCGCTCTGCTCGGGTCTTTTGCTCGTTATCGCGGAGCGGGGCACGCATTCGGTCAGGCCTATCTATGCTGTGCTGATTCTGCTTGGCGTAGTTCGCTCGTTCAACGGAAGCGCCAGCCGATCGATTCTGCCGCAACTGGTTCCCGACGAACACTTCGCCAACGCCGTGGCGTGGAACGCGACCACCTTTCAGGCTGCCACGATTCTTGGACCGTCTCTGGGCGGAATTCTCTACGCGCTTTTCCGCGGGCCGTCCGCCGTTTACGCGGCTGCCGTGCTGACCGCGGTGGGCGCGCTGGTCTCGACCTTCCGCATCAAGACCCGGCCGCAAGCGCGGCGGCGCGAACCCATGACCTTAAAGACCATCTTCGCGGGATTGCACTTCATCTGGCGCGAGAAGCTGATTCTGGGCGCGATTTCGCTGGACCTGTTCGCGGTGCTGCTGGGCGGAGCCGTGGCTCTGCTTCCGGTCTACGCCCGCGAGATTCTTCACACCGGGCCATGGGGACTGGGACTGTTGCGGACCGCTCCCGGAGTGGGCGCCGCCGTGATGGCCGTCGCGCTGGCGCATCGTCCGCTGCGCGGGCGCGCTGGGCCGACGCTGCTGTGGTCAGTGGCCGGCTTCGGCGTCTGCACCGTGCTCTTTGGCGTCTCGACCAGCTTGGTGCTCTCGCTGATTTCGCTGATCTTCCTGGGTGCGGCCGACATGATCAGCGTGATTATTCGCGCGACGCTGGTGCAGTTACGCACGCCGGATGAAATGCGGGGGCGAGTGATGGCGGTGGACATGGTTTTCATCGGGACATCGAACGAACTCGGCCAGTTCGAATCGGGGCTGACGGCGCAGTGGTTCGGCACCGTTCCCGCGGTTTTGCTGGGCGGAGTGGGAACACTCGTGGTGATCGCTCTCTGGGCCTGGCGCTTCCCTGAACTGCGCCGCGCGGGGGAGCTCAGCGCGATGAAGAGTGTGTCAGACGATGCCGCAGAAGCGGCCGAAAGAATGCGTTAGGGAGTCCTGACGGGCGAGAAGCTAGAAACGGGTTGCGTGGCAGAAATGCCTTGCGGGCCAGTGGCGGCGCCGGCGGTAGCGCAGGCGGCGATGTCCGCCCAGAAAACTACTTTGCGGGGATCAGGGTCTTGGCGGCGCCCATGTTGTCGTAGCGATCGTAGACGCGCACGACCACCACATGCTCCGATGCCGCTCCATCTTTTGTATTTTCGGGTGCGGCTCTGAAGTCGTAGTTTTCTGTTTTTGCGTCCGAGAGCTGGCCGATTGGCTCGACATACTTCCACTCGCCGGCGTCCACCGAGTACTCTGCGCGCTTGATGGGCGAGAAGCCGTCACCGGCGCGGAAGGTCACGTGAATCTGCCCACGCTCGATCGAGGCTGCCAGATTCTCGATGCGCGGCGGAGTCGTGTCCACCTCAAACCGGCGGCTTTCCTTGGACGCCGTTAAGGCTTCGCCGGGTGAGTGAGATGGCACGTCCGACGCAACCAGTTTCACCGTGTAGCCGCCATCCGGCAGCAGGCTGGCATCGAAGGAATACGCCTTGTCGGTCAGATTGTCTTTGAGGAGCAGCCAGCGCGTCTCGCTGTCGCCGCGATAGTAGATCGAGTAGACGAGCTGGTCGTCGTTTTCATCGTGCGCGCTCCACCTTACTCCGATGGAATCGCGATCGTGAGAACTGGGAGTCGCGGCTTCAAAATGTGTTCCTGAAGATCCGCTGGAATCCGATCCCAGGCTGTTGCCCGGCATTTTCGGCAGCGGCTGATACTTCACGCCGACCTGTACAGTTACGTCGTCGATTTCGGGAGCCGCGTTCTTGGGCAGGTAGTTCATGGCGACGCTGTCCACGCCGGGCGCCGTGGTTCCCGCATGCAGCACGGCCTTCCACTGGGCATAGCGGGCCGCTGGAATTCCAGTCTCGCCGTTCCTGCCCAGGTCGATCTTCTTCCACGCGTCCCAGTTTCGGTCGGGATTGTCTACGTTGCCGCTGCGCGCATAGAGATCCACGTTGCCGGCGCCGCGAAACTCCGCCCGTCCCCAGAGCGATAAAATCTTGGCGTCGAAGACGTCGCTCTCGTACGAGCCCTCGGCTTCAGGGCCAGGGCCCAGCACAAAAACTCTTCCCAGATTGCTGGTCGCGGCATACAGCGCGCCGCCGGGAGCTTTGGCAAACGCGGTGACTTGCGACGCCGGCGTTTTCAGCAGATCGGAAAAATCATCCAAGCCGGTGATGGCGAAAATGTGGCCGCGATTGCCCGTACCGGCCAGCAGGCGTCCCTGCGAATCAAAGGCTAGCGCATAGACGATGTCCTCGTGGGAGGTCCACACTCTTGCGGGTGGACCATCCGGCGCAATGCGGTAAACATCCGACCCGCCACTCACGCCGACACCCGGGAATGGAAACGGACCCGCCAGCGCGGACCCGCTGGGCGAGGGCGTGATCGTGATTGCTGGAGCTTGCTGCCCCGTGCCTGCTGGGGACGCGTTGGAGCCCATGGTCAGAAGAGCTGAGGCCATGCCTGACGAGCCCGGGCCGCCTCCATTTCGTTTCTCGCCCACTGCCGCCGCGTAGATGTTCCCCGCGCGATCGAGCGCCAGCGCCGTGATCTCCTTCTTGGGCGCGCTGTACAGAACGAAGCCCTCGCCGGCGGGAGAGATGCGGTAGATCAGCCCGCTGCCATCGGAGCCAGCAATCAGATTGTTCTGAGGATCGAAGGCCAGCACTCGAATGTGGGCCTCATCGCTCTTGAAAAAAACCGAGTGCTCCCCTTTCGCCGTAATGCGATAAATTTCCCCGTGGTCGCCGGTGGCTACATAGAGGTTGCCGGCCTTGTCCAAGGCCAGATCCCAGATGTATTTCGTGCCCGGTTCGAAATAGACTGACGAACTCCATGACGGATCTGCACTCGGCTTGGCGGCATCTTCTTTTTTATCGGAAGCCGTGCCCTGCGGCGAGTCGGCTTTTGCCGGCGGAACCTTGTTCCCCGGTTTGTGTTCAAGCTTATATACCTTGCCATCGGGAGCGGTGGCGGCATAGATCGCGCCTCCGGGCCCGGCCTGCAGCGCCTGCACCTGGAGTTCTTTGGGCTCAAAAACGATCGTTGCCTTGCGGTCCGGCGTGATGCGGTACACGCGGGCGGGCGCGCCCGCCGCCACATATACGTTGCCGGCATCATCGGCGGCAATCGCCCAGATGTAGGTGGAAGGCGTGGCATACAGGCTCTTGAACGTGGGAGCCAGTTCCAGGCCGCCCGTGCTGCGGATGGCTACCCCCGTGGCCGTGCCCTTGGTCAGTTCGTCAAATTTCGACTGCTCCCAGGTGCGCGTGCCCTCGGCGAATGCCGTCGAAATCAGCCCGGAACCACTCAAGTTTGCGAGAAGGAGGCCAGCAAGAGGGAAGAGGAAAAGCTTTCGCGCACTCTGCAATTTCATACCTCAAAGCGTCATTACGGGAATACGCTCAGGTTACCACGCTTGACTGACCCGAGGCTGAAGACGGAAGCCGGCGGGGCGCGCGAAGGCCGATTCGCCGTGGTATCGTAAGATTCCATGCATTCCTCGCGTCAGGATCTGCTGCGCTTGCTCGCCTGTAAGTCTTTCCGCCTGGGCAAGTTCAAATTGTCGTCCGGCGCCAGCAGCGACTACTACATCGACTGCCGCGCCACAACTCTTGACGCCAAGGGCGCGCGCTTTACCGGCGAAGTGTTTTCCGACGAAATCCATCGGCGCGGATGGAAGCCGCAGGCCATTGGGGGCCTCACTATGGGAGCCGATCCCATCGTCGTGGCGGTCGCGGTGGTGAGCGGCGAACTGCACGGCTTTCTGGTGCGCAAGGCTGAAAAGCAGCACGGGACCGGGCAGCGCATCGAGGGCTTTCGCGCCAAAGGCGCGCGCGTGGTAATCGTCGACGATGTTTGCACCACCGGCGCTTCCACGGCGCAGGCGATCGAGGCGGCGCGTGAATTCGGATTCCAAGTCGTTGGGGTCATGTGCCTGGTGGAGCGCGAAGAAGCGAGAGGCCGTCCCAGCGTGGAGAAGGCCGCGGCGCCCGCTCCATTCGTCTCCATCTTTACCGCCCGCGATGTGCGCGCCGAGCACATTCTTCAGATGGACGATACCGCGCCCGTGATTTTTGCGGTCGCGGCCGGTTGCGAAATCTGCGGGCGGCCGGCAGTTACGAATGTTCCGGGGAACCGCTGCGCGGCGCATAAAAGTTGATTGAATGGTTGGAACTACTTCATGATCCAAACTCTCGAATGGACTGACCACGGAGTACGCTTCATCGACCAGACGAAGCTTCCCACCGAAGAAACCTACGTAGTCTGCACGACGCACGAGCAGGTTGCCGACGCGATTCGCAACATGGTGGTGCGCGGCGCGCCTGCCATCGGCGTGGCCGCAGCCATGGGCATCGCGCTAGGCGCGAAGAATTCCAGGGCGGAGAGCGCCGGAGAACTTAAGCGGGATCTCGACCAGATCTGCGACATCCTGGGTAAGACCCGTCCTACGGCCGTCAATCTCTTCTGGGCCATCCGCCGCATGCGGGAGAAGTTTGAGCGCGTGCGCATTCTCCCGATTGCACAAATCAAACAGGAACTGATCGAAGAATCGCAACGCATGCACGCCGAAGACATCGCCGCCAACCGGGCCATGGGAGGCCACGGCGCCACGCTGATGCCGAGCGAAGGCGGAGTGCTTACGCACTGCAATGCCGGAGCGCTGGCCACCGCTGGGTACGGCACGGCGCTGGGCGTGATCCGCGCGGCAGTTGAGCAAGGCAAAAAGATTCACGTCTACGCGGACGAAACCCGACCTTTCTTGCAAGGCTCGCGGCTCACCGCCTGGGAACTGATGAAGGACGGCATTCCTACGACCGTCATCTCCGACAGCATGGCAGGCGGGATGATGAAGCAGGGCAAGATCGGAGCGATCGTCGTGGGCGCCGACCGCATCGCGGCCAACGGGGACGTCGCCAACAAAATCGGAACGTACACCGTCGCCGTTCTGGCCAAAGAGCATGGCATCCCGTTCTACGTCGCGGCGCCGATCTCGACCGTCGATCTCGCCTGCTCCGACGGCAGCAAGATTCCGATCGAGCAGCGCAATGCGAAGGAAGTCACTCATATTGCCGGGAAGCAAATGGTGCCCGACGGAGTGTCCGTCGAGAATCCCGCTTTCGACGTGACTCCGGCGAAGTACGTAACCGCGATCATCACCGAACGCGGCATCGCCCGCGCACCTTACGCGGAGTCCCTGCTTAGGCTGGCCAGCGCGGAAGCCAAGGCCGGAGCCTAGACGTTCACATTTCATTTTCGGGGTGGACTGGCGGTTCGGAGGCCCATTCGGAGGCCCATATGGTTCGAATGTGCCATGTGGAGCCCAGGTCCTAGTGTGAGAAGATGGCTCCTGCTGCTGTTCCAGCCCGCGTCTAACCAGGTACGGGAGGGACGGGATGGAACGAAGCGGAGGCGGAGTGCATCTAACGGAACGAGTAGCGGAACAAGAAGCGCTGCTTCGGGTGAGAGGGGTAAAGAAGGTTTTCCGGTCCGGCGAATCGGACCTGGTGCTCTTTGAGAATTTGTCGTTTGAGGTGAAGCGAGGCGAGATGCTCGCGATTGTCGGGGAGTCGGGAGCGGGGAAGAGTACCTTGTTGCACATCCTCAGCGCTCTTGATCACGCTTCCGCGGGTGACGTATACTGCGCGCAATTGCAACTGAATTCTTTGTCGGCGGACGAGGCTGCGAAGTTTCGCAATCGCGAGGCGGGTTTCGTCTGGCAGTTTCACTATTTGCTGCCGGAATTCACGGCGGCGGAAAACGTGGCGATGCCGCTGCTGGTGCGCGGGCGTACCTGGGCAGAGGCGGCGCCGGAAGCTTCACGCTGGCTGCGTGAGGTCGGGTTGGAGCAACGCGCGCATCATCGCTCGGGAGAGCTTTCGGGCGGGGAGCAACAGCGGGTGGCTCTGGCACGGGCGCTCATTACCGGTCCAAAATTGTTGCTGGCGGATGAGCCTACCGGGGATCTTGACCGACAGACGGCGGAAGCGGTTTTCGAATTGATAGCGCGATTACACCGCGAGCACCAACTCACCTCCCTCATTGCAACGCATAACTTGTCGTTCGCGCGCCGCTGCCACCGGGTTTTGCGGCTGGAGCGGGGGCGCGTGGAAGAAATCAAGCCGGAGTCGTTGCCGGCGTAGTGGGCCCGCGACGAGGTGAAAGAAGGGCAAGATTAGTAAGACAATGTGCAAGAAACTTGGGTGAATCGGCAGCCAAAGGGGACCACAACAGGTTCCTTCGGTAACATTATAAAAACGTTTGAGTACTTGGGCTCGATGGCTGTTTGATTGCATAATGAAATAGGGAATAGGGATTAAGGACCAAAGAAGCTAAGGTTAGGAACGCGATGGGGCCGTGGTTTCGGAGGGGTCGAGCAGGGGCCAGGGCCTTCTCGGCCGGAAGGGTTCAGGGGGAAGGGCATTATGTTTGAACGCTATACGGAGAAAGCCAGGCGCGTGATCTTCTTTGCGCGCTACGAAGCAAGCCAGTTCGGGTCTCCGTATATAGAGACCGAGCACCTGCTGCTGGGGCTCCTGCGCGAAGATAAGGCCCTGACCAATCGATTCCTACGCTCGCACGCCTCGGTTGAATCCATCCGCAAGCAGATTGAGGGTCACACCACGATTCGGGAAAAGGTCTCGACTTCGGTGGATCTGCCGTTGAGCAACGAGTGCAAGCGCGTGCTGGCCTATGCGGCGGAAGAGGCGGAGCGACTGTCGCACCGGCACATTGGGACCGAGCACCTGCTGCTGGGACTGCTGCGGGAGGAGAAGTGCTTTGCGGCGGAGATTCTGCACGAGCGCGGTCTGCGGCTGGCGACGATCCGCGAAGAATTGGCGCGCACCAGCCAGGAAAAAGCGCAGCCGCAGCGGCAGCGGGAGTCGTCTCTGCTGAGCGAGTTTTCGCGCGATCTTACGCAGGCGGCGATGGACAGCCAACTCGATCCGCTGGTGGGCCGCGACGGAGAACTGGAGCGCGTGGTCCAGATTCTGTGCCGGCGCACCAAGAACAATCCGGTNNGGCAAGACGGCCATCGTCGAAGGGCTGGCGCAGCGGATTGCCGATGGCGAGGTGCCGTCGTTTCTGGCGGATAAGAGAATTCTGGCGCTCGATCTCTCCTTAATCGTGGCGGGAACGAAGTATCGTGGACAGTTCGAAGAACGCCTGAAGACCATCATGAAAGAGTTGATGGAATCGCAGAACTCCATCATCTTTATTGACGAGCTGCACACGCTGGTGGGCGCGGGATCGGCGGAAGGGTCGCTGGATGCGGCGAACATCCTGAAGCCGGCATTGTCGCGCGGCGAGATTCAATGCATCGGCGCAACCACTCCGGGAGAATACCGGAAATCGATCGAGAAAGACCGCTCGCTGGAGCGGCGTTTTCAGGCGGTCAAGGTTCCTCCACCGAACGAGGCGGATGCGGTGAAGGTGTTGTTCGGCATCAAGGACCGGTACGAAAAATTCCACGCCGTCACCTACACGGACGATGCCATCAACTTCGCGGTGTCGCACTCGAACCGCTACATTCCAGACCGATTCCTGCCGGATAAAGCGATTGACCTGGTGGATGAGGCGGGGGCGCGGGTGAAGCTGCGCCAGACCTCGCAGCCCGACGAGATCACCGAGGTGCAGAAGCGGATCAAGTTCATCGTGCACCGCATGGAGAACGCGATCGCGAACCACGAGTTCGAGAAGGCCCGTTTCTACTCGGACGAAGAACGCAAGGAACGTGAGAATTTGCGGGCGTTGCGCGAGAAATATCACCTGGATGAATCCTCGACCGGCGTAGTGGGCCGCGAGGACATCGAAGATGTGGTTTCGCGCTGGACCGGCGTTCCCATTACCTCGATCAAGGAAGAAGAGACGCAGAAGCTGCTGCGCATCGAGGAAGAGCTGCACAAGCGGATCATCTCGCAGGATAAATCGATCAGCGCGCTGGCCCGTGCGATCCGGCGTTCGCGCGCGGGGTTGAAGAGCCCGAACCGTCCCATTGGCTCGTTCCTGTTCCTGGGACCGACGGGCGTGGGCAAGACGGAAGTGGCGCGCACGCTGGCCCAATTCATGTTCGGAACGGAAAAAGCTTTGGTGCGCTTCGACATGTCGGAATTCATGGAGAAGCATTCGGTTTCGAAGCTGATCGGCTCGCCTCCGGGGTATGTCGGCTACGAAGAGGGTGGACAGCTCACCGAGCGGGTGAAGCGGGCGCCGTATTCGGTGGTGCTGCTGGATGAAATCGAGAAGGCGCATCCCGATGTGTTCAACATCCTGCTGCAGGTTTTTGAGGACGGCCAGCTCACCGACGGGCTGGGCAACACGGTCGACTTCAAGAATACGATCCTGATCATGACGTCGAACATTGGGGCGCGGCACCTGCAGAAGCGCGAGGGGTTCGGCTTCCAGTCGAGCCAGGAAGACATGATTTCGGGAAAGGTCGAAGAGTTGGTGAAGGGCGAAGTGAAGCGCACCTTCAATCCCGAATTCCTCAACCGGTTGGACGAGATTATTCTGTTCCTGGCGTTGAGCGAGGCCGACCTGATCCAGATTCTGGAGCTCATGGTCAACCAGCTGAACCAAAATCTGGCGCAGAAGTCGATTACGGTGACGGTTGCGGATGAGGCCAAGAAGTGGATACTCAACCAAACGCTGACGGACCGCACCTACGGAGCGCGGCCGCTGCGCAGAGCGTTGCAAAAATATATTGAAGACCCGCTGTCGGAGGCGCTGATTCAAGGGACAATCACGACGCGTCCGGCATTTATCGAGGTCTTCCTCGAAGACAACAAGCTGTTCTACCGGCCGGTGGATGCGGAGAAGACCGAGGGCGTGTTGCTGTACGAGAACAGTTAACTCTTAACTGTCAGCTCTTAAGCCGTCAGCGCAAGCTGACGGCTTTTGTTTTTGTTAGCCTGCCATTACACACGTAATTTGCCCGCTGACGTCGGAACGAAAAAGAAATAGTGATTGCGTTAGTTCGGCTTGCGCTCTTTGGCTTCGACCATATAGCGCAACAGCACAGCCTCATCGGCCCGCGTGAGCTGATCGAGGAAGGAAGTGTCCACCTTGCCGTCTTCGACCGTCCTCGACGCGCTCGACTGGCGCAGTTTGTCGCCCAGTTCGGGATCGTTGCTCATCACCTGGGTGTAGAACCACAGGAAGTGGCGCATCTGGTCAAGCGACTTGCACAGGACCTGGATGGCTTCCGTCTCCGGCAGCGCGCTCAAGGCTTCCATCAATTCAGGGTCGCTGGGCGCTTGCATGGCGGCGCAGTTCAGCTCCCGCTGAATCGCGCGCAGGTCTTCGGTAACTCGCATCATCCGGGCGTGAAGGTCGTCCATCTGTGGATCGTTCCCCATGGTCAGCCTGCCGTTTGAACATCTCATCGGCGGCAGGAAGCCGATAGATGTCCCACGATCATGCGCTTTGGTAATTCAAGCGATTACTTTGGTCTGGCGACTCATGCCCGTTCCCCGAGGGCCCTGAACTCCGCCACTGGCAAGGCTTTTCACGCCCCGCAGGTTTGATCTTCGCCCCGATCACAACCTTCTTCCGCGCCCCAGATGCTCGACCGCTGCCAACAGTTCAGTCGCCATGTGTTCCAAAGGTCACCAGCCCCAATTTCGGAACAACGTTGCCGAAGCCAACGTTTCGGAGGGCGAGGCTGTCTGGAATTCCACGATCTGTGATACAAACGCGCGGGATGGAAGCGTCTTGGGCAAACCCGCCTCGACTCCAACTAGTCCGCGCCATCGGCCGCTGGAGCCTGGTCGCGCTGGTGGTGAACTCCATCATCGGCAGCGGAGTCTTCGGATTGCCCTCCGTGGTTGCAGCTCTCATCGGCAATTACAGTCCCTTCGCCGTCCTCGCGGCCGGCGCGGGAATGAGCGTGATCATCGGCTGCTTCGCCGAGGTTGCGTCGCGCTTTCAGGAGGCCGGTGGTCCCTATCTTTATGCTCGCGTCGCCTTCGGACGCCTGATGGGAATTCAAACCGCCTGGATGCTCTGGCTGGGGCAAGTGGCCGCGCCCGCCGCCAACGCCAACTTGTTCGTGATTTATCTGGGCGAGTTCTTTCCGCACGCCAAAGATCCCCTGCCCCGGGCGCTCATTCTCACCGTGCTGGTAGGCCTTCTGACTTTCATCAACATTCGCGGCGTGCGCGCCGGAACGCAGGTAAGTAATGTGTTCACCGCCGCCAAGCTGGTGCCGCTCGTCGCCGTTGTCTTTTTAGGCCTGTTTGTACTTCAGCACCACCACTGGAACCTTGCGACTGCACCCATGGCGTCCCCCAGCACCAGCCAGTGGCTGAAAGCCATGCTGCTCTTGGTCTTCGCCTACGGCGGATTCGAGACCGCGCTCGCGCCCATGAGCGAAGCGAAAAATCCTCGCCGCGACGCTCCCTTCGCGCTCTTCACGGCTCTTCTGGCCTGCACTGTGATCTACGCTCTAATCCAGTGGGTGGTCGTCGGAGTCCTGCCCGACGCCGCGCACAGCCAGCGCCCTCTCGCCGACGTGGCGCGGCTCGCGGTTGGTCCCGTAGGCGCCGCGCTGGTTGCCGTCGGCGCGCTCATCTCTTTCTACGGATATCTCAGCGCGAAAATTCTCGCCATGCCCCGGGTCCCCTTCGCCCTCGCCGAGCAAGGAGACCTCCTCAAAGCCTTCGCCGCCGTCCATCGCCGCTTCCACACCCCCTATGTCTCAATTCTCGTATTCGCCGCCCTGATCTGGGGATTAGCGCTGTTCGGCGATTTCAAATGGAATGTAACCCTCTCCGCCGTAGCCCGCCTCCTCTACTACGGCGTGGGCTGCGCCGCCCTCCCCATCCTCCGCCGCAAACCGCCGGAAGGCGCAAGCGCCATGTTCCACCTGCCCGCGGGAAATTTCTTTGCCGCGCTGGGCGTGATCCTGTGCGCTGTGCTAGTGACCCGCGTGGACTTCGGCCAGTCCCTGATCCTGGTCGCGACCATCGCACTGGCATTGGTGAACTGGGCAGTGGTGGCCCGCGGAAGCACCGCCGGTTGATGGTCGGCGTTGCCGAACTTCAACAGCTTCTTCTGGCTTTCCAGATACAGCATCAACGACTTCATGCTTAGTAACGAGAGGTTCATCCGGTGCTATTCCCATTTTCTCTGCCCGATTGGGCGGCGGAGATGGCGGGGAGCGCCTTTCTGATTTGCTCGCTGACGTTTTTCCTAACTTCATCCATGTTCACGTTGGCCGGAGGACGCTTGCGGGGCGGTTGTGCGGTTTGCGCGGGTGGGAGGACGGCCCGTGAGGCGGGGATTACGGTGGGGGTCGCATTTTTAGTGACGCCGGCGGTGGGGCCTGCCGCTTGATTTCGGGCTGCGGCCTGGCGACGGGCTTCGTGTTCTCGCCTGCCCTCTTCCATAATGCGGTTGGCTTCGGCTTCGGCCCAGCGGTCGAGTTCAGCTTTCTTTCTGGCTCTGCGCTGGGCTTCTTCAAGGGCTTGGGCGCGCATGACCTCTTCATCGTCTTCGGCAGTGCGGAAATCGGAGTCTTCCCAGATGTGCGCGCTGAGTGGAGTTTCATGGACGGTTTTCAGGTCGAGAACGAC
>PKVW01000003.1:0-3397 GCA_003131585.1 Acidobacteriaceae bacterium
GAAGCGCCGCTCTTCCACGGTGATCCTTGTAGTAGTCCTGCTACACTGATTTAGGTACAGATTTCCGCGTTTCTGCATCCAACATAACTGTGTATCCGCAACTTGTGCATTTCGGGCGATTTTTCCTGCCGACTTATGGCTTCCTGGTTTCGCTGGGAGTGCTGATCGGATTGTGGATCAGCGTGCGCAACTCCGAGCGGTTGGGGATTGACGGCGAGAAGGCATGGAACCTCGGGATTCTGGTGGTACTGTGCGGGATTGTGGGCGCGAAGGTGCTCTATGTCATTAATGAGTGGAGCTACTACTCGGCGCATCCGTCGGATATTTTCAGCGTCACCACACTGCAGGCTGGAGGAGTTTTTTCCGGCGGATTGATTGCTGCGTTTCTGGGCGCCTGGTGGTATGTCCGCAAGCATCACATGGCCGCGCTGGGAACTTGCGATGCGTTTGCGCCGGGGCTGGCGCTGGGACACGCGATTGGCCGCATCGGCTGCTTCGCCGCGGGATGCTGCTATGGGAAACAGACGCATCACTGGTGGGGCGTGGTCTTNNACGGCGGGATGCTGCTACGGGAAAGAGACGCATCATTTCTGGGCGGTAACGTTTCACAACCCACTGGCAAATCAGATCACCGGGACTCCGCTGAACGTGCCGCTGGAGCCGACGCAGCTGTTCGAGTCGGCGGTGGAGCTGGCGAATTTCTTGTTCCTGATGTGGCTGCTGAAACGCAGGAAATTCGATGGCCAGGTATTCGGCGCGTTCCTGTTTATTTACGGAGTGGCGCGGTTCTTTCTGGAGTTCTTGCGCGACGATCCGGGGCGCGGGTCGGTGTTTGGCGGAGCGATGTCGGGAACGCAGTTGATCGCGATTGGGCTGGTTGTGGCGGGCGGGCTGATTTGGTGGTTGCGGCCGGGGGCTAAGAACGTGACGGCGCAGGCGGTGGGGGCAACGCGGTAGGCCAGGCGGCCCTATGGATGAGGCTCCGCCGCGGCAGGAAGCTGGTAGACCTCGAGGGTCTCCCCGTCGAGGAAAGCGAGGATTGAACCGTTCGGCGAGAGAGCAAGAGGAAATTCTTGGTTCTTCGCTGAATGCCTAACTTTCAAGTCACAGACGAAAGTGTGGGCTGACACATCGTAGACGATGACCCGCCGAACGTATTCCCATTGTTCGTGAGGGCTTAGAAATTCCGACTTGTTCCGAATGCTTGATCCTGTGAAAGCGAACCTCTTTCCGTCCGCCGAAGGAGTGACTCGACTGAGGGAATCATGAGTGTGGGGTCTGATTGTTTCTATTACGGTGCCGTCCGTTTGGATCAACGGGAGGAAATTACCGCTTTCGATCACGAAGGTGTCTTGATTCACAAAGATCATTTCGTTCGAACGGTATTTCGCGAGGGGGATCACTCGTCCCGGCGCATCCTGACTCCGTATGACAAACTCGATCTCGCGTGGCGTGACCCGTCTCCACCCCAAGATCTCCTTGTCAGAAATGCTTACGGGGAAGATATTGTCCGAAAATGAGTGGACCGTTTCAAGGTTCTCTGCGTCCATCCAAGTGTATTCCCATCCGCCGCCACGAAGGAACTCAAGCAGGAGGAAATGACCGGTCGGCGAGGTGAATATTTTGAATAGGCCCTCGTTCGCTGCATGGTTCGGAGCTGTATCTTTGTCCTTCAGGGCCTCAAGGGTCGTGTCGTTGATGGTGAACAGATCTCCGGCGCGGATCACGACTTTTCCGTTATGCCCTGCGACCACACCGTCGTTGGGGTTAGGAGTCAACCAGTCGCGCTTCGTTCCGACCTTACCAGTCCTTGAATCGAAAACTACTGCGTGGAGACGCAACTTGAATGAGTCGGGCCTGCCCTCGCGCTCGGAGGGTATGCCAGGATCAGAGGAGATGAAGGTGGCCACAAGATGCTCTGGATCGGCGAAGACAAGCTTCGTCGGGGGTACTCCAAACGTTTTCGAGAAGCTTTCGCTGGGATGAGCAGGATAACCCAACGCTGTGAGGTCGGTCATCCAAGTAGGTGAGTCGACTTTGGCGACCTGTGCCGTAGCTTCGGTAGTACCGAGCAACAAGAGAACGACAAGAACGAGGTTTGCCCGCGCCATGCGTGCGACTGTAACATGAAGACGTGGGTTTGGGTTCCCGGTTCCAGAGGAACAGCACAGACGGTCCGCCCGGTTTCATTTCTCCGTCCAAACGAAGGGAATTACGCCCGCTATTCTTAGACGAACTCCACGGCCTGATTCATTCCATAAGATCGCTTGTAGTATCCTCGCAGCGAATGCCGGAATCATTTCCCATTCTTATTTCCGTCGCGGCTGAAGATGCCGGAAAGCGGCTGGATCAGTTGCTTGCTACGCGCCTTGAGGACGTGAGCCGGGCGCGGGTGCAGGAGATGATTGCCGAAGGACTCGTGCTGGTGAACAATGCGGCGGCGAAGGCTTCGCTGAAGCTGCGTGGCGGGGAGCGGGTCAGCGTGCTTGGGGAGGCGCAGCGGACGCCACTGAAGGCTATTGCCGAGGAGATTCCGCTCGATATTGTTTATGAAGATGACGATCTAGCCGTGATCAACAAGCCTGCGGGAATGATGGTCCATGCGGGCGCGGGTGCGACGGACGATGCGCGCAATCGGGGGACGCTGGTGAACGCGCTGCTGCATCATCTGGGGAGTTTGTCGCAGGTGGGCGGCCCATTGCGGCCGGGGATTGTGCATCGTCTGGATAAAGAGACGAGCGGATTGATTGTGGTGGCGAAGCGGGATGAGGCGCATCGCAAGCTGAGCGCGCAGTTTGCGGCGCGGGAAGTGAAGAAGAAATATGTGACGCTGGTGCATGGCTGGGTGAAAAAAGATTCGGGAACGCTGGCGCAGAGCATCAGCCGCGACCGGGTGCGGCGCACGCGGATGACGACACGGCTGGAGGGCGGCCGGACGGCGGTGACGCATTATCGCGTGGTGCAGCGGCTGGATACGAAGTTTGGGAAGTTCACAATGCTCGATGTGAAGATCGAGACCGGGCGGACGCACCAGATTCGGGTGCATGTGGCGGCGATGGGGCATCCGGTGGTGGGCGATACGATGTATGGGGCTCCGCGGCAGGCGCGCGGACAGTCGGCGGCGATCAGTTTGCAGCGAAATTTTCTGCATGCGGCGGAGTTGGAGTTCCGGCATCCGCGAACGGGCGAGACTATTGCGCTGAAGAGCGAGTTGCCGGAGGAGTTGCGGGAGTTTCTGAGGAAGGCGCAAGGGGAATAGGCGGTGCGCGCAGGGCCCTGAGCTCCTCGGGGATTAAAGAGTCTGCTGAAAAACTCCTCTTGCAACGAGCGGCTCCTCAGCGGCTAGAGCCGAGCACTGATTCTGCGGAATTTATAGCATCGCTGAAGCGATGCCCTG
>PKVW01000003.1:3407-45883 GCA_003131585.1 Acidobacteriaceae bacterium
GATATAATGAACAATCAATGAGGTGTATTCTTACGAGAAACATTTTCACCAGAAATTCGGTGGTGCTGTGGGCAATGGTAGCGCTGCTGGTGGCGGGGCTGCGCGGGGTTGGGATGGCGCAGGTGGGGAGTGAGCGGGCGCCGTCGCAATCTTCGGCAGCGCCTGCCGCGGCAACGGCGCCAGCGGAACCGCCGCATGGAACACCCGCAGCTCCCAAGGGCGCGCAGAATGCGGGCGGTCAGAAGGCCGGCGACGAGAATTCCGGCGAGCAGGGCGCGGAGACGGGAGATGTCCTTCGCATCAAAGTGGGCATCAACGAAGTGAATGTGGTGTTCACGGTGACGGACAAGCACGGGAAGCGAGTGACGGATCTGAAGCAGGGAGACTTCCGCATTGTGGATGACAGCAAGCCGGCGGCGGAGATCCGGAGCTTTCACGCGGAGACGAATTTGCCGCTGCAGGTGGGTTTGCTGATCGATGCCAGCAGCTCGGTGCGGGACCGGTTTAAGTTCGAGCAGGAGTCGGCCATTGAATTTTTGAATCAGACGGTGCGCAAGCGCTATGACCAGGCGTTTGTGGTGGGGTTCGACGCAACCCCGGAAGTGACGCAGGATTTTACCGACGACACGGAGAAGCTCGCTCACGGAGTGCGCGAATTGCGGCCCGGAGGCGGGACGGCGTTGTACGATGCGCTGTACTATGCGTGCCGGGAAAGGCTGCTGGAGAAAGCGCCGAACGGGCCGACACGACGGGCTATTGTTCTGCTAAGCGACGGGGAAGACAACCAAAGCCATGTGACGCGCGAGGAAGCGATTGAGATGGCGCAGCGGGCAGAAGCGATTGTGTACGCCATCAGTACGAACGTGAGCGGCACCAAAGGTGCGGGCGACAAGGTGCTGGAACGGATTGCGGATGCGACGGGCGGGCGTGCGTTTTTTCCGTTCCAGATTCGCGACGTGGCGAACGCGTTTGCCGAGATTCAGGACGAGTTGCGCAGCCAGTATGCGGTCTCCTATAAGCCGGCCGACTTCAAGGCAGACGGGCATTTTCGCACGATTGAGATTGTGGCGAACGACCGGAAAAGTTTCCGGGTGAGGGCGAGGCGGGGGNNATTACGCGCCGGTGCAGTAGGAAAATCCGCCAGCCCAGATGAGCAGCAGCAGAGACGATGCGACACCGACCCCGTAAATTCTGTCGGTATCCAGTCGCTAGTGAAAGTGCGGCCGCGGCGCATCCCATGCATGTTTTGAAATCTGGTCAACCCTGTTGCTTCCCCCGGCGAAGTTTATGCGGCCCAGTTAACCGGGCCTTGTCTAAAGGACCAAGCGCCGGTCCATTCAGCAGTTTTCCGTCGGGAGTAAAGCGCGAGCNNTTCCAAGACACGATGCAACCCATATGCGGGCAAACCGCAGAGCGCACGTGCAGGCTGCCCTGGTCATCGCGAGAAACCGCGATCTTGGACGAGCCCCGGCGAATGACCCCGCCCATCCCAGGCTTGATTTCTTCGACTGTGCTTACCTCGCCGGGCGTAAGCCAGCGGGCATATTCTTCTGCGACCTTGGGATTTTCCCGCGCAAACGTATTGGTTGCGGGCAGTGTCTTGCGCGCAGGGTCGTACAGGGCGATCCATGGATTGTCACGGCCAAGAATTAAATCGCGCAAGAGGATGCCGGCGATTGTGCCGTGTGTGATTCCCGCACCTGAATCCCCGGTGACGATGTNNCGAAATGCAATCTCTTTAATTCCAGGGAAATGTTTCCGTCCCCAAGTAGCTAGTCGTGCGAAGCGACCTTCCATTCCTTCGGCCTGCCCAGTCTTGTGGTCTTCGCCTCCAATAATCAAGAGATCTTGCGTTTTGCCGTTCGCATGTATGCGCTGAAGCCGAACATAGTGGAAAGGATCTTCAGTATCCCAGTAAAGCGCCCTCGGAATCCGGCCCGCCGGAACGAGCGCACCGATTACGTAAGTTCGATAGGGCTCTTGTTTGGTATACATCTTGCCCGAGTCATTGATTGGTGTGTTGGTTGCGACGACCACCGCCCCGGCAGAAACAGTCGCGCGCCCTTTCGTTCCTATCTTTACCGTCTTACCGCCTTTGATTTCCGTCGCTTCCGTTCCACCAAACAGTCGACCGTCCAAGCGCTTGATCGCGCGCGCAAGACCGGCCAGATACTTTAATGGATGGAACTGCGCCTGTCGTGGAAAGTGGAGACAGGGTCCAAGGTTAAGATCGAACGGAGACTGTTTCAGTTTTCTTACTTGCAGCCCAGCACGTTTTGCCGCTTGCCATTCTTCTCGAAACTTTCTTGTAGAGTCCCTCTCGGGGAAACACAGATATCCATCTAAGCGTTCAAAATCACAATCGATTTCTTCTTCACTAACAATGGATTCAATTTGGCTAATCGCCGCGGTGTGACTTTGCGCGACCAATTTAGAGCCTTTCGCACCGTGAAGGATTTCGATTTCGCGATAGCCCGCATCTATGACACTTGAAAGATGCGCGGTAGTGTGCGCAGTTTCGCCTGACCCTATTTGGCTCTTGTCGAGAATTACTACGGACCTGCCTTCGCGCGCCAGGAGGTAGGCCGTAGTCAAACCAGCGATTCCGGCGCCGACGATGCAAACGTCGGCATTGATATTCCTATCAAGCGCCGGTATTGATTGCTCCTTCGAGGTCGCGGACCAGAGGGATACGCCCTCTTTAGAAATGGGAAACCTCTGCGATACGGACCTGCCTATGCGTTGTCGTGAGGGTGTGTGCGCCATCGCGTTTTCTCCTGACGTCCAACTATTACCAACTACCAATCAACAACGATCGCGCAATGGCCCAGAGCGGCGGGTGACAGTCGGAATCCTAATACGATTCTGGCGAAAGTGCCACACAGAGGGAAATGCGTTTCATTTGTACCTGAAACGAATTGTCGAACAAATCATGAAGGATCGAAAGGATTGAATGACGCTGACGCCAGCACGCGCCTAGGCGAAACCAGGCCTCAGCGGATAGTCGACAATAATGACCCGGCCGTCGGTAAGGGCTTTGACGGAATGGCGCGCGTTAGCCGGAACGATCGCAACAATGCCCGCACCGGCGATCTGGGCCACGCCGTCGATGGTCACCTCGAGTTCGCCCTCGATCACCTCATAGACTTCTTCCTGAGGATGGGAGTGCTCGTGAATGGACGAGCCGCGCTTGAACTCGTAGTGCGCGAATGTCATGCTCGGCGAGTGAAAATAGCGTCCATGCCAGCCTGGCAGGCGCTCCACGACCCTGAGGCTACGGGTGTCAACAAAGGGCATAATGGCCCCTCCTTTTAGGCATCCGCACGGCATCACGTCGGCAGGGCTGAGACTCGACGCGGATTCCTGGTTGGTCGTGCGGGTTGCAGCGAGAAAGCTGTTGTGCCGCGCATGACTCTCTGGAATGCGGCCTGGAACTGCTCCATTTCGTCATGCGTGCCGACGGTGATGCGGACGCAGGTGGGCATCACCGGCCAGATGCGTCCGATGAAAACATTTTGTTGGGCCATGGCGTCGATCACCTGCTTGCCGGGGCGTTTGGTGTCGAGCAGGAAGCAGTTCGATTCGGAGGGGATGTAGGAGTAGGCATTGCGTTCGAGCCACTGAAAAGTTTCCTGGCGAATGGTGGCGTTGATGCGCTTGCGTTCGGGGACAAGGCGCGGGTCCTTGAGGCTGGCCGAGGCGGCGACGAGGGCGGTGATGGGCATGAAGTTCCAGCCGGCGCGGTCCATGATTTTGTCGAGCAGGTCGGGGCGGGCGATGGCGAATCCGCAGCGCAGGCCGGCCATGCCGTAGGTTTTCGAGAAGGTGCGGAGCACGACCACATCCTTGCCGGCCTTAACCAGATCGAGCGTGGAGGGGGCGTCGCAAAAATGGATGTAGGCTTCGTCGACCATCACGATGGAACCCTTGGGTTTGTTTTCGACGAGGTACTCGACGTCGGAGTGCGGAGTGAGCGTGCCGGTGGGATTGTTGGGCGAGCAAATGTAGAAGAGTCCGGCGTCGGGCGCGGCGGCGAGCATAGCCTTGACGTCGTGTGCGTAGGTTTTGGTGAGAGGAACTTTTACGACCCGGGCCTCGGCAGCCGCGGCCGCATGCATACCGGCTTCGTAACCGGGATCGGCGGTGACGTAGCTTTTCCGCGGTGAAGTGAAGGCGACGACCGCGAAGCGAAGCGGAGGACTGGACCCGGGAAAGGCGTGGATATAGTCGGGGTTGAGGCCTTCGAGTTGGGCGAAGGTGTGAACCAGGTCGTCGGTGAGATTGTCGAGATAACGTCCGCCTTGGGGAATGATGGCGGAAACGGCATCGCGCGCGGGTTGGCTGGGGCCGAGCGGATTCTCGTTGGAGTCGATCATGACTCCATCCTTGGAGAATGGTCTACGGGCCGCGGCAGCGAGCATGGGCTCGGTGACGATGTGGAAGGCCGCGGCGGCGGAGGCGGCAGCGGAGAGATGCAGGAATGAGCGGCGGGAGAAAGGCGAGAGATTTCGAGACGGCATGGCGAACCTCCGGTTCATCCAAGTGCGCGCCATACAGGGTAAATGGTTTTCTGCCTGGGCGATAGGGGACTGAAAAAGTCTCGGCAGGAAAGCGCAAGGCTACGAGTAGAAGCGAGAGCCAGGGCAAAAGCAAGAGCCAGCGGGCAGGAGTGCCCGCTCCACACGAGCAAACTTTCTCACAACATGGTTCCGCACGGACTCAAGCCGCTTCAGTTCTCGGTAGGTTCAACCTTCATTTTCGGCGGCGGCAAAGCCCTGGCCGGCTTCCCCGGGGTTGCCGGAGGAGCGGGCGGGGACAGGGAAGCCTTGGTTGAGGTCTTGCGAATCTCGATGCCGTCATGCTCATTGTTGAGCACGATGTGGGAGGCGGCATTGCCCACGCTGCCGCTGGCCTTCGCCTCATGGTCATTGTTGTCAATCTTCAGCTCCGGGAAGTCCGACTGGATTTCGCCGTCGCGAGTGCGGGCGTCGACGTGAAAGCCGGCCTTGTCGGGCACGCTCAAGTTGATATCGCCATTGCGGCTGTCGATCTGCACGTTGCCGAGCGAGCGCATGGACACTTCGATGCCGCCGTTTTCATTCTGCAGGCGGACATCGCCGGAGACGTCTTCCAGACGGATTTGCTTGGAACGCGTGGTCAGGTGGACGGGACCTGTGACCTGGTCGGCGTGGAGATCATCGGAATCAAGATCGAGATCGCCATCGATGCGCGAGAACTCCATGTCGGTGCGGGAAGACTTGAAGGTTACGTTCTTGCCGATGCGTGCAAGTTTCACGCTCTCCCCGAATTCGCCTTCGAGCTGGGCCGCGCCTTTGACATCGGCAACGGTGACTTCATTAAGCCGGCCGCCGATGTGGACGTCGCCTGCGATCTGCCCGACCTTGGCGGAACTTTTTTCGAGGTTTAGTTTTACGTTGCCGGTGACGTCTTCCACGGAAACCTCACCGTGCTGGTTGGAGATCTCCACGTCGCCCTCGCGGCCGATGACGGAGACATCGCCCCGGCGCGAAGTGATGTGCAGCTCCATTTTGCGGGGGATTGAGATGTCGAGATCGCTTTGGACGGAGTGGTCGCCGCCGGCCTGAGTCTTGGCGTCGAGGGTCAACAGCCCGCCGGTCGTGGTAATCATCGGCTTGGTTTCTGCGTTGTATTTGTCGGCGTCACTCTGACTCTGCGCGCCGACGCGCTTGCGGACCACGACGGTGATCTTGTTGTCGTTGGCGACGCTGACCCGCACCGCGCCGTGATCGTCGTTGACGCGCAAGCTGGTGATGGCGGGAGGTATGTCTTGTTCGAGGTGGTCGTCGAAGTTGTAGTTTTCGCCGAAGATGTTATCCAGGTCGCCGTCGTCGATGTTCATGTTGTCGCGGATTTCGCCCCAATTGAAGCGCGAGGCTTGGGTGGCGAGAAGTCCGCAGACGACGATGACGATGACCAGAAAAACTCCGCCGGCGCCGATACCGCGAGCGGGAACGCCGTCGCGCTGGGCTTGCTGATACTCGATCAGCTTGATCACACCCCACAGGATCAAGAGCGCAGGCCAGTAGTGAGCGAACAGAGTCCCCAGCCGCATCCAGGACAGCATGTGCAGGTTGCCCAGCAGGAAGACGATCCCAAGGACAATCAGGACAAATGGTCCGGCGAACGAACGGCGACGAGGGCGCAGTGGGACAAGAGGTGGAGGAGTTTGAACCGGATTAGACATTGTGTACCTCCCCGGAAGAAGTTGCTCCCGGATCGGAAGATGACGGGGGTGGAGGCGGTGGCGCGACCGCAGGCGGCGCCGGTGGCAGCGGAAGTGGGCTGATGTGTCCTGCCGACGAGGCGTGACTCTGCACCAGCTTCACGACGCCGATGACCAGCAGGATCGCAGGCCAAGTGCGGCCAAACCGTAGGTTTCCGTTGCCCACATTCTCGAGCAGAAAAAGCACGCCGATTGTAACCAGCATCGCGGGGCCCATCAACCTGCGAGTACGACAGTGGTCGCACTGGCACACAGCCCGGCCCGTCCCCAGCAGGCCCCAGTGTTTAGCAAAGAGCCACACGCCGAGAAAAATGAGAATGAGGGGCCAGAAGTGATCCAGACCAAACTCAAAGATGTGCATGGTGTGCAGGAGGAAAATCACACCCAGACTGATAAGAATCACGGCCCCGGTTGGAACCTTAGAGGTGTCGATTTTCTCACCCATGCTAAAAGTCTGCGCCAATCCGAACGGATCCGGGGCAGGCTGTCCCAATTGAATCGCCTTGGCGGTGCGCACCGAGTCGATGATCTGGTAAACGTAGAAGAAGCCGAGCGAAATGCCCAGCACCATGTCGACATACCAGGGCAGGTCCGCACTCAGACCGAGGATCATCAGCACGAAAATCACGAGATGGGAGAGTCCCTTGGCGTATTGCGAGCAGTAGACTGCGCCAACCCCGAAGGGAAAGATTCCAGCCAGCATGCCGGCGACTGCGGGATTCGGGCCGGACGCTGGTCCGGGGGCGACCTTCAGTCCCAGACCTTGATCCATGACCTGCTGGTAAGGGGTTTGGGGAGGGACAAATCCTGCTGCCGGGGCTGTCCCCTCCAAACGCGCTGCCAGGCAAGGCTCGCAGTAGACGACTCCGCGAACGTCGCGGGTGCAATTGGCGCAGAGCGGCTTGCCGCAAGTGCGGCAAAAAGCGACTGCGGCAATGTCGTTGTGCGTGGCGCAGTTCATACTAACCTCCTGCACGTGGTCCCCGACACTACAGGCAGATCCGGATTTAACGGATCCTGATTTAACGGATCCTGATTCAACGGATCCTGATTCAACGGATCAAAGACAGATGGACCCAACGGAGCGCTAGCCAGAATGAGATGGTTACCGCTCTGGCTGTAATCGCGATCCTGCTTCTGCTCGGGCTGTTGTGTTGTGTCGTTCTTGTGGTCTTTCTTTTCCGGTGCGGCTTCCCCCGAAGGGCGTTCGGCGGGCGCGACCGTGCGCTTGAGTTCGCGCACCCGCGATTCCACCTCGTAGACGAACCGGATGTTTTCGTAATACCGGACGACGCGGGCTTGCGTGTTGTAGTACGTGTGCCGTATGGCAGTGGGACGCAGGCTCACCTGGCGCAGGTCGGCGGGTTTTACGCCGAGCACGCTCAATGCCACAGACAGCGAGAAGAACGCCATGCCAAACGACATGGCAAATCGCGGCTGCCGGACCGTGCCCCAGATGGGCTGCATTGCGCCCGAGGCCCAGGCTTGCGCGCGTTCCAACCACGAAGCGCCCAGCCACGAAACGCGCGGCTGCGACGCGGAGACGTTCACCCGCAAGCGTTGGGTGTCAACGCCCGTCGTGGATGCCAGAATATTCGTGATCAGGCTGACTGGAGGCTCCGCCTCCGTGAGATCCTTCAGCCAGTTGCGGCCCGCCTCGACTTCGGCGAACAGCGGCCCGCACACGGAACAAGCCCGGGCGTGGGCTTGGAAGCCGTCGAGCCGAGCGCCGGTCAGGACGCCGTCAAGCGCGTCGCTGAGCAGGCCGTCAAACTCGTGACACGGCATTCCGTTACTGGTGTGGTCTTTATCTTTATTCGTACTCGTGTGATCTGGCATCACATCACCTGCCTATAGGTACGTTGTAATAGCCGGGCAAGTTCCGCGCGGCCTCTATTTATTCGAGATTTCACAGTACCCTCCGGAACCTTCAAAACGGTTGCGATTTCGCGGTAATCAAAATCCTGTAAGTCCCTTAAAATCACTGCTTCACGAAGCTCCGGGGAGAGCTTGGCGAGGGCGGCGTGAACGCTCTCTCCCACCTCCCGGCTGCGGACGCGGGCGTCGGGAGGCGCGGATTGGTCCTGAATTTGCTCACTCAACGGCTGCGCATCCTCGTGCGCGGACGTTGCAGCGTCGAGCGAATCGGTGATGCGGTCCTGCTTGGTCTTGCGGAAATGATCGACCAGCAGGTTGCGCGTAATCGTGGTCACCCAGGTGACGAGCGCTCCCTTCGAGCTGTCATAACTGGCGAGCGTACGGTACATCTTGATGAAGACCTCCTGCGCGAGGTCTTCGGCATCGTCGGAGGAGCCGGCGAAGCGGTAGCAGATGTTATAGATACGCCGGTTGTAGGTCTGCACGATTTCCTCCCAGGCAGCGGCGTCGCCGGCAACACAGCGGCGCACCAGCATCGCAACTACCTGAACGTCTTCCAAACCTGAGCTCCCCGAAGATTCGTGTCAGGGTATGCCTTCAGGCATACCGCAAGAGCTGCATTGAGATGGTCGCGCCTTATGGCGCTGTTTTCGGGGTGCAAGCTCGCCCCGACTCCGCAGCCTTTCGCCCACTAGCAGGCTGCGGAAAAACGCGAGATTCGTATCAGGGTATGCCTTTAGGCATACCGTGAGTGCTGCATCAAGCCGCCTTCAGGCGCTGCCATGCGAAAGCCGGCCTTTTCCGCAGCCTGCTAGACAACGCGGACCGACTCCACAAGACAGTACGCGGATGTAGTTCCGTAAGTTCGCCGGTCCAAGGCCGCGTAGTGGCAAGTTATACGAAACAGGGCATTGTAGCAGCGGGAGCCGAGGCGACGTGGCTATTGCGGCGGAACGAACTGTACGTTGATGAAGGCTTCGCGCTGAACCGGGCGGCCTTCCCGCTCGGGCCGCCGATAGTTGGAGCGTTCGACGATGGCGAGCGCGGCCTCGCTCAACGCGGAGTCGGTGTGCTGCAGCGCTTCGGCTTCGACTACGTGACCTTTCTTGTCGAGGATGGCATGGACGATCACGGGCTGAATCACTCCGCTGTGACCGGGAGGCGCTGCCGCGAATTGTGGGAAGCGAAACGGCCCGACCATAATGTCGCCAGTGCCGTGCGAGAGCATCTTCTTAGTGGGCACGAACTGGTCGGGATCGGAATTGGCGGCGTCGGCGATGCTATCGAGATGGATCTGGAGAACGGTCACTCCGTCTTCCACAATGGAGATCTGGCGTGCCAGCGTGCGGCCGTGGAACTGAAGTGTCTCGGAGTAGTCGTAGACAGTGTAGATGCCGGGAGCCTCCGAGTAGGTGCGCAACAGGCCGGTCTTGGCGTCGATGCAGTACTCGGTCTCTTCCCAGCGGCGGCCAAGAGTGGCGGTGGCGTCGTCGTCGCGCGATAGGAGCACGCAAGCTACTTCTGCGCCTTGCCAGTTAGCCGTCGCCATGCGGAGCAGTGCTGAAGCAAAGTTGCCGGTGACCGGCCAGAAAACAGACTGCCGCACCATCTGGATGCGCAGCGGGATGGGGCCGCGCGGCTTGTCGTCATACGCGGCGCCATCATGGAAGATGCGGAGCTGAGAATAATCGCCCAAGCGGGCTGACCAGCGCCAGGTGCCTCCGGACATCCAAGTCTCTTCTACTTCTCCGAAGCCGGTATAACGCGACGTGCCCGTGGAGTTGAAGGAAACCTTCATGGCAAACGGTGCCGTGCCCGGCGTGTGCATGCCATTGTTCTGGCGCGCATGTTCGAGCAGGTTCAGAAGGGCTTCGCGCTTCTGCGGCGTGTCGGGAATCGCCGTTGGGCCAGTGGCAAGCTCCAGTGGATCGTAAGGCAGCGGCGCAACTTTTGGCTGGTCTTGCGAGAAGGCGGCGCAGCTCAAGAGCAGCGCAAATAGGGCGACAAGCGACGGCCGGGTGGACATGGGGCACACTCCCAGCGGATGGAGGAATGTTAGTGCGGAACGGGCTGAGAAGACAAGCGCCACGCGATCGTGGGTGTTAGAGCCAATTCAGAAACGCAAAAGTGCGCTGCAATATAAACGGATCCCATCGCCGCCGCCGCCATATCAGATTGCAGCGCACTGAGTCTTGGGCACTGGCCATCGAAGCATGGTCCAGTCCGTCACTCGTGGTACGTGATGTCTACCTCTTCCCACTTACCATCTTTCTTGACTTCTGCCTTCTTGACGGAAATGATGCCATTGTGGTCGACTCCACTGACGCGTAACTGTTGTCCCACGTAAGGAGCGAGCACCAGGGACGGGGCATCCAGCAGGTGAAACTCTTTCTCTTTCGTCACCAAACCGCCTGGTTTCCCCTGCTTTAGACACCCGGTACCGCAGAATTTAATTCCGTCCATCTCATTTCCGGTTGCGGAATTGTCCGCAAGATAGCAACTTGCCGAGACGAGAGTGCCCTCGAGAGTAGTCTGCTTTTCCGCCGCATACAGGCAACTTACACCCACTGCAAATGCCACCAGAACAAGCAGTCGCGTTTTTGCCATAATAGATTCCTCCTTTTGCGGATTTCATAATCTTTCACCCACCCGTGCGTTTTTGCTTCGTAAGTCTCTCAGTTTTCTTCCTCTATGGCAATCATCAACGCTTCGCAAAAAATGGGGCCGGATGCTCCATCTTTGCATTTCTTGCAAGAGTGGGCTGCGGTCAGCCGCCGCACAGTTCCGGGCCAACTCCTGTGCTTCGGCGTACCCGGCGCGCTTCCCGATCCAGGGAATCCACCATCCAAGCCGGGAAATCGACGTTCACTCGCTTGCGCCCTGGAGACGGCAGAGCAAGTACGAACGATACCTGGAGACTTGGCATTTGTTGCGGCGGTCGAGAGAAAGAGGAGAATCGGTGCGCGCGTTGAAAGGCGCCAGGAGTGAGGCGCGTGCGTGAGCTTCGACGGCGAGGGGAAGTTCTTATCTAGTTTCCTGATGTTGGACTCTGGATCGGCGTAGATAAAATGTTGGCTCCATTCGTTGGCTCCATCCAGAGAAACAGTAAAAATCTGAATTTCACTGCCTTATACCCTCCGCCGATCCTCTGACACTGTTCGTCTTCGATAGTCCAAACCCTCCGACCCCGTGTAAAGAGGCACGTCGTTTCACATTTGCGATGCTACCTTTCGCGGATTGGTATAGCTGTTCAAAACTGCTCGGTATGAAAATATTCTGAAATCGGCAGCCCCTGGTCCATATTGACCTGTAATCCCTTCGGACTCGTGACATCGTACAAGCATGCATAACCATAAAAGGGAGCCGAGGCAAGAATCCAACCAAGCGACTCTCGCCCGCGTTAAAAAGGAAATGGATGAACCGCGCATGGCGGAATCCACGCGGCAACAAGACCTCAAGCAGACCACGCGGCAGAGGCTGGAAAAGCTGCCGTAATTCCAGCGTGGTTAAGAGCCGCGGGGCCGTTCGCGCGCAAGAATGCTCCCGAGGGACGAAACCAATGGCAAAGTTAACCAAGCCAGCTCGCGACCGGATATCCGCAACCAAATTCGCTTTCCCCAAGCAACGCAAGGAGCCGCTGGAAAATGCCGCTCACGTCCGCAATGCGGTTGCGCGCTTCGATCAGGTGAAGGGCGTGACGGAAGCGGAACGCCGTGCGGCTTGGAGACGGATACGGGCTGCCGCAAAGCGACACGGAGTGGAACTGCGATCTGGCTAGAAGCTTTTCGCATCAGAATGCCATGTCGGTCGAAACGCAATTCGCAATGCCCTCGCCTACCCGCTACGGTCTGCGCGCGCCCGCGGAACCTTCCCCGCCGCCGATCAAAGAGCCGCCGAACCCCCCGGAGAATCCGGACGCTCCGGTGCGGGAACCTGACCCCGACGAGCCGGCGCAAATCTGATCGGAGAGCCGGAGGTTTTCCTTGGGAATGGTCGAAGGTCCGCTTCCCACGAGCACTCCGTCCTCCACTTCCTTGATGTGCGACGTGATCCAGCGGTTGGGCTCGTGGCGTCCTTTCAGGTACAGCTTCTGATAATTGTCGGTTAGGGCTTCGGTGAACTCTCCGCCGGGGCTGCTGCGCGCGATGTTGAGCGTAATGGCCTCTACCGATTTTCCTATGAACGACCGCATGAAGGCCAGTTTCTTTTCGGCGGCGAGGTCGCGCAGGATTTTATTGCGCTCGCGGGCGATGTGTACCGGGACTTGATCGGGCAGGGCGGCGGCCGGCGTGCCGGGACGCGCGGAGTAGGTGAAGACGTGCAGGTAGGTGAAGGGAAGGTCTTCGATGAGGCTGCGGGTGGCGTCGAATTCGGCGTCGGTTTCGCCGGGAAATCCGGCCATGACGTCGGCGCCGATGGCGGCGGCGGGCATGGCGGCGCGAATCTTTTCAATCTTCTCGCGGTAATGCCAGGGGCGGTATTTGCGATGCATGCGGCGCAGCACGGCGTCGCTGCCGGATTGCAGCGGCACGTGCGCGTGCTTGGCGATGCGCGGCGACGAGGCGATGAGCGCGATTAGGTCGCGAGTCCAATCCATGGGCTCGACGGACGATATGCGGAGTTTTTCGAGTTTAGTTTCCGACAAGATGATCCGGAGCAGATCCTCGAAACGTTGAGCGCCGTCGTTTGGAGCGGCTCTTGGGGGGCGGGGGCTGTCGCTCAGGTCGGGTCCGCCCCACACCAGATCGCGTCCCCAGCGGCCAAGATTGATGCCGCTGATTACGACTTCGCGGTAGCCTGCGGTGACCAGCGTGTTCACCTCGCGAACGATTTGGGGTAAGGGCAACGACCGGCTGTGGCCGCGGACACTCGGGATCACGCAGAAGGAACAGCGGTTGTCGCAGCCGTCCTGAACTTTGAGGTTGGGACGGGTGCGGTCGGATTGATGAGAGCCAGCGGCGTCCCCGTTGGGAGACCCCCGGTTTGCAGATTGGCTTGCAAGTTCGAAGACGGGCGCGGCGAGCAGTTCGGTATGAGCAAAGATGTCGGAAACGAAAAGGCGGGCTTCCAAGCAGTTCTCAGTTCTCAGTTCTCGGTTCTCAGTAAGAGTGGAGAGGGGAAGGAACGTCCGGCGATTCCCGTCGGTCCTTACCGGATTGTCTGGGTCCAGCTCGCAGTTCCGCTGCGAATTGCCAACCGGAAAGCTGTTCGTCAGCGGGACAATGTTTGACAGCACAAGTTCGACGAGTTGGTGTTTATGCGAGTTGCCGATCACGCAGGCGACGCCGGGCAGGGCCGCGATTTCATGGGGAGCGCGCTGGGCGTAGCATCCGGTGACGATGATTTTAGCCAGCGGGTTCTGGCGTTGCACGCGGCGAATGGCGGCGCGGGCGTCCTGATCCGCGGAATTCGTAACGGTGCACGAGTTGATCACGACGAGGTCGGCTTGAGCGGCGGAGGCGCGGGCCAGGCCGCGGGTTTCGAACTGCCGTTCGAGGGCGGCGCCGTCGGCTTGCGTGGCGCGGCATCCGAAGTTTTCGACGTGGTAGGTGGGCACGGAGCTATCCTAGCGCATACGCGCGGTTTGCGTCGGATGAGGCAACGTTCGTCCCGGGCAAGAACGGGCACACCCCGGCTGCGGCTGAAGACTACTGCGCCTTTCGGCAACCTGCGGGGCCGCGAGGCGGTCAGGCGGAAGCGGCGGTCCTCTTCTGCGTAAAGCATTCGCGGCAAAAGATGGGGCGGCCTTGCGTGGGGCGGAAGGGGACGGTGGTCTCCTTGCCGCACTGGGAGCAGGTCGCACGAGTTTCCACGCGAGTGTAGTGGTGCGCATTGCCCAGGATGGGCGGGGCGGTGAGGACGGCCACGCGCTTGGACTTGCAGGTTCTACAGCGCTTGGGCTCGTTCTTGAACTGTTTGTCGTGGAAAAACAGTTGTTCCCCGGCGGCAAAGACAAAGTCGGCGCCGCAGTCGATGCAGGTCAGTACCTTATCCTGAAACTCCATTGAGGATGGCTCCCTTGTGCCCGTGGTGCGCCGGCCACACGCGGGGAAGGCGGTGGCGCAGGGCAAACACAGGTTGTGTAATCCCCCTCAAACTGCCCCTGGACTCGGCCCGCCACGCCCCTGGAACGGAACGTGGGTACAGCTTTTTTAGTGGAACGCCGAATGAATGACGAGTGTTTTAACCATCCCTGCCGCAACTCCATCTGGTGGGGGCCAGAGAGAGGAGAGAGCAGGGCCGCCCCGGGAAGGGGCGACCCTTTATGCTTCAGTCTTAACTGCTTACAGTCTTAACTCTTACAGCCTTACAGCTTTACGGCTTTACTCTTGCAGCGCTTCTCTTTTAATCCTGCTCCTTGCGAATTTTCTTACGAGCGCGCTTGCGAGCGAGCGCGGCCTTCACGCGTTTCTTCTCACCGGGCTTCAGGTAAAAGGAGTGGCGCTTGACCTCTTTAATAATGTCTTCCTGTTGCACTTTGCGCTTGAAGCGGCGCAGCGCGTTCTCGAGGGATTCACCCTCTTGCAGTCGAATTTCCGCCAAACTGAACACACCCCCAGACCCGTCCGGTAGGACCGGATAGTTATTACAAGGATTTGACCCGAAGTCAAGTGGGGAGTGGAAAAAGGGGGGACGGATGGGGGCGTGGAATCCCACGTTTCGCGCGCGAAACGTGGGGCAGCCCTGTGTCTTTTGTGCGGGCTGGAAAAGGCGGGGCGTGCTCCGCCCGCCTAGACCGGCTTTACTGGATGCATTTCGCGGGCGGGGCGCCCGCGCCACACGAGGCAGCTTTATATGGCTAGGCTCGCAGGTACTCGACGTGGACGTAGGTTCCTCTTCAGAAGATGAATTTGAGGCCGAGCTGGATTTGGCGGGGCGCGAAGGCGGCGTTGGGTTTCAGGAAGTTCGCCGGTTGCTGGTAGTAGGCCGGGTAGGTGACGTTGCCGACTGTCGTGGTGTACTGGGTAAACGTGGTGGCTTCGGCAGTAAGCCCGTTGGTGGTGATCTGGACGCGCTGGTTGTCGCGATTGAAGAGGTTGAAGGAGTCGGCGGTGAACTCGAGGCGATAGCTTTGGGCTACATGGACTTTGCGGACGAGGCGGAGGTCGGTGGAGGCGTAGTCGGGTCCAGTGAATCCGTTGCGGCTGTAGCCGGGGAGACGGTCGTTGAGGTCGTTGCCGTCCTGATTGGGATCGCCGGAGACGGTGGCGTTGACGGGGCGTCCGCTGCCGGCGGTGACGATGCTGGAAATTTTCCAGTCGTTGAGGATGTGGCCGAGCAGTTCGTGTCCGCGGTGGAAGGGACGAGGCTCGATCGAGAAGGCCGCGACGAAGCGATTGCGCTGGTCGGTGACGCTGGGGCCGCGCTCGGCGGTGGGCTGGTAGGAATTTTGGACGGTGGCGGGCGAACCGGCGACGAGGGCGTCCTGCCCGTCGTCGATGGCGCGGGCGTAAGTGTAGGAGAGACGAAGATAGGTGCCGCGGGCCATACGGCGATTGATGGAGAGAGTTGCGCCGTTGTAGACGCTGGAGGCGGCGCTTTGAAATTCGTCGATGGCGCCGAGTTGGGCGATGGGACGG
The DNA here is from genome assembly GCA_003131585.1 of Acidobacteriaceae bacterium. GTDB lineage: Bacteria > Acidobacteriota > Terriglobia > Terriglobales > Acidobacteriaceae > Sulfotelmatobacter. The sequence goes on from PKVW01000003.1 coordinate 19,131, forward strand.
CCGAGAGGATTGATGCAGGGCGGGAACGGACAGGTTAGCGATCGGGTGTACTGCCAGGTGGCGAAGGAATCGACGGTATAGTATCCGCCCTGGAAGATAGAGCCGGTGGAGTCGAAGATGGGATAGGTGAGCGCGACCGGTTGCGGGAGATTGACGTCGAGCGCGCGGATGAGATGTTCGCCGTGCACGTGGAGATAGGAGACGGCGACGGTGGTGTGGCTGGCGACTTCGCGCTCGAGCGTGAGGCTGGCTTGCCGCACGCGCGGGGTGACGAAGTTAGGAGCGAAGGCGGAGACGTTGTTAGTGACGCCCTGGGTGAATCCGCTGGGCAGGCTGCACGACGCGGAGGATAGCGGGCAGGTTACGAGCGGGTTGGGATAGGTGGGAAAGACCTGATGATCGTAATAATTGGAGTTGTTGAGAAAGAGGCTGGCGTTGGTGATGCCGTTTTCGGTGGCGATGGCGGAGTTGTAGATCTGAGGAATGCGGACGTAGAACAATCCGTAGCCGGCGCGGACGACCAGCGGGTGGGTCTTGCCGATGGAGTAAGCGAGTCCGGCGCGCGGGCCGAAGTTGTGAGGATTGAAGGGAACTTTGCCGGCAGGCGGAAATAGCGGGTTGGAGAGCAGTCCGGCGGTGGTGAAGGTTTGGAGATCCCAGCGAACGCCGAGGTTGAGGGCGAGATGATCGGTGACGCGGATGGTGTCCTGAGCGAAGGCGGCGTAGTCGTTGCTATTGGGATTTGAGGCGGCTGGCCCGAAGTTTTGCAGATAGTAGTGCGGGACGGCGTGGGCGTAGGCGCGGAGGGGAGTGAGTGGGAGTCCGGCCTCCATGGGATCAAAGGTGAAGGGATCGACTTTGATGGGATAGAAGAGGTATTCGCCGCTTTGCTGGCTGGGAAAGAAATCGTAGATCCAGGTGAGGAGGGAATCGCCGCCGAACTTGAAAGAATGGCGGCTGGTATCGAGGCTGAGGGTTTCGGCAAGCTGGGCGCGGTGTTCGCGAGTGGCGCGAGGGAGCAGGTCGGAGCGCCCGATGCCGTCGATGATGTCGGGAATCTTGATGAGCGTGTCGCTGGTATTGGTGTAGGACTGGCGAAGATCGCGGGAGAACTGAGCGCGAAGGTGGCTGATGAGGCGCGCGGTAAGGCCTGAGGTCAGAGAGGCCGAACCAGTTTCCGTGGAGACAGTTTCTTCGCCGTTGTCGGAGATGGAGTCATAGGTGACGGGACTGGCGGGATCGAGGAAGACATTGTTCGATCCCCAATAGCGGGAGGAGTTGAAGCGCAGTGCGAGTTGATTGCGCGGCGAGAGATTGATATCGAGTTTCGCATAAGACGCGTTGCCGATTTGCGCGGCGGGATAGGCTCCGGCGAGCGAAGTGAGTTGGGCGGCGGCGGCGAAGACCAGGGCCTGGTCGCTGGCTTCGTAGTCGCCGGGAGTGTAGGGTCCGGTGCCGGCTTGCGGGATGACTTGCATGGTGCCGTTGAGAAATTCGACGACGTCGGGGACGTGGAAGTAGTGCTGATCGAATCCGGCGAAGAAGAAGATTTTGTTCTTCTTGATGGGACCGCCGATGGTGCCTCCGCCTTGCTGCTGGCGGCTGTGGGGCTTGAAAGTCATAAACGGATCGGCCGCGCCAAATCCGCTGTCGCGGATGTAATACAGTCCGGTGCCGTGCCAGTGGTTGGAGCCGGATTTGGTGACGACGTTGACGACCGCGCCACCGGCGCGTCCGAGCTCGGCGCCGTAGGAATTGGAGGAGACGCGGAACTCCTGCACCACCTCGTTGGAGAACTGGTAGGGGGCGCGATAGAGGCCGCGAGCCTGGGCGAAGAAGGCGTTGTTAAAGTCGCCGCCATCGACGAGGAAGCTGTTCTGGAATCCGCGAAGGCCGCCGAAAGAGAGATCGCCGTTGGTGGCGGAGGTGAGGCTGCGGGGGTCTTGCGTGACGCCGGGCGAGAGCAGCATCAGGTCGGAGAAGCGGCGGCCGTTGAGGGGAAGATCGGCGATGGCGCGTTCGTCGAGGAGGGTGGAGACGGCGGTGGATTTCGTGTCTACGAGCTGGGGAGCGCCGCTGACCGTCACTTTTTCCTCAGGGCCGGCGATGGTTAGACGAAATTCCAGTTCGGCGGCGGCGTCGACATCCACATGGAGCTGCGGTGTGACTTGCGGCGACATGTCTTGGGCGGCGACGCGGGCGGAGTAGTCGCCAGGCGGCAGGAGATCGAGGGAGAAGCGGCCCTCGGCGTCGGAAGTGGCGGAGTAGCGGACGCCGGTACCGATGTTGACCACCGCGATGGAGGCGCCGGGAATGCGCAGGTCATGAAGATCGACGACCGTGCCGTGAATGGCGCCGGTTGCGGCGTCCTGGGCGGAGGCCAGGGGTAGTAATAAGGAGAAAACCAGGATGCAAATTGTAAGGAGCGAGGCGCGCGGCATAGGAGTCCCACCTTTGATTGGGATGAGGCTCGAAGAGGCGTCCCGCGAGCTTTACCGGAAGCGGCGCGGGAGAGTTCCGCGGAAGAGTGCCGGGACGCGCAGCCTAGGAGCGCGCGGCCGGAAAGCTCTTCCGCGAAACGGCGGGGAACCAAGTCTTGTATAGCATAGGCGGCGCGCAGAATGCAGTGACGGTGCGGAGTTCTTTTGGGGATGCGTCCCGGAGTGGGAAATCTGCTTTACGAGGGGGCGTGGCGACGTGCTATGTTCAGTGTTCCTCGGAGCGCAGTGCGATGAGGCTGGCGGCGGCGGTAGTAACGGCATGTTCCATAGGTCCTTCGGTCCGCATAGGACGCGGACCTTGATTGCATAACGACGATTGCATAACGACGTGGATGACAAAGTGTTTTGGGAGTCATAGTGGGAGTCATAGTGGGAGTCATAGGAAGATCATGATTCGATCGTTCAAGGGTGTGAGGCCGTCGATTCCAGCGACGTGTTACGTGGATGAGTCGGCGCAGATTATTGGCGACGTGGTGCTGGGCGAGCATGCGTCGGTGTGGATGAATGCGGTCCTGCGCGGGGATGTGCATTCGATCCGGATTGGGGCGCATTCGAACGTGCAGGATTGCAGCGTGCTGCATGGGATGAGGGAGCAGTACAACGTGGTTGTGGGCGAGTACGTCACGGTGGGGCATTCGGTGACGCTGCACGGATGTGTCGTCGAAGACCGGTGTTTGATTGGGATGGGATCGGTGATTCTCAACGGCGCGAAGATTGGGGGGGGATCGATTATCGCGGCGGGTACGCTGATTCCGGAGCGAACCTTGGTTGAGCCGGGATCGTTGTGGATGGGATCTCCGGGAAAGTTCCGGCGGAAGCTGGAGGAGAAGGATCAGGAAGCGATTATGCGGTATGCGCGGAATTATTTGGGGTATGCGGAGGAGTATTTGCGCGAGCGGTAACGAGTACCTAGTCCTAGTACCTAGTACCGAGTAACGAGTACCGAGTACCGAGAGAACAGCACGCTGGGTGCGAGTCCTACCGCCCCAGAGGGGCGTCTGATAGTAGCCCGGCGTTTCANNACTCCCCCGCCGCTGAAGCGGCGGGCTATTATCGGAGGTCCCTCCGGGACCTGATAGGCGCTGAGAACCAAGAACGGAATGATTAAAGCGATTCGAGGGACGCGAGACCTGCTGCCGCCGGAAACGGCGCTGTGGAATTTTGTGGAGTCGGCGGTGCGGGACGTGTTCCGCGCTTACAACTTCCAGGAAATTCGCACGCCAATTTTCGAGTCGACGGAATTGTTTGCGCGCGGCGTGGGCGAAGACACCGATATTGTGGCGAAGGAGATGTACACGTGGGAGGATCGCGGGCGAGCGGCGAGTGAGAAAGGACAGTCGCTGACGCTTCGCCCGGAGAATACCGCCGGAGTCGTTCGGGCTTATATCGAGCACGATCTCTGGCAATGCGGACTCAACAAGCTCTACTACATCGGCCCGCAGTTTCGGCGGGAGCGTCCGCAGAAGGGGCGGTACCGGCAGTTTTATCAGATTGGGGCGGAGGTGATTGGGCCGCCTTCGGCTGGGAGCGAGTCTCCGGCGCGGGATGCGGAAGTGCTGGAGATGCTGGCGACCCTGCTCGACCGGCTGGGGATTGCGGGCTGGAATCTCGAGCTGAATTCCGTTGGCTGTCCGAACGATCGCGCGGCCTTCAATGAGGCGCTGCGCAAGGCTTTGGAGCCAGTGGTCGGAAAGATGTGCGCGGACTGCCAGCGCAGGGCGGTGACGAATCCGCTGCGCGTGTTCGATTGCAAGGTGCCCGAGGATCAGCCGATCATCGACGCGCTGCCGCGCATCGGACAGTTTCTGGATGAAGGATGCTGGAAACATTTTGACGCGGTGCAAGAGATTCTTACCAGGGTCGGGGTCCGATTTTCACTAAATGACAGGTTGGTGCGCGGGCTCGATTACTACACCCGCACGGCGTTTGAGTTCACGCACGGGGCGTTGGGCGCGCAGAATGCGATTCTTGGCGGCGGCCGCTATGACGGACTTTCCGAGGCGCTGGGCGGGCCGGCGGCGCCGGGGATTGGGTTTGCGATTGGAGAAGACCGGCTGGTGATGTCGCTGCAGGAGTCGGCTTCGGCCGAAGCGGCGGTGCGAAAGCCGGACGTGTATGTGGCTCCGCTCGGGGCGGGGATGAACGCCGAAGCGGCGCGTCTGGCGCGGGAGTTGCGGCGTCACGATCTGGCGGTGGAGTTGGGAGACGAGAGCTTCCGGCTGAAGAAATCGTTTGAGGCGGCGACGAAGGCGGGAGCGAAATACATTCTGATTGTGGGCGAGAATGAAGTGAAGGCGGACGCGTTCGCGGTGAAGAATCTGGCGACCGGCGAGCAGGTTGCTGTGGCGCGGGGAGAATTGGCGCGGAGGATACAGGGAGAGTGATTTGCGCGTTCTCCCACCATTTATAATCTCTGATTCGGCGTTCCGCCGGAATTCTCACTGTAAGGACACAGTTTGCTCGACTTTTTAGGCGATCTACGACGAACGCATATGTGCGGGGCGTTGCGCGCTTCCGACGCCGGCAAAAAGGCCGTGCTGATGGGGTGGGTGAACCGGCGGCGCGACCTGGGCAACCTCATTTTTGTGGATCTGCGCGACCGCACCGGCGTGACCCAGGTAGTGATGAATGCGGAGCGCGATCCGGCGATCCATAAAAAATCGGAAGCTCTGCGCAACGAGTACGTCATTGCCGTGATCGGTATGGTAAAGCTGCGCGATGCGGGCAACGTGAACCAGCACATCTCGACCGGCGAAGTGGAACTGGTGGCGGAGGAGTTGCGCATTCTGAACGAGTCGAAGCTGCCGCCGTTTTTGCCGGGCGACACGGCGCTGGCCAATGAAGAAACGCGGCTGAAGTATCGCTACATCGATCTGCGGCGCGAGGCGATGCAGTTCAACATCGAGCTGCGGCACAAGGTGGCGAAGGCGATCCGGGATTATTTGTCGGACCAGGGATTTTTTGAGATCGAGACGCCGTTCATGACGCGGTCCACGCCGGAGGGCGCGCGCGATTATCTGGTGCCCAGCCGGGTGCAGCCGGGGACGTTTTATGCGCTGCCGCAGTCGCCGCAGTTGTTCAAACAGATTCTGATGATTTCCGGGTTCGACAAATATTTTCAGATTGTACGGTGTTTCCGCGATGAGGATTTGCGCGCCGACCGGCAGCCGGAGTTCACGCAGATCGATTTGGAGATGTCTTATCCGCAGCCGGAGCGGGTGTGGGAAGTTGTGGAAGGATTTTTGACGGCGGCATTCGCCGCCGCGGGATGCGAGATCAAGGCGCCGTTCCCGCGCATGGGTTATGACGAAGCCATCCGGCTGTATGGGATCGACAAGCCGGATTTGCGCCTGCCCGCATTCACCGATGTGCGGGAGTGTTTTGCGCCGGAAAATTTGCAGGAGCTTGCCATCAACCCGAATCTGCCGGTGATCGCGGTCCGCACGCCGAAGGTGGGCGAGCTTTCTCGTAAAGAGCGGGATGACATCAAGCCGATGTTCCACTCCAAGGGCGGGGCAAAGATATTTGAAGATTTCAAGCGCATCGGCAACAAGTTTCCCGCGGCGGCGGCGGCGATTGCGAAGAAGACTGGCATGGAGGAGGGCGATCTGATCGTGCTGGTGGCTGGGTCATCACAGTCTGGGTCATCACAGTCTGGGTCATCACAGTCTGGCTCGGCGCAAACTGGTTCTGCGCAGTCTGGTTCGGCGCAAGCCGGGCCGCAGACGGCGCTTCCCAAGCATCGCAAGGTGACGCCGCAGGAGTTGGCGATCTACGCTTCGGCGGGATTGTTGCGCCTGGCGCTGGCGCAGAAGTATGCGGAGCGGCACCTTATCTTCAAGAAGACCGGCGATGCGGCGAAAGACTTCCGCTTCTTGTGGGTCACGAACTTTCCCATGTTTGAGTGGGACGAAGGCGACAAGCGGTGGAACGCGGCCCACCATCCGTTTACCTCGCCGCATGAAGAAGATATGTCGAAGCTGGAGAGCGGAGTGGAGTCGTTGAACGATCCGCATTCGGCGCTGGGCGCGGTGCGTGCGCTGGCTTATGACGTGGTGCTGAATGGGACCGAGCTGGGCTCGGGGTCGATTCGAATTCACCGGCAGGATGTGCAGAGCCGGATTTTCCGCGCTTTGGGCATGACCGACGAAGAAGCGCGGGCGCGCTTTGGATTTTTTCTGGAAGCGCTGGAGTACGGCACGCCTCCGCATGGTGGCATCGCGCTGGGCCTCGACCGCATCGTGATGATCCTCGCCGGCGCGGAGAGTTTGCGCGAAGTGATTCCGTTCCCGAAGACGGCGCGGGCCGTGGATCTTATGGTGGACGCGCCGACACCGGTGAGCGAGGCGCAGTTGAAGGAGTTGGGGATTGCGGTTCGTAAAGCAAGGGAGTGATGAGTCTTTGCCTTTGGGTGGCGCAGCGCTTTCAGCGTTGCGATTGAGACTCCTCGTGGAAGAGCGGTCGCCTCAGCGCCGCGAAAAACTCCTGTGAAAAGGTGCGTGATGTACATCTCGGCGAGTCGCGTAGGGGGACGAGAGTTCTCCCGCGCACACTTCAGCCCCGGAATCCTCCAGCCGCATAACTTGATTAAGAGAAATCCACAGCCAACCATGTGACATCTAACCTTGTGCTTCACTCCCGATTCGTCTCATAATTAATCCAAATCTTTACGCGCTCTTTGACAACCGAATAGGCACAGCTAAGCCCAATCAATCCAATATTTTGCGGATAAATTCTTTCGATTCAAGATTTTAGCCGGATTCACTGCGGATCGAATCCCGCAAGTCGCTGCTTCAAGAGAATTAAAAGGCTTGATCTGTAATTTTTTTCTTCGGATCTAAAAGGCCACAGCACGGGCGGAACCACGCGGAACCACAACGACCGCCAACTATTTTTTCAGACGAGAACGCTATCCGATAGCGTCCCAGAGGGACGGCTGAAAATAGCCCGGCGTTTCCAACGCCGGGTAAGAAGTGTAATCGACGAACGGCGTCCCGTAGGAGTCTGTGTCATAGCTTGGATTTCGTTTTTTCAGTGGAACAAACTGCATCCGAGTCGCGCAGCGACGGCATTCGTTAGCCCCGCACGTAAGTGCGGGGAAAGCAGAAGCGGGAGAGCACGAGTCCCGTCAGGGACGACACCCGAGCTACGACACAGACTCCGTAGGGACGCTTGAAATCGCACCCCAGGGCCTACGGCTCACCTGCAAAATTAGAAGCGTGCGGATTCCAGCTTGCCCCGCGCCAATTCTTCCACTCGCGCCAGCACTTCGTCTTCCCCCATCTTGGTGGAGTCGATGACCACCGCGTCTGCTGCCGCCATTAGCGGAGACGCGGCGCGGGTGCGGTCGCGGCGGTCGCGTTCGCGCAGGTCGGCGGCTACGTTGCTGGCGATCTCGCCCTTGATCTTCTGCTGCTGCATGCGGCGCTGCTCGCGGATCACGGGATCGGCGTCAAGAAAGATTTTCAGGTCGGCGCCGGGGAAAACTTTCGTGCCAATGTCGCGGCCTTCCATCACTACGCCGCCGCCCGCGCCCATTTCACGCTGACGATCGACCATCCAGGCCCGCACGCCGGGATGTACCGACACGCGAGAGGCCGCTTCGGTGACATCGCGTTCGCGGATGCGGGAGGAAACGTCTTGCCCGTCGAGCTGCGTGCGGTTTCCGCCCAGTGTGGGCTCGAGCTGAATGCGCGACTCCTGCGCCAGCTTTAGCAGCGCCGCTTCGTCGTCGAGCGACGAGTCGTTGTCGATGGCTTTCAGCGCCAGCGCCCGGTACATCGCGCCGCTCTCCAGGTTCACGTAGCCGAGCTTGCGCGCCAGCCGCGAGGCGATGGTGCTCTTGCCCGCGCCCGCCGGGCCGTCGATGGCAATGATCAGTCTGCGCCGGGAATGGTCGTTGTGAGCCTGGTCGTTCATTTCGCGGGTAGACGATTGTACACGGAGTATGGGACGGGCACGGCAGGCTACTTCGCCGCGCGATGCGGCCGGGCGGAGGCAACCGCCGGTTCCTTCGCCGGCGTGATCTGCAGCATCGATCTCGCGCCGACGTGTACGAAGCTCAGCTCGCGCGCCGCCAGCAGCGCGTTCACGGCTTCTTTCACGCGCGAGCGCGCCACAAAGTTTCCGAAGAAGGTTTCCAGTTCGGTCCGCTCGGCGGCGATCACGCAGTCCAGATATTTCGAGAGCAGCGCGGAGAGCGCCTGCTGCACCGACAGTCCCACGCCTTCGCGGACCGCCTCCGGCGCCCAGCGGTAGAGCACATCCCAGAACGAGCCTTCGCTGGCTTTGTAGTCGACGCGCGTGATGCGCAGCTTCGCCAACAACTCGCCCAGCGCCTTATCGAGCGCCGCAAACGATACGCTGCCGCCCAGAGCTTCCTGCAGCTTCCGCTTCGAGATGGGACCGTCGCGCCGGATCAACTCGAAAGCGTCGCAAGCCAGCGGCGAGTAGGGAGAGTGCGGTCCCTGCCTGGGCGCCAGCTTGGGATTGCGCTCGCCCACCAGCGCATAGAAATATGGAAACGCCGAAGCGGCGACGAGGAACGCATTGTTCTCGTCGAACAAATTCGCTTCGTAGGCCGCCCGCTCGCGCAGCAGCCGAACCATGAGTTCCGTCGCCGCCAAGGCGCGCGGATCGGAGTAAGCATGCTGCCAAGTGGGGAGACGATTGTCGGAACCGACGAACGCTCCGATAAACGTGGGCACCGGCATCGTGGGGCGCACCGGATACATCAGGCAGAACCCCACGCCCTCGACGAATGCGCGCGCTTCTTCGATGGTCCGGATGGGCTTGCCATCCAGCCGCCACTTCTCGCGCCGGAGTTGCTGTAGGTCGGATTCGGTCATGGGGTAGCAGCCAGCAATTAGCAGTTGGCAATTAGCGAGAGCGCCTCGCTAATTGCTAATTGCTAACTGCGGGTTTCGCTCAGATTCTCTTGAACGCCTTTTGAATGTCCCTTACAGAATACCGCAGGACGACCGGCCGGCCATGGGGGCAAGACATGGGATGGTCGGTTTTCGCGAGTTCGGCGAGCAGCCACTCCATTTTGTTTTGCTCGAGCGGCATGTTGACCTTGATCGCGGCGTGGCAGGCAATGGAGGCGGCAATGCGCCCGCGAATCTTTTCCAGGTTCAGCGACTGCTCTTCCCGCGAAATCTGATCGAGTAGTTCGTGGAGCATGCGCTCAACCGCCGCCGCATCCACGCCCGCGGGCGCAACCTTCACGGCGACACTGCGGGCGCCGAAAGGCTCGGCCTCGAAGCCGTTGTGCTGCAGTTCGCCGGCAATCTCGGCAAACACCGCCTGCTGCGCCGGAGACAGCTCCAGCACGATCGGCATCAGCAGCCGCTGGCTCTCGACTTTCCGCGCCGCGCGCTGCGTCAACACGCGTTCAAACAGCACGCGCTCGTGGGCCACGTGCTGGTCGATGATCCATAATCCATCTTCATTCACCGCGAGAATGAACGAATTGCGGATTTGTCCCAGGGGCCGCAGCGTCGAAAGCGCGGCCAGCGTGGGTTCTTCGTCGCGGGCGTTCTCCGGGGCATCGAGCGCCGGAGCGCAGCCGTCGTCAGGAATGGTTTCGACGAAGTGACTTTCAAGTCCCCGCGCAACGGGAATCGCGGCATTCGCCTCGACCGCAATTCCGCCCTCGAACTGGAAGCGCGCGGAAACCGGCGGCGCCGGCGGCGCCAGCAGAGCGAATCCGCCGCCGCCCCCGGGTTCATAAAGCGCGCCCGCCGGCGCTCCTGAGGCGGAGCCCATGCCGGAAGGCCGCTCCCACTCTCTCGCGCCCGGAGTCAGGCCCGAGGCGGCTGTGGCGTGCGCGTGGATCTCCGTGGTGAATTGCGGCGCGGGACGCGCCTTCATCAGAGCCGCCCGCACCGTGTCGCGCACAAAATCGTGCAGCGCGGTGGGTTGCCGAAAGCGCACTTCGGTCTTCGAGGGATGAACGTTGACGTCCACTTCGCCCGCCGGCAGTTCGAGAAACAGCAGCACCACCGGGTACACCGTCGGCGGAATGATATTGCGATAGGCTTCCGTCAACCCATGCTGGACCAGCCGGTCGCGAATCAGCCGGCCGTTGACGAACACAAAAATCGAATTGCGATTCAGCTTCTGGATCTCCGGCTTCGAAACGAAGCCGTGAAGTCGCATCGCGCCGGGATCGGCGGGTCCGGCCGCGTCTTCGCTCTCATTCTCATGCTCTTTCTCTTTCTCTTTCTCTTTTTCTTTCTCTTTCTCTTTTTCTTTCTCTTTCTTTTTTTCTTTTTCTTTCTCTGTGCGCCGCCACGGCGGAGGCTGGGGCAAGCCCACGCGGTCCAGGGGCTGCACGGCCGCCACCGCGATCAACTGGTCGAGGGTTTCCTTGCCGAACACCTGATAGACGCGCTCGCTGTATCCCGCCACCGGCGGCGCCACCAGCATCGCGTTCGTCGCCGAATGCAATTCAAAATGCTTTTCGGGATGCGCCAGCGCGTAATGCGTCACCAGCGAAGCGATGTGCGACAGCTCGGTCGACTCCGCTTTCAAGAACTTCTTTCGCGCCGGAGTATTGAAGAAGAGATCGCGCACCGTAATCGACGTTCCCTCGGGCAGGCCGGCTTCTTCGACGCGCGCGATCCTGCCGCCATTGATCTCGATAATGGTTCCGGCCACGGCGTTTCCCGTCGCGCCTTCTTCCGTGCCCCCCGCCGCCGCGCGCGTCTCCAGCCGCAGGCGTGACACCGACGCAATCGAGGGCAGCGCCTCGCCGCGAAAGCCCAGCGTGGCCACGCTCAGCAAATCCTCCGCATCCTTGATCTTCGAGGTTGCGTGCCGCTCGAACGCCAGCATGGCATCGTCGCGCACCATGCCGCATCCGTTGTCGGTAATCTGGATGAGTTTTTTGCCGCCCGCCTCGACGCCGATCTTGATGCGGGTCGCGCCCGCGTCCAGCGCGTTCTCCAGCAGTTCCTTCACCACCGAGGCAGGCCGCTCCACCACCTCGCCGGCGGCGATCTTGTTGGCAACGTGCTCGGGGAGTACGTGAATGCGGCCCATGAAGCAGTTCTCAGTTCCCGGTTCTTGGTGGTGATTGAGGGTACGGCCAGTTTCGCAGATGGCAGGGCGGAAGGCAAAGATGCTCGCCTACCGATTGGACGTATCGCTGTTCCGTGAAATCGCTGTTCTGTGAAATCGCTGTTCTGCGAAATCAACGTTCTGTGAAATCAATTTCCGGCAGCGGTATCCTCAAGGTCGCGAGCGGCCCTTCCAAAACCATTCATGAGGAGCAGCGGACCCGTTCTGATGCCCGCGCCACACTCGCGGCCTCCAGCCCTACTGCTGCCGGTCGCGGGCGGTGGCGTAGTAGCCGGCGCGGGATTGGATTTTATAGTTCTGTTTGGACTTGATTTCCAATTTGCGGTAGCCGCCGTCGAGAACGGCGTTGGTGGAGGTGTAGCCGAGGTTGTACTGGCTGCGCAGCTCGGCGGCGATCTGGTCGAAGGCCTCTCGCAGTTTGTCGAATTTGTTGCCGACGTTGATGACGCGGCCTCCGGTTTGCTCGGTAAGCTTGCGCATTTCGCCCTCGCCGGAGTAGCCCACTTGGAACGATCCGTAGAAGCCGCGATCGGCGCAGAGCAGCACGTAGACGATGGCATCGGCTTTCTGCGCGGCTTCGATGGCGTCTTTGATTTTGAGGCGGCTGCCTTCGTCCTCGCCGTCGGTAAGAAGGATCATGGCCTTGCGACCGACTTCCTTGGCCAGCATGTCGTGGGCGGAGAGATAGACGGCGTCGTAGAGCACGGTGCCCGGCGAGTTGGCGGTGGGAACGGGACCGCCGCCCGCTCCGGGGATTGGGCCGGTGGTGAAGCCGGTGTTGATTCTGACTTTGTTGAGGGCGGCTTGCAGGCGGTGCACGTCGCGGGTGAAATCCTGCACCAGCTCGGCATCGACGTTGAAGTCGATGACATAGGCCTCATCCTTGTCGGTGAGAATCTGGCGGAGGAATGCGCCGCCCACTTGTTTTTCCATATCGAGAACGTTGCGCTGGCTGCCGGAGGAGTCGATGAGGATGCCGAGGGTGAGCGGGAGGTTCGATTCGGCGGCGAAGTATTTGATGGTCTGCGGCTTGCCGTCTTCGGACACTTCGAAGTCGTCTTTGGTCAGGTTGGGAATGAGCGCGCCGTGCTTGTCTTTGACGTTGAAGAAAAGTCCGACGACGTTGACGCTGACCTTGAGGGTTTCGGCGGGCTGCTGGTCGTCGTCGGGCTTCTGCGCGTCCGCGGATTTCTGGGTAGCGGGAGGTTGAGTGTCAGAGGCCTTGGAGCCGGCGGGATTGGGGGAAGCGGGGGCCTGGGCTAGGGCGGAAGGAGCGGCGACCGACATCGCGGCAAGGAAGAAGGAGAGGAAGAAGAAAAAGAAGAACACGCTAGACGCCACGACCGGAGCCGGGGAAAACCTTCGGAAAGCGGACAATTTTGTCATGCCAGGAATCCCTCTAAGAGTTTTTGTTAGTCTAATCCTCGAAGTTAGATGCACCAAATGAGCAGGTTCGGGCATCCGAAGGAAAACAGGATGCTTCGCGCTGGCGGCGGATGGGCGAACTCGCCGATGGGCCCCCGCATCCGGGAATGAAAAGAACGAAAAGATCGGATCGTGGCAAAGAACGGATGGTGTTTGTGAGCACAGAAACGGCGGGTCACGGGAACCGGTGGAGTGGGGCGAAATGGCTGGCGGCGGCGCTGGTTTTGGGATGCCTGTACGCGGGTGTTCCGGCAATCGAGGGACAGTCTTCCGCAAGCCAGACGCAGAGCGGACAAGGGCAGCCGTCACAAACGCAGCCAGCACAGAATATCCCAGATGCTCCGTCGACGGTGCAACCGCCTTCGGCGAACCCAGAGCCGCCGCCGGTGGCAAGGCCGGAGGAAAAGAAGCCGGCGCCGGTCGAAAGAGATCCGTGGACGAACCAGCCGATTAACCACCAGCCGATTAACCACCCGCCGATTAACCAGGGAGCGGCCGAGCCTGGCAACGAGTCTGGCGCCGCGCCTGGCAACGAGGCATCCGCTCCGCCGGCAATGCCGCCGGTCAAGACCGTGCCGCCGGGGAGTTCGACGAAGCCGGGCGCGCAGGAGCAGCTTTACACGCTGGTGGTCCATACCAACTTCGTGCAGGTTCCGGTCACGGTGAAGGACCGCGACGGGCGCATGGTGGACGGGCTTCTGCCCACCGACTTCAGCGTGAAGGAAAACGGGACGAAGCAGAAGCTAAGCTTTTTCAGCGCCGATCCGTTCGCGCTTTCGGTGGCAATCGTGCTGGATTTGGGCATGCCGGATACGGCCGTGCAGAAGGTAAACCAGACGTTTCCGGCGCTGGTGGGGGCGTTCGCTCCCTACGATGAAGTGGCGCTGTATACCTACAGCAGCACGGTAAGCGAGGTCAGCGACTTTGCCGGGGCGACGCAGAAGTTGACCGCGCTCTTGAACCAGATGAAGACGGAACGCGGACACAACAATGGCCCGCCCGTGTTGAGCGGGCCCCTGGCGCCGAACGGGCCCATTATCAATGGCGTTCCGGTGGGAAGTCCGACGGAGCCGGTGTATACGCCGCCGAAGGAATCGCACGTTCTGAACGACGCCATTCTGCGGGCGGCGCTAGACCTGAGCAAGCGCGACCGGACGCGGCGGAAGATCATTTTCGTGATCAGCGACGGACGGGAATATGGCAGCGAGGCCAGCTACGGCGATGTGAAGAAGCTGCTGCTATCGAATGAAATCCAGGTGAAGGCGGTGGCGGTGGAAAGCGCGGCGCTGCCCGTCTACGGCAAGCTGGAGCGGTTGCACCTGCCGCACGAAGGCTATGGCGACATCCTGCCGAAGTACGCGTCGGCCACGGGAGGGGCGGTCTACACCGAGCTTTCGCGGAACGCGATTGAAGAGATTTACGCCCACGTTATGAGCGAGGCGCGCAACCAGTACACGCTGGGATACACGCCGGCCCGGCCGAAGACGCCGACCACGGCAGCTTATCGCAACATCGAAGTGCTGGTGGACCGGCCGGGACTGAAGATTTACGCCAAGGATGGATATTATCCGGCGCCGCCGGCGCGGTAGGGTTTTGGTCGTGGGTCGCCGGTCGTCAGGCGCCGGGCGTTAGTCGGTCTTGACTGGAAGCCTCCTTCCTGGGGTCAGACCTCAGGGTTTCCATCAATCATCCACCAGTCAACAATCGACAATTGGCGCCGCATTTTCGGGCTTCCGGAACCGCGCCCGCCCAGGGGTCACCTGAGTAACCTGCTTTCGATCCAGCGCGTGTGATATAAAAGCCCGAAGCCCCCATAGGGATATTTTTGCGCCGGGAGCGCCCGCGAGGGTGTGCGGCGCGCTATTGAGGAAAGTCTTGAGTTTCATCAACTTCGCAGCCCGCGAAATCAATTGCAAGATCGTGTACTACGGCGCCGGATTGGGCGGCAAAACCACGAATCTGCAGGTGATCTACCAGAAGACCGCGGAACAGCAGAAGGGCAAGATGATCTCGCTCGCGACTGAAACCGAGCGCACGCTGTTCTTCGATTTCCTGCCGCTCGATCTCGGCAACGTGCGCGGCTTCAAGACACGAATCCATCTTTACACTGTGCCGGGACAAGTATTCTACGATGCCAGCCGCAAGCTGATTTTGCGCGGCGTCGATGGCATCGTCTTCGTGGCCGACTCGCAGGAACAGCGCATGGACGCCAACGTGGAAGCGCTCGACAACCTGATGTCGAACCTGAAAGAGCACGGCTACGACTTCAACAAGATTCCCTACGTGCTGCAGCTCAACAAGCGCGACCTGCCAAATATCTTGTCGGTGGAAGCGCTCAGCAAAGAACTCCGCAAGAAGAACGAGGCCGTGGTCGAAGCGGTGGCGTTTCAGGGCGTGGGCGTGTTCGAGACGCTGAAAGAAATCGCCAAGCAAGTGCTGACCGAACTGAAAGCCGGCGGGTAGAGGAAGGCAGTTCCCGGTTCTCAGTTCTCAGTCCCGGTTCTCAGTTCCCAGTTCTCGGTTCGGGCCGGCAGCACCGTGGAAGAGCGGCGCTTCAGCGCCGCGTAAAGCCTCCAAAATCAGCACGGGCTTATAAGACGAGCACGACCAATCATTCTCTTCGAATTAGTGGGCGCCGGATGCGGGCGCAGCCGGCCGGTGCTCCGGATAGAGCCGGTCAAACTCCGGATCGTCATGCAGAAGAACCAGGTCGGGATCGCGGCGAGCCCACGCGGAGTCCCTGAACCCCCCTTCCCAGGCTTTACGCAGGGCATCCATGGCATCCGTCTTTCTGTGCAGTTTGCAGTACAGGCAAGCCGCGTTGTAAAGAATCGACACTTCGTTGGCGCGCAAGGCAACCGCCATGTTGAGTTCGCGCAAGGCGTCGTCCGCGCGCCCCAAATGAGCGTAGTCGGACCCCAGCAGGATTCGCGCCCGCGGATCTTCGGGTACTTGTTTCAAGTGGTTTTCGAGCGCCGCCATCCTGCGCTGGCGCATGTTGCGAATCCCTTCCTCTTTGCCCATGGCGCCCAGTGCGTTCAGGATCGGCACATAGACGTTGTAGTCCTCGCCGCTTGCTTCCACGGCGGCTTCCGCAACATCCAACACTTCCTGGTAGCGTCCCGCGGCGAACAGAGCGCGGCAGAGCAGATAATGCGCGCCCTCGCAGTCGCGCTTGCGCTCGATGGCCTTCTTGGCCATGCGCACGGCTTCGTCATGCAGTTCAGCTGCGTAGAGCACCCAAGCCTGGCTGACCTGCACTTCGGGCAAATCCCATCGCAGCGCCAGGGCCCTGCCGGAGGCCTCCCGCGCACGTTCCACCCACACCTGATCGCGGCTGAAGTTGCAATAAAACATGGCGCAGGCATTGGCGCTGGCGGCGTAGGCAAGTGCGAAGCTGGGGTCAAGCGCCACCGCGTTTTCGAACATCTGCAGGGCAAACTCAAGATCTTGACGGGTCTGGCGCCGCGCGTAGC
Organism: Acidobacteriaceae bacterium; assembly: GCA_003131585.1. Taxonomy (GTDB): domain Bacteria; phylum Acidobacteriota; class Terriglobia; order Terriglobales; family Acidobacteriaceae; genus Sulfotelmatobacter. The sequence continues at coordinate 35,617 of PKVW01000003.1, forward strand.
GCTTGCCCCGCAGGTAGAGGTCATAGGCCTGCAGGTTTTCCGTGGGCTTGACGGCTAAGGCTTCGAGTTCCTCCGGGGAAAGCGTCACCCGCAGGGACTCGGCGATTCTGCGGGCCATTTCGTCCTGAACTTCGAATACGTCCTTCATCTCGCGGTCGAATCGCTCCGACCACAGCGGGAAATCGGTGCGCGTGTCTACCAGCTGCGCGCTGATGCGCAGCCGCGCCCCAGCGCGCCGCAAGGTGCCCGTGAGGACATAAGCCGCTCCCAGTTGCTGGCCCACCTGCCCCGGCGTCACCTGCTTGTCCCTGAAGGTAAGAACGGTAGGGCGCGAAAAGATGTTCAGTCCACGAATCTTCGAGAGCTCGGTGATGACATCCTCGGTGATACCGTCGCGCAGGTACTCGTCTTCCTTCGCGCCGCTCAGATTCTCAAAATACAGAACGGCTACGGATTTTTTCACCGCCTGCTTCTGGATGCCGGGATCCGAATCGATCTTCTCCCGCGTGCGCCGTGCGCTGGATTCGAGGTCACGCTTAAGCCGGATGAAGTCTGTCTTCAGCTCGGTAGCCGTCTGGCAGCGCAGATTCCGGTCCTTCTCCAGCGTCTTCTCCAGGATGCGTATAAACTCGGCGGGCAGCAAAGCATTCGCTTCGGCAGCCGGCTTGGGGTCGCGGTTCAGAATCGCGTCGAAGATCACAGCCGACGTGTCTCCCGGAAAAGGCAGCGTGCCGGTGGCCATCTGGTAGAGCACCGTACCGGTCGAAAAAAGATCCGTCCGCGCATCCACGAGCTGCCCCCGGGCCTGCTCCGGCGACATGTAGGAAACCGTACCCACGAGTGCGCCCGGTGAAGTCAGTTCGCCTCCAAAGCCCAGAGTCTCCCCCTGCTCGACCGCAGCTCCGCGAGCGTTCTCGCCAGGGCTCACCTTCGCCAGGCCGAAGTCCAGAATCTTCACCTGTCCGCGCTCGGTAAGAAAAATATTCGCCGGCTTAATGTCCCGATGTACGATCCCCTTGGCGTGGGCCGATTCCAGCGCATCGGCGATCTGGAGTCCCAGCGGCAGCAGCGTGTCCATTTCCATGGGCTGTCGACCCATCTTCTGTGCCAGGGTTTCCCCCTCCAGCAACTCCATCACAATGAAGTGCCGGCGCTCGTGCTGTTCGATCGAGTGAATCGTGCAGATGTTCGGGTGATTCAAGGACGAAGCGGCGCGCGCCTCGCGCTGGAACCGCTCCAGCAACTGGCTGTCCTGCGCCATTTCAGCCGGAAGAAATTTCAGCGCCACGCGGCGGCCAAGCTGCGAATCGGCAGCTTCATAAACCACGCCCATGCCGCCCGCTCCCAGCTTGCGCAGAATCTTGTAATGCAGAAGCGACTGGCCGATCAACTGATCCTGACTCATAACATCTTGGCTCATAAACCGTCGCTCGATGGTAGTTATTACCCCTGGGACCGTCAAGCCGGAATCACGCTCTGCCAGCCTGGTTGCCTCCACGTCACCCGGACGAAAAAAAGACGCCGGGATATTTCCCGGCGCCAAGAGGAAGAAACTCGCGAGATGCGGTCTAGCGAGTCGGCAAATCCGAAAGAACTTATTTGCTCTCCGCGATGGGGCTGACCCCGAAGTCGCCGCGGCGGTTGTTCGCGGCGGTGCGGGCCGCGCGGGCGGCGGGCAGAGCGGCGGCGGCGGCTCCGTAGCGCTCCAGCAGTACCGGAGCCATGGTGTTTTCCGCTTCCTTGACGAAGATCATTTGATTCTCGGAAGCCATATCGACGCGCACAAAGTCTCCCAGCTTCACCTGGCTGGTGGCGACCAGGTTAGCCAGCGGGAACACCAGATGGCGTTCGATGGCCCGCTTGAGGTGACGCGCGCCGTAACGCGGGTCGGTGCCTTCCTTGAGCAGGAACTCCTTCACGCCCGCGGTGCAATTGAACACGAACTGGTTGGTGCCGGCGGCCATCAGGACGCGCTGCTGCACCATGCCGAGTTCGATGTCGAGGATCTGGGCAAGATGCTCGTCGCGCAGCGTCTTGAAGACCACGGTCTTGTCGATGCGGTTCATGAACTCGGGCGTGAACTTGCGGCGGGCGGCTTCGACAGCCGTGCGCTGAATTTTGTCGTCGAAGCTGTTGTCGACTTCCACCACTCTGGGCGCAAAGCCCAGGCCGCCGTCCACTAGATCGGTCATCTCGCTGGCCCCCAGGTTCGAGGTCAGGATGATGATGCACTGTGATAGGTCGACCCGGCGATTGTCGCCGAGCGTGAGCGTGGCCTTATCCAGAATGCCGAGCAGCAGTTGCCAGAGCGAGTCGCTGGCCTTCTCGATTTCGTCGAAGAGCAGGATCGAGAGCTTCAGCTTCTCGGTGTACCACTGGTTCAGCGCTTCCTGCGTGAGCAGGGGATGAGTCTCGCGATGGCCGAGATATCCCGGAGGCGAACCGATAAGTTTCGCGATCTCGTGGGAGTGCTGGAACTCGGCGCAGTCGATTTTAATGCAGGCATGAGAGTCGCCGAACAAAGCCTCGGCCATGGCTTCCACCACGCGAGTCTTGCCCGAGCCGGTGGGTCCGAGAAAAAGCAGGTTGCCCACGGGACGGCCGGGCGCGTTCAGGCCCGCCAGAAACATCTGGTAAATCTCGGCGACCTTTTCGACGGCCTGGTCCTGACCCACGATGCGGCGGCGCAGGGCGGATTCAAACTCTCCAGCATCGTTGCTGCGGCGGTTCGGATCGAGCACAGTAGCGAGGTTCGGTCTCATAAGTGTTTGTCCGGCTTGCACCGGGCGCTTCGTTCCTTTCAGGCCCTATCTTCGGCCTTTGCCTGCTTTTCCCGGACCCTTCAGGCCTTTACTCCTCGCGACCCCCACTGTTCCAAAGATGACAAAATTTGTCAGTTGAAACTAGCCGCTGGCCTGACCCGATAGCGCGTCCGGGGCTGACTTGGAATAAGCAAGCGTCTGGCCACGGGCAGCGGATGGATTGAGGAAGCGAAACCCCTGTATCTGGCTGGATTTAGATGGCCGGCGACGATATTAGAACAGCCGACAGTGGAAAGTTAAAGGGAGGAAGAGAAATAGTTTGCGCAACGGGGAAACGGCCATGCCGACCGCGGGCTTCAGCCCCTGAGGGATCTCTCCGCTGGACCTCCACGATAAATGTGGGGACAGCCGCCCTCGGCTGTCCGGCGGCCCAGGTGGTATCGGGCCGCTACCGGCTGTTGTGTAAGGGACGCGGCCCCAGCCCTGCCGCTACAGAGTCGAACCGGCCGGGTTGCACAAGCTCGATTGCACAAGCTCGATTGCACAAGCTCGATTGCACAAGCTCGATTGCACAAGCTGAATTGCACAGGGGGAGATGATCGGGAGTAACTGGGCGGGGCTGGTGGGTGCAGGTTAGCATTCAAGATAGAGCGTTTCCTGGAGGGACTTTTGCGTCGCTCGTCGGTGCTCACCATTGCCGCTGTCTCATGTGTTCTGTTTGGCGGGGCCGCGATGCGGCTGAGGCCGCGGCTCTCTTCGGCTTTGGCGGCGCATTCCCCAAGCGCGCAACCGCCGCAGGCAGTGGCCGCTTCGGCGCCGCAGGGCGCGCAAGTGCAGCCGGTGAGTTCAACGCTTTCACCCGCGGTGAAGATGGCGGACGTTCCTTCTTCGCAGCCCTCGGTACAGCCTTCTTTGCAGCTCTCGTTGCATCTTCCGGGCGACTCGGCAACTGAGATTTACACCGCGAAGCGCGGAGAAAGCATTCCCGCGGTTGCCCGCCAGTATTTGAAGCGAACTGCCTACCTGACGTCCGCCGAACTCTCCGAAGCCATCCGCAAAGCCAACGGCAACGAATCCGGCAACATACTAAGAGCAGGCGAGCAGATCACGATCCCGGGAATCCTGCCCGCGCCGATCGTCGAAAAAACAATCCCCGTGGCCAAAGACTTTGAAGTTCGCGCCATCTACCTCACCGGCATCATGGCGGCCAGCGACCACGGACTCCGCATCATCCGCCACTGGCGCGAAGTGGGCGGCAACGCCATCGTCTTCGATATCAAGGACAGCGACGGCAGCGTCACCATTCCCTTCGAGCACGCGCTGCTGGGCAAGCATCAGGTCTACATTCACGACCTCCCGAAGTTCGTACACTTCCTGCACTCCGAGAATATGCACGCCATTGTTCGCATCGCCATCTTCCGCGACGAGCGCATGGTGGTCGAGCATCCTGAGCTCGCCGTGAAGTCGAAGCGCACCGGCCAGCCCTGGCGCGAAAACGGGAAACTCGTCTGGACTGATCCCTCGAACCCCACGGTGCAGGATTATGACATTGCGCTGGCGAAGTTCGTGGCCCAGTCGGGAGTGGATGAAGTACAGTTCGACTACGTGCGTTTTCCTGCCGAAGGCGACCAGAAAGATGCGGCGTTCGCTTTCCAGGCCGGTCATTCCGAACATCCAGCCGAACATCCAACGGAACATCCAACGAACGACCGCCCGAAAACAAAAGACCTCCAGCGCTCCGACGTGATCGCCGATTTCCTGAAGCGCGCCTATGCCCAGATTCATCCTACCGGGGCGCTGTTCTCGGTCGATGTCTTCGGAGTCATGGCGTGGCAGCGTCCCGTCGATCTGTCGCACACGGGGCAGGACATCGTGGCCATGGCCAAGCAGTGCGACGTGCTCTCGCCCATGATCTATCCTTCGCACTTCTTTGGCATGGACGGCATCGCGCGCCCCGGCGACGCGCCCGAGCATTTCATCGGCGAGTCCATGGACCGCTTCAAGCTGATCACGAAAGACAGCGGAGTGGTGATTCGCCCCTGGCTGCAAGCCTTCGCCTGGCGGACTAAGACGTACTCGCCCCAGTATGTTGAAGTTCAAACCGAAGTAGCGAAACAAAAAGGCGGGATTGGCTTTCTATTCTGGAACGCGAACAACGATTACTCGAAGCCCTACACCGCGATGCCGGAAATGCGCGCCGCCAAGAATAAAGACCGCTACTTCCGTGGCGACGAAGTAGGGACCAAACCAGAACTGACCGCAGCCGCGCCGGTGGCTCCGGTCACTGTTCCTGCACCCAATGTTCCTGCGCCCAACACCAATGTGGAGACTGCACCCGCTCCGTCTACGGGCGACGCCGCCCACCACACTCAGAAAATCTGGCGGCACTAGAGTAGGCTGCGGAAAAGGTCGGGATCCCGACGCCCAGCCCCTACGGTGTTTGCGTGAGAACTCGGTCGTCCCTCCGGGACTTGAGTCATTTCTTCCACTTTTCCCAGCGCTGAAACGCTGGGCTAAGTTAGGACGCCCCTCCGGGCCTGCAAAACCAGAGTCTTTCGCCAGCCGGCAAGGTCCGCGACTAGTTCTTGGGTTTGCCTTTGGACGTGAACCTGCCCACGATGAACTCCTGTGCCAGGGCGGTGAACATGCGCTCGGCGGTGTTGATAATGACCGTCTCGAACGTCTGTCGCGCACCGCGATCCGATGCCGGGTAGTAGGCATTCGAGAGGGCCGCCGAGGCCAGATCGCCACCGATGGTCGAGTAGTTCGGCTGAAGCCGTCCGTTGTCTCCCCGGCAGACGAATGGGCTAGAGAGTGCGTGGAGAGTGCGAGACTTATTGGTGCCTGTGCCCTGGTAGAAGTAGCGCGGGTCCTGGTGCAAAAGGGATGGAAGGATGGCACCGCCGAGCATGATGGCGCTGATGCCGTCGGCAGCGCTAGCGCCATAGCGCTTACCGTAGGCTCCCCAACCCTGGCCGTAGTTGGGAATGTCCGCTGCCTGGTGGATAGCGGCAAGCACACCCACCCCGACGAGGGTAGCCGGATCGGCAGAGGTTCTGAGGGCGAGCTTGAATTTCAGCTTCGCCGTGAGCGGTTCGGCGTTGTGGTCATAGACGACGTAGAAATTGGGGATGAGGCCGAGAACACGCTGCTGCTCCTCGACCTTGACCTGCTCGGTGGCGACCTCCTCGGCGGTCTAAGCCACAGATATGGTGGTCAGCGCCTGTGCGATCTGAAGTTTGCTGCCCGTCAGGATCAGGGTCTCGTCTGGCTTGAGGATGACGTCGGGTGAGGTCCAGTTGCCAAATCCCGGGGCGCTGACGGTGACGTGATAGGGGATTCCCGGCGTGAGATCGTTGAACTCAAAAAATCCGTTGTCGTTCGACACGACCGTGCGGGGGTCTGCGGGGGCGGGGCCTTCGAGAACGACGGTGGCGCTGGGAACGGGGTCGTCGTTCACATCGGTTACAGTGCCGGTAATATGTCCTGTGTCCGGCTTGGGTGCGTTGACCTCCTGTGCCGCCAACGGCGCAGCGATAGCAATCGCCGCCAGGGTCAGCAGCCAAATTCGTAGAATTCTCAAAACCAAAGCTCCAATACCGGCAAGGGATAGAACTTCATTCTATCGTGTGAGTTGCGGGCAACGTTCCCCAAATCAGCAGGCCGTGCGAATTGGGTGCGTTTCAAATTGATTTTGGCTGCATCTTCAGCTGACTGAGATGCGGCCCGGCCAATGTCGGCAGCCCACGGGATTCAACGGGTGGTCACTTGGATTCTGCGCTCCGTTTCCCCCGCCTGCTCTTCGCCGACTTGCCCCAGGGTAATCTCCACGTGGTGATCGCTTTCGAAGCGAGGGAACTTCTCTCCCCACTCTATCAATAAGATGCAGTTGGGCGCGAGCAGGTCGTCCAGGCCAAGCGTTTCCAGCTCGCGCGGGGTATCGATACGGTAAAGGTCGATGTGGTAGAGGGTGACGCGGGGTCCGCGGTACTCGTGAACGAGGGTGAAAGTAGGGCTGGTCACGTCTTCGGCAAGAGCGGCATCGAAGCCTTCCGCGATGCCCTTGACGAGGGTGGTCTTTCCTGCCCCGAGGTCGCCGCGCAGCAACACGATGAGCGGGGGAGACAGTTCGGCGGCAAGGCTGCGGCCGAAAGCGATTGTCTCGTCGGCGGAGTGAGTGATGGTCTGGGTCGTCATTCCGGAGGGTTCAGTATAGCGAAGCGGGGGAAAGCAGGTCTTAGGTCTCAGGTCTTAGGTCTTAGGTGTCAGGTGTCAGGTCTCAGGAAAACACGGTTGATTTTGTTTTTCCTAAGACCTAAGACCTAAGACNNTAAGACCTAAGACCTGCTTCTCAGAATCCTGGCGGCCTCTGAATCTGCTCGGAAGCGGAACTGAGAAAACCGCGATCCAAAGCGGCATCGAGGGCCATGCGCAGCCTACTGTGGTCTTCGTCGCCGAGGGCAATGAAGCGGAAAGGCTGAAAACACGCGCTCTGAAACTTGCGCGCCGGGTTGAGCATCTCGGCCATGCCGTGGATGGCGCCCGATTGAGTGTGGAATGCGATTTCGACGAAATCTCCGGCGGCGAGTTCANNCGCTCGCCCGCTGGCCGCCGTCGGCCATCACTGCGGCCGCAACCGATCCATGGAGTTGTACACGGGGAGAACGCTGATTGACATTGGATTGGGGGAAGTGGGACATAGGCGGATCAAACTATGCCATGTTCCGCCCTTTTGCGGGAGATTACGAAAGCACCTGTACATGGTCCCAGGCATCCAGTATCGGACGCATTTGGCGCTGGCCGATGGCGAGGTTTGCGATAATATCAGTAGTAACTTTTCGGGATTGAGCCCAAAGAGTACCTTGGTGCAGTAGGGCGTTGATACGACAAAGTTTGCGCGATGCGAGGTGGTGGGAGATATGGGTATGGCTAAAGGCGCAGGATTTCGTTGTGCGGTAGTGGCGGTTTGCTTGCTGGCGGCGTTGCTGACAGGGTGCTCGCGGGATCCCAACGTCCGCAAGCAGAAGCTCATGGAGAGTGGCCAGCGCTACTTCGACAAAGGCCAATACCGGGAAGCGGCGATTCAGTTCCAGAACGCCATTCAGCTGGATTCGCGTTTCGCCGACGCCCACTACAAGATGGCGCTGACGGCGATGAAGTTGCAGCAGTGGCCTACCGCCTTCCAGGAACTGACGACCACCGTCCAATTGCAGCCCGACCAATATGCCGCGCACCTGGACATGGCCAACCTGCTGATCCTGAGCCGTCAGTTCAGTGACGCGAAGGACCATCTGGACCTGCTCGCGCAAAAACAGCCCAACAACCCCGAGGTCTACGTCGCACGGGCTAACTACTACGCCGGCATGAATAACATGACGGCTGCGCTGGCCGACATGCAGAAGGCGTTGCAACTGGATCCCAACCGCTCCGATTCCTATCTGAATNNTGGCCATGCTGCAGATGCACGGGCAACAGTGGGACGCGGCGGAGGCGAGTTTCAAGAAAGCGGCCGAACTGAATCCCAAGTCGACCAATGCGCTGGTCTCGCTGGGGAACTTTTACCAGACGCGCGGGCGATTCCCCGAGGCAGAGCAGTGGTTCCGGCGAGCGATCGACTCGGCCAAGGACGATCCCAGTCCCAGGCTTTCTCTGGCCAGCCTATACATGGCGGAGAACAAGCTCGGCCAGGCCGAAGATTTCCTGCGCCAATCGAAGCAGGATTTTCCCACTGATTCCGTGGGCTACCGCATGCTTGGCGATTTCTATTTTGCCAACAACCAGCTCGACAAAGCGACGACCGAGTATGCCGCGCTGTATCGGGACCATCCCAAGGACATGACGGTCAAGAAGAATTATATTCAGCTGCTGATTCTGAAAGACCGGTTCGACGAAGCCCGGAAGTTGAATGACGAGATCGTGAAGGCGAAGCCGGACGATTCCGACGCCCGGGTTTACAAGGGCGAGATCGAGATTCACGACGGCAAGGCGAGCGACGCCGTCAATACTCTACAAGCCGTGTTGAAGAGCGAACCGGATAACGCCGTGGCGCATTACCAGCTCGGCCTGGCTCTGGACCAACTGGGCAGCACCAACCGGGCGGAAGGCGAGTGGCGCGATGCGGTTCGACTGCGTCCGGAGATGGCGGAAGCGCACCGGGCGTTGGCGGTCGTGGCCATCCATCGGAACGATGCCGCGGGGCTGGCGCAGGAAGCGGACCAGATCATCGCCTTGCAGCCCGCCTCTCCCGACGGATACCTGCTGCGGGCGGTGGCCGACATCGATCGCAAGCAGTTCGCAACCGCGGATGAAAATCTTAAGCGGTCTCTGGAAAAAGCGCCCAATAATCCCGCGGCCTATGTGCAGTTGGGCAACCTGCGGATGGCGCAGAAACAGTTGCCCGAAGCCCAAAAAGCCTTTCAGCTGGCGCTGGACCAGGATCCGAATTCCACCGAGGCTTTGGGCGGCGTGCTCAACGTGTACCAGGAGCAGAAACAGCACGACAAGGCCCTGGCGGCCGCCAAGGCACAATCGGACAAGTATCCCAAGAACGCCGGATTCCACGTCATGGTGGGTGCACTTCTGGAGCAAGGAAAAGATTTAGCCGGGGCAGAAGCGGAGTTCAAACAAGCCAGCGACTTGGATAAGAAGAACAGCGAGGCATGGGTCAAGCTCGGCATGATGCAGAGCGCACGCGGCAACACCGATCAGGCGCTCGAAACTTATCTGGATGGGTCCAAGAACAAACCCAAGGAGATCGCTTTCAACCTGCTGGCGGGCGGCATCTATGAGAGCCGGCAGGATTGGGAGCACGCCAAACAGCAGTACCAGAAGGTGCTGGAGGTACAGCCGGAGAATCCGCTGGCCTCCAACAATCTGGCCTACGTGATGCTGCAGCAGGGCGGCAATGTGGACGTCGCATTCGCCATGGCGCAGACAGCGCGGCGTCAGCTTCCCGATAATCCGAACGCCGCCGACACGCTGGGCTGGGCTTTCTACCACAAGCACGTTTACACCTCGGCCACCGATCTGTTCAAGGAAGCGGTCAAGAAGGAACCGGACAACGCGCTTTTCAACTACCACCTGGGACTCGCATACGCCAAGAGTGGCAAGGCCGCATTGGCGCGGCAACAACTGGACCGCGTGGTGAAGATCAAGCCGAATTCCCCGGAGGTGGAGGAATTGCGGCGGGCCGTGGCGGAAGCGAAGGGGTAGAGGTCTCGTATTGCCCAGTGCGATTTAAGAACCGAAGGCCCCAGGAGAATGCAGCCCCTACGGTTTGAAGAGCCGAAGGCACCAGGAGAACGCAGCCCCGGAGGGGCGACCTAACTTAGCCCAGCGCTTNNAGTCCCGGAGGGACGACCGATTTCTCGCGCACACTCTTCAGGCTTTCGGTGGCCTAAGCCCTAGCCAGCCCGCGTCTCTACACCGGCAGTTCTTCTTGCGCCCATCCACCCGCAGCTTCAAGCTTGGGCTCGCTGGCAAGATCCAAGATCAGTTTTTCCAGG
>PKVW01000017.1 GCA_003131585.1 Acidobacteriaceae bacterium
CCAGCGAATCGCATAGCTGCCGCGCTTCCACATCCAGGTCGTACAACACTTCCATGTGATCGGAGATGAAGCCGATCGGCGCCAGCACCACTGCCGACGCCAGATTCCGCGCCTTCACCTGGCGCAAGTAATCGAGAATGTCCGGTTCCAACCAGGGATCTCCCGGAGTGCCGCTGCGGCTCTGGTAGACGAGGGCGTCGTTCTTCTGCCCGTCGCTCTTGTGCGCGTCGTTCTTCTGCGCGTCGCCCTGATGACCAAGCGCTCCCGAAACCAGACGCCGCACTTCCTCCAATTGCCTCACGTAGTCACTCGTGTTAGCCATGGAAAGCGGAATGCTGTGCGCGGTGTATACGATCTGCACGTTTCGCTGCGCGGCCGCTGGAACGGCGTGCAGAGCATCACGTACTCGCTCCACCGTGGCCTCGATGAATGCGGGATGATTGAAGAATGCCCGCAGTTTGTCCACTTCCGGCGCGCCCGGCCCCACTTCGCTTTGCGCCCGCGCAATATCCTCGCGATACTGCCGGCAGCTTGAGTACGAGCTGTAGGCCGAAGTTACGAAGCCCAAAGCCCGCCGGATGCCCTCCTGTTTCATTTTTCTCAGAGTCTCGGGCAGCAGCGGATGCCAGTTCCGGTTTCCCCAATAGATGGGCAGCTTGGGCCCGTTTCGCTGCAACTCGGCTTCCAGCGCGGCGATCAGTTCGCGCGCCTGCCGGTTGATCGGGCTCTTGCCCTCGAAGTGGTAGTAGTGTTCGGCGACGGCCAGCAGGCGCTCGCGCGGAACGTTCCGTCCGCGCAGCACGTTTTCGAGGAAGGGAATCACCTCTTCGTTCGATTCCGGCCCCCCGAAAGAAACCACCAGAATGGCGTCATAGTTCATGTCGAAAATTGATTGTCGAAAACGCTTGCCGAGACTTGGTTGCCGAGACTTGGATCGCCGGGATCGCAAGACTGACACTCCGATGCCGCGCGTCCAATCAGTCGCCGTGCACGATGGCCGCGGAGGCCGCCGATTCCGCGTTCTTGCTCACGGAGAGTGGCCGATCCAGCGAAATATCCATCTCGGTGAACCGGGGTAGCACTACATCGCGTCCGTGGCGCGTGACCATATATATGCCGGAGATACAACTGGACACGATCCGGGCCGTGCCCGCCGTGGAAGCGTCCGTCGCGGTCGATACGATGGCTTCGACAATCAACTGCGTTGTATCATCCACTTCTTTGGCGAGGCCGGCAGTCACGCCGATGTTGATCGCCATCCATGCCTTGCCGGGACGTTCGCCCCGGAGCTGTCCTTCCGCGTCAATCTTCGTGTGCGATCTCCGGTCCAATTCCGCACCTGCGAGCGATGCAGCGATGGGAATGAGGTTCCCACCCGGCAGCGTCAACCCGGTGAACGTCAGGGATAGCGATCCCGCCCGGCTCCCCCAGCGTGGCGGAGTCTTCTTAACCACTTTGCCTTCAAACAGGCTGCCCGCCGGCAGGGCGATGCGCGAATTCAAAAATACAGGCTCGAGCAATCGCGCCTGCACCACATCGCGGCCAGGCTTGCTCTTGGATGCGCTGACATCCCCCAGAAGAAGAATCTTGCATGCCGTGCCAGCCGGAAGAGTCTCCAGACCAGAGAGATCGGGTAAGGACGGAGACGACTCTTCGGCATGTGCGGAAGACGAGTTCTGGTCTTCCGTGCCAAAAGCCTCGAGCACCATCATTGGGGCTGCCAGCTTTCTCGACCCGTATATACCACCCGATTTGCTCACCTCGACGGCGCCGGTTTCGTTGGCTTGCTGCCCCGATTTCTTCTTCTTTGCTTGGGCGTGTACCTCACGCCTCCGGCTGATGGAGATCATTGTGACTTGCAGCGCGCTTTCGCCGCTTGTTCCAGAGACGCTGGCCGTCTTGAACACCGGATATGGTTCGTGGCGAGGAGTGAAGGCTTTCACAACCCACGGCCAGTGATCGTCCGGAGTCCTCCGTCTTTTTTCCATGTGGTCTACGGCGATGTGTACAGGGGTTCCCGCGGGGAACAGTTCGCGATCCGAAGAATAAACATTCCGTGCCAGCTTGCCCTCGACAACATCTCCCGGCTTCAGCTTCGACAGCTTCAACGGGCTGCTGAGTTGGACCTTAACGTAGAGGCTGGAATTCGCGGATGCCGGGCTTTGCGCGCCGGCTGCCGGTTCCTCCGCAGCGGAGCAAATCATGGAACCCGCCGACAGGGCGGCCGCCAGCAACACGCCGCCGACGGCTTTCGACAGCCCGCCACCTCTCATGATCCGCTCCTGTTCGCCTCTCGTCTGGGGTCCACGGGTGCTTTCGCAGTGCGCTTCTCATTGAACTTGAACGAGATGCAGAGTGAATAACGATACCGATCCCGGTTACGCGCTCGCGGCCTCGAGATCGTTCGCTTGCGGGGAGAATCTGGTGCGCCCGGAGAGATTCGAACTCCCGACCTATTGCTCCGGAGGCAATCGCTCTATCCATCTGAGCTACGGGCGCACACCGGCAGATTCAGTTTACATGGGAGGGTTGAGAAGCATCAATGCGAGCAGGTTCCGTGAACAAAGTCCGATTGAGGAAGCCAGCACCAAGTATCGGCTGCCCAAGCCGGGCCGGCGCTGGATTATCCACACGCAGCCGTTGAGCGCGAGCGGGCGGAATACGGCCCGCAGTTGCGAAAACCGTCGATCGCGCCCGATTCACTCCGAAACTCTTAACTCTTAATAACGGCCTCGTCTAATAACGGCCTCGTCCGCCGCCGCCGCCTCCGCCGCGGCCACCACGGTCGCCGCCGCGATCACCGCCGCGATCGCCGCCCCGGCCTCCCCGGTCGCGTCCCCCGCCTCCGCCGTGCTCGGTTTTTGGGCGCGCTTCGTTCACGTTGAGCGTGCGTCCGCCCACCTGCGATCCATTCAACGCTGTAATGGCCTTGTCTCCATCCTCGTTGCTGGCCATTTCCACAAAGCCGAACCCGCGCGAGCGCCCGGTATCGCGGTCGGTCATGATGCTGATCCGGTCCACTTGCCCGAACGGCTCAAACATCTGCCGCAGTTCGTCTTCCGATGTGTTAAAGCTCAAGTTCCCCACAAAAATATTCTTCAAGCGTCGGCCTCTGCATTGAGCTGTCGAAGTGCGAGCTCGATGCGGCGGACTGGCAGGTCGGGGACACCTTCCTGAAAATCGGAACCGGAGCTGGCGAACAGTCGAATGCGGCCAGCAGTATAGCAGGTTTGTCAAACCGGGCATGTCAAATGGGATCTAAAGTGGCGTTGCGCCAGCGCTCGAACGCCGTCCCGCACAGGACCGGACACTCGTAGCCGCCCGTTGCCTTTGGATTTTCCTACTTGACTGCCGGACTTTCCTAATTGACTGCCGGACTCATCCTTCTTCTACGGTGGCCATCGCGCTCTTCTTGCGCCTATTTGCTTGCAGAACTTTTTTCCGCAGCCGCAGCGATTTTGGAGTGATTTCCACGAATTCGTCATCCGCGATGAATTCGATCGCCTGCTCCAGATTCAACTGCCGGAATGGCACCAGGCGGATGGCTTCGTCGGCCGTGGAAGCCCGCATGTTGGTGAGTTTCTTTTCCCGTACCGCGTTGACATCGAGGTCGTCGTCTTTCGCGTTCTCGCCGATGATCATTCCTTCATATAGTTCAACGCCCGGGCCGAGGAAAAGCTCTCCGCGCTCCTGCAGGCCCCACAGCGCGTATGCCGTCGAAACGCCGGAGCGGTCCGCGATCAACGCTCCCGTGAGCCGGTGCGGGATTTCCCCTTGCCACTCCGTGTAGCCATCGAACAGCGAGTTCATGACGATGGTTCCGCGCGTGTCGGTGAGCATCTGGCTGCGCAAGCCAATCAAGCCGCGGCTGGGCACGCGAAACTCAATCCGCACCCGCCCGTAGCCGTGGTTGTGCATGTTGGTGACTTCGGCTTTCCGTGAGCCGAGTTGCTCCATCACCACGCCGACGAATCCTTCCGGCACGTCGATCGTAAGATGCTCCACCGGTTCCATCAGCTTGCCAGTTTCTTTGTCGCGCTTGGTGACAATCTCGGGCTTGCCCACCATGAGCTCATAGCCCTCGCGCCGCATCATCTCGATGGTGATCGAAAGCTGCAGTTCGCCGCGGCCCAGCACCTTGAAGGAGTCGGTCGTGCCCATCTCCTCTACTCGCAGAGAAACATTGGTGAGCAGTTCCTTCGCCAGACGCTCCCGCAGATTTCGCGAGGTGACGTAGGTCCCTTCGCGTCCCGCGAATGGCGAAGTGTTCACGGTGAAAGTCATCGCGATGGTCGGCTCATCGATCACAATGGGCGGCAGCGGCGCCGGATTCAAGGCGTCGGTAATGGTCTCGCCGATGGTGATGCCTTCCACGCCGGCCACGGCGACGATGTCGCCCAGCACAGTCTCCGTAATATCGGTTCTCTTCAGCCCGGAGAAGGAAAACAGTTTTGTGATCTTGGTTTTGTGCATCGACCCGTCGAGCTTGGCGATCACCACGTCTTCCCCGGTGTACATCGTGCCGTTAAACACGCGCGCGATGGCCAGCCGGCCGAGAAAATCGCTGTAGTCGAGGTTCGCGACCAGAATCTGCAGAGGCCCGGCTGGATCACCCTGGGGCAGCGGAGTCGTTTTCAGGATTGCGTCAAACAGCGGCCGCAAATCCTCGCCCCCGCCCTTGATGTCGGTCGATGCCGTACCCTCCTTCGCATTCGTATACAGAACGGCAAAGTCCAGTTGATCTTCCTGGGCGTCCAGATCGATAAACAGATCGTAGATTTCGTTGAGCACTTCCTGCGGACGCGCATCCGGCCGGTCAATCTTGTTGATGACCACAATGGGCGGCAGCTTCGCCTCCAGCGCCTTGCTCAGCACGTAGCGCGTCTGCGGCAGCGGCCCTTCGCTGGCGTCCACCAGCAGCATCACTCCGTCCACCATTTTCAGCGCGCGTTCTACCTCGCCGCCAAAGTCGCTGTGGCCGGGCGTATCCACGATGTTGATCTTTACGTCGTGATAGAAGATGGCCGTGTTTTTGGCCAGGATGGTGATGCCGCGCTCGCGTTCCAGTTCGTTCGAATCCATGACGCGCTCGACGTGATGCTCGTTGGAGCGAAAAGTGCCGCTCTGTTGCAGCATGGCGTCGACCAGCGTGGTCTTGCCGTGATCCACGTGCGCGATGATGGCGATGTTGCGAATGCTCAAACTCAAAGTATGATTTGTCCTTTGTTGACGGATCGGATTGATGGGCGCATACAGCGATTCGTCGGCTGCGATGCTCCTCCTATCACTTTACTATGGGTGACCACTTCTCAGGAGATTACATCGCACCTACGTGCAAGTGACTGGTAAACAAGACTCCGGACGAGCGCTTTGAAATGGGAAGAGGGGAGAAATAAGCACCATCAATCCGCCACCGCCCGCTGCTTCGGCGCGGGTTGTCCCGCCAGCCGCGCTTCCACTTCTTTCACGGCGCGCTGCGCCGCAAGGATTCCGGCGTTGGTAGTTGATTCCTGTCCCTCCGAATCCGTGTTGGCGAAGAAGACGCGATCCAGGGGTTGGCGCACAAGCGGCTGAACTCGAGTGTAAAGCCCAGGCGTCGACATATACAAAGGATGTCCCCGCCGGTAGATGTGCACCTCGACCGGATCGACATTGAACCCCGGCATCAGCTTCTGGAAATCGCTCAGCACGTTGGCGGCGATCTTGCGCGCTCCGATCTCGTTTAGAAGGTAGCCGCGATTTTCCTCCGCCATGGGCGTGTAGCAACTGACAATGTTGAACTTCTGCTGGTAGCCCGGCTGCTTGCGAATCACCCAGTCGGCGACAATGAAATCGGTAAAGGTATTGCCCGGACACCAGGTGTCATAGCCATGATTGAAAACCGGCTTGTCGAAAATCAGATTCACCACGGGATACGGAATGTAGCGAATCTGATGCATGGCGTCGCTTTGCTTGTCGGGCAGACCCTCGACAATGCGCCGGGTGATGAACTTCGGCGTAGCCATGATTACGGCCTTGGCCGCAACCGTCTTCAATTCGCCGCCGAGCATGTAAGTGACCTGCACTTCTTCTTTTTCGGAGACCACGGCCACGGTGGTCGCGCCCGTCCGCATGCGGTCTTTGTATCTCGGCTGTAGAATCTCCGCCAGTTTTTTCGTGATCGCGCCCAAGCCTCCGGGCCAGGTATAACGATCGTCGGCTCGGCTCTCTTCAGCCATTTCTTGTAATGCAAGAATGGCCAAACCCGCGGCCGTCTCCTCGCTGGTTGCACCCCAGTTGGAAGGCCCGTAGCCGTCCCACCACTGCGTGAGCTCCGCCGGATATCCCTTCATGAAATCGGAAAACGGTTGGTTGAACAGTTCTTTGCCACGCTTCTCCACGTCAATCGCGAGCATTTCTTTCTTGAACTTCTTGAAGCTCTCGCGAACCGACGGAGGATAGGGCAACTTATCTAGGCCGTCACCCCAGGTATCCGGGACCAACTCCCCTCGAATAATGCTCGCGTCCGGGCTG
This sequence comes from Acidobacteriaceae bacterium, assembly GCA_003131585.1. Classification (GTDB taxonomy): domain Bacteria; phylum Acidobacteriota; class Terriglobia; order Terriglobales; family Acidobacteriaceae; genus Sulfotelmatobacter. The sequence continues at coordinate 6,514 of PKVW01000017.1, forward strand.
TTGACCGGCAGCGGCATCAACCCAATTTCCTTCGCAAAGTGGTACGCGTATTCGTCCTTCGCCAGAAACGCCGATCCGGTGGCATACGTGCTGCCCTCGTACTCCATCGCATACGCGTTGCCGCCCCAGTGCGGTTCTTTTTCCAGCAACAGGAAATCGCGCTGCCGCAAACGATAAGCCGCCGCCAACCCGCTCACGCCGCCGCCCACAATTACCACATCATGCCGTGCCGAAGCCGGAGGCCGCGTGAATATCTGGTTTCCCTTGTCGCGCACCTGGTGGCAGATCCGGTTGTCTTCGCCATCCACGTCCGCGGACTGATTCTTCTGCGCGTCACCGGCCTGCGCCGTTACCAGCGAAAGACCGATCGGACAGCCCGCCGTCACCGCCCCTGCAACCACAAACTTGATGAAGTCTCTGCGATTCGCACTCACTTTGATCCCCCTTCGATCGCGCCTTCGCCGCGCACGCGCAAGCGGTACCACAACACAATCGCCACCAGCGAAAACCCAAAGATAATGGTCGACACCGCGTTGATTTCCGGTGTGATGCCCCGCCGCAGCCGCCCCCAGATTTCAAGGGGCAGCGTGTTATCGCGCCCGATCAGGAAGAAGCTGACCGCGATCTCGTCCATCGAAAGCGTGAAGATCAGCAGCGCCGCGCCGATAATCGGCAGCTTCAGGTTCGGCACCGTGATGCGCCAGAATGTTTGCCAGTAGTTCGCGCCCAGATCGAGAGAAGCCTCTTCCTGCGCCCTATCGAGCTTCTGTAAGCCCGCGAATACCTCGGTCGTTGCCACCGAGATCAATGCGGTCCCGTGTCCCAGAACAATCGTCATCAGGCTGAGCTTCGTCCCCATCCCATTGAACAGCATGAGCAGCGAAAGCCCCGTAATAATGCCCGGCAGGATCAACGGCAAAAGCACCAATCGCCGGAACACCGCCTTCCCCGGAAACTGCGCCCGGTCAAGCGCCAGTGCCGCCGGCACTCCGAAGGTCAGCGAGATCACCATCGCCGCAAACGCCACCTGCAGGCTATTGAGCACCGAATCCCAGATCGGCCCGTCGGCGAAAAGCGTGCGATACCAGTCGAGCGTTAGATGCCGCGGAGGGAAGCCGCCCACGCCCTCTCGGTTGAAGGAATAAAGGATGAGAACAGCAATCGGCAGATAGAGGAACGCGAATACGGCTACAGCATGAAAGAGCAACCAGCGCGAGCCTGAGGCAAAGTTCGCGTCGCTCACGAGAAGCTCCATTTCTTTTCCAGCCTCTCGGAGAAAAACAGCAGGCTCACGACCAGCACCAGCATGCACAGCGAAATCGCCGCGCCCAGCGGCCAGTTGTAAGCCGCGCCAAACAGGCTGACCACGACGTTCGAAATCATGATGCCGCTGGGGCCGCCCAGCAGCAGCGGCGCAAGAAAATCACCCAGGCTCAGCACAAAGGCAAACGTCGCTCCCGCGGCCACGCCCGGAATCGAGAGCGGAAAAATCACCTTCCAGAACGTTTGCCCAGGAGTCGCGCCCAGATCATGGGAGGCCTCGACGAGATTGCGTGGAATGTGCTCCAGCGCGGCGTAAATCGGCAGAAACGCAAATGGTGTGTAGATGTGCGTCAGGGTCAGCACCACGGCAAACGGACTGTACAGCAAAAATTCCAGCGGGTGCCTGGTCAGGTGCACGTACTGCAGCAAAGTATTGAGCACGCCGTCCGAGCCCAGGATCGTCTTCCACGCGTAGGCCCGCACCAGGTAGCTGACCCACAGCGGGATGATCACCAATTGATAGAGCAGATCTTTTCTTCTTCCTGCGTAAAAAGAAAGAAAATACGCCAGTGGATACCCCATCAGCAGCGAGAAGATCGTCACCCTGGCTGCAATCCACATCGAGCGCAGCAGCGTCTGCCAGTAAACGTCAACCTTCAGCAGTTGGCGGTAGTTGGCGAGATTCCACGAATGCACAATGGTTTGCGACTCCGACACGGACCAGAAGCTATAACAGAACATCAGCCCATACGGCACCAGCAGAAATACCGTTACCCACACCAGTGGAGGCAGAGTGACCGCCGCTTTGTAAGCTCGGGAAAACATCAGATTCTTTCCGCAGACTCGCGCACCAGAGACTCGCGCCCCGGAGATTCGCGCACCAAAGACTCGCGCACCAGCACTGCATCAGTGGAACAGAACTCCAGCTCGACCTCGTCCAGCGCTCCGCCGCCGCCGGGAGTGCGCACCACCAAAACCAATCCGTCGCGGCATTCCACACGAATCAACTCCGTTGCCCCATGAAATGCCTGGTGACTCACTTTTCCGCGAACCCGCACGCTGCCGGCAATCGTCGTACTTGCCGTCGTCATCCGGATATTCTCCGGCCGCAGCGAGAACAGAGCGGGCCCATCCGGCAGCGCGGCTGACCAGCTCAGCGGAGCGCAGCGCACCATTCCTCCTCGCACTTCGCACTTCAACAGATTTGTGTGCCCAATAAACTGCGCCGCATAAGCGGTGGCCGGCCGGCCGTAAATTTCCCGAGGCGTCGCCACCTGCTCCAGTTCGCCTGAACGCAGTAGCGCGATTCGGTCCGACATGACCATCGCCTCCTCCTGATCGTGGGTCACGAAGATGAACGAAATGCCGACCTCGCGCTGCAGCGATTTCAATTCCACCTGCATCTGCCGGCGCAAATTCGCGTCCAGCGCGGAAAGTGGCTCATCCAGCAGCAGCAGTCGCGGACGGTTCACCAGCGCCCGTGCCAGCGCAATCCGCTGCTGCTGTCCGCCGCTGATTCTTGATGGCTTCGACTTCGCGTACGCCGCCATCTTAACCTTGTCCAGCGCCTCCTCCACCCGAGATGCAATCTCCGCCTCCGGCCTTTTCGCCACGCGCAGTCCGTACGCCACGTTCTGTTCCACGGTGAGGTGTGGAAACAGGGCATAGTTCTGAAACACGGTATTCACGCGGCGCCGGTAGGGTGGCTGGCGGTCCAGCCGCTCCTCGCCCATCCACAACTCGCCCGCGCTCGCCCTCTCAAAGCCCGCGATGATTCGCAGCAGCGTCGTCTTACCCGATCCGCTTTCCCCCAGAATCGTAAGAAATTCCCCTTCCGCCACATCCAGAGAAATATCCCGCAACACCACGTTCCTGCCAAAGTGTTTGGCCACCTTGCGAATACTGAGCAGCGGCGCTCGACTCCCGGCATCGGCAGCGGACGTCATCGTCATTGCAATCTCGGAAGAAGTAGTCATCAATCCCAAACGTTCTCACGATTCTCGAAAAGCCAAAGCCCGAAGCCCGATAGGCGAAGCCCGCCTACTGCGCCGCTTTCACTTCGTTCCAAATCTCGTTGTACTTGGCGCGACGCGGCACATTTTGCCAGAAATAAAGCCGCTTCTGGTAGTTGTCCACATCGTCCAGATGCAGGTTCCTCACTTCTTCCGGCGTCATCAACCGCGCTGCCTGCGGATTCGCCGGTGTGTACCCGGTCACCTCCGTCACCTTCTTCTGGGTCTGGGCCTCAATCATGTACTCGAGAAACTCGTGAGCCAGATCTTTGTTCTCGCTGCCTGCCGTGATCATCAGGTGATCGATCCATCCGGTTGTGTTCTCTTTCGGAATCGTTTCTCCCACCGGGAAGTTGATTTTGCGCAGTTGATTGGTCATCAGCGGCCATCCCATCGCCGCCACCACTTCGTGATTCTGAAAAAGATTCGTCAACTCCCCGCCTGTCGTCCACATCTTGCGGATATTTGGTTTCAACTCCAGTAATTTCTTTTTCACTGCCTCAAGCTGTGCGTCGCTCAAGTTGTAAAGCTGCGACGGATCGGGTTTGTCATAGCCCAAAACCTGCGCTGCCAGGTAGACCGTCGACAGATCGTCCCACACCGAAATCTTCCCGCGGTACTTTGGATCCCAAAGCACATTCCAGCTATCGGGGGCTTGCGCGAAAACCGTGGTGTCGTAAATCAGCGGGTCCGGTCCCCACATGAACGGAACTCCATACACCTGGCCTTTCACGCGCACCAGCGGCAGGGAAGTGAGTTGCGAAGAGAGTTGTCCGTAGCTCGGAATCTTCGTCAAGTCCAGCGGGGCCGCCAGACCCGCCGATGCGATCGACGTTGCCACATCGCTCGAGGGCGAGATTACGTCATAGTTTCCGGCGCTGCCGCCGCGCAGCTTGGCTACCAGCTCGTCGCTCGAACCCATGTAGGACGCCGAAACCTTGCAATGATGCTGTTCCTCAAAAGCCTTGACGAACGCGGGATCGGCATAGCCCTCCCACACCAGCAAATTTAGCGTGGGCGTTTTCTTCGCGCACGAAGCGGTGAACACCATCACAGCCAGCAGAATCGCCGAGCCTCGCAGCTTCATCGTTCCTCCTTGCCTGATGCCTGCTTGAGACGCTGCTTCAGGCGCCCCTCGCCGGGCGCGCGCAGTCTATGCCGGCGCGCGGCAACTCAAAACGTCGGCGGCGTATTCACCCACAGCACCCAGGTTTCGGCCCGCCCGGGATTTTTCCACTGATGCGGTGTCGCGCTCTCGAAATAAAAGCTGTCCCCAGCCTTGAGCCGGTATTCTTTCTTCTCCAGCGTGATCGCCAGTTCTCCGCGCAACACGTAAAGAAACTCTTCGCCCTCGTGTGTGTAGGAGTCGCCGCTGCCCGCCTGGGGCGCCACTCGAAACAGATGCGGCTCCATGACGGTGTTCCCCCACGCCAGCAACTCCATACACACGCCGGAGCCGGCTTCCAGCACCTTTCTTTGTTGCGGGCGCACCTGCCGGCTGCTCGCTCCCCTCGCGTCAAAAAAATCCAGGATGTTGGTCTTATAAAATCGCGCCAGTTTGCGCAGCGTTCCCACCGACCCGCTCATCTGCGACCGTTCCAGCGCGCTCAAAAATCCCACGGAGATGCCGGCCGCTCGCGCCACCCGCGCCAGGGACAGCCGCCGCTTCGCGCGCAATTGCCGCAAGTGCGAACCAATCGCTCCCGCACTCCCGTCTGCCGCGGGACGCACCCGTCCTTCCCGCCGCAGCAGTTCGACAATCGCCGCCGCGTTCAGCCCCCGCACCTTCCGCAGAAAACGCGCCCGCTTCAGCAGTTTGACGTCATCCGCCGAATAGAGCCGGTACCGGCTTTCGCTGCGCCGGGGATGCGTTAGCCCCAGGCTCTCCCACGACCGGATCACCGACGGTGACACGCCCACTCTCCGCGCCACATCTCCGATCTTAAAGTAGGGTTTCGCGCTGGGTGAGCTCATCGTTCCCCGGACGGCGAATGAAAGTTTCCGGTGAGAAGGAACGCGTTTTTCTCCTTGACAGCACGCATACCGCTTCTCTAACCTTGCGGAATTATAGCAAGGTTGTGCCCGGACACAAGGTGTCGCTTTCGAGAAAAAACAACATCTCCCAGATGTCTGGAGAAGATGTCTGGAGAAGATGCCTGGAGGTTCCATGCCGTCACCGCGAGCCCGCTGGAACGCGATGTGTCTTAGAGCGATGTGTCTGGAAACGGTTTGCCTTGTCGTCGCCATCTCTCTTCTGGCTCCCACATCGCTCCTGGCACAGGGAGCCAGCGGTCGCATCGTCGGCCGCATCGCCGATCCCACCGGCGCCGTCCTCGCCACCGTGAAGGTCACGCTGGTGAACGAAGCAACCGGCATCAGCCGCGATGCGCTGACCAATGACAGTGGCGACTACACATTCGTCGAAGTCGTTCCCGGCACGTACACGATCCAATTTGAGCTAAGCGGATTTAAGAAAAATGTGCAAAAAGAGGTAATCGTCGACGTCAATCAGGTGGTGACCCTCAACTCCACCCTGCAAATCGGTGGATCCCAGGAGACTGTGGAAGTAACCTCGGAAGCTCCGCAGATCGATACCACCAGCACGCAGCTGGGCGCCGTAATCAACGACCGTTCCGTGAACGAGTTGCCCCTGAACACCCGCGATACCTACCAGTTCCTGCAACTTCAGCCCGGTGTGCAGGCTCAGCTTGGATCCAGCGGCAGCTTGTTCTTTGGCTCCGACGATGCGGGTTCCGTCTCCGTCAATGGCGGCCGCACCCGCGCCAACAATTTCAGCGTCAACGGCGGGGACGCCAACGATCAATTCGTAAATACCCCGACCATTCAACCCACTCCCGACGCCGTCGAAGAGTTTCGCGTCATCACCAATACCTTCGACGCCGAATACGGCCGCAACTCGGGCTCTGTGGTCAATGTGATCACCAAGTCCGGAGGCAATGCCTTCCACGGAAATGTTTACGAATACTTCCGCAATACGATTTTAGATTCACGCGGCTACCCTGACACAACCAAGCCGCAACTCAATCAGAACCAGTTCGGCGGAACATTTGGCGGCCCAATCAAGAAGGATCGTACCTTCTTCTTCCTCTCCTATGAGGGACGCCGTATCCGCGACGGCCAGCCTGGGGACTTGCTGACCGTGCCCACCGGTCAGCCGGGATCGCTGAGCGCGCCCGCCACCGGGGAATTCGGTGGGGACTTCTCTTCGGTGGCCGCCGGCGGACAATTCGTCGGGGGCATCTCTGCGACGGACACGCTGGTATATCAAGTCTTGAATAGCCGATCGGCGGGTGGTGTGAGTTGTCAGAGCGCGATCCAGGCACTCGGCGGCACGGTTCCGGCTCCCGGCGTCTTATGGGCGTCTATTTTCCCCACGGGCGTCATTCCAGTGCCCTGCCAGGATCCGGTGGCCGCCAACTTACTTCAGCGGTTCGTTCCCGCGGCCAATATCGGGAGCAACCAAAATCAGACCGTCCCCGTGGGGACCGACAACGAAGATCAATTTACCGCCCGCTTCGATCACAAGATCAATGACCATCAAACCCTCACCGCCTACTACTACTTCAACGACGCCCGTCAGCTCCAGGCTTACGACAAGTTCGAGCAGGCGGGCGCCAGCGTTCCGGGTTTCGGGAACAACAACAACCTCCGCTACCAGCAGTGGAACTTCACCCATACCTGGACCGTCAATAACGCCTTGGTGAACGAGGCCCACTTCACCTATATGCGGGAGGGCGAGCTCGGATTCCTGAAGTCCCAAAACACAAACGCCGTCACGTCCTCTTGCACTGGAGCGGCCGCCCCTTTCTGCTTTACCGGTCTTTCCGATTCTACGGTCATCCAGAGTAACTTCGGCACCGCCGCAAATTTGGGTATCACGCCGGGCTTGCCCTCGAGCCTTACAGGAGTTCCTTTCGTCAGCATCGGCGGGGGTGCGTCGTTCGGTAACAATTGGGAGGGCGTGCTTCCCCAGGTCGGGAATAGTTTTCAATGGTCCGATGGGCTAACCTGGGTGAAGGGTAGTCACACTCTCAAGTTCGGCGTCGATATCCGCCGGGCCCGCTTCGACCAGACCTATTATTTCAACGTCAATGGCGAGTACGTGTTCAACAACAGCGGTCCCAATGCGATCGTTCCTACCGATGGCGACAATTATGCCGAGTTTCTGCTGGGACTCTCGGATAACTATCTTCAGGGATCGGGACAGCGCGAAGATATTCGCAGCACCGCCGTCTATCCATTTGTCCAGGATAGCTGGAAGATCAAGCCCAATCTGACCCTCAATTACGGCTTGCGCTGGGAATTCAGTCCGCCTGCGGTCGATATCAGCGGCCATGTGGAGACTTTCCGGCCCGGACAGAATTCCACCGTATACCCCTGCGGCATCACGACCAGCACGTCTTACTGGCAGAATTTGGGGATTGCGAATCCAACCTGCGCCAACACTGGTTCCGCGCCCACCGGCCTGGTGGTCCCGGGAGATCCCGGCGTTCCTGCCGGTTTGACTTCAACCTATTACAAAGCTTTTGCTCCGCGCGTTGGCCTGGCCTACAGTCCTAACTTCAGCAGCGGTCCCTTGGCGAAGGTCTTCGGCAGCAATGGCAAAACCAGCATTCGGGCGGGCTGGGGTCTTTTCTACAACCCGATCGAAGAGTTGGTTCAGGCCCAGTTCGGCGCGGAGCCTCCTTTTGGCGGCAGTACCTTCCTCTCCGATGTCTTTTTCAATACACCGTTCGTGGCTCAAGCCAACTTCACCAATCCGAATCCGTTCGGCGGAATTATCACTCCCACCAAAGGCCAGCCCACCGACTTGTCTCTGTTTCGCCCCATCCTTCTCTTTGGAGAATTCCAACCGCATCTGCGTTCGCAGTACACCAGTCAGTACAACCTCACGTTCCAACGCGAGTTGAGCAACAGCATGATGTTCCAGATTGGCTACGTTGGATCTCAGGGCCACCGTCTGCTCGCGGCTCATGACATAAATCCCTCCAACCCGCAGAGTTGTCTGGACATCATCAATATCGCGGCGAGTGGTGGGAATGTGAGTTCTTACGGCTCTCCGGCCACGTGTGGTCCGACAGTCGAAGATGCGCAATGGAGCGTGACCATTCCGTCTGGTTTCCAGTTCCACATGCCCAATGGCAGCATCCTGCCGGGCACGGGCCAAACTATCAACCTCGTAGGGCTGCGCCCATATTCCTCGCCCAATTGCAATCCGTTGCTGCCTGCGTTTACGCCCGGCACAGGTTGCCCGGTCGACGGCATTCCCGTCTTTACCGACATCTTCGCCGAAGACACCATCGCCAATTCTTCCTACAACGCGCTGGAGATGATGCTCCAGAAACGCTTCTCTCGCGGTTTGCAATTCCAGGCCGCTTACACCTTCAGCAAGTCCATCGACGACGGGTCCACGTTTGAAGAAACTCTAGACCCATTTAACTTCGGCGCCAGCCGCGCCCTTTCGCTGTTCAACTCGAAACAGCGCTTCGTAGTCAGCTACGACTGGGAACTGCCTATCGCCAGGCGCCAGGGCTTTGCCGGCAAGTTGGTCAACGATTGGGAAGTTTCCGGCATTACCCAATTCCAGAGCGGATTTCCCATCCGTCTCGACACCACCAATGACAACGAGCTGATTAACAGCTTTTTCTTCCTCGGCACTGAGGCGCCCAGTTTGAACGGACCGCTGCAAATCCAGAATCCCAAGAAGAACGGGGACTTCTACCTCAACTTCAACCAGTTCTCCGATCCGCCGCTTGGTCAGTTCAACAACGGCACCCAGCGCACCATTTGCTGCGGGCCGGGACTTATCGATTGGGACTTCTCGGTTCATAAGAAGATACCTCTAAGCGAGACCAGGTATGTGCAGTTCCGCGCGGAAATCTTCAATGTCTTCAACCACACGAACTATTCGAACCCGGACGGGCACTTCTCGGATGGCCTAAGCGGGTTCGGCAAGATCACGAGTGCCGGAGATCCCCGGCTGTTGCAGTTTGCTTTGAAATTCTTTTTCTAGCTCTACCACCCGGACGGCTCTGCCGTCCGGCATTCTAATGGCCGCCGGCGCAACCAGAACGCCGTCGGCCTGAGTTATCCCGGAGCATCTGATGTACCCCGAACTACAGAAAGAGCTCGCCACTTACGAGCACCGCACCCCCAAATCCGCCGAAGCGTACAAGAAGAATCTCAAGCGCATTCCGCTCGGCGTGGCCAGCAACTATCGCCACTACGATCCCTGGCCCATCTTCGTGAAAGAAGCCAGCGGCAGCAAGTTCCGCGACCTCGATGGCAACGAGTACATCGACCACAACCTGACCTTCGGCGCGCTGATGGCCGGACACTGCCATCCCGCCGTCATGAAGGCCGTCGAAAAACGCCTCTCCACGGGCACCATGTTCGGTATGCCTCACAACATGGAATGGGAACTCGCCGAAGAAATCTGCAACCGCTTTCCGGTCGAGATGGTCCGCTTCGGCAATAGCGGCACCGAAGCCACCATGCACGCCATCCGCCTGGCCCGCGCCGCCACCGGCCGCGACAAGATCGTAAAATTTGAAGGCGCCTACCACGGCCTGCATGATTCCGCTCTGGTCAGCGTCAAGCCGCATGCTCCCGACTTCGGCGATATCGACAACCCAACCTCTGTTCCCGGCGGACTTGGCGTGCCGAAGTCCGCAGTCGCAAACGTTACCGTCGCCACCTTCAACGACCTCGCCACCGTCGAGCGCCGCTTCAAAGAGAATCCCGGCGAAATCGCCGCGATTATTCTCGAACCCATCCTCATGAACGTCGGCCTCTGCATGCCGGAGCCCGGCTTCCTGCCAGGTCTCCGCGAAATTGCCACGAGAAACGGCGCGCTCTTGATCTTCGACGAAGTGAAAACCGGCGCCAAACTCGGCTGGGGCGGCGCCAGCGAATACTTCAACGTTCATCCCGACCTGACCTGCCTCGCCAAATCGATTGGCGGAGGCCTGCCGCTGGCCGCGTTCGGCGCCAGCAAGTCTGTGATGGACCTCATCTCGCAACACAAAGTTTTCCACGGCGGCACCTACAACACGAATCCAGTTTCCATGGCTGCGGGCCTCGCCACCTTCCGCGAAGTCCTCACTCGCGCGAACTACTCGCACGTCGACAAGCTCGGCAAGAAACTAGCCGAGGGATATCGCAAGACCATCGCGAAAGTTGGCCTGCAGGCTTACATCGCGCAAGCCGGCGCCAACGGCGTGCTCATGCTTTACCCAAAGGAAATTCGCAACTACCGCGATTGGACCACCATCGATGTCGACCTCTGGCGTCACTACTGGTTCGGCATGGTCAACCGCGGCGTGATGCCGCAGCCCTACTGGTGGGACGAGCAGTGGACGATCTCCGTCCAGCACACCGAGGCCGACATCGACAAGCATCTATCTGCCTTCGACGACATCGCCGCGTCGCTGGCGAAAGCGCAGCAAGAGCGCACAGAGAACGTGCCAGCGGGAGTTGCGCACTAAGACAAGGGGTCAGGGGCGATCAGTTTGACGGTTGGCCGTGCAGTCACCAACGAGTGACCCCCGGCCCCTGGACCCTACGACAGGGGACGCTATTCATGCCTGGTTGGTACTCGCACTATATTTACCTGATACTCGGGATTATCTCGTTTTCCGGCGCCACGGTTTCGACTTGTGTAGGAAAAACGTGGGCGCGTACTGGTCGTACGATCTATCGCGCTAAAGAACCGAGCACGTTTTGGTGGGTAGTCGCAATATATTACGTCAGCGCTCTTCTCTTCATTGGACTCTACTTGTATGAGGGTCCATAAACCCTGCCCCTGATCATGTCGACCACCGCCCAACCCGCCGCCCAGCCTCACCTGCTCCGCGTCCTCGGACGCCGCGATCTCATCCTCCTCTTCGTCGTCGCCGTCTTCAACCTCAACGTAGTCCCCTCCATCGCAGCCAACGGCGGCGTCACCATCTGGCTCTGGATCGTCTCGCTTCTTCTTTTCTTCTGGCCGCAAGGCATCGCCGTCATCGAACTTGCCCACCGCTATCCCGGCGAAGGCGGCGTCTATCTTTGGGCCAAGGAAGTCTTCGGCGACTTCCACGGATTCCTCTCCGGCTGGTGTTACTGGACCAACAACATGCTCTACGTGCCGACGGTCATGCTCTACTTCGTCGGCGTCTCCGTCTTTGTCCTCGGTCCCAGCCACGCCGCTCTCGCCGACAACAAAGCTTTCGCGCTCGCCGCCTCCCTCACGCTGCTCGCCCTGCTCACCGTTCTCAACATTGTCGGCCTCGGTGTCGGCAAGTGGATCAACAATCTCGGCGCCATCGGGACTTTCATCGCGGCCGCCGTCCTCATCGGCCTGGGTGTAGTCATCTGGTCGCGCTTCGGCACCTCCATCACCGCCGCCGACTTCCAGATTCCCGCCCATCCGCGCTTCGTTCTCAATTCCTTCGGCGTCATCTGCTTCGGTCTGGTCGGACTCGAACTCGCCTCCGTCATGGGCGACGAAATCCAGGACCCCCGCCGCACTCTCCCCGGCGCGGTCGCCTGGGGCGGAGTCCTCTCCGGCGCTCTCTATGTCGGCGCCACGCTCACTCTCCTCATCGCCGTCGGCAAGAACGTCAACGTGCTTCAGGGGATCGTGCAGGCCGTCAGCCACATGGCCGGCCGCGTCGCAGTCGCCTGGATTACCGCGCCGTTCGCCCTCATGCTCAGCCTCTCCATCGCCGGCATCGGTTCCGCATGGATGGGCGGCTCCGCCCGCATTCCCTTCGTCGCCGGCCTCGATTCCTACATGCCCTCCTGGCTCGGCAAGGTTCATCCGCGCTACGCCACGCCCTATGCCGCGCTCATCGTCCAGGCCGTTGTTTCCGCTTTTCTCGTCATCATGAATTTCTTCGGCGCCGGCGTGCAGGAAACGTTTCAAAAGCTGCTTTCGCTGGCCGTCGTGCTTCAACTCGTCCCCTTCGTGTACATGTTCGCTGCGCTGCTGAGATTTTCCGTCGTCGAGCCCGTGCCGCGCGGCCAGTACAGCCGGACCACGCTGTTCCTCGCCGGCTCCAGCGGCCTGCTCACCACGATCCTCGGCATCGCGCTCGTATTCTTCCCGGCCCAGCAGATCACGTCGCTGTGGTCCTATGAATTATGGATGTTCGGCGGTACGCTGTCTTTCATCGGCCTCGCCGCATTCTTCTTTTTCGTCTACGGCCGTAATAAAGCCCCGGAGGGGCGACCGATAATAGCCCAGGACGGAAGTCCTGGGTACGCGAAAAAATGAGGACCAAGTCCCGTAGGGACGGCAGACGGTTCGTATCAGGGCACGACTTCAGTCGTGCCGTAACTGCCAAATAATGAACGAGGGCTTTAGGGCAGTTTCCCAATTGGTGTAGAGGGGCTTTGAAAGGGCACGGCTTTACAGGCTGCGGGAAAACTCGTTCAGGCGGTAGGCCGGGGTTTTAACCCCGGCATAAGTGGCATGGAATCAATGGGGCCTTTAGGCCCTGAGGTATGCCTTTTGGGTGTTTCCCACCAACGCTCCCTTTTTCCGCAGCCTGCTTAGCCCGTACATAAACTCTGCAAAATTATCGCGGGCTTTAGCCCCTGAGGG
>PKVW01000015.1 GCA_003131585.1 Acidobacteriaceae bacterium
GCGGGCAAATTAGGACACTACCGAATTGTCTCAGGATTTGAACTCCTCGGCTCCGCACTCGTATACTTACACCCCTACTTACACCCCGCTATGAAGGTTGTCGTGATCATTCCGGCTGCCGGGCTTGGAACCCGCATGGCTCCGATGCCCGTCGGCGCCAAGGGTAAGCAGAAAAAGACACCACCATCGAAACAGTTCACGGAGTTGGGCGGCATACCAATTCTCATCCGTACGCTGCGCAAGTTTGCCGCCATCGACGCGGTGAGCGAAATCTGGATTGCGCTCCGAGAGAACGAGATCGCAGGATTTCGCGCGCGTCTCGCGAGCGAAGCGAAAGACGTGCTGAAGAAGAAAGTGGAACTTGTAGTCGGCGGGGAACACCGCCAGCAGTCGGTGGAGAACGCGCTGAACGCGGTTGCGGCGGCGGCGCATGAAGATGATATCGTTCTCGTGCACGATGCGGTGCGTCCGTTCGTGACTCGCGAAATCATTCTGGAAGTGATCGAGGCGACGGAGAAATATGGCGCGGCGATTGCGGGCCTGCCCGCCGTCGACACGGTGAAGCAAGTCGAGCGCACGGCGCACGGCGCGCTGATCAAGGCGACGATTCCGCGCGCGGGCATCGTGATGGCGCAGACGCCCCAGGGCTTTCGCTACGGTGTGATCAAGAAGGCGTTCGATGAGGCGTCGGCGGATGGGTTTCTCGGCACCGACGAAGCCTCGTTGGTGGAAAGATCGGGGCACGACGTGGCCGTGGTCATGGGTTCCCCGCGGAATATGAAGATCACAGCTCCGGCAGACCTGGAACTGGCGGAGTTCTATTTGAAGGCTGGGCAGATTGACGTTCATTGACGCGGATGCCAAAGACTAACGATCGACGACGGGCAACCCAGCCACCCACTCGAATCGGCTACGGATTCGATTCGCACGAATTCCGGTCGGGGATTCCGCTGAAGATTGGCGGAATCGCGCTGGCGCATGCCAAGGGGCTGGGCGGGCACTCCGATGGCGACGTGCTGCTGCACGCCATCACCGACGCGCTGCTCGGGGCCGTCGCGGCGCCCGATATTGGCGCGCTGTTTCCGCCCTCCGACCCGAAGTGGAAGGGCGCGGACTCGGTCGTCTTCTTGCGCGAGGCGCTGAAACGCGTGCGCGAAGCCGGATACGGCGTGGCGAATCTCGACGCCAGCCTGATTCTGGCCGCGCCGAAGATTGGACCGCACGCGGCGGCGATTCGGGTGCGCCTGGCGCAGTTGTTGGAAGTGCACGCCGATTGCGTCGGGTTGAAGGCGAAGACTCCGGAGGGGCTCAATCTGGAGAACGCCGCCGTCGCGCACGTGGTGGTGTTGCTGGAAAGGATACCAACTAAAACCCGGAGGAAAGGGTGACTGTGAATTTGTGGTCGTTTCGTGTCTGGCCGTTGCTCATGGTTCTGGCGGTGATCAACGGGTCAGCTGGGGAAAATCCGGGGCCGCGCATTTACTCGAACGTTGAGTATATTGAAGAAGGGGCCGGAGATCTCGTCGGAACGGAGTTGGAACTGAAGATTGAAGGAAGCCAAGCAACTGGGGTCTTGAGAATCTACGAAGGTGGCTGCGCAACCCCAAGCGTAGCGCGAGGGTCATTGGTCCACGGCAAGCTGCGACTAACCGGCGAAAATGAAGTCTATGGTAAGTTCGAGGTTAGCGGAATAATTCACGAAGACACGCTGAAGGGATTGTTGGTTCTCGAGAAGGCTATAGGCCCCGAGAAAATTCGACTCAAGAAAATCGCGAAGCCGCATTGCTAGGAACCCTCGGCCCAGCGGCCCTTGCGACGGTCTGCCTCGTTCTTACTTGACACTTCGCGAATTTACCCGCCACGCTGCATGTGCCCCTGCGCCGCCGCTTGGACCAGAGCGCGGAAGATGGCGCGGGAGGGTTCGTCTTCGTTCACGGAGCGCTCGGGATGCCATTGCACGGCGAACACGAAGTGATCGGGTGCGGTTCCTTCCAGCGCTTCGACGATGCCGTCGTCGGGGCAGCGGGCGGAGATGCGCAGGCCGTCGCCGATTGTGTCGGCCGATTGGTGATGCGATGAGTTCACGGGGACCACGAGCTTGTTCGCCTCGGGGGCTAAAGCCCCATTCCTTCCTGGATACTTATTGGCACGGCTGAAGCCGTGCCCTTCCCGGCCTTTCCCGTTCACAATTTCCGCCAGCCTGGAATCGTTTTCAATCTCGACTGCGTGCGCAATCGCGACCTTCTTGCCTGCCTCGTGATTGACGCGCGCGCGCAACTCTTCCGGCAGGAAATCCGGGATGTGCTGAATGAGCGATCCGGAGCGGTAGACGTTGAGACTCTGCAGGCCGTAGCAGATGCCGAGGATGGGCTTGCGCAGGTCGTAGGCGTCCTGTAGCAGGAGTTCGTCGGCGGCGGCGCGGCGCGGATCGGCGGCCGCGGCGCGCGGGGAGCGGGTTGCGCCAAACCTGGCGGGGTCGACATCGGCGTTGCTGCCGGGCAGGAGCACGCCGTCGCAGCGCTCCAGTATTTTCAGGACTTCGAGCTTCATGACTTCGTTCATACATACGTACGGGGCGGTCGGCTGGTCGAGCGGAATGCGCACCGGTTCGCCTCCGGCTTGCTCGATGGCGCGCTCGTATTGGCCAATCGCGCGCTCGGCATATTCACGGTCAATCGAGTGCGGCATGGGGATGGCGATGCGGGGCGGCATGGTCAGATCATCCTCTCGATCACAGCCAGCGTCTTCGACTGGCGGTAGTGACGGATTTCCATGGCCAGCGCCAGAACGAAGATGATGCTGCCCGCGACCATGGCCGCAGGTAAGGCGATGAGGCGGTAGGCCACGGTCATGTTGGGGTGCACGTGGCGCAGAGATGACACGATTACGATCCCGAGGATACCGAGCAGCAGGCTGACGGCGAACGAGAGGAGAGTGCCGATGAACGTCACCAGCAGAACGCGCACCGGAATCGCATACCAACGAGGTGGGCGCGGGGTCGGCGGCATGATTCTAGGCTACACCATTCGCGGATGGGCCGGGGCGGCGGTCGGACCACGGATCTGGATCAAAAAAAATCACAGATCGATCAAGGTAAAATCTATGGAATCAGCGAGTTGCGGTCTCTTGATCTGGCTCGGGTCCGGCTAAAATATTGGAAGTATTGGAAGTAAAGGACTTACTTGTAAAATATTCCAGTCAAAGGACTTATGCGACTCTTGCCTGGCTAAGTTCCTTGGAATCAGCGGCCGGGATCGCAAAATATTGAATTCATGGAAGTTATCTCATTGCTATTCGGATGTCAAAGAGCTTATGCGCGTAGAGATAGGATCGCCTTTTTGAGGGGTGAAGTCAAGGAATTTGGTTGGGTAGCGATTCTGTGCCGTCCCTGGCGGGACTTGTTCCAAGTTTCCGTTTCTACCCCGCACTTACGTGCGGGGCTATCGTGTGCCGCCCCCTTCGGCTTCGCTCAGGGCAGGCCGTGCCTTTCCCGAACTCAAGGGTTTCCGTACTTTCCCTCGGCCACGGCGGGTCGGTCAAACGCAAAGGCAAGAGCAGGGGCGAAGGCAAAGGCAGGAACCAAGAACTAAGGTCAAAGGCAGCGGGCGAGGGCGCCCGCTCCACACAAGCACCCGTAGTGTATAAAAGAGCAAGAATGTCGCAGGCAGCACCAGCTATTACGCGGAGCCCGGCGGATGTGGTCCGGATGACGCCGGTTTCGCAGGCGGCGAACGGGGTGTGTTATGCCGTGGCGGGGGAGAGTTCCATCAGCTCGTTTGACCTGGAGCGCATGATCGCGGCCGTGCCCACCAAGGCGGCGGCGGCGCTGAAGCGCAAGGCTTATTATTTTGTGCCGCTGACGGTGAGCCAAGGGGAAGAAGTCCTGATCGCGGACCGCTATGATGTGGCGCTCAGCGACAATGCGGTGTGCCATCGCAACCTGAATCTGGGCGACTCGCAGTGCGTGTTTATCTCTACCCGGCTGATGGACGACAAGTTTTCCGTGGCCTTCGAGTTCTATATCAACGTGGGCCATGCGCTGGTGGAGATTGCCGGGGTTTCGCACGAATTCAGCGAGATCGCGTGGAAGCAGGTGGAGACGGGCACGCGCGGCGAAACTTCGCTCGACGCTTTTGAGGCGCGCAAGCTGGCCACGACCGGCGGGCCGGAGGCGGAGCGTTACAAAAACGAATACTTCGAGGCCACGTTTTCCGACACGATCTCGATTTACCTGCTGTCGCTGTTCTTGGATGTGGATTACTACGATCTGCGGGAGCGGGACTATCCGCTGCTGGCGCCCTCGGCGCTGGCCGAGCGGTTGAGGAAGGTGGCAGAGTTGTTTCCGGCGAATGCGGGATTTGAGTTTGCGGTGCTTTACAAGCGGCGGGGGTAACTTTTTTTCGCCGCGCGGCGGCGCGGATCGGGCGCGGAAGACTCCTGCTGGAGACTCCTACTAAATAGAGATTAGGTAAATACAGATTAAAACCGGGTGACCCCAGGTTTTTCGGGTGCTGCCGGCGTTTCGCGGGCGAGGGCGCCCGCGCCACATGAGCCGACCCTACTTATTCCCGATCGCAAAATTGACTGTGCTGGGCTGATTGGCGTTGACCGTGACCGGTTTCTCCCAGGTTCTCGGTGAGGTGAAGATGGGCCGCTGTACGGTGTGCTCGGTGAGGACGTCATAGGCCTGTTCCTTGCCCGCCAGGCCCCAGCCTTCGTGCCAGGCGACAATCTGATAGGTTCCGGGCGGGACGCCGGTGAATTCGAAGCGGCCGCTCTCGTCGGTGACGGCGTAGTAGGGATGCGGGACAACCATCATCTCGGCGTTCATCCAGACGTGGCCGCCGTTGCAGTGAAGGTTGACTAAGCCGGGCGTCGACATGGTGCGCGGGATCACCTGATTGGGGAAAGGGAAAGGCAGGTTGAAACTGGCCGCCCCGTCCATGTGGATGGTGTGCAGGGTGGCGTCGGAGCTTTGCATCTGCAGCACCGCGTTCTCAGGCACGAGAAGAATATGCGGAATGTAGCGGCAATGCCGCTGGTCGAGATGACGCCTTTGTTCGGGCAGGTCCATCGCTTTTCCGGCGGAGATGTTCTTGAGATAGACGATGGTGTTAGCCACGCCGCCCTCCGGTCCGAGGATGAGGCGATCGAGACTGACGGTTTTCTTCCCGTCCGGCTCACAGATTTGCGGATCCTTGGTGACGGGGAAATCCAGTTGGCGCGGCACCGGTCCCGACCATTTGATGGCGCCGGAGATGGTTCCACCGTCGGTAACTGAGATGACTCTATAGTCGCCCTGCGCGGCGGCGAAGCTCACGACTGCAACCACGAAAACCAGCGAGAACAAATGAGCGCAAGTCCTGCGCATACACAAACCTCCGATAGCCTCGCGGCCTGTCACACGCTCCCCTTGAGGAGTTGCCGTGGACCGTGGGCTGAAATTAGGTCGATCTGCCTGCTTTTCCGCGCGCAACGGCTTGCACCCAACTTGCGGGATAGCGCTCACAGGGTCCCGCCTGGGGCGGGCAGCGCTCGTGTTTGCGGTCGTTCTTATTCCAGTCGGAAGGACCGCGGCGGTGCGGTTCTGGTGATTGGAATCACAATTAAAGGTGCCCTAATGCGGCGACGGAGTCCAGATTACCAAAGGGGTAGGACTGGCAGGTAGATTGACGGTCTTGTGGGAGGCGGCGACAAGCAAGACATTTGTCGGCAAGGGTGCACCTCTCGATCCAGGATGGCTTACAATCTTGCTGCCATGACGGTGCGGGTCCGGGCTTTCGCGAAGATCAATCTTGGGCTGAGCATTGGCCCTCTCCGGCACGATGGATTTCATGAACTGCTGACTGTTTATCAGACGATCGGGTTGCATGATGTGATCCAGGTGAGCGTGGGACGTGGGAGTGGGATTGAGATTCGCTGCACCGACCCGAGGGTTCCCAGGGATGAATCGAATACGTGCTACCGCATCGTGGAGAAGGCCATGCAGGCCCTGAATGCCAAGGGGCGCGTTGTCATCCACATCGAGAAGCGGCTGCCGGTGAGGGGCGGGCTGGGTGGGGCTTCGGCGAATGCTGTGGCTACGCTGCTGGCGCTGGAGCGGGTGCTGAAGAAAGCGTTGCCCGTGGCATCGCGGCTGCGGATCGCGGCGGAAGTGGGCTCGGACCTGCCGCTGTTTCTGGTGGGCGGGACGGTGCTGGGGCTAGGGCGCGGGGAGCAGGTATATCCGCTGGAGGATTTGCCGGCGACGGCGTGCGTGGTGGTGACTCCGGAGGTGGGAGTTTCGACGCCGGACGCGTTCGCGCGGTGGGATCGAAAATTGACGATGCCGGGGGCATCCGATAGAATGATTGAGCTTGGCCGCGAGTTGTCGGCGCAGCTGAGCATGAGTTACTCCGGTGCTCCTCGTAGTTTTCGTCGTATTGTTAGACCCATGAGGGGCCGGGCCGAGAATCCGCTTCTCGAGCTTGTCCGGGCTGGGATCAAGAACGACTTTGAACAGGTCGTTTTTCCTGAGTATCCCGAGCTGAGTGAAGGCAAGTATGCGCTGGAGCGCGCGGGCGCGAAATATGCGTCTCTGTCGGGCTCCGGGTCAACGTTGTACGGGTTGTTCGCTTCGAAAGAGGCGGCGCGTACGGCGGCGGCAAGGCTGCGGAGGCAGGGCTGGGCGGCGCAGGCGACGGTTACGCTGACGCGGAAGCGGTACTGGCGGCGAATTTTTGATTGTCGATTCTTGATGGTTGATTGACAATGGGGACGCCCGGGTTTCGGGTGCAATCAAAAAACCAAGAATCGTCAATCATCGTCAATCAAGGATGGTTCTTACTGGGCCGTCGACTAATGGTAGGTCAAGTGCCTTTGGAGCACTTTGTCTAGGTTCGAATCCTAGCGGCCCAGCCAGAAAAGCAGCTTTTAGCTGTTAGCCTTTAGCTCTTAGCTTGCCGCTGAGGGTGGAGGGTTTTGGCTAAGGGCTAACAGCTAAAGGCTAAGAGCTAACTATGGCCACTTTAGTCACGCCGACCGAAAAAGCGGAGAAGGCCGAGAAACCGGTCCCACCCACGCCCGAGGAGAAGCCAGAACGCAAGCCGCGCGCGCGGGTGGACGAGAAGTTCAAGATCTTCAGCGGGACCGCCAACGAGCCGCTGGCCGATGAGGTTTGTCAGTTTCTGGGGATGCAGCGGGGCCAGGCGCAGGTGATCCGCTTCGCCGACGGCGAGGCGTATGTGCAGATTCAGGAGAACGTGCGGGGCTGCGATGTGTTCGTGATGCAGCCGACGTGCCGCGCCGCGCATTCAGGTAGTGCGCGGAGCACGAGCGTGGACGAGCACCTGATGGAACTGCTGCTGATGATCGACGCGCTGAAGCGGGCGTCGGCGCGGCGGATTACGGCGGTGATGCCTTATTTCGGATATGCGCGGCAGGATCGCAAGGACAAGCCGCGCAGCCCGATTTCGTCGAAGCTGGTGGCGGACTTGCTGACCACCGCGGGAGCGCACCGGGCGCTGATCGTTGACTTGCATACGCCGCAGTTGCAGGGGTTTTTCAATATCCCGGTGGATCACCTGTTCGCTTCGCCGGTGCTGGTGGACCACTTCAGGAAGCTGAACCTGCCGAATCTGACGGTGGTTTCGCCGGACGCGGGCGGCGTGGAGCGGGCCCGGTTTTTCGCCAAGAAGGTGGACGCGGCGCTGGCCATCGTCGACAAACGGCGCGTGGAAATGAACGTCGCCGAAGTAATGCACGTGATCGGCGACGTGAAGGGACGAACTTGTTTGATCATTGACGACCTGATCGATACGGCGGGCACGCTGGTGAAGACCGCGATGGCGTTGATGGATAACGGCGCAACCGAGGTGTATGCCTGTTCGTCGCATGCCGTGCTGTCCTCGCCGGCGGTGGGGAACATTGCGAAATCGGTGATCCGCGAAGTGGTGGTCACGAACACAATCCCACTTACCGAAGAGGCCAGGCTAGAGCCGAAGATCCGGGTGCTTTCGATCGCGGGGTTGATTGGCCGGGCGATTCAGGCCAACCACGAAGAGACGTCAGTCAGCAAGCTATTTACCTAGAGTAGGAAGCGAAGACAGGAATCGAAATTATGGCAACCGCATTGGAACAAAACATTCTGGAAGCGCAACCGCGGGAGTCGGGGACCAAGAACCAGGCGCGGCGGGGGCGCCGCGAAGGCAAAATTCCGGGCGTGCTGTATGGCGCGGGCAAGGACGCGCTGCCGGTCAGCGTGGACCCGCGGCATGTGTTGCGCATTCTGCGCTCCGACAGCGGTCACAACACGATTTTCGATCTCGCGCTGAATGGGGGAGAGCGGAGCAAGGTCATGATCGTCGATTGGCAATACGAACCGATCAAAGGCCACCTGCTGCACATCGACCTGAAGCGCATCGCCATGGACAAGGCGCTGCGGGTCAACGTGCCCGTAATGCTCCAGGGCGTACCGGTGGGCGTGAAGACGGAAGGCGGAATCCTCGAGCAGATGCTTCGCGAAGTGGAAATCGAATGCCTGCCGGGAGACATTCCCAGTCACATCGATGTCGATGTCAGCGAGCTCACGTTCGGCAAAGTGCTCCGCGTATTGGATTTGCCGCACAACGAAAAGCTGAAGTTCCTCACCGACGCGAACCAGCCCGTAGCCCATGTGACCTCGGTGAAGGAAGAGGTCGTGGCCGCACCGGAAGCGGTGGCGGCGGAAGCTGGCGCGGTTCCGGCCGAGCCCGAAGTTATCAAGAAGGGCAAGGCAGAGGCCGAAGGAGAAGGCGAGGCGGCTGGTGCCGAGAAGCCCGAAAAGGGCGAGAAGAAGGCCGAGAAGAAGGAGAAGAAATAACTCCGTGGCGAGAGAAGCCGAGCTGCGCTCGGCCGGACGGCCCCTTCGGCTGCGCTCAGGGCAGACGAGGGCGGCTGTCCCCACACGGGCTGTCCCTGCGTGGCGTGGGATGGTGGCGTGAAACTGATCGTCGGTCTCGGCAATCCCGGTATCGAGTACCAGTTCACGCCGCATAACCTGGGCTTCCTGGTGGTGGATCGCATCGCCGGCGAGCGCGGGATCGAAATCAGGAACCGGCAGTGCCGGGCGCTGACGGCGAGAATACAGTTTGGGGACGAGCCGGTGCTGCTGGCCAAGCCCGAAACCTACATGAACCTGAGCGGCGTTTCGGTCCGGGAGTTGGTGGCGGAATACGAGGTGAAGCCGGAATCGGACCTGATCGTGATTCAGGACGAACTGGATTTTCCGCTGGGTACGTTGCGGATTCACACGCGCCGGAGTTCGGCGGGGCATAACGGGATCGAGTCGATTATCGCTGCGCTGGGCACGCAGGATTTTTTGCGCATTCGAATTGGAGTGGCTCCGGAATGCAAGGTGGAAGACGGCGAGCGGTATTTGCTGTCGCCGTTTCGCAAGGCCGGGCTGGCATTGGTGGATGGAATGCTCGACACCGCCGCAGAAGCGGTGAAGGCGATTTTGACCGAAGGTGCGGCGGCTGCCATGAACCGCTTCAACCGCAAAGAAGAGAAAGATTAGAGTAGTCGCAATTTGGCCAAGGAAGCGAGCCAACCGCACGATTAGTGTCGTAAGGAACGCTTGCCCGGCATGACAGATTTCGTGGTGTGGCCAAAGATTTGGAGATAGCAGATGAATCGTACTTATGAGCTGATGTTTATTGTCCGGCCGGATATGGCGGACGAAGATCTCGAAAAGCTGATCTCGACCCTGGAGTCCACGGTGACTTCGGCCGCAGGTGCGATCAAGAGCATCGACCGCATGGGCAAGCGCCGTCTGGCCTACGTCGTGCGCAAGTTTCGCGAGGGCATCTACATTCTCATGACGATCGAAGGCGCAGGTACGGTAGTCCATGAACTGGAGCGCCGTCTGCGCGTCACCGAGCCGGTGATCAAGTTCCTCACCGTGCGCATCGACGAAGAGCAGAAGCGGCTGGATAAGATCAAGAAGCTTCGCGACGCGCGTAAGAAGGTGAGCGCGCAGCCCGCGGCAGCGGTGGAAGAAGCGCCCGCGACCCCGCCCGCGACCGGAGAAACGCCCGCGGCGGCGGTTCCGGCGGCAACCGTTTGAAAAAAAGTGGCCAGTGTCCGGTGGGCAGAGGCCAGTTCTTGCCGCGCAGTGATTTTGAGTGGCTACTGATCGCCGATCATTAATCAACAATCAGCAATCAACAATCAACGATCAGCGGCCACTGGTTCAAGACGAAGGAGCGTTATGACTGAAGAGACCAAAGCACCAGCGCCAGCAGCCGAACGGCCATCGCGGCCTTCCGGTGAGGGACACCGGTCCGACGGACCGCGTTCGGGAGGAGACCGTCCACGCTTCGGCGGCGGCGGCCGTTCCGGACCGGGAGGTCCTCCTCGCGAAGGTGGACGCAAGTTTTTCCGGCGCAAGAAAGTCTGCAAGTTTTGCACGGAGAAGATCGCGGACATCAACTACAAGGATTACCGGCTGCTCGGCCAGTTCGTGGCCGAGAGCGGCAAGATCGTGCCCCGGCGGTTGACGGGCGTGTGCTCGCCGCACCAGCACCGGCTGGCATCGGCCATCAAGCAGGCTCGCAACATCGCGCTGCTGCCGTTTGCCGGGCGGGCGTCGTAAGAAACCTGGCCACGGATTTGCACGGGTCTTAACGGATTAAGAGCTTAAGTCCTGGTTTATCCGCGTGAATCCGTGGCCAACAAGATCTAACATCGGAGTCATATCATGGAAGTCATTCTCAAAGAAGATGTAACCAAGCTGGGATCGCGCGGCGACGTGGTGAAGGTTGCCGAAGGATATGGGGGCAACTTTCTTCTGCCGCGCAAGCTGGCCATCGAAGCGACGGCCGGGAATAAAGCCGTCATCGTGCAGATGAAAGCCGCCTCGGTGCGGCGCTCGGCCAAAGAAAAGACGCAGGCCGAAGAACTGGCCAAGCAGTTTGACGGGATATCGGTTTCATTCCAGCGGCGGTCGGGCGAGAACGATCAGTTGTTTGGCTCGGTCACTTCCGGCGACTTGGCCGACGCCATCGCGAAAAAGGGAATCAACCTGGACCGCCGCCAGATCCAGCTCCACGAGCCGCTGAAGACGCTGGGCGAGTTCACCGTGCCGGTGAAGCTGCACAAGGAAGTGACCGCGCACTTGAAAGTCGTCATTGAGAAAGAAGCGGTCGCGGAGTGAGAGTGGAATCTGTCGAGGCGACAACCGGCGCAACCGGACGAGACACCGGTGCCGCAGGCACCTCGCGAGAATAGCCCGCCAGTTCACTGGCNNCCCCGCCACTGAAGTGGCGGGCTATTTTCGAGCGTCCCTCCGGGACGCAGCTGTCGAGCTTCGCCCGACTAGACAGCCGAGGGCGGCTGTCCCCACATGTGTCAATCGCGATTGTTGGTTATCCTGTCTATCCAAGCTGTTGAGTCTCAAGCAGAAATCCCTAACTCCAGCCTATAATTCCTGCTCACGGTTCCACCGACTGACCGTCTATTCCTGTGCAAGCCCGGGTACGGCATCGACACCGGGCGGCAGAGGATAAGACAACACATGCCGGCCGATGTTTGGGCAATAACACTTGCGGTTGGTACACGGGCGCACTCGAAAACGAAGTCCGAGCGAGTGGAGAGGGTCAGCGGTAGCGGAGTCAGTGAGAACATACTTACTGAGAAACAGATTGGTCAGAACCAGGACCCCACGCGGGGCCGCATGGCTGGGCAAGAACGCCGCATAGACGATACGATCCTTATCCGCGAGGCGCAACGCGGTGACCGCGCCGCCTTCGAGGAACTGGTGCGTCACTACGATCACGCGGTCTTACGGCTGGCGCTGCATCTTACCGGCACCGAGCAGGACGCCCAAGACGTCTATCAGGACGCCTTCCTCAAGGCCTACAAGAATATCGGAAGCTTTCGCTTCGAGTGTTCTTTCTATACCTGGATTTATCGCATCGTGACCAATCTTTGCCTGGATCACCTGCGCAAGAAGACGGTGCGCAAGGAAGATGCGCCGGTGGCGAAAGACGGCTCCGGCGGGGAATACGACCTGCTGGACCGGGTGCCCGATGGGCGGGCGGGGGCGAATCCAGAGCGCGACTTGATGCGGCGTGAGTTGGGTACGCGAATCTCAGGCGCGCTGGAAAAGCTGACGCCGCGCGAGCGCATGGTGTTTGAGCTGAAGCACTACCACGGATTGAAACTGCGCACCGTGGGCGAGATTTTGCATACCACGGAAGAGACCGCCAAGAATACGCTGTTTCGGGCTACGAAGAAGTTGCGTGGGCAGTTGGCGGATATGAGATAGGCCGGGCTTCGCCCGGCGGACAGCCGAGGGCGGCTGTCCCCACATGAGATGAGGTTGTCCCGGGGGGTGCGAAATATGAAGTGCGAATGGGTGAAAGAAAATATAACGCTGCACGTTTATGGCGAGCTGGCGGATGACGCCCGTCATGAGCTGGAGCAGCACGTCGCGCGCTGCGCCGACTGCGCCGCCGAACTGAAGGCGGAGCAGGAGTTCCACGCGCTGCTGTCGCAGGACCGGGCGGCGGAGCCGACGCCGAACCTACTCGCCGCTTCGCGCATGCGGCTGCAGGAAGGATTGGAGACGGCGGAGCAGGGCGGATTCTGGCAACGGCTGGCATTCGATCCGGCAAACTGGCTGCGGCAGGTGCGCTTTTCGCCCGCCCTGGCGTCTGCGATCTTGATTCTCGGCTTCGCTGGAGGAGTAGGAACTGCCTACAGGGTATTCGTTCATCCGCCGATGGGGCGGGGTTCCAGCTCGGCTCCCGCTCCCGCCGAGGCTTCGATTACCGGCATCCGTTCCATCACGCAGGAGGCGGGCACCAATCAGATCGACATTAAGTACGACACGGTTTCCACGCTGGAGACGCAGGGATCGATGAACGACCAGCGCATCCAGCAACTGCTGCTGTTTGCCGCGCGGAGTAACTACAATTCGGGCGTGCGCATGGATTCCGTGGATCTGTTGACCCAGAAGCCTAATGTTTCGCAGGTGCGCGAGGCGCTGGTCTACGCGCTGCGCTACGACACGAATCCGGGGGTCCGGCTGAAGGCTCTCGATGGTCTGGGCGGTTTCGTGAAGAACGATGTGCGGGTCCGCGATGTGGTGCTGGAAGCTTTGGTGAACGATTCGAACCCGGGCGTGCGCACGGAAGCGTTGCGCCTGATTGAGCCGGTGAAGGCGGACGGCAGCGTGCGCGGCGTGCTGATGGCGCTGGCGGCCAAGGATCAAAGCCAGTACATCAAGTCGCAAGCTCGCACCATGCTGGCGCAGTTGCCGGAGATTGATTGAGATGGAGCCCTCAGGGGCTAAAGCCCGCGTGTTTGTTGGATCTGGGCGGCACGGCTTGAAGCCGTGCCCTTCCCGAAACGATTTACAGAAACTGAGGTGCTTATTTTGAAGCGTTCGCTGCAATTCGCCGGCCTGCTGTGCGTGCTGGGAGTGCTGGCGCCGCTGGCCGTGGCGCAGGAGGCACAAGTATCCCGGGACGGCGCCGGTTGGAGCCAGGTAATCACGGGGTCGCTGGCTGGAGTCAAGAACCTGAGAATCAGAATCGATGAAGGCTCGGTGGCGGTGCATGGCGCGCAGCGACCGGGTATCGATTACTCCTTTCATATGCACTCCAATGCGTCTTCCGAGGAAGATGCGCGGCATCAGTTCCAAAACTACAAAGTGAGCACATTCGTTAAAGGGGATACGGCGTGGGTGGTGGGGGAACGCCGGGGTGTCCACAGTATTCGC
This sequence comes from Acidobacteriaceae bacterium, assembly GCA_003131585.1. Lineage (GTDB taxonomy): Bacteria > Acidobacteriota > Terriglobia > Terriglobales > Acidobacteriaceae > Sulfotelmatobacter. Next base: position 13,745 of record PKVW01000015.1, read on the forward strand.
ATCGGTCCGGCGCGCATGACGGTTGAGATGGGTTCGGAGCGCAAGTTCTCCGGCGAGTTTGTGATTAACATTCCGCGCGCCATGCAGCTGGTAAAGATCGAGACGGGTGGGGGCGGAGTGGAAGCGACGGGCGTCGCCGGACGTGTGGAAATTGAGACCGGCGGCGGGAAGGTGCGAGTGGATGACGTTGGCGGCTCAGTGACCGCGGAAACCGGGGGCGACTCAATCGACGTCGGAACGGTGGGTGGAGATTTGAAGCTGGAGACTGGCGGGGGCAGCATTTCGATCGGGTCGGTGAAAGGGAAGATCCAGGCGGAGACGGGCGGAGGGAATGTGGCTGTGCTCTCCTGCGGACAGGGTGCTGTGATCGAGGCGGGCTGCGGAAACGTGGAGATCAAGCGCTGCTTAGGGAGAGTCAAAGCGTCGACCGGCGGGGGCAGTGTAACTCTGGGTGACATCGGCGGTCCGGCGGAGATCCAGACCGGTGGCGGCAGCATCCGCCTGACGTCGGCGAAAGGGCGGGTGGGTGCGAACTCCGGCGCTGGCTCCATTGAACTCTATGGTGTTCCTTCGGCGCGGGTGGAGACGGGTGCGGGCGGGATTACGGTGAAGCTCATCAACAGCGGGGCAGAGCGCAACGATTCCGTGCTTGAGACCTCTACGGGCGACATCACGGTTTATATTGCGCCTGACGTTGCCGTGTCCGTGCGCGCCAGCGTGGACCTGGGCAACGGGCACCACATCACTTCCGACTTCCCGGACATTCACGTTGCCAGCGAAGGCGACCAATGGGGTCCGAGGACGCTGAACGCGGAGGGGAAGTTGAACGGAGGCGGTCCCGTGCTCAAGGTTCGGACTACGACCGGAGATATTTTTTTTAAGCGGGCGAAGCAGTAAGCGAAGCGAGTGGGTGGGATAAAAAGCAGGTTCCTCACCGGGCTTGGCGCCCGGTTCGGAATGACAGAAGTTTTTTGAGGGCCCGGTTTGGAATGACAAGGGTTTGCGGTGCGTCAACATTTCAGGAGGGTGTGCCATGCGCAAATACATTTGGACGACGATTGCTTTGCTGCCTTTGCTGCTCAACCCGTCGCAAGCCGCACAGCGATGGACGGTGGACTCTTCGCAACCCTTTGGCATTCCCAGCGAAGATTCGGGCACAAGCGCTTATCTGGGGGTGGACATCATGGATATTACCTCCGACCGGCTGGGCGCTCTGAAGCTGAAGGAAGAACAAGGCGTCGAGGTGACGATGGTCGACCAGGATGCTCCCGCGGGCAAAGCCGGGATCAAGGAGCACGACGTCATCCTGACCATGAACGGAACGGCCATCGAAAGCAAGACACAATTGCAGCGGATGATCCACGAAACTCCGCCGGGACGGGTTGTCGCCTTTGGACTGAGTCGCGATGGCCAGGCGATGACCATCAAGGTGCAACTGGCCGACCGTCGCTCAGAATTTCCCCATCTGGCTGCCAAAGACTGGGACAGGAGCAAGGACAAGGAATTCCACTTTGAAATGCCGCAGATGCCCAACCTGCCGGACTTCGATGTTCCGAACATTGGGGTGGTGGTGGTGCATTCGTCCATGCGCAGCGGTCTTATGGTGGAGAACCTTACGCCGCAACTGGGCGAGTTTTTTGGCGCCAGGAACGGAACTGGAGTGCTGGTGCGGTCCGTGGAAAAAGGCAGCCGAGCCGACAAAGCCGGCTTGCGGGCCGGTGACGTTATCATCCGGGTTGGCGACCAGCCGGTCCATGACACGAGCGACTTCACCCATGCCCTGCATTCCCGCAGCGCCGGATCGGTCAGCGTGGGAGTGATCCGCGACAAGAAGGATCAGACTCTTACCATTACCTTGCCCGAGCGCAAGGACTCCGGCGAGACGATTGAGGAGAGCTTCGAAGCGCCCGAACTGGATGCGGAAACTCGGATGGAGTTAACTGAAATGCAAGACGAGATTGCCAAACTCCGGCCCCGGATGGAACTAGCCGCCGAACAAACCCGCAAGGCCTCGGCGGAACTGGGGAAGGCTCTCCGCGACCAGCAGAAACAGATGAAAGAGCAAGCCGACAAGCTGAGGCAGGAACTCGGTCCCAAGGTTCGGGAAGAACTCCGGAAGAGCCGCGAGAAACTGCAGCAAGAGATGGAGCAGCTTCGCTACCAGATGGCGGATGACTCGCTCGAGATCTAGCCCACATAATCGCGGGGCGATGATGGTGAGCGTGGGATGGGAATCTGGATATGAATTGGAATGCGCGCCTAGGCAGGTGCGAAGCTAAGAGCCTGCCGCCCGACCGTGCGCCAAAGTCCCTAGGCAGACTCGGTTCCGTCCGGCTTGCTTGGCGGCGTAGAGGGCGGCGTCTGCCGCCTTCACCAACTCGTCGCGGGTGGTGCCGTGTTCGGGGAAGGCAGCGGCCCCGGCGCTGATGGTGACGGTCCGGGGCACACCCGGGAACTGCCAGCCTTCCACCATCTTCCGCAGTTTCTCCGCGACGCTCATGGCGTGCGGCGCGCTGGTCTGAGTCAGCAGAATCCCGAATTCCTCGCCCCCGTAGCGGCACACCACGTCAATCTTCCGCAATTGCTGGTTAAACAGGGAGGAGACCTGCCGCAATACTTCATCGCCGAGCACGTGCCCGAACTCGTCATTCAGCCGCTTGAACTGATCGATGTCCGCCATGATGACGGCCATGCCGGTGCCGTAGCGCCGGGCGCGCTCAATCTCTTCCAGGATGCGCAATTCGAAAAAGCGCCGGTTGAAGATGCCGGTCAGACCGTCAAGATAAGCAAGCTGTTTTACACGCTCCACATAATGGGCGTTCTGGATGGCCGTGGCGCAGATGTCGGCCACCGATTCCAGCGACTGCAGATCGCCGTCGCGGAACGCATCCGGCAAGGCGCTGTCCAGTGCGAGAATTCCCAGCGTCTGTCCGAACGAGACCAGGGGAATACACATTCGCGAGGCCGATTCCGTGAAGAACTTGGCGCTGGCGGGAGCGCTGCCAAGATCTGTTTCCATCGCCGTACTGTTGCTGGCCAGAATGGCCGCCCAGGGTTCGGCGCTCGCCGGGAAGCGGCCGCCTTCCGGAACGCGGGGAGTGAGCGTCCCGTGGTGAGCCCGCAGCACCAGGTCGTGGTCCTCCCGTAAGAAGAGGGAGACGTGCGATACCCGGAACGCGTCCTGGATCAACTCGCACACTCTACGCAACAACTCTTCAAGGTCCAGAACGGCGGTCGTTTGCTGGGCGATGGCGTTGATCGCTTGCAGTTGGCGCGCCCGTTGCTGCTCCAGAGAGTACAGCCGCGCGTTCTGCAAGGCCATCGACGCCTGGGTGGAAAAGAGTGTCAGCAGATCGATCGTCTCCGGGTCAAAATGGTCCACGCGGTCGCTCTGACAATCGAGCACGCCCACCACTTCGTCCCGCACCATCAAGGGGATGGCGAGCTCGGAACGCGTGGATTTGGCGGAGCAGAAATAGCGCGGGTCTTGCCTGACGTCCGGCGCATAAACGGGCTGTTTCTTGAGCGCCGCGGCTCCCGTGATTCCCTGGCCCGGCGACATCCGAATCTTGTCCTGCCCTTCGTCCCAGCCAATCTGCGAGCGGACATACAACTCCTGTGACTGCTTGTCCAGCAGCACAATCGCCACATTCCGCAGATGAAAATAGTCGCGTGCGATGGCCAGAATGCGCTGCAGAACCTCGTCCAGATCAAAGGTGGAGAGCACCGCCTGCCCGGCATCGTACAGGACCGCGATTTTGTTCATAGTTAAGCGATATCGTAACGTGGCGAAGGCGGTTGCGGAGGTTCCGAAAGTAACGTAGCGCCGGCGTCCCGCC
>PKVW01000035.1:0-28239 GCA_003131585.1 Acidobacteriaceae bacterium
ACTTATGCATTCATACAGACGGACATTCCCCGAAACTTGGGCCCCCTCATCCCGATTCGCACCGTAACCTCCTCCTGATTACCCACCTGTTACGTTACCGCCTCCCGGGTCGGCATGGCCCCTGGTACATTTCCCTCCCGTGCGTTGCGAAGGGGCTCGCCGCGCTGTAAACAGAAGAGAGGGAATGGGTTGAATCCCGCGCCAGCAGGCCGCTTCGGGCCTTTTTCTGAGAGCGCGGGTTTCGGCAAAGCCGGAGGGCAGGCATGCAGATCGGGGTCTACGGTTCGGGGTATTTGGGGACGGTGATTTCGGCTTGTCTGGCAGATTTTGGCACTCCCGTTTCCTGTTGTCATCCCGACCGGTCGCGCATGGTCGAGATGGCGCAGGGCAACATCCCTTTCCACGAGAAGAATCTGAAAGAGATCATCCGGCGGAACGTGCGGGCGGGGCGGCTGGCGTATTCCACCGACATCGAATCCTTTGCGCGCAAGACGCAGGTCATTTTTCTGGCGGAAGATGGAGCGGACAACCTGGCCGACGTGGCGATGCGCATCGCGCGGTTGGCGCCCAAGCCTCCGATTCTGACCATCGTCACTCCGGTATCGGTAGGCACGGCCGCGGCGCTGGAGAAAAGCTTGAAGGATGCGGGCGTGCACGGGACGATCGTTTCCCAGCCCATGTTTTTCACCGACGGTTGCGCCGTGGAAGACTTTAACTGGCCCGACCGGCTGATTCTGGGATCGACCTCGAACGAAGCGGTGCATGTTCTCAAACAGATTTTTCATCCGCTGGTGATGCGCGGGGTGCCGGTGATTGTGACCAACCAATCGACGGCCGAACTGGTGCGCGAATCGGCGACGGCATTCGTGGCGACGAAGATTTCTTTCATCAACGAGGTTGCGGCGCTGTGCGAGCGGGTGGGCGCGGACGCGGTCAGCCTGGCTCTGGCTCTCGGCCTCGACAAAAAGATCGCTCCGCGCTGCCTGCAGCCGGGAGCGGGTATGGGCGGCGTGTTCGCCGAGTCCGATATGGATTCGCTGGCGGAGTTGGCGCAGTCCCACGGCGTTCCGCTAAAAGTGCTGGGCGCGGCGCGGGACGTCAACCACACGCTGGCGGAGCGCCTGGTCGAGAAGATTTCCCTGGCCTTGAATTCGGTGGAAAATAAGGACGTGGGAATTCTCGGTCTGGCCTTCAAGCCGAATACGAATTCGGTGGCGGGTTCCTCCGCGGTGCGGTTGGCCGAGACGCTGGTCGCCAAAGGCGCTCGCGTGCGGGCTTACGATCCTGTGGCCACTGCCGAGGCCAAGATGCGGCTGAATGGATCGGTGCGCTATTGCGAATCGGCCTATGCGGCGGCGGAAGGCATGGACGCGCTGGTGGTAGGCACGGGCTGGCCGGAGTTCCGCGCGCTCGATTTCGACCGCATCAAGCATCTGCTCAAGAAACCGATCATCGTGGATACGAAGAACCTGCTGGATTCCGTGCGCCTGCGCGCCATGGGGTTTGAATATGTTGGCGTAGGGCGGGGATGAAGATGGGCCGGCGACTGCCGGAAGCCCATTAATCGCAGAGGACGCAGAAGCCGTCGAGGATTTTTGAAGGTTGTTTACTCAGCGCTCTCGGCGTGCTCGGCGGTAAAAGCCATTCCCGTTGCAGACAGACAGAATTTTCCTCAGGAAATGTGAACGAAGAAGTTCTCAATCCCGCGCAGCATCCCGCGCAGCATCCCGCAGCGCAGCCCGAAGCGGCGCGCGAGCCTGCGCCGCTGGTATCCCGCGCTGCCGTCTTTCTTGCCGAAACTGTCGATGGTTTCTCGTTTGCTTTCTTCTGTTTATCCTTTTCCAGCCTGACCCACCTTTTAAGTTCCTGGTGGTTCCGCTTTTTAGCTGAGGAGTGATCACTCCCACAACGGGCGCCAGCCCTGGGCTATCCAGGGTAGCCTTTGAAACGCCCGCATCAGATGTCCTGCCCACATGCTCGCGTGGGTTTAGGGCAGGGCCGCGAGGGGTCCGGAACTGCGCGGCACAACATCCTGGCCAACGCTTCCCAGATTAGGAGAAGAAAGCATCGAAGTCCAGGTCATCCGTCACATGAAAAAAAGAAGTTATCCACAGGTCCGGGAAGGCCCATTCGCGGATCTCGATTGGCGATCTCGATTGGCGATCTCATGATTGGCCATCTCACGATTGGCGATGCCACGGTGGATGACCCGACCTGGAATGGCAGGCGCGACCTGCGGATGCCGGTTTCTGACATTGCGAAGCGCAGTTGTATAATCAACGTGGCGGTGGGAATAGCTCAACTGGCAGAGCACCGGACTGTGGCTCCGACGGTTGCGGGTTCGATTCCCGTTTCCCACCCCAGAATTTTTCCCGCTATAAAAGCTGCTGCTAAACGGCTTCCTCCCGCCAATCCCTCAGATGCTAAAGCCCGGAATCTTCATGCGGCATGCGGCGTTGATGGCTCGGGTAAAACAGACTCCGGAAAATTCAGTTTTCGGATCGCAGCGCCTGAAGGCGCGATTGCTAGTGCGGCGCTTTCGGTATGCCTGAAGGCATACCCTGATACGAACCTTGAGGTTTTTCGCAACTTGTAAAAGTCGTGCCCTGCCCGTGATGAATCATGGGCCCCGGCCGCGCGCAATCCACCGCTCGCAATCCAAAGAGAATCCGCGCGACGTTCGTCCCATATTGGGAAGCGCGAACCGCGCGCGGAACGTTTTTCGTAGCCGTATTCGTTGACCACCCAACCACGCCGGGCTACAATCCGCTCAAACCCCGCTGTGGGCGCGGTTGCGCCGCGAAGGAGCTGCGAGGATCGGACCAGAGCGGCAACGGATTCACGGGTTCCAGTTTACGGGTTCAGGCTCCTTAGAAATTTCGTTTAGGAGGAGCTCCATGAAGAGTTCTCCACGCAAGCAAGTCAAATCACGTCGGAAAGCCACAGCAGGGAAGGACGCCAAGGCGCTACCTGGATTGTTCCCCATCGTGGGTATCGGGGCCTCGGCGGGCGGCCTAGAAGCATTTTCCGAACTGTTGCGTAACCTGCCGGAAAAGACCGGCATGGCCTTCGTGCTGGTGCAGCACCTCGATCCCAAACATAACAGCGGGCTGCCGGAAATTCTGGCGCGGACAACCAAGATCCCGGTCACCGAAGTGATTCAGGGCGTGTCAGTGCAGCCCGACCACGTCTACGTGATTCCACCGAACACGAACATGCTAATCAAAGACGGGGAGCTGCAGTTGGGGGCGCGGTTGCTGGTGCACGGGCAACACATGCCCATCGACAATTTTTTCCGCTCCCTGGCGGAAACGGCCGGCCCACGGGCCATTGGGGTGGTGTTGTCGGGCACGGCATCGGATGGCACGGAGGGATGCCGCGCCATCAAGGCGGCCGGAGGGCTTACCTTTGCCCAGGATGAGGCGTCGGCTAAATACAATGACATGCCACGCAATGCCGTCAACGCCGGCTGCATCGACTTCATTCTGACCCCGAAGGACATTGCCCGGGAGTTGGGCGGAATCAGCCAGCATCCCTACGTGACCCGGATTCTGTCGGAGGAGAAGAACGAATCTCGCGGGATGGCGGGCGGCGACCTGGACGCGCTTTTCGGGCTGCTGCGGGAATCGAGCGGGGTGGATTTCACCAACTACAAGCACACCACCCTGCAGCGGCGCATCCGGCGCCGCATGGTGGTACACAAGATCGAAAAGCTGAAGGACTATCTTCGCTTGATTGGAAGGAAGCCGGAAGAGCTCGACGAGCTTTACCGCGATCTGCTGATCCACGTCACCGGGTTTTTCCGGGAGCCGGAAGCGTTTCTGGCGCTGCGCAAGCATGTTTATCCCAAACTGTTTGAGGGCCGCAAGCCGGATAATCCCATCCGGGTTTGGGTGGCGGGCTGCTCCACCGGCGAGGAGGCCTACTCGATTGCCATCACTTTGCTGGAATATCTGTGGGCCCATACCCGGAACATCTCGCAGGCGGCCACCGTGATCCAGATTTTCGCCACCGATATCAGCGAAACCGCCCTCGACCGCGCCCGCACTGGCGTGTACCCGGAAGCGGCTGTTTCCGAGATCTCGCCGGAGCGCTTGAAGAGGTTCTTTGTGCGTCAGGATGGGGGATATCAGGTCAGTAAATCCGTCCGGGACATGTGCATCTTTGCCAAGCAGAACCTGGTGAAAGATCCGCCGTTCTCGAACCTGGATCTGGTGAGCTGCCGCAACCTGCTGATCTATCTGGGTCCGATTTTGCAGCGCCGGGTCATCCCTACGCTGCACTATTCCCTCAAACCCAGCGGCTACCTGATGCTGGGAGAGGCGGAAAGCCTGGGGGGATTCGGCGACCACTTCGCCCTGGTGGATAAGAAAGACAAGCTTTATCAAAAGAGGAAGACTACGGCGCGTCTGGCGACTTACTTCGCGAGCACGGACTATTCGCCGCGGAGAATCGAAGACGCGAAGGGCGGCAGGCAATTGCCGGCTCCGTTCACCGTAGAGAACGAAGTGGAGCAACTGCTCATCAACCGGTTTGTTCCCGCCAGCGTCGTGGTCAACGATGAAATGCAGATTGTGCAGTTCCAGGGGAAGACGGGGGCTTATCTGGAGCCGGCCGCCGGGCATCCAACCTTTAACCTATCCAAGATGGCGCGCGAAGGCCTGCTGGTGGACCTGCGTGCGGCGTTGAGTGCCGCCAAGAAAACCAATGCGGCGGCGCGAAAGGACGGGGTGCTGATTCAATCGGAGGGCAAGACCAGGGAGGTAGACCTGGAAGTGTTTCCGTTGCGCGGGCAGGGCGCGCAGGAGCGCTATTACGTGGTCGTGTTCCAGGACAAGATACCATCCTCCACCCGGCCCGCGGGCAAAGAGCAGCGCGGTAAAGCGAAGAAGGCGGACCACCCCACAATACGGGAGAACGAGAACTTGAAGCGCGAGATAGCACAATTGCGGGGGCAGTTGGGGTCGCTGATCGAAGACCACGAAACCACGCTGGAAGAATTCAAATCCGTCAACGAGGAGGTCTTGTCGGCCAACGAAGAATTACAGAGCACCAACGAAGAGATGGAAACGGCCAAGGAAGAATTGCAATCCACCAACGAGGAGCTCACCACCCTGAACGAGGAGATCCAGAACCGCAATGCGGAATTGAGCTCGGCGAATAACGATCTGCTCAACCTGCTAGGCCAGGTCGACATTCCGGTGGTGATGGTCAGCAACGATTTGCGGATTCGCCGTTTTAGTCCGCCGGCGCAAAAGATCCTGAACCTGCTGCCCAGCGATGTGGGCCGGCGGCTGGGCCAGATCCGGCCGAATCTGGACTTGCAGGATCTGGAGCCGATGGCCCGCGAGGTGATCGAACGCGCCAGTCCGCAGCAGCGCGAGGTCCGCACCAAAGAGGGCGCGTGGCACATGCTGCACGTGCGGCCCTACAAAACCTGGGACAATAAGATCGAAGGTGTAGTCATCAGCTTGCAGGACGTGGACGCCCTTAAGCGGCTGTTGGACCAGACGCGCGAGTACGCGGACACGATTGTCGAGAGCGCCCGGGAACCGATTCTGGTGCTGGACGGCAAGCTGAAGGTTACGGCCGCGAACCCGGCGTTCTACCGGGCTTTCGATGTGTCCCGCGAAGAAACGGAACGGCGCCTGATTTACGAGCTGGGCAACGGGCAGTGGAATATACCGAGATTGCGCGAATTGCTGGAGGAAATTGTTCCGCGAAATTCCCGGGTGGACGATTTCGAAATGAGCCATGATTTTCCCCACCTCGGATCGCGAGACATGCTGCTCAACGCCCGCCGGGTGGAGATGCAGCCCGGCCATGCCTTCATCCTGCTGGCCATCGAAGATGTGACGGAGAAGATCCGGGAGAGCGCCGCGTGAGGAACTGGGGCCACGCCACTAAATGCTTCGTGGAGAGCCATGAGTTGCAGCAGCGATACCGCCAGCAGAGAGGTTACGTTTGCGCTTTGCTCGCGCGCGATAGTGGAGTTCGACTCCGACTGCCTGAAGAATGCTTTCCAAAGTCGCGAATGTCGGATTACCGCGTGCGGATAGCGTGCGGTAAAGTGTCTCTCTGTTTACGCCCGCAGCAAGCGCCACCTTGCTGATTTTGTGAGCCTCGGCAACATCGCGGAGCGCCAGCATAAAAACATCTTGGGACTCTTTTCCCGCGGCATTCAGATAGGCGGCTACATACTGTGGATCTTTTAGGCGTTCCGTGAGCCCGATTTTGTATGGCTTTGATCGCGGCATGGACTACTCCCTCACCTTGTAATCGGCCCAATATCTCTTAGCGGCCTTGATGTCCTGCTTCTGTGTGTTCTTTCTCCCGGCGCATAGGACAAGCGAAGTCTTTCCATTGTCAGCGATGTATATCCGGTAGCCGGGTCCAACGTTGACCTTTAATTCGATAAGACCGTCCCCCACATCGCGGTACTTGTTCCCAAGCGATCCTCGGCGCAGCAAACCGATCCTGGCGTCAACAGCTGCTTTTCCAAGGGGATCCTTCAGGTCGCGCATCCAGTCATCATACGGGACCGCACCCGATGCCGACTCGTAAACCTCTACGTTTCTGGGGCGCGCCTGCACGGAGCTTTCCTCTTCCAGTCGCGTCGTGCCGTAGCCTAAAAGCTACTTCAGTCTAGCAGGTTGCGGGGGCGGTTTCAAGGCTCATGATCCGAATATGGTATACCTTCGAGCACGAAAATCTTGGGCCGAAGCGGATCGGTTTCTGTGTTAAAAGGGAAACGAATGCAGCGGATTTTCCATCCATTTCGAAGCGCCTCGGGGCAGCTTGGACCGCTGGAGCAGCGTCTGCTCGACGGGTTGTGGGCGAGGGTGGAACTGAACTCTGAGCAACTCAGGGACTGAAGCCCTTAGTCCTGGTAGGACACTGATCGCAGCGCTGGAAGCGCTGCTCCACCCAAAATCGGAACTGCCCTTCTCTGGATGAAGTCCGGGAGCAGCTAAAAAATTACACGTACGCCTAGCTGTGCGGCGAAGGGAATGCCTACCGTTGTGCCGGGTCCGAAGAAATCTCCCAGCGCTCCGCCGGGCATGCGTAACTGATTGATGCTGGTAATCGGTTGCATCGTGGTGCAAGCGGAATTCGTGCAGAGGTGCATGATGTTGCCGGCTGCGGCTTCGGGGGCGGGAACGATGTTAAGCGCGGCAAATTCGCCGATGGCGGTAACGTAATTTGCGCCGGGATTGTTGCGGTTGAAGAGATTGAAGAATTCGGCAAAGGGCAGAATTTGCCAGCGCTCGCCGATCGTGAAAGGACGGCTGACCCGCAGGTCCGCCTGGATATAGGGCGTTCCGCGCAGTTCGTCCAGGCTTTCGGGCACTCCGTTCACCGAGATTCGGCCGCTGTTCGTCGCGTTGGTGATGGTGAACGGGCGCGCGCTCTCGGCCTGCGTGATGGTGGTCAGTTCGAATCCGCCCGGCAGATGCAAAGTGCCGGCGAGAACGAACCGATGAGCGACGTCCTCGCCGGAGGGACCGTAATCCCCAGGCGCGAACGGATGCAGCGGATCGCAAATGCCGTTCACATAGTCAAAGAGTTCGCCGAGCAGGCATCCCCAGGTTTTCGCTTTCGAGAGCGTGTAGTTTGCCGTCAGGTTGAAGCGACGCGAGACGTTACCCTGCAAGTGCAACATGAGCGCGTTGTAGCTGGAGCGGTTATCGGATCTGAAAACCGTGGCGCTCACGTAGGGATAGGCGCGATAGGCGTGATTGCCTTCTTCGTGAGTGTAGTCGGCGCTCAAGTTCCAGTTTGCATTGAATGCGTGCTGCAGGCCGGCCGTTGCATGGAGCGCGTAGGGAGTTTTGTAATTCGGATCGATCAAAGCGGCGGGAGGGTTCGGCCCTCCATTGACCGCCTGGAGCGCGGCAGCCCATCCATTTTGAGCGAGATCGTTATAGAACATGCCGAAACCCGCGCGGATCACGGTCTTCCCCCGCTCGCCTGGCGAGTATGCGATTCCCAGACGCGGCCCGAATTGCTTGCGGTCGTCGTGGGGCGGACTCAACGGGAATCCCAGCGACGGTAAGAGCGGATAAGAGGGATTCTCCGTCTGGCTTCGTCCGGAGGCGATGAAGAGGCCGAATGTCGTTTGGTAGCGCAATCCGTAGTTCACCGTGAGGCGCCGGGTTACGCGCCAGGAATCTTCCGCGTAGAGTGCGAGCCGCTGCACGCTCTGCGAGAAGCTGCCGTCGCTGGCGGGCTTGGGGGAAGCGCCCGCCGCCAGGTCGGCGGTGAACACGGAGGCAGGCTGATTCACGTAGTAAGCCGGATCTTGCGGAAACGAATACAGCGTTTCCGCGTTCCCCGGAAACGCGCCGCTGAGCACGGGTTCGTGAATGAAATTGATGCCGAACTTGAAAGCGTGGTCGCCAGTCGCGTGGCTCATGTCGTAGCGAAGCTGATACTTCTCCTGATTGCGCAGGTTCGGGAAAAAAGTGATCGGAGTGGCGAACTGATTGTCGCCGAAGGTTTCGAATCCAGAAACTGTTTGCGATGTCGAGCTGAAGGGGAACGCCAGAGCAAATCCCAGAGTCGAGTTGCGGGCCTGGGTGAGGTGCAATTCGCTGGCATCGAACACGAACGTGCCCAGCCATCGCGAATTGAACGCGTAGGTGTTGCCGATGACTGTGTTCCAGTAGTTGTTATGCGTGGTCAGGCCGGTGGAGGGCAGCGTGGCCTGCTGCACCAGCGCGTTGTGCGTGAGGTAGTTATCTTCCGAGGTCCGCAGAAACCATTGCGACTTCGAGGATTGTGCCCAGTCGAAGCGCAGCGAACCGATGTAATCGCGGAACGGAATAGGAACATTCTGGGGCACGGCGATTGAGCTTACGCCGGGAATCATGCCATCCGATGCAAGAGTTGCGAGTGCGTCGAACTGACTCGTGCTGTTGGGACTGTAAGCGATGCTGGCGTTTTCGTGGACATACTCGATCGATGCGAACAGCCAGATCTTATCCTTCTTCACTGGGCCGCCCAGCGTGGCGACATAATTCTGACGGGAAAATGGCTGCTTGGGATTATTCGTACAGCCTTCCGCCGTACACGTCTGTGCGGGATTTTCGATGGGGAAGCGCGCGTTGAGCGCTGCAGTTCGCTCGTAAAAAGCGCCGCTGCCGTGCCATTCGTTGGTTCCTCGCCGGGTTGTGATCACGACCGAACCGGCGGTGGTGCCTCCCGTGTCGGCATCCTCTTGTGCCGTGCGCACAGCGAATTCTTGCACCACGTCGGGAGAGAAGTTCTGCAGAAAGCCGCCGATCCAGTCGTCGGAATTGTCGCCGCCATCGACCGAGAGATCGTTGTTCAGGCCGGAGCTTCCGCCGGTGGAGACCGCGGTGATGCGCGCTTTCGTAGGATCGGAAGGTTCGACGGGCTCGGTTCCGGGGACCAGATAAGCGATGTTGGCAAAACTGCGAGCGGCGAGCGGAAGAGTTTCAAGATCTGTGCTCGAAATAACACCCTGGTGAACGGCGCTGGCGAGATCGATGGGCTGGGTGGTGATGGAGGAGGTCTCTGCCTGAACCTGCACTGTCTCCTGCACGAATGACGGTTTCATCGTAACCGTGATATCGCGGACGGTGGCGACGGCGATTACCACATCCGCCTGCGCTGGAGCGAAACCCGCGGCGCTGACGTGGATGCGGTAGTTGCCGGGCAGAAGGTCATCAATACGAAACTCGCCCCGGTCTTCGCTGGTGGCCTCGCGCTGCACCGAGGAGCCCGACACCGAGGAGCCCGACAACTGCGCAATAATTATCGCGGAGGGAACGCGCGCGCCCGTGGCATCCTGCACCGTGCCGCGCAGCGATCCGCGCGGGTTCTGGGCGTGGAGGGTCGCCGTGAGCAGTAGGGCGAATAGCGTCAGGGCGAAGGCGGTCTTGCGCGAATTTGTTTTCATATTCCGGACAGAAGCGAGACTAGACTGCGGCGCCGGCTACTACCAGAGATCGTAGGGATGGGAGTGGGCAGGTCGGGAGCTAGGAGGTGAGTCCACGAAGCTCGAGAAAAATAGCTCCGGCCAACAAAACCAGACCCACGGCAAAGCCCAGCCAGCTCGCTATCTGAATCTTTTTTTGTCTCGCTTGCGATGAGCGGATGGCGCCGGATCCTGAAGACTTCTCAAGCACACGGGATTTCCGCAGCTTCACGGAAAATGCAAAAAATACGATAGAGCCTGTGAAACACATGATTGCCGGAAACCCCGTGGCCATGGCGCGACCTCTACGCTGCCCGCCATCGTCTCACGGCTCCAGCAGCCCAGCAAGCTCTTCTTTTTCGATTGACCGGACGTGAGATTGACCGGGCGTGAGTTGGGCGGGGAACGGATGGCTTCCGCCCAACATTTGAACCATTGCGCCCGGCACGGTCAATCCGACCAGCTTTGCGGGGCGCGGTCCCAGCGATGATGCTTCAATTCGGCGAGCAGGCCGGAGTCGAGCGAACCGGCATCACTGGCGGCAACGTTCTGGCGCACATGCTGCGGATCGCGCATTCCTACGATCGTTGTGCTGACGGCGGGATGAGACAGGATGAAGCGCAGCGACATTTCCGGCAGCGTCATGCCTGCGGGCAGGATTTTCTTGAGCTTGTCGACCCGCTGAATCGTATTCGCCAGATTTTCCGGCCCAAAGTAACCGGAGCGCCAATCGTCTTTCGGGAAGCGGGTTTCGAGTGTCATCTTGCCGCCCAGGCTGCCTTCGTCGAGGGGCACGCGCGCGATCACGCCCACGTTGAGTTCCTGGCAGAGGGGAAGCAGTTTGTCCTCAGGCGCCTGATCGAAGATGTTGTAAATCACTTGCACAACGTCGACCAGCCCGCTGCGCAACGCTTTGAGGCCATTCTCCGGCTCCCAGCGGTTCAGGCTGACGCCAAAGTGGCGAATCCAGCCGCCGTCCTTCAACTTCTCTACCGTGGAGCGAAATTCGGGATCGTCGGTCCAACTGTCATCCCAGACGTGGAACTGCAGCAGGTCGATCGACTCGACGCGCAGTTTCTTGCGGATCAGGTCGGCGTACTTGAGCACGTGGTCCGAAGAAAACACGTCGCGGTATTTGTATTTCGGAAGTGCCGGCCATTGTCCGTTGGCCGGAGGAATCTTCGATGCGGCATACAGGCGCTTTTTGGAGTTGCGCGCCATGGTTTCGCCGAGCAGGCCGTCGCTCTTGCCATCGCCGTAGGCCCACGCGCTGTCGAAGAAGTTGCAGCCCGAGTCGACGGAGAGTTGCAGGGAATCGAGCGACTGCTGGTCGTCGGAACCGCTCCAGCCACTCATGCCCCAGAGTCCATAGGCGATGTCGCTAACTTCAAACCCGGTTCGGCCCAGCTTGCGGTACTTCATGAAAGGTCGTCCTTGAATTTCTGCCGTTTCCGATCCCGCGCGTAGCGGATCTGCCCAGCGACTGTGTTATTAGGATTGCGCCTATTCAAGGATATAACCATTGGAGCATTCCGGCACTACCGTCGACCCGAGGCATGGCAGGCGGCATTCCGTTTCACTAGCGCAAAATCGGCAGGCAGAGGCACGGGCGAAGCGCGAACGGAAGCGCGGACATTTCCTGAAGCGCGGGATGCAGTTGCGCGTCGCGGCAGGGCTCCAGCGTAATGACGAAGGGCAGCGCGCTTTTGTCGAATCCCGGTTTCTGCAACACGGCATCAATGTTCAGTTGATGAGCCGAGAGGATCGCGGCCAGACCTGCGATGATGCCGGGCTGGTCTTTCACCACTAAGCGCAGATACCAGGGCGTCTCAAAGTCGCAGCTTACCTTTGGCGACGCCAGTTGCAGCGGACGGTGCGGGCGCGGTCCGGCCGAGAGACTCTCCGCGACGAACATCAAGTCTGAGACGACCGCAACGGCTGTGGGATCTCCTCCCGCGCCCGCGCCCAGGAAGGCCATGTCGCCGCCGTATTCTCCCGAGGTCAAAACCAGATTCAGGTTCCTCTGAACGCGTCCGAAGGGCGACGAGGCGGGAACCAGGCTGGGGCCAACGTCGGCGAATAACGTCGTCTCTTTCAAATCGGCGCGCGAGATTTGGCGGATGGTGCAGCCCAGTTCGGCGGCGTAGTCGAAATCGACTGCATCGATGCCGCGAATGGTGCGGGCGCGAATGTCTCCCGGGGAAATGCGGACGTGCAGTCCGGCCAGCGCGAGGATGGAAAGTTTGGCGCGGGCGTCGCCGCCGTCGAGGTCTTCGCTGGCGTCGGCTTCGGCATAGCCGCGGGCCTGCGCTTCTTCGAGAGCTTCGCTGAAGGGAATGCGATCGGTCTCAATGCGGCTGAGAATGTAGTTGCACGTGCCGTTCAGAATGCCCGCAATACCGTGCAGTCGATCTCCGCAGAGCCCGGTGCGCAGCGCGGGAAGAACAGGAACTCCGCCGGCGACGGACGCTCCGAATTCGAGCTGGCAGCCGTTCGCGCTCGCGAGCTCCAGCAGGTCCGGGCCATGACGGGCGATGAGTTGCTTGTTGGCCGTCACTACCGATTTGCCTGCATTCAACGCGCTCCGCACCAACTCCTCCGCCGGCGTTAAGCCGCCGATCAGCTCAATGACAATATCGGCATCGGAGTTGAGAATTGCGCCGAAATCTTCAGTCCAAATTACTTCACTCGGCACCCAGGGCTGCTTCTTGCGCTCGACGTTGCGATTGCAGATGTGCGTCAGGCGCAGCAAGCCGGCTTCGTTTCTGCGCTCGCAGAGAATCTTGGCCACGGCGCGACCCACGGTTCCGAAGCCCACCAGGGCAACCCGGCGCGCAGGGGTGCGATCCCGGAGAATGGGGGCGGGATTGGCGCCCGGTGGCTGTTCTGGCGGAGTCTTTTGCAAAGCCTGTTCTCGAGAATCGAAACTCATTTTTATCATACGTGCGACTTGCGCCTCCGCGAAGTGGAAAGCGAATTGCGAGAAGCGAAGCAGGCCTCGCTGGGTTCGGGCGGCGTACCAGGCAGAATCGGCATCAAAGTTGGTAATATAATGCGATCCGCCGCAACCAAGGCCGACGCCTTCCTGCGAGGAATCACAAGCGGAACCTTTACCAACGGCGCCTCTCGCCTCTTGATGCCGAGCGCTACGGTCCGCCACCAAGCCCGGTTATGGGAGGAGAATGGATGATGGCAAAGTTCGCGAGTGTGACCGCGACTGCGAGTGCGCTAACGCTGCTGGTTCTGACAATTCTTTTGGGGGCGCAAGGCTTCGCCCAGACGACGCCCGCCGGACAAACTCCCGCGGCCCCGCCTGCGGCGCCAGTCCCTGCGGCGCAACAACCCGCCGCGCCAACTTCCACAGCACAGCAACCCGCCAGCGGCCAGGAACCCGCGGATGAAGAATCCACTTCGCGGCGGAAGCTGCGGCCGCACGACTACAAGAACTGGACCTACAACGTCGGCGCCGGAGCCAATGTGGACAGCGGCGCGACGAAAACCTGGGTAAGGGGCGGAGGCTTTGTTGGGGCTGCCGGCGTAGCACGCAACGCGAATAAATATTTGGGTCTGCGCGCGGACTTTATTTTTGCGAACCTGCCGCTGCGCGACTCCACGCAAGAACTGGCGCAGGCCACGGGAGCCACAAGCCACGTCTTCGCCATCACGCTGGACCCCATCATCAACATTCCCGTGACCAAGCTATACGGCGGATATGTCCTCTTCGGCCCCGCCTTCTACCATCGCTCCGGGCACTTGGACTCCGACACGACCGTTCCCGGTTCGGCGTGCAATGCGTTCTGGGACTGGTGGGGTGCGTGCTCGAATGTCAGCATTCCTCTCAGCGGCAGCTTTGTAAATTCCAGCCAGAACGAATTCGGGTACAACTTCGGTGGAGGGGTGGCGCGCAAGGTGCCCAGTGGAGTCGAGATCTACGCGGAATACCGTTTTATGCACGGATCGCACAACGGCATTACAACCGACTTCCGGCCGATCACGATCGGCGTGCGCTGGTAGCGCAGGACAGGCGGCGTCGCGTTATTCGGGATTGGTCCGATAACTCCAGAGACTTCCGGCTCGCTGCTGCAACTGCACGAATGATGCGGCGGGAACCGGCTGCGAAATCGCGGCGCTGGAATTAGCTTCGGCCAACGCTGCCTCGACGATATGGTGCGCGGGCGCGAGCGTGCAGGCAGGATCCGTGGCGGTCGCGTCGCCGGTGAGCAGCAGAGCCTGGCAGCGGCATCCGCCGAAATCTTCGGTGCGCTGCTCGCAACTGCGGCAGGGTTCCGGCATCCATTCCTCTCCGCGAAAGCGCTGGAACGAAGAAGACTGCCGCCAGATGAACTCCAGGGATTGCTCGCGAACATTCTCGAACGCGAGGCCGGGAATCACTTCCGCGGCGTGACAGGGAAGGACTTTGCCCGCTGGATTGATGAGCATCAATCTACGGCCCCATCCGCCCATGCAGGCTTTGGGAAAGCGCGCGTAGTAGTCCGGGACTACAAAATCAACGCGGATGCGTCCGGCGAGGCGCGTTTCCGCGGCGGCCACGGCTTCCACTGCTTTTTCAAGCTGCGCCCGCGTGGGCAGCAGCGCGGCCCGGTTCCGCAACGCCCAGCCGTAATACTGGGTGTGGGCGATTTCCATGCGCTCGGGCGCGAGCTGTTCGATGAACGCGATCATCTCATCGAGGTGATCGATGTTCTGCCGGTGAATGACAAGATTCACGGTGAACGCGATCTTGTGGCGGCGGATGATGCGCGACAATTCAACTTTGTGTGCGTGCGCTTTGGCTCCGGCAATCCAGTTGGCTGAGTCCTCGCGCGAATCCTGGAAACTGATCTGGATGTGATCGAGTCCGGCCTCGACTAGCGCCTGCAATCGTGTTTCAGCAAGTCCGATGCCGGAAGTGATGAGGTTGGTGT
Organism: Acidobacteriaceae bacterium; assembly: GCA_003131585.1. Taxonomy (GTDB): domain Bacteria; phylum Acidobacteriota; class Terriglobia; order Terriglobales; family Acidobacteriaceae; genus Sulfotelmatobacter. The sequence goes on from PKVW01000035.1 coordinate 14,869, forward strand.
AGAGGCCGGCGGCGCGCGCAGCCGCGATGAGCTCGGTCAGATCGGGCCGCGCCAGCGGTTCGCCGCCGGTGAAGTGCGCGTGCAGCATCCCCAGCTTGCCCGACTGCTGGAGAACATCGATCCACTCCGCGGTGGAAAGCTCCGAAGTTACCGCGGCCAGCTCAAGGGGATTCGAGCAGTAGACGCAGTGCAGCGGGCAGCGATGTGTGATCTCGGCGATGAGGGCGAGCGGATTGGGAATCATCAGCGGGGCTGTTCGATCATCCTGTGGATCGGTCGTCGAAATAAGTTTTTCTGCGAGGCGATTTTAGGTGCTCTCGGGAGGCTAGATTTACTCTCGAAGGTATTGTCTCGTAGGATATCCCCCTCCCCCCTATACCTCTGGAAGCCTTGTCCAGCGCGGGTTTCGCAAGATAGGTGTGTCAAAGTCTTGAGCCCAAAGGAGTTAGATATCAAAATCTTGACAGCAAACGACTTACGGGGTTCCCAACGCCATTTGAGCCTACTGGCTCCGCTTTGACCATGATGGCCTGATTTCCAGTGGAAGGCAAGGTCGGATGTCACAACGGGGCTGTGGATTCCTCCAAGGTGGCTAGGCGCCTGCCTATGAAACCATTGTTACGAAGGACCACATTTTCTGCTTGACCTTATTGTTACTTAGGGTAACAATTGAGTGGTGTACACGGTCGTCACCACCAAGGCCTTTGCGCGGGGGCTTTCCCGACTTCCGGTGAGCTGGCAAAAGCGGATTGTGGGGAAGATCAAAGAAGTTGCCACCGATCCTTATGCCAGGCACAACAACGTGACCAAGCTTCAGGGACGCGAGGGCTACCGGCTGAGAATTGGAGACTGGCGCGTCATTTACGAGTTGCAGGATGACCGCCTTGAATTGTGGGTTTTGGAAGTAGGAGCAAGAGGAGGAATCTACTGATGCGTATCGAAACCATTACGCGCAAGGGCAGGGAATTCGCCGTGATTTCTGTGGAACGTCTGCAGAAGTTGATGGAAGATGCGGAGATGCTCGCCGACGTGAAGGCGTACGATGCGGCAAGAGTGCGTCTTGAGGATGGCGAGGACGAGCTCATACCACTGGAGATCACCGAGCGCAGGCTGAGGGGAGAGGCCGCGCTCCGAATTTGGCGTGAGTACCGGAAGCTTACCCAGGAGCAGCTTGCGAAGAAGTCGAAGGTATCGCGCGCGCTTATCGCGGCGATTGAGACCAAGCGTAAGGTCGGGTCTGTCAGCACATGGAAGAAGCTGGGCGCTGCGCTCGATGTGAGCTGGGAGCAACTGGCCTGAAGCGAAGCGTTTGTGTTCCTCATTTCTTTTACCCTTTTGTGGAGGCACACAAGGTATCAAGAAAGGGAGAGCTGGGGTTAGGTAGGGCTTTTAAGGTGAGTGATAGCCTACTCCATATCCATATGATCATCTGGCGGGGGCGTGGAATTCTGATAGCGATCATAATTTTTGGATGTCTTCTCGCCACTGAGTTGCTGACGAGGTCTTTCCTACATGACAACACGTATTACCAGCAACATGGGTGGCCTAAGTTCGCGGGCTTTCTAATTGCTGCAGGTCTTGTATGGTGGCTTGCTCGGCGCGAAGCGGAAGATTCCACTGGTGTCCATAATGCAACGCGAGAATCCTTTTTCAGAGAGCGAGACACGCTATTCCTTATTTCTGCGAGATATTGGCCACGTATTCTTTGTGTGCTGGGCATAGTCTTCTATTTCGTCCGCGTGCGAGACTGAAACCGGTCCACGCTGTTCAGGAAAAAGTTAGGTCTTTGCCTGCGCGCGAAGGCCTCACCGGGCTGCGCCCGATCGGACAGCCGAGGGCGGCTGTCCCCACATGAGCAGCGTGGAGCCGTTCTAGTAGTCCACGATGCGCTTGTGGCGCAGTTGCTCGAGGAACTGGCTGATGTCGGCGCGAATCTTGGCGGGATCGGCATCGCCGAACTGGGATTGCAATTCTGCGATGATCTGGGCGAAGGTGCGCTGACCGTCGCAGCGTTCGAGCACTTGCCGGCCCGTGCCCTGCAGCTTGATTGCGCCTTCGGGAAACAGGATTACTCGCTCTTGTTCAGCACCGGTCTTGTTCTCGGCGGTCTTATTCTCTGCTCCGCGGTTCTCTGCTCCCCAGCGGCAACCGGTGGCCAGGCGGGGCTGGCTGGTGTCTTCGGGAGGCGGCATGTTAGCGTTGTCCCCCGGAAATACGCTGAATAGCTGGCAACGCGATCTCGAACATTCTCACCTAGTACCTCAGGGGCTAAAGCCCTTCTTCATATTGCATCGGATGCGGCGCGGCTGGAAGCCGCGCCCTTTCAAAGCAGATCTGACCAACGCCACACCCCTCGGGACACAACATTAGCTGGCCTCGATGCGGAAGGCGCCGGGCGGGGGCCATCCCGGCTGGACGTAGGCGAAGTAGAGGGCGTCGAGCTGGGCCCAGAGAATATCGCACTTGTCGCGCAGGGCCTGGATCGCCAGCTCCTGCTCGGCGCGTGTTTTCGCATTGTCGTAGACATAGTTCACCGCGAACTGGGAATCCTCCGGCGCCTGATAAAGTCTGGCCTCGAAATAATCCAGACCTCCGGCCAGCCAAGGATAGTGCTGGCGCAGCTTTTCCACGCGCAGCGTGATCAGCTTGGTGGAGAACAATTCGGTCAGCGAGGAAGCGACCGCCTCCAATAGCGACCGGGTGCGAACGATGTTCAGGTATTCGTTGACCGCGAAGCGGGTGGCGGGAAGAATGCCTTTGCCGGCGCGAACTTGTTCTGGATCGAGGCCCGTCGCTTCCGCCAGTTTTATCCAGCGATTGATGCCGCCGTCATTATTATTGGTAGCGTCGCCATCGTGGTCGATGATGCGCTTGCGCCAGGCGCGGCGGAAGGTCGGGTCCGGTCCGCGGGAGAGGATGATGGAATCTTTGATGGGGATGATGCTCTGATAGTAGTAGCGGTTCAGCGCCCAGGCTTGCAGTTGTCCGCGGCTGAGTTTGCCTTCGTGCATCAACAAATGAAAAGGATGCTTGTGATGGTAGCGCTCCTCGCCCGTGGCCTGAAATTGCGCTCGCAACTCGTCGAGCGAAAGCAGGCGGGCGGCTTGCGCCTCGGTTTCGGTTGCTACAGGTCGAACTGCCATCCGTCCTCCGCAATTTCCCAACCCGCGTCCCGGACCTGGCGATGCTCGGGGCTCGCCTCGTCCAGCATGGGATTGGTGTTGTTGATGTGTAAGAAGATTTTACGCGGGCGGCGCAGTCCCGCCAACGTGACCAGCGTGCTTTCGACCGGGATGTGGCCCATCTGCCGCGCGGTTTGTCCGCTGCCCTGGACGCGAATCAGTTCGTCGTCGCTCCAGAACGTGCCATCGAAGAGCAGGACGTCGCAGGTGTCGAGTTGTTGGAGGAGTGCGTCGTCCACTTGCGGAACGGCGGGCATATAGGCCAATCGCGAGTGCGAAGGCGAATCGGCGCTGTGCGAGGTGTCGCTGTGCGAATCATTGCTGTGCGAATCGAGGATGAACCCCAGGGAAGCTTCGCCGGGCGCGAGTTGCGACTGCCGGTCTGCTGTGACGTAGGCGGGATAATGTGTGCTCAGCGACCACGCCCGGCAGCGCAGACCGAAGTCTTCGCCTTGGGCGTTGCAAAGATGGAATTCCTCGCCGGAGTCAAAGTCGGTCCATACCGTTTGATTCGGAATTCGCTGCAGCATGCCGAACATTGAGTTGTCTTCGCGAAGAATGCGGCGAACCGAAGCGGTAGCGTGGACGCGCAGCGGCTGGAGTTCACGCAACAGGAGCAGGCCGAGGACGTGGTCGAGATCGGCGTTGGCCAGCAGCACGCCTGCGATGGGCGACTGGCGTAAGCCATGGCGCGGATGCAACTCAGGCGTGACTTCGATTTGCGCCCGCAAGTCCGGAGACGCGCCCAGAAGAAACCAAGACTGGCCATCTTGTGTAATGGCAAGCTGCGTCTGCGCGCGCGGCCTGCCGTGGAACGTGCCGGCCCTCACGGCGCGACAATTTACGCAGGCGCAGTTCCATTGCGGAAACGCGCCTCCGGCCGCCGAACCGAGAATCTTTACCCGCATCTCTGCGAGTTTACAGCTTGGATTGATGCTGGAGGTAATTTCGCGAGAACTCGCGGAGGATCCGGCGGTTGCCGCGACGGCGCGGGGAGCACTCCAAGCGAGCCAGGATGACAGAACTTGCAACGTTTCCACGATTTACGTGCGGCAAGTGTGAAAGTTTCTGCCACTCGACCGTGAATTCGCGCCTCCGCTCCGCTTTCCGCTTGCGTTCGCAGTGCAGCCACGCCATACTGCGAATGGCCCGTGGTGACGCGGGTTTCAGTCCTTCCCCGCCCTCCCCCCTTTTTACTCCGTTATCCTCTCTACTTCTACTACCCCGAGAAATCGAAACGCACTTGTACCTCAGTTTTGCCTCTAAGCGTTCGTGGAGATGGTTGCGGATCGCAGGCCTCATCCCTGCGCGAAGAATTCGAAGCTAAGAGCTAAGAGCTGAGAGCTCGATCTAACCCTGGCCGACAGAGGCGGCACAGCGCAGCGGATCGACATCCCAAAGCGTGGTGTCAACGGAAAGGTTCTCGACTCCTACTTCTCCGGCCATTTCGGTTCCAGGCTTGCCGCACCATACAATGCGGAACTGAGCTTTGGTGCCCTGATATAGAACATCCACCACGTCACCCGGCTTCAGTCGAGCGTCCACGCACTGCAGGGTGGCCCCGCGGCCGCTAATGGTTCGCAGGCTGGCTGGCTGAGTGAAGGGGCGGGAATGAAGGTCCATGCCCCAGATCTGGACGGGAAGGTCAACGAAGACACGCGACTGCTGGCGCCGATCCATTCGATGCTCCTTGGTTTCCGAGGGAGGTGAAGGCATCGTAGGCGGGCCGGGTGAGGAAACAAAGGTAACCACAGTCACAGGCGTAGGAGTGCCGAAAGTTTGCTTGCCTGACGAGGCGCAAGCCCGAGGCGCTAGTCGAGGTCGCCGAGCGAGCACGCGCCCGGATCCCGAGGATCGCCGCAGGAGCCGCAGGCGTTCGTGGGAGCCGACTTGGCCGCCGAGCCCTTGGCGGACATGGCGAAGACGCTTAGCTGCGGGCTCAGCTTCTTGCTTTGACACCTGGGGCACTTGGCCTTGTCGCGGCCGAAGACCAAGGTTTCAAACTCGTGCCGGCATTCCTGGCAGATGTATTCAAAAATCGGCATGACGATCACTCCCATCGAGCGGACTGCTCCTCATATTAGAATCAATTTGTGGGAACTTCGCAAACTGGGGCGGTGACGCCCGGACCTCCAACTTCAGAAACTAAATTCGAGGATGGCTTGACAGAGAAGCTGGCGGCGTTCGTGCCCTCCGTTTTCCGGCCACATCCCTGGCTGCAAGGCGGGCACGTACAGACTCTTGCAGCCTTCTTTCTCGCGCGGCGCATCGCCCTGCCGGCTGCCGAACGGCGTTTGATCGAAGCGGAACCCGGCGTTCCATTACTGTGCCATTGTCATTGGCAGAGGGACCGGAGCGCGTTGACGCTGATCGTGGTGCACGGGCTGGAGGGATCGAGCGAATCCCAATACATGCTGGGGATAGCGCGCAACGGCTTGGCTGCGGGCATGAACGTGCTGCGCATGAACCAGCGCAACTGCGGCGGCATGGACCACTGCGCGCCCACGCTTTACAACTCGGGCCGTTCCGCGGATGTGGCGGCGGTGGCGCGCGACATCGTCGAGCGCGACGGAGTTTCAGGTTTCGTGCTGATTGGTTTTTCCATGGGCGGCAATCTGGTGCTGAAACTGGCGGGGGAGTGGGGCAGCGACGGTCCGCCGGAGTTCCGTGGAGTGGCGGCGGTTTGTCCGGCGGTGAATCTGGCGGCATCGGCTGATGCGCTGCACGAGCCCGCCAACCGGCTTTACGAATACTATTTTCTGCTGCAACTGTTCCGGCGATTTCGCCGCAAAGCGCGGCTGTTTCCCGGCAGCTTCGACGCCTCGCGCCTGCGCGGAATTAAGACCCTCCGCGACTTCGACGAACGTATCACCGCTTACTATTGCGGCTTTGCCGGGGCCGACGACTATTACGCCCGAGCCGCCGCCACCAATGTGATCGACCGCATCGCCCGGCCCACACTGGTGATCCACGCGGCCAACGATCCGTTCATTCGCATTTTGCCGGAAGCGCGGGAGAAGATCGTCTCCAACCGCAACATTACCTACATCGAAGCCGAGGACGGCGGCCATTGTGCCTTCGTCGGCGAGCGAGACGGCGATCCGGCTTATGATGGCCGGTGGGCGGAGCGCGAAGTCGTGGAGTTCGCGAAGCAGTTCCGGTAGCGCCACGCCTCTCACCGTGCAGCCGCCGCAGGCTTCAGTTGACGCTTGCTGGGCGCCGGAACCAAGTCCGGAACCAAGTCCGGAACCAAGTCCGCATCTCAGCGCCGCGCCCCTTCAGCCGCGTCCGAAGGAACGCGAGGGTAAGCATCGCGAGAAAGATCGTCAACAGTCCCAAAGACGCACTCCGGATGTTTGCGGCATGTTTGGGCAGGATGGAAAAGCGTCCGTACACGAACTCGAGGTGGACCCAGTAGACCAGCAGGGAAGCGCGGCCTAATTGAATGAGAGGACTGAATCCCCACGGTGCAGCGCGTCGTTGTCCTACGCGTCGTTGTCCTACACCCCAGCGGCACCAGGCATAGCTCGCCGTCAGAATAACGAGCAGCATGCCCACGCGAATCAAAAAGAAGTCTGGGCTGGTGTGCCAGTAGTCGTAGACCGCGTAAAGCTGACGCGGTTGGGCATCCAGCCCGCGGGCGACCGCCACGAGCCCTAGGCCCGCCGCGCCGGCCAGAAAGAAAGTCAGGGCTCCGCGCTTGCGTGCCCACTGGCTTTGCAGAATAAATCCCGCGGCCAGCCCGGCGAAGGCGAAGGCAGTCCAGGGAAAAATTGGGAAGAGTCCGGCCTGCGGCGTGCCCAGATTGTGAACTCCGTTGATGTAGGACTCCAGTGGCCAAGGCAGCCAGCGCGGGCGCCAAGTCGTCCACAGCGGGGGTGTGAGCAGAGAAATCAGCAACGCCGCTCCAGCCGAGGCGAGAACAAGGGCCATCCTGGCTCGCGGTCCCCGTTGAAGGGACAGCACCAGCCAGCAGACGAGGCCCATGAGCATCATGGAGATGCCGATGGTGTTAAGCACATCCACGCGTAGCAGGTCGCTGAGCGGCGCCCAACCCCAGGCGATGAGATATTCCTGCAGTCGAAAGAGCAGGCCAAAGGCAAAGATCTCCGCGCCGCGGCGGATGGTGGCGCGGGCGATTCGCGCGGGCGACAGATTCTTCTGCCACAGTTTTTCGGTGACCAGCGCGAATGAGATGCCCGCCAGAAATAAAAACAGAGGAGCGGGGAAGGTTCCGCCCAGTTGCGAGTACATGAAGAACTTGCTCTGGCGCGCGCCAGGGCTGAGCCAGGAGTCGTAGCAATGAGTCTGGAACATCAGGACGCAGGCCAGGCCGCGCATCCAATCGATGTAAGCGAGCCGGGATGGAGCGGCGGAGGTCAATGCGACACCGCATGATACTCCACCGGGAGCTTGTGATAAATTTTGCTAGGGGCGCGTAGCTCAAATGGATAGAGCACCGGATTTCTAATCCGGTGGTTGCAGGTTCGATTCCTGCCGCGCCTACCAAGAAGCAGTTGCCGGTTGCCGGCGATCAGTTGCCAGTCTCACACGGCAGCAGCACATCCTCTTCCGCAGCCCATCCTCTTGTTTTCTGGCGACTGATCACTGACCGCTGATCTTTTCTTTGCGATGTTCACACGCGGCGGTGTTGAGGCAGGAGTCGGCCAGCATCAGCCGCTCGACTGGCTTGCCGCCGATGATGTGGGATTCGATGATCTCATCGACGTCGGCCTCGGTGACGTGCCCATACCAGACGGCTTCGGGATAAATCACCAAGTTCGGCCCGTGCTCGCATTGGTCCAGGCATCCGGATTGATTGNNTCGGGATATACCACGAGATTGGGACCGTGCTCGCATTGATCGAGACAACCCGACTGGTTCGCCCGCACTTTGCCCTTGAGGCCGCGTTCCGCCAGTTTCTGCTTGAATAGTTTCTGCAACTTCGCCTGGCCGGTTGGATCGCAGCATCCCCGCGGATTCCCGGGCGGGCGCTGGTTGCCGCAAATAAAAATGTGTTTTTCGAACTTGGGCATGAAATGTGATGTTGGATTCAACGGCCCGGCATCATACTACGGGCCGCTGTGCCAGAGGTTGTGAGCTTGAAACTTCGGCGTCCCAGATGCCGTCAAAATCGACGAAGTACCCCTGCACCTCGATTCCGGGAATTGCCTCTAACAATTTGGCTGCTGCACGAGCCAGTTCGCGCTGATGATGCGCGGCCTCGGCTCGATCGTCTCCGCCGAAACCGCCGGCAAGGTCTCCGTAGGCGCCACAATCGGAGTGCACCATCAGGATCACCCGCTTAGTGCCGTGCAGGCGCATGGACTTACGGACCTGATCCAGGACAAATTCACGCTCTGCCTCGCGCTCCGGCGAGGCCAGACATTTGGCGCCCCCGGCGATCCTGATGGGATCGGGATTTGCCACGCCGATGTGCTCGAGGAACTTTCGGAATCCCAGATCAAATCGATTATCGAAGCACGACAGGACGGCCGCGTCGCACTGATACTTCTCGCGCGGAGAGTCGAAGTGAAAAACCTTTTTCAGGATGGCCTCCTCATCCACAGGGTTCTCTGCTGTCTATCTTAACCGGAGAGTCATCGGTAGTTCTGGTCCGCGCCGATTACTTCTTGGCGATCCGCCTTTCCCACGCATCCTGCTCCGGTCGTCCCCAATGACAAATCTCTATTCTGTAGCCATCGGGATCGGTAATGTTGATTTTACCGCTGAGCATATATTCCGGATGGTTAATCGGCGGCACTTGAACCCCGCCGCCTAACAGATGCTCGCGCAGGCCAGTCAAGTCGGGCGTGTACATGCAGAACATCACTGCCTGTGCGGACGAATCCACCGCATGCTCCGCCCTCAGGAACATCACCGCGGACCCGTCCTCACAGTGCAGGCGCGCCCATCCCAACGGAACGCATCGATCTGTGTCGACCGTGGTGAAGCCCAGCAGTTCGTAGAAGCGGATCGATTTCTCGATCTCCGCCACGTGCAACAGAGGGGTCGAATATCCAGCCTTGGCGCTCATAACGCTTTCCAGTGTACGCTTTGAAAGTTTCTTCCTTCAAAGATCACCACTGCCGACTGGGCGGCCTGCGTTGCGTTGCCATTCGTCGCACGGGCGCGATAAGATACTGCGTACACATCTTCTCCGCTTTCATCCCAGCTAGCCTTCGAGTATTGCCGCGGCAAGGCGTGTGCGACCCCGGTGCGGCGCAGCGATGCGTCCGCGAATCCTGTGACGGAGTTGGCATTGAAACGAGGCAAGACCGCGGTGATTGTCGGCGCCCAGTGGGGCGACGAGGGCAAAGGAAAGATTGTCGACGTTTTGTCGGAGAGTTTTTCCGTCGTGGCCCGCTATGCCGGCGGCCACAATGCCGGCCACACGGTCATCATCAACGGCAAGAAGTTTGTCCTGCAACTGGTTCCTTGCGGAGTGTTGAGGGCGGCGTGCCGCAGCGTGATCGGCAACGGCGTGGTTCTGGACCCCACGGCCTTTCTGAAGGAAGTGGGCGCGCTGCGCGAGGCGGGCGTGAGGGTCGACGGAAATCTTTTTGTTTCGAACCGCGCCCAGGTGATTCTGCCCTACCATCGCATGATCGAGTTGGCGGCGGAGAACGCTCCGGGGCGCGTGAAGATTGGCACTACTTCGCGCGGAATCGGCCCCGCCTACGAAGACAAGATGGGTCGTCGCGGGCTGCGCGTGGCGGACTTGCTCGATCTGCCGCTTCTGAAGAAACACATCGAAAACGCAGTCCGCGAGAAGAACATGATCGCGCACGCGCTCTTCAATTCCGAACCGCTCGACGCCGACAAAATGTATTCGGAATATGCCGCGGCAGCCGAGAAGATTGCGCCATTCGTATGCGACACCGCAGTCTTGCTGAACCAGGCTTTGGCCGAGGGTGAGGCCATCTTGTTTGAAGGCGCGCAGGGCACGATGCTCGACATCGACCACGGCACGTATCCCTTCGTGACTTCTTCCAGCGCGACTTCGGGAGGCGCGGCGACCGGTACCGGTGTGGCCCCGAATATGATCGACTCGGTGATCGGACTGACCAAGGCGTATTGCACGCGCGTCGGCGAAGGTCCGTTTCCCAGCGAGGAGAAGGGCGATGCCGGCCAACATTTGCGTCAGCGCGGCAACGAGTTTGGCGCGGTTACGGGACGTCCGCGGCGCACCGGCTGGCTCGACCTGCCACTGTTGCGCTACGCTGGCATGATCAACGGCATCTCGTGGCTAGTGGTGACCAAGCTGGATGTGCTGGATGAACTGGCGGAGATTCCGGTCTGCGTGGGCTACATCGTCGATAGAAAGAGGACCATGGAAATTCCCGCGCAAGCCAGCGGTTATGACAAGCTGGAGTGCATTTATCAAAAGATGCCGGGGTGGCGGACGTCGACGCAAGGCATCACAAAGTTCGACCAGTTGCCCAAGCCGGCGCGCGAATACCTGGCTTTTCTGGAAAAAGAAGCAGGGGCGAAGATCGGCATGGTCTCAACCGGTCCCGACCGGGATCACACAATTGTTGTGGACGAATTCGCGAGTGAGTTGAAGACAGCCTCAGGCCGAAAAGTCTAGCAGGCTGCTGAAGATGTGAGATTCGTATCGGGGCATGCCTTCAGGCACGTCGGAAGGGCAGCAAATGATTTGCGCCTTCAGGCGCTGCGCTGCAAGGATAGAGTTTTCGGCGGCCTGCTAGAATTGGCTTCCCATTTGTCAGGTACTAACACTACGTAAGGAGCGCGCGATGGTGGTTTTGGCAGTGACGTGGATGGCGAAAGCAGGGCACGATGCCGATGTGGCCCCAATTTTTGCGACGCTGACCGAAGAATCCCGCAAGGAGCCTGGCTGCCTGATGTATCAGGTCCACCGGCACAAGACCGAGCCAAGGCGCTTCTTCATCTACGAGCAATACAAAGATGACGCCGCTCTCGAAGCCCACCGCACGTCGCCGCACTTTTTGCAATATGCCCGCAAGGAGTTGCCCAAGGTAGCGGACCGTGTGGAAGGCCACGTGTACGAAGCGCTAGGGTAGGTTGTGTGGCGCGGGCGCCCTCGCCCGCGGCTCTTGACGATGATGGCGTATCGGTTGCATCATCCACTCTCGGAAAGCCCGTCACTTTAACTTGTCGATCATCAACTCGCCGCCCGACGCATAGCTTTCCTTCGACACTTCCTGGAAAGCGATGGTGATGCCTTCGCGCCGCGCTCCGGCTTCTTCGACCAGCGCATCGGTGATACGTTTTGCGATCTTGCGCTTCTGCTCGGCTGTGTGCCCCTGCAGCATCGTAATTTGAACCATGGGCATAAGAGATCCTTCACTTCGTTCAGGATGACGGATGACGGATGACGGCGGCGGGCTCCCGCTTCGCTCACGCCCGCAGGGCGGCCGTCATTTCGCCAGCTCATAGCCCGCGAAGAAAAAGCTCAATTCGAAGCGTGCCGTATCCTCGGCATCGGAGCCGTGAATGGCGTTGTGTTCGATGCTCGAGGCCCACTTCTTACGGATGGTGCCTTCCTCGGCGTTGGCCGGGTTGGTGGCGCCCATCAGCTTGCGCAGATCGGCAATGGCATTTTCTTTTTCCAGAGCCAGAGCGACGATCGGTCCGCTGGAGATAAAATTTGTGAGCGAGTTATAGAATGGCCGGCTTGCGTGCACGGCGTAAAACTGTTCCGCCTGATACTTGGAAATTTCCAGCATCTTCATGGCCAGAATGCGGAAGCCATTCTTCTCGAATTGTTCAATGATATCGCCGACCCCGTTCTTGGCGACAGCGTCAGGTTTCACGATGGTAAAAGTGCGTTGCAGAGTCTTCATAGTGAGTCGTTATTCCTTAGTCGTTGGCTTGCTTGTCTTCGCTCGGTACTCGGTACTCGGTACTAGACTTTCACTTCCAGCGCCGCTACGAGCGTTTCCCCGATGGCTGCCGGAGATTTTGCCACGCGGATGCCGGCCGCTTCCATGGCCTTGATCTTCTCCGCCGCCGTGCCCTTGCCGCCGGAGATGATCGCACCGGCGTGGCCCATGCGTCGTCCCGGAGGCGCGGTCTGCCCCGCGATGAAGCCGACCACCGGCTTCTTCATGTGGGTCTTCACAAATTCCGCGGCGGTTTCTTCGGCGTCGCCGCCGATCTCGCCAATCATGATCACGGCTTCGGTCTCGGGATCGCGATTGAACAGGTCGAGCGCATCCAGGAAGTTGGTTCCGATAATCGGATCGCCGCCGATGCCGATGGCGGTGGATTGTCCAATGCCGCGCTGCGTGAGCTGGTGCACGGCTTCATAAGTCAGCGTGCCCGAGCGCGAAACAATGCCAATCGCTCCTTCTTTATGAATGGATCCTGGCATAATTCCAATCTTGCACTTGCCGGGCGAGATAATGCCGGGACAGTTTGGACCGATCAGCCGCGAGCGCCGGTTCTGCAGAAACTCCCATGCCTTGACCATGTCGAGCGTGGGAATGCCCTCGGTGATGCAGACGATGAGATCGAGTTCGGCGTCTGCCGCTTCCATGATGGCGTCGGCCGCGAACGGCGGCGGAACAAAAATGACGGTGGTGTCGGCGCCGGTGTTCTCGACGGCTTCCTGCACGGTGTTGAAAATGGGCCAGCCTTCGTGCGTGGTGCCGCCCTTGCCCGGCGTCACTCCGCCCACGACCTGCGTCCCATAAGCGGCGCAGGCCTTGGCATGGAAGGTGCCTTCGCGTCCCGTCAGTCCCTGCACGATCAAGCGCGTGTTCTTATTAACCAGGATTGCCATAACTATGATGCCTCGCTGCGTCTACTGCCGTTCCGGTGCCTCTAAACTCCCCGGGCCGCGGCCACCACTTTGTCGGCTGCATCTTTCATGGTGTCGCTCACCACAAAGTTAAATCCAGATTCCATCAGGATCTTCTTGCCCTCATCCACGTTCGTACCTTCGAGGCGCAGCACCACGGGAAGCTTGATGTTGGTTTTCTTCGCGGCTTCCACCACGCCCGTGGCCAGCGTGTCCACGCGCAGNNATGCCGCCGAAAATGTTGATCAGCACGGCCTTCACGCTCTTGTCGCTGAGCAGGATTTCGAACGCGTGCGCGACCTGCTCGGCATTGGCCCCGCCGCCAACGTCGAGAAAATTCGCGGGCATGCCGCCGGCGTATTTGATGATATCCATCGTCGCCATGGCCAGCCCGGCGCC